>NZ_JBFHJO010000038.1:0-26776 GCF_041595835.1 Marinobacter sp. | reverse complement strand
CTGCGCCCCGGTCTGGTACTCAATCACCCGTGTCTCAAAGAAGTTCTTCTCCTTCCGCATAGTGGCCTGCTCATCCAGCCAGGGGGATACGTTTTTCGCGCCCGGGAACGGTTCTTCCAGCCCTACGGCACGGGCTCTTCGGTTGGCCACAAAGCGGAATTGTTCGGTGTGGTATTCGGCGGAATAACCCAGAATGGGGTCACGCAGAATGTAGTTAGCGTAGTTGCTTTCGGCGGCTTCGGATTCGTCCCACATCTCGCGCACGGCCTTGGGGTCGAAGCTGATGTTTTCTTCTTCCAGTATCTGGTTCACCACTTTCAGGCCAAAAGCGAAGTGCATGGCTTCATCACGCAGGATGTACTGGAACTGTTCGCCGGTGCCGCGCATCAGGCCTCTGCGTTGCAAGGCAAAGATGGGGCTGAAGCCGTTGTAGAACCAGCAACCCTCAAACACGGCGGCAAAGAACAGGTACGACATGATGAATTCCTGCAAGTCGTCCTTGTTGCGCAGGTTCAGGTCGGAGCGCATTGCCGCATCCAGCCGGCGGTTGGCCATCTGGATTTTTGCGTTGATTTGCGGCACTACCCGGTAGCGGTTGTATATTTCACTCTGGTCCAGGTTCAGGGTTTCAATGCAGTGCTGGTAGGTCCAGGTGTGCAGTGCCTCTTCGTATACCTGGCGTGCCTGGTATATCTGTAACTCCGGCGCGGTCATTTTCTCCATCACCGCCAGGCCTATATTACGCATGGCCAGTATGTCGGAGGTGGTCAGATAGGCCACCACGTTTTCAAATACGTGCTTTTCCGCCGGGTTCAGGCGGTGGTGGTAGTCGTGAACGTCCTGCGCCATGTTCACGTCCAGCGGCGTCCAGTGGTTTTTGTTGGCGTTCATGAAGAACTCCCAGGCCCAGGGATACTTGAAGGGGGCCAACTGGTTTACGTCGGTTTCGCCATTGATTACACGTTTGTCGTCTACGTTTACCGGCGCCACGCTGCTGGGTGCAGCGGGCTGGCTTTCTGGTTTGGCTTCATCGTCCCAATTCAGCATGATTATGCCTCTCAGATCTATAGTAAGTGGTTACTGACATGCTTCACAGTCGGGTTCATCAATGCTGCAAACTTTAGGCTGTGGCGCGGCAATCGGGGCCGCTTGCTGGTTCACTCCGGTTGCTCCCAGTGAGCGCAGGTAATAGGTGGTTTTCAGGCCCCGTTCCCACGCCAGCTGATACAGCTCGTCCAGTTTTTTCCCGCTGGGTTCTGCCATGTAGAGGTTCAGGCTCTGGGCCTGGTCCAGCCATTTCTGGCGGCGGGCAGCGGCTTCCACCAGCCAACGGGCGTCTATCTCAAATGCTGTTGCGTAGCGGGATTTCAGCTCCGTGGGTATCCGTTCTATTTGCTGTACGCTGCCATCGTAGTATTTGAGGTCGTTCACCATCACGTTGTCCCACAGGCCTTCGGCCTTGAGGTCTCGCACCAGTGAGGGGTTCACCACGGTGAATTCGCCGGATAGGTTCGATTTCACAAACAGATTTTGGTATGCCGGTTCGATGGATTGCGACACGCCCACGATATTCGAGATAGTGGCGGTTGGCGCAATGGCCATTACGTTGCTGTTGCGCATGCCGTGTTTGGCGATAAGTTCGCGCACGGGTGCCCAGTCAAGATGGCTGTCGGTGTTCACGCTCAGGTCGCCTTCCCGGCGAGCACTTTTCAGCAGTTCAATGGAATCAATCGGCAGTATGCCCTGGCTCCACAGGGAGCCTTCGTAGCTTTCATACGCACCCCGCTCTTCCGCCAGCCGGGCGGATGCACGGATGGCAAAGTAGCTCAGTTGCTCCATGGCAATGTCTGCAAACTCCACCGCTTCGGGGCTGGTGTACGGCAGGCGCAGTGCGTACAGAGCATCCTGGAAGCCCATCAGCCCAAGGCCAACCGGGCGGTGCTTGAGGTTGGAGTTGCGGGCCTGGGGTACGGCATAGAAGTTGATGTCGATAACGTTGTCGAGCATGCGCACAGCGGTGTTTACGGTGCGCTCGAGGCGCTGTACATCCAGTTCGCCGTTAGCAATATGGGCCGCCAGGTTGACCGACCCCAGGTTGCACACCGCAATTTCTTCCGCGCTGGTGTTCAGGGTGATTTCGGTACACAGGTTAGAGCTGTGAACCACGCCTTTATGCTGCTGTGGCGAACGCAGGTTGCAGGGGTCTTTGAAGGTTATCCAGGGGTGGCCGGTTTCAAACAGTACGGTCAGCATTTTGCGCCACAACTGTTTGGCCGGAATGGTTTTGAACAGCTCGATCTTGCCTTCGGCCGCCAATGCTTCGTAGTGTTCGTAGCGCTCGCGGAATGCGTTGCCGTAGAGGTCATGCAGGTCCGGCACATCACTGGGGCTGAACAGGGTCCAGTCACGGTCCTGGCGCATGCGTTCGATCAGCAAATCCGGTACCCAGTTGGCGGTGTTCATGTCGTGGGTGCGGCGGCGTTCGTCTCCGGTGTTTTTACGCAGTTCCAGAAATTCTTCAATATCCAGGTGCCAGCTTTCCAGATAGGCACACACAGCGCCTTTTCGCTTACCCCCCTGGTTTACGGCAACCGCCGTATCATTCACTACCTTCAGGAATGGCACTACGCCCTGACTTTGGCCATTGGTGCCTTTAATACGAGACCCCAGAGCCCGTACGGGTGTCCAGTCATTGCCCAGACCACCGGCCCATTTGGACAACAGCGCATTGTCACGAATGGCGCCGTAGATCTCTTCCAG
This sequence comes from Marinobacter sp., assembly GCF_041595835.1. GTDB lineage: Bacteria > Pseudomonadota > Gammaproteobacteria > Pseudomonadales > Oleiphilaceae > Marinobacter. The sequence goes on along the minus strand of NZ_JBFHJO010000038.1, from coordinate 24,016 downwards.
ATCATCACCCACGGTGGTGAGGTAGCAAGACGACAACTGGGAGTGGCGGGTGCCGCTGTTGAACAACGTCGGCGTAGAGGCCATGTAATCGAAAGAGGACAGCAGGTTATAGAACTCAATAGCCCGGCTGTTGGGGTCGTCCTCACGCAGGGCCAGCCCCATGGCGACGCGCATGAAGAACACCTGGGGCAATTCCAGGCGGTCGCCTTTCCAGTGCAGGAAGTAACGGTCGTACAGGGTTTGCAGGCCGAGGAAGCCAAACTGCTGGTCACGCTCAGGCTTGATCGCCGCGCCTAACCGTTCAAGATCATACGCGGCCATGGCTTCATCCAGAAGCTCATACCGAATGCCTGTGTGGATAAACGTGCTCAGGGCCTGAGGATAAACTTCCGTGAGGCTCAAGCCGGTATTCAGGTTGAGCGCTGTGACACTTTCCAGGCGCAGTTGTTCCAACAACAAACGGGCCGTGACGGCGCTGTAGTCCGGTTCGCGCTCAATGCGGCCCCGGGCTGTCATAATCAGGGCGCTGAGTACTTCGGCTTCGTCGATACCGTTGTAGAGGTTATGAAGAGCCTCATCAACCAGGGTTTCGCCATCAATACCTTCCAGACCTTCTGCAGCCTGCTCTACCTGCCGTTTCATCAAGCCCAGGTCCAGCGGTACGATGCGGCCACTGGCTTGTTTTACAGTGAGGTGAGGATGAGCTTCTACAGGCTCTTGCAGGGCACGTTCGCGGGCGTGTTCTTCCCGGTACAGCACGTAAGCCCTGGCCACTTTCTGTTCTTCTGCGCGCATCAGGGCCAGTTCAACCTGATCCTGTATGTCTTCGATGTGTACCCGGCCGCCAGCTTTCAGGCGGCGGCCGATGGCTTGCACCACTTGCTCGGTAACGCGGTGCACGGCGTCGTTGATGCGGGCGGAGCCTGCAGCCTGATCGCCCTCAACGGCCAGGAAGGCTTTGGTAACGGCTACGCTGATTTTAGATGGGGTGAAACTGACCAGATTGCCGTTGCGTTTGATAACCTGCAAGGCTTCTGTATCGGATGGTGAGGCGGGCCGGGGTTCGGCCAGGGCTGTAGCAGACATACCGTTATCTCCTGAATACGCGTGAGTTCTATAACCTTCGCGTACGCAGGACAAACAAAGCATCAACCCATCAGGGGGGCTGCGTTGTGCCTTGTTCGTTGCTGCTCACCTTATAGTGCCAGATGCAGGCGCCTGAGTCGCGAAGGTGCAGTCGAGTTGTTTTCTTCGTGGCGATAGAAAACAACACATCTCTGGCAGGTCTTCGGACTCAGGAGCATGAACCTCAAGGTTCGGCCTTGCGTGGCGACTTCCCGGCTGTTGCCAGTGTCTTTATGCCACGCTCGTTCTCCAATACCGCTGCGCGTCAGTTCCGGATTCTCACCGGATTCCCGGCTACCTTGTTTTCGATGTGTGCTGAAAAAGCATCAAACACTACATCTGGTAGCTAGCCAGAGACAGGGAAACTATATACATGAGTTCATCCAGAAACAAGGCGATTGGCAATCGCCGGAATTTAACCGGTAACCAGGAGGGGCACCAGCAAGCGTCAGAGGGAGGGAAAACCCGGCAAAATATAGCCTGGTTCAGCAGTGATTTCAGGTTGAACTTCGCCCCGTTCTGCTAACCGCAGATAGGCTGCATCAAAGGCCTCTTTAAGTTGCTGTGCCTCTGGAGTAGCACGTGAGAATAACCAGGCCCCTCTGCGGGTGCGAATCTCAGACTCGCGAATTAAGGAGTCAGAAGAGCGGCTAAATACTTCACGCACCGGTTGGTGGTAATCAAGCAGGTAATGCCCCCGCCCGCGCTTCAGCATATCAATGGCAGAACGGCGGTTGGGTGCTTCGGTAATACGAATATCACCCTGCTGTTCCAGCCACTCCCGAAAGCCCCCATAGGTAAAGCCGTTAATCAAAATCAACGTCTTACCCCGAAAATCATCCATGTGATTAACCGGTGTGGTGCCTTCGAGATACCACGCGCTCAGTATCATTGAAATCAGATTTATTTCACTTTCCAGCACCACACTGCTCAGCACAGGTACACCAGAAAACCCCAGGGCCAGATCGACCGATCCTGTCTTTAAGTAAAGGTAAGTACGGCCTACAGGAAGATAGAGGAACTCAAGTTTGTAACCGGCTTCTTGAGCAACCTTTTCGGTTATTCTGATGATCGGGCCTTCCGGAAGCCCGAACTCGTTCCGGAAAGTGACGGGGGGAAATTCCATATAAGCAACCCGAAGGGTGCGGGCTTGTTGTTCCCCGGGCAGCGAACTGTCCGCAAAGGCAGTGCCAGAAAAAATCCCCATGCAAAGTAAACCCGCTAGCAGGCAAGCCAGCCGGGGTAATACTCTGAAGGCGTGGAGAAGACTGCGCATAGCGACCATTTTTTGTTGTCTGTCTCTGCTGAAGCGTAGCAGATAGATAACGTCCATGCGCAACCATGCACGCAAAAACCGCTAGAAGGCGTGAGTGACCATATACAGCCCAACGCCGCCCATCACCGCAGTGTATGGGAATGCCATGATGACCATCTTGCCATATGACAAGCGTATCAGGGGTGCGATAGCAGACGTCAGCAGGAACAGAAACGCAGCCTGGCCATTCGGCGTCGCAACGCTTGGCAGGTTCGTTCCGGTATTAATCGCAACAGCGAGTGTCTGGAAATGGTCGTAGCTGATGCTGCCATTATCCAGCGCTTGTTTCACCTCACTGATGTAAACCGTTGCCACAAACACATTGTCACTGATCATGGACAGCAAGCCATTTGCAATGAAGAACATCCCCGGCTGCTGGCCTTCTGGCAGGCTCAGAACGTGATCAATAATGGGCTTGAACAAGTGCTGCTCGTGAATCACCGCAACAACGGCAAAAAACACCACCAACAGAGAGGTAAATGGCAGGGATTCCTGGAAAGCTTTACCAATTTTGTGTTCATCAATCACGCCGGTGAATGACGTGATGAGGATAATGACCAAGAGGCCTATCAAACCCACTTCGGCAATATGGAAAGCCAGGCCGAGTACCAGAATAACAGCGGCTGCAGCCTGAACCCACAGGGCGGCCTTGTCTGACTTGGTGCGGCTTGTACGCTCATTTTCAGCAAACTCTTCCAAAACCTGCCGCACAGGCTTGGGCAACCGGCCGCCGTAACCAAACCAGCGCAGTTTCTCCAATGCCCAGCAGGTAAACAAACCGGCGATTAACACCGGAATGCTCACCGGTGCCATGTGCAAAAAGAAACTCACAAAATCCCAGCCGACAACTTTGGCAATCAACAGGTTTTGTGGCTCCCCCACCATGGTGGCGACACCACCCAGAGCAGTACCAATAGCGCCGTGCATTAACAGGCTGCGCAGGAAAGCGCGGAAATTCTCAAGGTCTTCCCGGTGCAGTTCAACCACATCTGCATCGCTGCTGGCGTTGTGGTCTTTCTGCTGGTATCCCTTACCAGACGCTACTTTGTGATAAACGGAATAGAAACCTACCGCCACGCTAATGATAACGGCAGTCACCGTAAGTGCATCGAGGAAAGCCGACAGGAGTGCTGCCGCACCACAGAACAACAGGGACAAGGCCGATTTAGAGCGCACTCCTACCAAGATCTGAGTGAACACGACAAGCAGCAACTCTTTCATAAAGTAGATGCCGGCCACCATGAACATCAGCAGCAGAATCACCGGGAAGTTAGTTAATACTTCGTTGTAAACCGCATCTGAAGTTGTCAGGCCAATCAATAAGGACTCTATTGCCAGAAGCCCCCCGGGCAACAATGGGTAGCACTTCAATGCCATCGCAAGGGTGAAGATAAACTCGGCAATCAGCAACCAGCCCGCGACACCTGGCCCGAATACGTACATAACAACCGGATTGGCCAGTAAAAACAGCACAATCACCTGCTTATACCAGGTAGGTGCGTTGCCGAGAAAGTTGTTCGTAAAGCCAGAAAGTATGGAATTAGGCATTGCTGGTTTCTTCTGAAAGTGGAGGCGAAGGAAGAATGCAACAAACATGCGGTTTCTTCCTTGAGATATATTCATAGGCTAACGGACCTGAGGTGAAACAAGGGTCCGCAGTTAAACGTATAGCAACGGATTGTATTTACCCCAAACCAAGCGCCCGGCGAATTCTACTCCGTTATCCGGCATTTCAAAACCAGGTCCGGAGAAGGGCCTTCCAGATTTCTGAAACCCACCTTCCGAAATCACAAATTCTATTCATCCCTATAATTGCGCATCCTTTACTGAAGCAATCACAACAAAAGTAGCTTCAGGAGTGTTCATGACCACTAATCCATACGGAGCCTGGCTGGGAAAACAAGAAACCAGCTATGACGACCTCCCCTGTGTTTTGGTAAAACGAATTGCCGCTACCATGGGCGTTTCAGCCCCAGATAATGGTGATCCTCTTCCTCATCTTTGGCACTGGGCATTTTTTCAGGAACCCGTTATTGAGGACCTTACAGGCCCTGACGGACACCCGGCCTTAGGGCAATTTATGCCTCCGGTAGATGGCCGCAATCGCATGTGGGCCGGCGGCAGGCTGTCATTTTTATCGCCATTACTCGTTGGCCAACCCGCCGAGCGGCGCTCTGAAGTAAAAAATATTGTTGAAAAACAGGGGAAGTCCGGCTCATTGGTGTTTGTAACCGTTAGTCACCAATACTGGCAAAACGGCACACTCTGTATTGATGAAGAACAAGATATCGTATACCGCGCGCCCAGCGCGCCCCGACTGAGTGCCGAAGGAGCCATACCTGAGCTCAACTGGCAAGAATCCGTACAACCTTCTTCGGTAATGCTGTTCCGGTACTCGGCCGTAACCTTCAACAGCCACCGCATTCATTACGACTACCCCTATGTTACTGACACAGAGGGCTATCCCAATCTCGTGGTACACGGTCCGCTGATTGCGACGATGCTGCTTCACAGTTTCATTCGCAATAACCCGCAAAAAGAACCCAAAAAGTTTGAATTCCGCGGTGTTCGACCGTTGATTCAAGGCACCCGGTTCAACCTGGGTGGGTTCACCCACTCAACAAACCAGTACGACCTTTTGGCATTCAATCAAGACGGCCCGGCCCACCAGGCACGAGTAACCTTTTAAGGAGAAACCGAAGATGTTCCAGAATGACGAATCTATTGAAGCCATCCGGGAAGGTGTTCGTGGCTTATGTGCGAATTACGGTGCGGACTACTGGCGGCAACTTGATGAAGAAAAGGGATTTCCCGAAGCGTTCGTTGACGAAATGACCCAGGCCGGCTGGCTGGCTGCCATGATCCCGGAAGAGTATGGCGGGTCTGGCCTGGGCCTGACCGAGGCCTCCGTTATCCTGGAAGAAGTTAACCGCTGTGGCGGTAACTCCGGGACCATTCACGGGCAAATGTACAACATGTTCACCCTGCTGCGTCACGGAAGTGACGAGCAAAAGCAGTACTACCTGCCAAAGCTGGCGTCAGGCGAATTACGCCTGCAATCCATGGGCGTGACTGAACCCACAACCGGCACAGACACCACCAAAATTAAAACGACAGCTGTCCGCAAAGGCGACAAGTACGTTATTAATGGGCAAAAGGTGTGGATCTCCCGAATCCAGCACTCAGACCTGATGATTCTGCTTGCCCGAACGACCCCGATTCAGGAAGTCACCAAGAAGTCCCTTGGCATGTCTATTTTCCTTGTTGATCTGCATAAAGCAATTGGCAATGGCCTGACCGTTCAGCCGATCAGCAACATGGTGAATCATGAAACCAACGAGCTGTTCTTCGATAACCTGGAAATTCCTGCCGACTCCATCATTGGCGAAGAAGGCATGGGCTTCCGTTACATCCTGGACGGTTTGAATGCTGAACGGACGCTGATCGCCGCTGAATGTATTGGTGATGGCCGCTGGTTCATTGAAAAAGCAACGAAGTATGCCCGGGAACGCGAAGTGTTCGGCCGCCCAATTGGTAAAAATCAGGGCATCCAGTTCCCGATTGCCCAGTCTCACATTGATGTGGAAGCAGCCGACCTCATGCGCTGGAAAGCCTGCTGGCAATACGACAACGGCCAGAATGCCGGTGCCAACGCCAATATGGCCAAATACCTTGCAGCAGAAGCTTCCTGGAAAGCAGCCAATGCCTGCCTGCAAACCCACGGCGGCTTCGGCTTCGCAAACGAATACGATGTAGAGCGCAAGTTCCGTGAGACTCGCCTCTATCAGGTTGCACCCATTTCCACCAACCTGATTTTGTCCTACGTCGCAGAACACCTTCTGGAACTGCCTCGTTCATTCTGAGGCTAATCCTGAAAACGGAGTACACCATGGATCATCACTCTCACGCACGAAGACCTCTGGACGGTATTCGTGTAATCAGCCTTGAGCACGCCATTGCCGCGCCTTTCTGCTCCCGGCAGCTGGCCGACCTCGGCGCCCGGGTCATTAAGGTTGAACGGCCCGGTACCGGCGATTTTGCGCGTAACTATGACGAACGTGTCGACGGCTTAGCATCCCACTTCGTCTGGACCAATCGCTCCAAGAAGAGCCTGTGTCTCAACCTCAAAGAGCCTGCCGCTAAGGACGTGCTTCTGACACTGCTGCAGGACACCGATGTTCTTATACAGAACCTTGCTCCAGGTGCCGCGGCACGTATGGGGCTGTCCTATGAGGAATTGACCGAGCGTTTCCCTGAGTTGATTGTATGCAACATCTCAGGGTACGGAGAGGATGGCCCCTACCGAGATAAGAAAGCTTACGATCTGCTGATCCAGAGTGAGTCCGGTTTTCTATCCACAACCGGTTTTCCGGGAGATGACGGCATGGCCAAGGCAGGGTGCTCCATTGCTGACATCGCGGCCGGCATGTATGCCTATACAAACATTCTGTCAGCATTGATTCTTCGTCAGCAAACGGGGCGCGGTTCAAAAATCGACGTTTCTATGCTCGAAAGCCTCGTAGAGTGGATGGGATACCCTATGTACTACGCCTATAAGGGCGCAGAACCGCCGCCACGCGCGGGGGCCTCCCATGCCACCATTTACCCCTATGGCCCGTTTCCTTCAGGGGATGGCAAATCTGTCATGCTTGGCCTCCAGAACGAAAGGGAATGGGCGTCATTCTGTCAGCAGACTCTCCAAATGCCCGAGTTGGCAGACGACCCGAGATTTGCGAGCAACTCGAATCGCTCAGCCAATCGTGCAGAGCTAAGGGCAATTATCTGCAGTGTTTTCGGAAAGTTGACGTCGGAGCAGGTCATCCAGCGACTTGATAACGCCAAAATAGCCAATGCCCACGTCAACGACATGAGCGCAGTGTGGTCCCATCCCCAGCTTGAAGCCCGGGGGCGTTGGACCGAGGTCGTCAGCCCTGAAGGAACTATTCCGGCATTGCTGCCACCAGGCAGAAGCAACGGCTTCACACCGGTGATGGATCCGGTGCCGGGTCTTGGCCAGCATACAGAATCCATTCTTACTGGGCTGGGCTTCACTCAGGAAGACATTCGGGGCTTTAAAGAACAGAAAATCATCTAAAAAGGAAACGCCCGATGACTGAAGATTATCTGAGATCCTTTCTTTTCGTCCCGGCTACACGGCCGGACCGGATAGCTAAAGCTCTGGCAAGTGGTGCAGATACGATCATTGTAGATCTCGAAGACGCTGTGCCCCTGGAAGCAAAAGACAGCGCCCGCGCATCCCTTGCGGAATATCTGAAGACGAACCCGGATGCGCTCGTTATGGTCCGGATCAACGGTGCCGATTCAGCGCAATATCAGGCTGATATCGCATTGTGCAAAAATGCAGCCAACATCACTGGTGTGATGCTGCCTAAAGCTGCCGACCGCTCTGATATCGAGTATGTCTCAGAAGCAACCGGTAAGCCGGTTTGGCCCCTGATAGAGTCGGCAGCAGGCATTGCCTCCCTGCCAACATTGGTTAAAGCCTCCGGGATTGCCCGGCTTAGCATTGGAGCCCTTGATCTGGCTTCAGATCTCAGCCTTGCCTCCAACACCCCCGGTGCTGAAACAGTTCTGGATTACTGCAAGTGCCAATTGGTGATTCATTCCCGTGCGGCAGGGCTAGCAGCCCCAGTCGAAACAGTTGTTCCGGTTATCGACAATCCGGAATACATCAGCAAAGTAGCCACCAAAGCCAACGAAATGGGCTTTCGGGGAATGCTGGCGATTCATCCACGACAGCTGCCCGAAATTCATCAGGCGTTTACTCCTGACCCTGAACAGGTTCTATGGGCAGAACGAGTTCTGGAAGGCGCTGATCAGTTTGGCGCAGTCTTCCAGCTTGATGGCAAGATGATCGACGCACCCGTGATTCAGGAAGCAAAAAGCATTCTTGCCCGGGCAGATCTGACATGATGAAGTTGCTACCCGACAACCCGTTCATTGCCTTATTAGGTGCCCGATTGCTGGAGTGGAAGCCTGGCTATTGTGAATGGCAGCTACGGATAAGACCTGAATTTATGAATACTCGGGAAGGGCTTCATGGCGGCGCCACGGCGACACTTTTGGATGTCGCCTGCGCCTATAGCGGGTTCTACCCGGAAAACGGACACCTGAACTGCCGGGCGTCTACCCTCTCCCTGACAACCCAGTACCTGTCCCCTGTCCAGGGCGACCTGGTGACGGCACGAGGTTGGCTTACAGGAGGCGGGCAGAAAATCTATTTCGCAGATGCTGAGCTTTTGGAGGGCGATAAAGTCGTCGCAAAAGCTTCCGGAAACTTCCGCCGTTATTTCGTTGACTAAACACTTTTAACGCCCCGTCACAACAGGCCGGGATGGCTCTGATACCCAGTCGCTCCATGATCCTGCATAGAGTCGTGGGAGCGGCAATCCCGCAACCGCATAGGCCAGGATATTGTGGCAAGCTGCAACCCCACCACCACAATAAGAAACCATGTTCGGATGAACCGGCAGCTCCTCCCTCAGCAATTCAGCAGCTTTAAAGGTTCCATCGTCCTCTAGATTTTGGCCCGCGGGACGACAGATGGCTCCCGGAATGTGTCCTGCAACGCTATCCAACGGCTCATGCTCTCCAGTAAAACGTATCTCACTACGCCCATCCAACAGCAGCAGGTCTGTTTCCCGCTCTTCTATATGCCCGGCATCAACCGAAGCATGGTTCGTTACACTCCACTCAGACCCGCTTCTTGCCGGCAGGCAACCCATAGCGTTATCCGGATCACTCGAAACCAGCGTACCAACAGTATATTTCCAGGCTGTTAGCCCACCATCCAACACAGATACCTTTGCATGCCCCATCCAGCAGTAAAGCATCCACCAAGCTCTCGCCGCAGCCAAACGCCCACCAGCATCATCAAGCACCACAACCGAGTGTTCGGTGGAAACACCTAAACCCGCAAGGTTCTCCGCAAATTTCCACGGATCAGGAAGTGGAAATCGCCCTCCAGGCAAGGCTTTGTCTGCCAATACCGTGTGAAGGTCCAAAAAAACGCTACCAGCGATATGGCTTTCAGCCCACGCGTTACGGCCATACTCAGAGTCTGTAAGGCTCGCTCGGCAATCCAGAACACTCACTGGCTGATCAGAAGCTAATAATCGGTCCAGTTCACGTGCGGTTATCAGAAATGATCGATGTTCAGTATCCATAAATGAGCATCCGGTTTAGACGTATTAAGGATAAAACTCTTAAACGCACGTTATAGATAAAAAAAAGCCCGGGATGGGCCCCGGGCATAAAGCAGCAGATCACGCTATTAACTACTAACCGCCACAGGTTCCTGTTTACGGATAACTTGAGCACCTACAATAACCAGTGCCAGTATTATTCCGGCAATATCCGTTGCGGTTCCACCGGCCATCATGGCTAACCCGGCAATCATCGCACCGATTCTCCAGGGGCCCGTTAAAGCTCCTCTGAGCCAGCCCTGAACAGCTGCAGACAACAAGTAAATGCCGATGGAAGCCGTGACAATTACCCGAACAATTTCAGGCCAATCACCCTGCATCAGAATCGACGGGCTATAGAAAAACAAAAACGGTACTACAAACGCAGCCAGTCCGAACTTGAATGATGTCATCGAAGTCCTCAGCGGATCCGTATTCGCAATGGCTGCAGCCGCATAGGAGGCCAATGCAACCGGCGGCGTAATAGCCGAGATCACCGCGTAATAAAACACAAAAAAGTGAGCAACGAGTGGATCAATACCAATCTTCTGCAGGCCTGGAGCGATCACCGATGCAGCGACAGCATACGCCGCGGTCGTTGGCATCCCCATGCCCAGCAAGATGCTGAGAAACATGGCAAAAATCAAAGCCAGAAAGTGACTGTTATCAGCAACTACAAGCAACATAGAAGCAAAACGCGCTCCTACCCCGGTCAATGCAATAACTCCAACGACAAGACCGGCGCACGCGCACACGGCAACCAGGGGAATCACCATTCTGGCAGCCAGAACCAAGGCCTCCAGAATAGCTCTTGGTCCCATCCAATGAGGTGTCAGCCATGAAACAACCGCAGCAGCCACAAGAGACAGAGTCCCAGCTCTGATCACGGAATAACCCATAAACAAGGTAGAAATCAGAACAATGATTGGCAGGAACAGGTAAATCCTTGCCAACAAAGGCTGCAGGCGGGGCAATTCATCCGCGCGCATACCCCGCATACCGTTTTTCTGAGCTTCTAAGTCAACCATGAAGTAGATAGACAGGAAGTACATGATCGCCGGGATAATGGCTGCAATAGCGATGTCTGAATACGCAATACCGGTTACTTCCGCCATGATGAAAGCACCGGCTCCCATAATCGGCGGAGCAATCTGGCCACCGGTCGATGCTGCGGCTTCGATAGAGCCAGCGCTGCGCGCATTGTATCCAACACGCTTCATCAATGGGATGGTCAGGCTTCCGGTGGAAACCACATTCCCGGCTGAAGTCCCGTTAATCATGCCCATCAGGCCAGAAGCAAACACTGCCACCTTGGCGGGGCCACCTCTGGACCGGCCCGCCATAGCGAACGCAAAGTTAACAAAATATTCGCCGACTTTTGAACGCTGCAAGAACGCCGCAAATGCAATGAATAAAACGATATAGGTAGACGACACCGCAACAGTCGGGCCCAAAATACCATTATCGGTATACAAGTAGCTAAAGAATCGTGCGGAGGTATATCCCTGATGCTCAAAAATACCCGGGAGCCAAGGCCCTATAAAAGCATAACCGATAAACACAGCCGTAATAGCAACCAGAGCCAAACCCGCAACACGTCGCGTCAGCTCCAGAATCAACAGAACACCTACAGCAGAAAAAACCAGGTCCAGCTCACCAACCATCGACGTGCCAGCCATCATGCGCCAGCGCGTCAATGACGCGAGGATATAGACAGCTACCGCAACGGCGATCAGGCCAAGGCCAACATCCGAGCCATTCAAGGAATATCTCCGGCCCCGACACAAATAACTGCAAACCATGTTCGCTGCCAGCGCAATCCAGGTAATGACGCCAAGTTGCTCGGTTAGGAATGCAAAGGTTTTATCGCTTATTCCAAACGCATCCTGGTATGAAATCGCCAGGACTCCAGCCAATACCCCTGCCGCAATAAGCGTCGATACAAACGAGGCCAGTCTTAACCCCTTTGAGGGAAGATCGGTGTTAAACCGAGAAGAAGAACCGATTAAAAGAAAACCAATCAGCAACCCCACTGACACGTGAATAATACGATAGGTCCATGTCTCAACGGGCTCAATATTTAATGCGTATAGATGGAAACCAATATAAGCAACACAGAGAAAGAAAAGCAGAAATCCAGGTAGGCCTTTCAGTTGCCGCTCGTTACTCGCGTAATTCACCTCATCTACCGATGAAGCATCGATCATACCTGTTTCCTGCTCTAAGCCTCTGAGGCCTTGAGTGGTTTTTCCTGTCATAACAGCACCTTGTCTTTATTTTGATGCTTTACTTAATAACAGTCCGCACCATAAGCACGGACTGTTGTTAACCAATTACCCTTCAAGATGATCCGGAATATCGTAGCCATTCTCCTCAAACCAACGAACAGCCCCGGGATGGAAAGGAATCATTTTGTTGTGCTTTACGTTTTCCGGAAGCGTTTCGGCGGCGGAGCTGTGGGCTCCACGCAACTCTTCATTATTTTCCATCACGGTTTTAACGATTTCATAAACCAGGGACTCAGGCATATCTTTATGGGTAATCGCAAAATTCCAGAGCGCAACCGTCGGGAATCCGTCAGGCACACTGGCGTAGGCGCCAGCCGGAATTTCTGACCTGGAGAATTCCGGATAAGCCGCCATAATCGAATCAATCTGCTCTGGTGAAAAAGAGAAGATATTCACCTCGGCCTGAGCCTCAAGTTGACTGAAGGCCGCAATCGGAATCCCCGCGCCAAACGCCAAAGCATCAAGCAGGCCATCCTGCACCTGACCAGCCTGGTCACCGCCTCCGCCTTCACGAGGAGTTACATTCACACCCACAAGCTCGAAAAGCCTGGGGAAATACTGCTGGTTTGTTCCACCGGCAGGGCCAACACCAACCACATTCCCTTCAAGATCATCTACCGAGCTAATGCCAGACTTTTTCAAGGCAATGATATTCAGAGCAGTCTGATACATGGGAAACATTGCACGGACATCTTCATGTTTCTCCCCGGGTAACAGAGGATTTTTACCTTCAAGCGCCTGTCTGGCCGGCCCGGTGGTCACCAAACCAAAGTCATAGGAACCAGCCTGAACCATTGCAATGTTTTGAACTGGCCCTCCGGATATTTCTGCACCTATCTGCAGGCCAAGTTCTTGGTTGACCATATTGGCCCAACTGGATCCGTAGATGTAGTATGTTCCACCCTGACTTGCAGTACCCAAAGTCAGGCTGGAAGGCCAGTCACTGCGATCACCGGCCATAGCCAGAGGAGACGAAAGGGCTAATGCCGCTGAAGCAGTCAAGATTTTCAGCATTTTCATATTGATTCACCGTTCTTGTTGTTTACTAACGTATCGGCCTGCCCCATCCCTCCTTGGGCGACAGCCAGAAACCGACTCGTTGCTGAACTTACAGGTTGCCTAATAGGAGGCGTTTACGGAATCACGTTTTATCTAATCCCCCTTTCGGCTCTGTTTAACCCACACTCGATGAAGGTCTAAAAGGTCCAAAACACAACCCTTAAAGTGCTAAAATCTGGTTCGGCGATAAAGCTCGCTAACACTCAAAGGATTCGCTCTCATGCATTTCGACATCCCTGACCTCAGGCTTTTTATCCATGTTTCAGAAGCCGGAAGTCTGACCAGCGGCGCACGCCGTGCCAGTCTCTCAACAGCGGCCGCAAGCACTCGCATCAAATCGCTGGAAGGACAACTGGGGAGTCGATTGTTTTATCGTGCAAGCCAAGGGGTCGAGTTAACACCCGCAGGTCGACAGCTCCTTAAACATGCCAGAGCCATCATGCGCCAGGTTGAATTCGTCAAAGCTGACTTTTCTGAATACAGTAATGGCGAGAGCGGCCACATCAGGATATTTGCCAATACAACCGCTGTAACCGATTTCATGCCCGAGGTATTGGCCGATTTTCTCAAAACTCGCGCCGGTATCACCATCGATCTTCAGGAAAAACTAACCAATGATATCTTCCGCGGTGTTCTTGATGGAGCCGCTGACCTTGGCGTTACGTCGGGCGACATTGAGATAAAAGGACTGGAGGTCATTCCTTTCAGTCAGGACCACCTTGTTGTTGTGACTCGCAGCGGGCATCCATTGGTCGGATCAGCACCTGTGGATTTCAAAGACACCCTATCCTACCCACATATTGGCCTCCATGAAGGCAGCACACTCACTCAGTTTTTAAAAAGTGAAGTTGCAAGACTTGGTGAACGGGCCGCAATCCGAATGCAGGTATATGGCTTTGAGCAGGCCTGCCGAATGATAGAGGCCGGCGTAGGCATCGGGATACTTCCCGAATCAAGCGCCAAACGCTACCAACAGACTATGCGGCTAGACATCGTTGCTCTCACCGATGCATGGGCCTCGCGCGAACGCTCTGTTATCGTCCGTGAGCTTGAATCACTCCCAGAAGCCGGCAAAGCTCTTATTCGCTCAATTCAGGCATACCATCAGACTTGAGGCCTGCCTGCGGCTTAAGGTTTTCTGAGCAAATCAACCCGCATTGGAGATTTCAGTACTGCCTTGCCGGAGTCATCGGCATAAACGTTGTACTGCTCTCTAACGGCAGCCAATGTTTCGGAACTTAGCTGGTGATTCGTGTGCGTTACATTAATCATTTTGCTCTCAAATTCAGAGCAACTTCTGAACACCCGGGGCAGCTCGAAAAAATGCTGACCTACCAATTCAAACATGCCACTTTCAACGGCCTTCCGAACAGCCAAAAAGGCAGCCTCTCGCACCTCTTTCTCGTCGTGAAAAATCCTGAGAACCTCATTAAAGTTACCGGCATAGATCGGTTCAGAGATGTAGGCCAACCCTCCAGAGCGCAATACTCTTTTTATTTCACGTAACGCGGTTCCAAGTTCATCTAAAGGGACGTGATGCAGCGACTTGAACATCAACACAATGTCCGCGCTGGCATCTGGCGCAGGAATTGACTGTGCCCCGGCTTCAACAAATCGAACATTGGTCAGGTCAGTGACACTGAGGTTTTTCTTATGCTGTACCGAATCAACTTCACAGGCCAGTATCGATTCAGGCGCGTAGTTTTCAGCGATGGAGCGGGTAAGAATCGCCGGGCCACATCCCAGCTCAATAATACTAGCACCTTCTAAAGGAAGAAGTTTTTCGTAAAGCTCTGCCTCTTTGCGAACAGAGCAAGTATTCTCTGACTTTAAATTCATATCATCCTAATCCCTAAAAAGATCTGGCAGTACTTAGGAGTTGAAATATAACCCTACATTCTCCGCATCTCTCAGGCTCCAAATCCTGCTTATAATCTGTCCTGCTTCACTGTCAGTTGCCGCGCCGGAAAACGCGACGAGACGACGGAATTTTTCTTCCAGTTCACTGCGATCCAGAGTGTTGCCAGGGTCTCCTTTAGGATCATCAACCGAGCCCTCGAACTGCTCACCAGACAAAGTGGTCACCTCCACTCGCCCCAACCACTTTCTTGGGTAGGCGCCGTCTACTGAAGCATCCAGCACCATGT
Organism: Marinobacter sp.; assembly: GCF_041595835.1. Classification (GTDB taxonomy): domain Bacteria; phylum Pseudomonadota; class Gammaproteobacteria; order Pseudomonadales; family Oleiphilaceae; genus Marinobacter. Next base: position 8,877 of record NZ_JBFHJO010000038.1, on the reverse strand, counting down.
TCACTTTGTTGCGGAAATTTGAAACTTTCGGGTCCTGCAGCGCTTTATTCTGGAACTCTGTGAGCCCGGCATTACCGTGCACAGCAATTAACCCCAGCACCGTACCCATCGAAAACTTTGCCTGATGAATGGTTTCGGGAACGTCAACCATGCCGAGTACATCTATCGCAGCTTGGTGCACGCGTGCGGTGACCGCCACGATATCATCAGCCGTAAGCCCGCGCTCCTTGATCACTTTAAGCAATGCATCCGCAGCCGGATGAGTATGGCGACAAGACGCATGGAATTTAAAAGAGGTCTCTTCCAGTGCCCAGCGACTGCCAAGCGAGTCATTCAGGCAGGCTGCATTGGCGTCACTAGACATCCCCGCTGCCATACCCTGAGGCCCTTCCAGAATTTGTTGGGCGCCGGTCAAGCCATCAGCGGTCATATATGCGGCAAGCAGACCATCCGCAGCGGCTTTAGCTGTATGAAGCTGTTTGGAATCTGCAGCATCGCGCAGGAATTCCCAAAGACCAGAAGCCTGAGTACCAGCAGAACCAAGTAAGTTTACCAACTGCGTTTGATTAAACTTCATCAGCTTGCCAACAGCGACAGCTGCGGCCAGTGTGCCAACGGTTCCCGTGGTGTGAAATACCGTATAATGAGAGCGCCCTAGAAATTCCCCAATACGAATTCCGGCCTCATAGCCTGCAACCGCAGCCGTTATAAAATCCCTACCGCTCGATTGAAGATCCTGAGCTGCCGCCAGCAAGGCTGGAAATACCACGGTCGCTGGATGCAGCACGGAGCTGTTATGCAAATCATCCTGCTCAACCACATGAGATGCCGCGCCGTTTACAAAAGCTGCAAACCACGGGGACGACGTTTCCCTATTGGTCAATATCTCACTAGAACCCTGTTTCGGGCCCATTTGCTTCGCGTAATTTTCGAACAGTGGTATTGGAGAATATCCTTTTCCAGCAAGGGCAGACCCGAACCAGTCAAGATAAAGATCCTCACAGCGTGCCACCACCCTCTCCGGGACATCTTCATAACCCAGGTCTGCCACAAATCTCATCAAATTATGGGTAGGACTACTCATCGACCACTCCTCTGAATATGGCTAACCGCAGCTAAGCAGACAGCTCAGCAAAACGCGGAAATATTTTTGATGTTTTTCCTGAAGACTAAGGATGCAGAGTATGAGGAGGTTAGAGAATTCAATTTTATGGAAGGTGGTATTTGGTTTAGCTGAAAGCCTCCGAACGTTTCAATGGCCGGATAAACGTCACACCCAACGAAAACAGGCCACCGGCGATTGCTCCGAAAAGGTGAGCATTTGCGTAAACAGGACCATGAAGCCACGCATCAAGATAGGCCGGGTCATACCATATGGATTGTTCCCAGCCTAAACGAATCACCACTGCAACCAGAATTCCTGTAGTCAACACGGGTTCCCGGTGCCATCCCTGCACCAATCCGGCGACCAAAAGGGTATAAATGACACCAGAAAAGCCTGCGTAACCGGATAACTCAGGGTCCGTAATCAGAATCAGAAGACTGGTAAAAACAGAGCCAAGAAACACCAGGCTCCAGAGGTGCCTGGCAGTCCAACAACGAAGAAAGCTGCTCCAGACCACAACAAGGCTGGCCAGGTTCATGGCCATGTGCCATGGCGTCAGATGCACGAAATGAGCAGTCAGTAGCCGCCAGAGCTGCCACTCCCGGACAGCATATCTTTGGTATTCCAGCCACTCAAATGCCCAGGGGTGCATCCATTCCATTGCCATGATCAACATCAGTAATGGCAGCAGGAACTGAAGCACCTGTTTGTTTACGAATCCCTGCATCAGTTGTCACTGAAGTTGCAGCAGCGGAAAAGGGCGCCTCCGGCCACGGGGTTTCCGTAACCATCTCCTTTGAATGTATCCCCAGGTAGCTTCACCAACTCGCAAAGCGCATCTATATCCAGCAATACACACTCCCGCCCTTTAATGCTCAGGACGCCAGCGTTCCGGAAGCGGGAAATAATACGGGAAAGGGTTTCGGGCTCGATACTCAACTGACGAGCCAGCATTCCTTGAGAAAGCGGCAGCTTCAGCCAAAGCCGCCCCTGATCCCGGAAAAGGTCTGCCAGATACAGCACCAGGCGCTGACTTGCGTTGCTCACCGTAAGTCGGTCAATACGGTTTACCGCCTGGTATAACCGCTCCGATATCATAGCCAGTATGTAGCGGGCAAAATCCGGGTCACGACGGACCAGCGTCAGAAGATGCTGAGCTTTCAGCCTCAGCAATTTGCAGTCCTGCAAAGAAACGGCGGCCAAAGGCGCGAGACCGGACTCACTGACAACCACGCTCTCAGCAATCATGTCACCCTCCCCGACGATCTGAAAAACCTTTACATGCCCCTCAAAGGCAAGCCGGTACAACTGCATCTGCCCCTTCCGCACCAGGTAATAGTGTTTTAACGGGTCACCCGGCTGAAACAGATGCTCAGACCGGGCTAAAGATACCGTTTCACAGCCTTCAAGCAGATCTTCAATCTGCCTGTTCGATAGCTGAGAAAACAGCCTGCATTGGCGCACTTCCAAAACCACCTGTGGATTCATATGTCTGTTCATTGACAATTGTCATCGGTAAATGTGAATCATTCTCATCATAATACACACACTGCTCTCATCCCGAAATAGAACCATGAGATCTATAGCAATCCGATTACCTGGAGATTCTGAATGGAATATTTAATGTTGGTGACGGTGCATTTGCTTTGCGCCGTTCTCTTCATTGGCATTGTCGCTTTCGAGGTGTTGTTTCTGGAGCGTATCCGTGCCCACTTACCAGACCAGATGATGGCACTGGTGGAGGAAGGAATTCATACACGGGCCCGCAAGTTCATGCCATTGGTCGTCGGACTGTTGTTCCTCAGTGGCTTGGGGCTACTTACACGAATACATCTGGCCGGCTGGTTCCCGCCGTTCAACAGCACATTCTCGACACTTCTTACCATAAAGATTCTGCTGGCCATCAGCGTACTCGTTCACTTTATCACTGCGATACGGGCATCCCTGTGTAACTGCATGACCTCCCGTCGATTCCGGATTACACACTACAGTGTCTTCGCCCACATGGTATTCATCGTAATACTCGCTAAAGCCATGTTTTTTCTGAGATAAGCATGTGAAGAAATCAATGTCCTATCGCGCCACTCTCATGGCCTCACTGCTCTTCGGTCCGGTTACGGTCTATCCGGAAGAAATTCCCGGTGCCATCCAGCTTCCTGAGATCATCGTGGAATCCAACAGGTCCAGCGATGACTGGAACAAGGAAGAACTGAGAGAACAAATCGAGCAGGTGCCCGGCGGCACAAATCTGATTGATCTCAAAGAGTTCCGCGGCAGCCAGGGCTCCGTGGCCCGGGTTCTGGAAGCTGAGCCAGGAATTGTGGTTCAGGAGTTCTTCGGTGGTAACGATCAACCTCGAATCAACATCCGTGGCTCAGGCATTCAGGATAATCCGGTGAGCCGTGGGATTCTGCTGATGGCAGACGGGCAACCCCTGAATCAAGCTGACGGCTCCTTTATTATTGGCCTGATTGATCCTGAACATAGTCGGTTCATCACTGCCTATCGTGGTGCCAATGCGCTGATGCAGGGATCAACAACCCTTGGCGGTGCTATTGATTTCCATCAACGCAGTGCATTCAACAGCCCGGAAAACGCAATCCAGCTTGAAGCAGGCTCTTTTGGCCTTGGCAGGTTCGGAATGGAACTGAACCGCAGGAAAGGTGCCTGGGACTGGCATTTGCAATCCAGCCATACGCAAAGCGATGGGTGGCGTGACCACAGCGACGCCCGGCGTTCCAATCTTGCCCTGAACCTGGGCTGGAACAGTGACAGTATTGAGAACCGGACTTACCTGAACTGGGTCGATAACCGCTTTGATGTTCCTTTCCTGCTCAGCAAGGAGCGCAGTCTGTCTGACCCTGAATCGGTACTGGGGGATTACGCCCCCCCTTTCGACCTGTTTATGAATGTAGAGGTGCGGGACCCATACCGTGATACGCAGCAATGGCGTCTTGCCAACCAGACAACCTGGTGGCACGGGAGCAACCGACACCAGGTTGGCATGGTAGGAGATTGGGTAGACGACAGTTTCCGAAACCCTGCGGTGCAGACGAATACCGATGCCAGCAATATTGTGGTCGACTACCGGTTTGACAGCAGCATCAACCTAACTCCCCTGGGTCATTCAGACGTGAGCCTGTTTGCTCAGGCGAATCACGGTGAATTGCCCCGCCAGTACTTCAGTGTTGACCCGGGCACGGGTCAACTGCTGGCAGCCTTCGCCGATGCAGACTTAGAGGCTGATAACGCTACCTTGACAGCAGAACTGCAACAGCAACTGGCTACCGACTGGCATCTTCTGGTTGCACTGCAACTGGCGCATCATCAGCGCGAAATAAAGGATCGACTCACCCCGGGCCTCCTCGACAGCCAGTTCGAATACACGGCTTTCAACCCAAGGATCGGTTTGAATTTTAATGCCCGTCCGGGACAGCGTTTCTTCGCGAACCTTAGCCGTTCATCAGAAGCACCTACCTTCTGGCAGTTGGCCATTTCAAGCCCCAATCCCAATGACCCGCTCAATGCGCACCTGCAGATCAATGACCTGAAGTTACAGACCGCCACTACCGTAGAGCTGGGCATGATGCAGGAAGGAGATACTCTGAGCTGGCAACTGGCCTGGTATTACTCCTGGGTGAAGGATGAGCTGATTTCTGAAGTGCAGGATTTTGCCATTGACGGTACCACGGTGAACTACGACCACCGTACCGTTCACCAGGGCGTGGAACTGGGCCTGAACGCACGCGCAAATCCCGGCCTTTTCTCACATGACCAACTTACAGGCAGGGCAATCTACACCTGGAGCGATTTCCGTTTTGATGGCGGTCGCTATGACGGTAACCGGATTGCGGGCATCCCGGTACACCTTTTGTTTACCGAGCTGGAGTACTTTCCTGTCCCGGAGTTCGGGCTCAGCCTGGATCTCCGGTGGCAACCGGAAGACACCCATGTCGATCATGCCAATGCCGGGCTTCAGCAGGATCAGTACACCCTTCTCGGCGCCAAATTCAGTTGGCGTCCCAAAGCCGGGTTAGACCTGTATCTGGAACTGGACAACCTGACTGACGAAACCTACCAGACAGCTTATGTGGTTCGGGGCTTCTCCCCTGATGACCCCAATGTCCCAACCTTCATCCCCGGCCCTGCCCGCAGCATCCACGCAGGACTGCGGCTGCACTGGTAAACGAGAAACTGGAGTACATACCATGTTACCAAGATTAATCCTGGCCCTGATTGTATGTCCGTTACTGGCCGAAGCCAGCACAGAAATGCCCTTGAACGGGCGCTATCTTGGCCAGTACCGCATCGTCATGTGGGGATGCCCGGGTGCTTGCAATGCCGATGCCGCAACCCGGTTGGGCGAAGGTATCCGGGACGTTGCCTGGACCTGGGACTTCGATGAGGGCTGGGTCAGCATGGAAGGCACCGCCCTGACCGTGGGCTTTCCGTATGAGGTACAAGACCTGGGCAACGAATCCGACACACATAACCGGGCCCAGGTAACCTACCTTGGCGACAATCGCTACCGGGTGGATCACGGCTTCCAGATCTACAACCCCAATGTTGGCAATCCACGTACCGAAACCCTGACCGTGTTCGAGATAACCGAGTCTGACAGCGGGCTTGCCATGATTACACTGGATCACGAAGTCGATGGCCTCGCCGACGGAATTCCAGGCACTCAGATTCATGGCGTTTTCCCGATGACAGTCCAGCCACAGATGGACGGCTGGGCCTTGCCGGACAACAACGATACCAGTGGCGATGGCCTCAGCGACGCACTCAAACTTCAGTTAGGCCTCAACCCGAGGTTGCAGGACACAGATAACGATGGCCTGCCGGATATTGATGAACTCGGAAGCCTGGGGGCGGAGGCACCCGCAGACAGCGATAACGACGGGCTTATTGATGCCCTGGAACCCGGAGACAGCGCCCTGGACCCACAGCGGCTGGCAGGACTGGCGCTTCTGGGTACGGTGCCAGGGCTTAGCACTGGCAGCGAGCCCCTGGCAGGGGAAGTCATATCGGTCACGACCCTCACTCCCTGGAGGTTTGTTCAGGCCAGCACCGACCTTATGGTTCAGGACACAGAGAACGAACAGGCCAGCGAAGACAGGGATGCCACACTGGGCGCGCCCGGTCTGAAATATTCTTATGGCCGTATACGGTTGGCCCTGGAGCCAGCCTCCAACGCTGTCGCCACCGACTCTGCCACGCTGAGCATAACCACTCCCCAACCCTTACCCACAAATGATGAACTGCTGGTGTATCTCCAGACAAACAGGAATGAACCGGACAGTTTCAAATTACTGCCCTCCTCATCGTGGCAGCGACAAGACGACAACACCCTGGTCTTGACGATTGGCCTGGACAGCGAATGGAACCTCGCGACTACAGGCAGCAGCCGCATTGAACTGACCGTCGCTCCCACCAGGAACAGCCTGGGAGGTATCGAACGGTCCGGTGGCGCAGCATTCTGGATTCCCATGGCATTAACGATCTCCACACTAATGAGAATGATTCGCATCCGTTGATAATAGTCATTAAGGTTTAATTGATCACTATGACATGCTGGGCACACTCCGGGAAAACCCAGGGGTAGCAAGCAGGAAATCGCCCTAACGGGCTCCAATCTTGAGGAGAAAAACATGTCTATGAAACGTATGTTCATTGCTCTGATGCTCAGCCTTCCAATGGTCGCTACCGCAGGTACGCCCGGCCTGACCGGGACCCACCAGGGATATTACGACCTGAAAGTAAGAACCAATACCGGTCTGGCGATGGCTGAGAGTTACCAGAGCTATCCGTGGGAGTTCAACTTCGATACCGGCACAGCCAGTTTTTCCGAAGGTTATATCGTCAGCCCGCTATCGCTGATCCCACTCAAGTATAAGGCCCATCCACCCATTTACCTTCAAGATAACGGTGATGGCACCTACACCGCCAGTTATACATTCCAGGCCTTCAACCCACTCTACGGCAACCCCCAGGCGGCTACCACGACAACGTTTGAAATCACCCAGACAGCCAGTGGGCTCAGCATTGAAACCCTGGATTCTGATGGAGATGGCGTTCCCGGCGAAACCATTCACGGTGTCTTTCCCTACGACATTGAACAGGACTGGAGGGGAACCACCAACTAATCCGGACAGCCGTCCAGCTTCGGTTGGACGGCAGTTGTATAAGCCTGAAATCCGACAAGGACTCAATATGAAACAGAAAATCATCTTCCCGGCAATGATCATGGCCGGGCTGCTGCCCTCAATATCACAGGCTCAGGCGATTGAACCGTCTGGAACTCCACACCTCACCGGTCAATATACGGGCCACCACCGTCTGACCATGAACACCATTGACCCGGCAGCCATGGCCGCACTCACACTGCCGACAACCGAACTCGACGGTGTCGAGTACATTGTGCTTGGCCAGAGCATTGGCACGCCACTATGGCATTGGGATTTTGATGCGGGCACCGTCACCTGGGGTGGCGATACACTGTTTGCCATGAAGATGGTCACCACCACCTATCAACCATACAATCAGAGTGCGATACCAGAGAAAACCGATGACCAGGTACTGAACATTGAAAATCTTGAAGAAATTACAGTTCCTGTAACGGACAACGGTGACGGTACCTATACCGTGGATTATGCCCAGAAAATTCACCTGCCGATGGCCGGATTTCCCATCGGTGCTACCAGCACCACCTTCCGAATCGAAAAAAGGGATGACGGCACTCTCTCCATCAAAACCATCGATAACGAGACCGATGGCAATGGAGAAGACGGGGTCCCTGGCACTCGTATCGCTGGAGTCTTTCCTTATGTTGTTCAGCCACAATTTGATGCTGAGGTGATGTACCCGGAACCGGGCACCGACAGCAATGGCGATGGCATAACAGATCTTCAGGCTTCTCTGTTAGGGCTGTCCGCAGACCTTCTGGATAGCGATGGCGACAACATCAGCGATGCCGACGAACTAGGGTGGTTGGTGCGACCAATGGACACAGATGCTGACGGGGTTCCCGATATCACAGAGAAAGGAGCCGCAGGTAGTGACAATAGTATTCTGTCCCGACTCAGCATCACTGATCAGTCGACACTGACATTCACGTCAACCGATAGCCTTGCCTTCCAGGCTACCGCCTTTGCCGAATATCAGCACGAACTATCAGCAGGCCAAACCCTCGAAGGAGAACTTTTGCCAGAGACTGACCCGGAGGGTAATGCCATGACTTTCTTTCAGTTGGCCTTCACCACCGATGCCATGGCTATTATGAATAAGGGTCTCGAAACCTTGAGCTATGATTTATGGTTCGAAGGAGGCCGGCCCACAGAACTTCATCTCTGGGAAAAAACCATAACGATGAATTTCGATATGGAGACCGGAAGCACATCAGAAACAGTGAGCTACACACCCCTGGCTCTCAATCCTGATAACTCGAGTCCGAATAAAGTCACTGTTGAACTCAGTCACACGATGGCAAGTTCAACCCGCAAGCAACTGATATTAGGCATGACGCTCCCGGAACCCACCAATGACGGGAATGGTAATGACGGCGAAACCGACGATACAACAGAGCCCGGGGATAGTTCAGATGGAGGTTCTGGCGAAAGTTCAGGAGGAAGTACCGGATGGCTCGGCCTGGCTGCGCTGATCGCATTGATCGGTAGAACTCGCAAGACCCGCCGCATGTCGAAAGGTACTCAGATGTAATTCAGGCTCTATGCTATAAAAAAGCCTCCTGCTAAGTTGAGAATAGCAGGAGG
>NZ_JBFHJO010000037.1:0-28877 GCF_041595835.1 Marinobacter sp. | reverse complement strand
CACCGAGGATTAAGCGGGCCCGCTATGCTGCAAATTTCCAGTTACTGGCAGCCCGGTGATGACATACACATCAACCTGCTACCTGCGCAGAAAATTCAGGATGACCTGTTCAGATTAAGGAATGATAAGCCCCAATCCACCGTGGCTCAGTATCTGAGCCAACACCTACCCAAGCGTTTTGCCCAAGCCTTTAATGAACTTCAGGGCTGGAACCGTCCACTGCAGGAATACCGGAGTCAGGAGCTGGAAAAGATTGCAGCCACACTTGGGAACTGGACAATCAAGCCCGCGGGCACAGAAGGTTACCGAACTGCCGAAGTCACTTTAGGCGGCGTAGATACGACACAGCTATCATCCAAGACAATGGCCGTTCTGGAGAAGCCAGATTTATACTTTATCGGAGAGGTGGTGGACGTAACAGGCCACCTGGGTGGGCACAACTTTCAGTGGGCCTGGGCTTCTGGCGTGGCCGCAGGGAATGCGGCCTGAATTCAACTACAGATACTTTTCCAACGGTAACCAGGACAAAATCCTGGAGGTTGCCCGTCGCCAAAAGCCAACATTCGGCTCATGGTCCACTTGCTGGTCTGACGATGTCCACACCAGATCGCCACTGTCGTCCATCTGCACTTGCCAGCTGTTTTCAGGCTTCATAGCATTGCGAATATCTTTAGCCACGGTTTCAGCCAGTTCAGGACTTCGGATAACAAGTACTGTCTCACCATTCAGGTAGATAGACCGGAGGTTCACGTTAAAGGAACCAATGAACAAGGTTTCGCGATCAAACACTACAGCTTTCGAGTGAAGGCTGACGTCGCCTTTCTCACAGGCACCGTCTCTGACAACCCAGTCATGACAGGCCTGCGCATCGGGCCGCAATTCGTGCAGAATGAGACCACGATCCAGCATTTCCTTCCGCCAGCGGGCGTAGCCTGAATGATTGGTGACCAGATCATTGGATGCCAATGAGTTGGTAAACGCAGAAACAGAAAGCTCAGGCCCCACTAAAAGACTCAGGCTATCTAACTGGTCATCAGCGAGAACCAGATAAGCCGATTCAACCAGAATTTCCGACTGAGCCTCCTTTACTAACTGGTATAGAGCTTGCGCAGTTTTCTGAGGCACCTCGGCCGGAGCCTCAGGGTCTTCTGGGGGTACGTCGTACACCAGTTCAGCCGGAGCCTGAACCAGTCCTTTAAACCAGGTTTGCAATACTGCCTCTGCGGCATCCCTCCCCTGAACCGGAGACGCCATAAAAGCTTGTGCTGAAGTGGTTCCCTGAACAAGGCGTGACCTGGCCGTTTCCGACCACTCAGCCGTTCCATTCTGATATATCTGCTCCAATGGATAAGACCACCGGCTATCCCAATAGGCTTCGAAGTTGCCTGTCATTTCCCCTGCCAATGCACCTAAGGCCATCACGTCCCGGTCACGAAAGTTCAGAGTCTGGTGTTCATCGAAATACTCATCGCCGATATTCCGGCCACCCGCAATACCCACATAACCATCTACGACAAAGGTTTTGTTGTGCATACGGCGATTGATGCGGTCAAAGTCAATGATCAGAGACAGGAAGCGCGCGGCACCACTGCGAGATCTTGCAGGATTATAGATACGAACCCGAATATTCGGATGACTGTCAAGAGTGGCAAACAAGGACTCCTTCCCTGCTACATTGATATCATCCAGCAATAAACGAACTTTTACACCTCTGTCTGCAGCTGCAACCAGACGCCCTGCCAGATACCGGCCGGTAGCGTCGTTATTCCAGATGTAATATTGAGCATCGATTTGATGAATAGCAGATTCAATCAGAGCCGCACGCACCAGAAAAGCATCACGACCCGTATCAAGTAACTGAAACCCCGAGTCCGGGGAACTGGTATCAAGATACTTCTGAATCTGAGCACTAACGAAGGAGTCAGGCATAGAGGCCTCCTTCAGTTCCGGATCATGGTCAACCGGCTGTAAGGCCGCAGCACACCCCGCCAGCAAACCCAGAATCAACCACAGGCTCAGTATTGTAAGAATTGAGATCTTGGGTTGTCTGGGCATGACATCGTTTCCTGACTAGCGAAGTATAACTAGCGGCTTTTTCGCGGTTTTCAACATCGTTGTTGTTGTACTACCGACAAGGAACTGCCGAATCCTGGAGTGGCCATATGCGCCCATCACCAGAATGTCGATATCATTTTCTTCCTGATACTCATGCAACGCCGGCTCTACCTCACCTGCACGAATCGCCAGGGTTATCTCCACGCCAAGAGGCGCCAACATTTTTTCTGCTTTCTTCAACTGCTCCCAACGATCCGCTGTATCAGCGCCAACCATCACGAGATGCAAAGGCATGCCTTGCAGCACAGGGCTCGCCGACAACAGCTCCACACCTTTGAACGCCGTCGCACTACCATCAAACGCCAACATGGCACTTTCCGGTTGGGTGAACTCATCCGGCACCAACAGAATCGGCCGCTGTACACTGCGGAGCACCGTTTCTAACTGGCTACCAACCTGAAGGCTCCGGTCTGAACTGCTTTCACCGTGAAGCCCCATCACAAATAACCGAGTGTCTTTTTCAAGCGCAACTATAGATTCCGTCAAGTTTCCATGACGCTGACGCTTGATGACTTCATTGATTCCCGATGTTTTTACCCGGGCTTCGGCTTCGTCCAGCATATGGTGGCCATGTTCAAGAGCCAGCTTGGAACGCTTACGGTCTAACTCTGCCAATTCTGCCAGCAACTGTTCACGACTACCCAGCCCGATGTTGCCAGCTAAATCCGGCTCTGCCGGATAACGCTCTTCATCCAGAACGTGCAACAACATCAGGGGTGTTTCCATGTGCCGGCTGGCCCAAGCTGCGTAATCACACACTGCAGGTACTGCCCGGGAACCGTCGATACAGGCCACTACTCTTAACATGTCTGCCTCGCCTCGGTGATGGTTTTGATTATTATGGCACTGCCTATCCGCATTTACGTTGGCCTCTGTCATGTTCAGTGCCCCATCAACTGGTCAACCGCATCGGGCTTATCATGCACTCCGAAACGATCTACGATGGTGGCACTGGCCTCATTCAGACCAATCACCTCAACGTCTGCCCCCTCACGGCGGAACTTGATAACCGCTTTATCCAGAGCGCCAACCGCAGTGATATCCCAGAAATGTGCGCGACTGAGATCAATCACTACATTATCGACCGCTTCTTTGAAGTCAAAAGATTCGGTGAACTTTTCAGAAGAGCTGAAGAACACCTGCCCGGTTACCATGTATCGGCGAGTACTGGTTTTTTCATCCAGTTCAGACGTCACCACCATGTAATGCCCCACCTTGTTGGCGAAGAACAGGGAAGCCAACAAGACGCCCGCCAAAACACCAAAGGCCAGGTTGTGAGTGGCCACAACGACAATCACTGTCACTACCATCACAATGTTAGTAGAGAGCGGGTGCTCGCGCAGATTTTTGATGGACGTCCAGCTGAAGGTACCAATGGACACCATGATCATCACAGCCACCAGAGCCGCCATAGGAATTTGCACTAACCATTCATCCAATACCAGCACCATCACCAGCAAAAAGACACCCGCGGTGAGTGTAGAAAGCCGGGTACGACCACCAGATTTAATGTTGATGATGGACTGGCCGATCATGGCACACCCAGCCATGCCACCGAGTAAGCCGGAACCGATGTTGGCAATTCCCTGCCCCTTACATTCGCGGTTGCGGTCACTGGTGGTGTCAGTCAGGTCATCGACAATGGTTGCGGTCATCATGGACTCAAGCAAACCCACCACGGCCAGAGCCGCCGAATATGGCAGAATAATTATCAGGGTTTCGAGGGTAAACGGCACATCAGGCCATAGGAAAATTGGCAGGGTATCCGGCAGTTCACCCATATCTCCGACGGTGCGGATGTCCAGATTCAGCAGCATCGCCACGGCAGTCATGGACACAATACATACCAAAGGTGACGGAATCAGTTTGCCAATTGTTGGCACATAGGGGAACAGATAGATAACGCCCAGGCCAGCAGCGGTCATTGCGTATACGTGCCAGGTTACGTTGGTCAGTTCCGGCAACTGCGCCATAAAAATCAGAATTGCCAATGCGTTTACAAAGCCGGTTACCACAGAGCGGGACACAAATCGCATCAGCCCACCCAGCTTCAGGTAACCCGCTGCAATCTGAAACACGCCGGTCAGTAACGTAGCAGCCAGCAGGTATTGCAAGCCATGATCTTTCACCAGAGTCACCATAAGCAAAGCCATGGCTCCAGTCGCCGCGGAAATCATGCCGGGGCGCCCCCCCACGAAGGCGATGATCACAGCGATACAGAAGGAAGCATAGAGCCCGATTTTCGGATCAACGCCCGCAATGATTGAAAAGGCGATTGCCTCGGGAATCAGGGCCAGAGCCACAACAATACCTGAGAGCAAGTCACCTCGAATATTCGAGAACCAATTTTGCTTAAGTGCATTCACCATGATGGGGGTATCCAGTTACACAGAGAAAAAGAAACAGTTACCTTGCGCCGTAGGAACGGGCATGGAGAAACCTCAGGAAGCCTGCGGAAAACCGGGTTAGGGTCAATGAAAAAAACGAAACACTAAGGTGGAAGGATCGTCACAGTTTGGCCAGCTTCGCTTTGATTTAAGTCGGTTTACGGTCAAATCCGGGCCGCGAAGCTTACCAGAAACACTCCCCAAAAGTAAGGCAACCCACAAAGCACAATAGTTAAGGGTGACCCGACTGCATGCAATTGCCTAGAATACCAGGCAAAATCGGTTATCGACGGAAATCCTACATGGATGATTTAGCAAGCCAGTTTATTATTTCAAACCAAACCGCCATTCACCTCGCCTTAGCCTTATTGCTCGGAGCCATCATCGGCCTTGAACGCGGCTGGGATGCCAGGGAACAGCGGGCTGGAGAGCGGATTGCAGGTATCCGCACGTTTTCACTGGTGGGTTTTCTTGGCGGTATATCTGCCGTGCTCGCTTCCGAAATTACCGTTTGGGCTTTCCCGGCAATGCTGCTGTGTGTTGCAGCTATAGGATTAGTCGCCTATCACGAACGGCTGGAACACATTCGTAACTTCAGCATTACCACTCTAATCGGCATGTTACTGACCTTCTGCTTTGGCGCAGTAGCCGTTGCCATCGATCCGGTTCTTGCAACAGCTGCTGCGGTAGTCACTGCACTGATTCTGGATAACAAAAAAGAAATTCATGGCTGGGTAAAAAAACTACAGGCTCATGAGCTGGATGCAGCGCTAAAGTTGCTGCTTATTTCTGTCGTTATGCTCCCCCTGCTACCCAATGAACAAATGGGCCCTGGCGGCGTACTGAATCCACGGGAAATCTGGTGGATGGTGGTGATGATTGCCTCCATATCCTTTGTTGGTTATTTCGCCATTCGCGTTGCTGGCACTCATAAAGGCATCTTGTTCACCAGTTTGTTTGCAGGGCTCAGCTCATCCACAGCCCTGACCCTGCACTTTGCTCGCCAATCCAGCAAAAACCCTGATCTCAACCCACAGTTTGCCGCAGGCATTCTGATTGCGTGCGGCACTATGTTTCCACGTATTCTCGTTTATTGCCTGGTCATCAATTCCGAATTACTGCCGAAGTTGTTCTGGCCGGTGCTGGTGATGACCGTTTTGCTATACGTACCGGCTCTATTCATCTGGCAGAAAAATTCAAGCCAACAACAGGTCAGTCAGCCCAGGCTTTCACAGAACCCTCTGGACTTGGCTTCGGCACTGATTTTCGGATTCCTCCTTACCTCCATTCTTCTGTTGGGTGAATTTCTGAAAGACGCCTTCGGCGATGCCGGTGTCTATGCCCTGGCAGCCACATCCGGCATTGCCGACGTGGATGCCATCACTCTATCCCTGACCCGTATGTCAAACGATGGCCTCAGCATGGATGCTGCCGTCCTGGGCATTGTCATTGCAGCATCCGTCAACAACATGGTGAAGTCCGGCATTGTCTGGACAATGGGCAACCGCAAAGCCGGTGCATTGGTAGCAGGACCTATGGCGCTTTCACTGGCTGCAGGAATCCTGACCGCATGGCTCGGCTGATGTTGCGAAGAATGATGCCAGGAAGCTGGACCGGTTGATCCGTGGATGAAAGCCTGTTCATGAAGCCGTGACAAAAAACCCGTATATTTATGAGACTGATGATCACTTAAAGGATTTCTGAATGCTGTTCGCAATGATCTTTGGCGGCCTGATAGGCTATGCCTTTGGCCGCTTCCCCGGGTTCCTTATCGGAGCCGCCTTGGGCGCGTTCCTGCTCCAGCGCCTCAAAAGCAAACTGATAGGCGGCATTCAAAGCCTGCAACTGGGGTTTATTGAGTCAGCATTTTCAGTCATGGGTGCGCTCTGCAAAGCGGATGGTGTCGTCAGCCGTGATGAAATCCAAATGGCAGAAACCATGTTCATGCGGTTCCGCCTGAACGAGGATCAAAAAAAACTTGCCAGAGACGCTTTCAATAGGGGCAAACAACCTGACTTCGACCTTGATGCCGAGCTGCAACGGTTTCTTGCCAGCTCGGGCCGGCAACCAGCCCTCCTTCAGATGTTTCTCCAAATACAGGTATCGGCAGTGGCTGCTGACGGCCAGGTTCACCCTGCAGAGCACGAAATGCTGCTACGTGTCGCCAGAGGGCTCGGCCTGCCAGAAAGCCAGGTTGACCAACTTGAAGCAATGCTAAGAGGGGCCCACGCTGGCCACGGAGGAAACAACCCAAACTATTCCACCAGTCAGCAGCTGGATGACGCTTACAAGGTGCTGGGGATGCCTTCATCGGCGTCTGACGCTGAGATCAAGCGAGCCTATCGCAAATTGATGAGCGAAAACCATCCGGACAAGCTCGCTGGCAGAGGTATCCCTGAGAGCATGCGGGAAATGGCCGAGGAGCGCACACAGGAAATCAGCCACGCCTACGATATTATCAAGGCAGCCCGAAAAAAGGCCTCCTGAAAAGGATGAGATGGGCTACACAAAAAACATAACTCCGTGCAACGCTCTGTGACGACGTACCTAAAATGATATGTCGTCACGTTTAAAGCTGGGCTATGGTTCTTGTCCAATTAAACGCATCGGAGTATTAAATGGACCGCAATCAACCAGCCCCCTTCCACTGTTTTCGGGATGATGCTCTCGGGACATCTGATGCCACAGACCTTGCAGCGAAAATTCGCCGAGGCGAAGTATCAGCAGTTGAGGTTGCTGCTGCGGCGATAGAAAGGTCCAGACTGGCACAGCCCACGTTGAATGCCGTGGCCTCTGACAATTACGACCAGGCATTGGCGCAGGCTACAAAAGTGGCCTCATCGCAAGCTCCGTTCGCAGGCGTACCTACCTTTATCAAAGACAATACCGATATAAAAGGGCTGCCCACCAGTCATGGTTCAGTCGCCGTGCCACGCCAACCAGCTACCAAAACCAGTCCCTTTGCAAAACAGATGCTTGCACAGGGATATCTCTGCCTGGGCAAAAGCAGCATGCCGGAATTCGGTTTTAACGCCACCACAGAACCAGCCCATGGCGCACCGACAAGAAACCCCTGGAACCCGGCATACTCCTGCGGAGCTTCGTCGGGTGGTGCTGCAGCCATGGTTGCAGCAGGCGTTGTTCCAGTGGCCCATGCTAACGACGGTGGCGGCTCTATTCGCATCCCGGCCGCTTGTTGTGGTCTGATTGGCCTCAAACCTACTCGGGGGCGAGTTGTTATTCATGAAGCCGCCAGGACCCTACCTGTCGATATTGTCAGCGATGGTGTAGTCACACGGTCTGTGCGCGACAGTGCAGGATTTATCGCCCATGCCGAACAATATTTCTACAATCATAAATTACCAAAGGTCGGCCATGTTCATGGGCCGGGCGAAAAACAACTGCGAATAGGGCTGGCTCTGGACTCAATCAACGGCCATTCTACGGACGAGGAAACACGCCGAACCGTTGAGCAAACTGCCAGATTACTTGAAAAGCTGGGCCACATTATTGAGCCCATTGATCTTCCTGTGGCGAAGTCATTTCCCAACGACTTTGCCCTGTACTGGGGGATGCTCGCTTTGGGTGTAAAGCTTCAGGGGCGAAAACTCTTACACCCGGACTTTGACAAAAAAAAGGTTGATGCTCTGACCAATGGGTTGGACAACATGGTACGAAAGCAGATCTGGCGATTACCCGCTGCTATCTGGAGGCTAAAGCGATCCTGGCACGATTACGCCAGAGATATGACCGATTACGATGCCATTTTGACGCCAGTGCTGGCTCACACCACCCCCCTGCTCGGCCACCTGAGCCCGACGGTGCCTTTCGATACTCTGTTTGAGCGGCTCATGCAGTACGCAAACTTTACCCCCTTCGCCAACGCTACAGGCGCACCGGCGATTTCAATACCAATGGGAGTAACTGAGAACAACCTGCCGGTGTCTGTCCAATTCATGGCAAAACACGGAGATGAACGCACACTTCTTGAGATTTCCTATGCACTGGAAGCTGATCGCGGGTGGCCATCCATAACCTATCTTAACTATTAAGCGGTTACTGAACTCCCGGCCGGACCATCTTTCCGACAGATTTCAACCCGGTTCCGGCCCTTACCTTTAGCTTCGTACAAAGCGTCATCGGCACGGGCGAAAATTTCTTTCGTAGCATCCGCTGCTTTAGGCGCAACGCTGCAAACCCCGATACTGATGGTGAGGTGAAGTATCTCACCGGATACCCTGAACGCAGTTTCCTCAATGTCTCTGCGTATGCGCTCGGCAACACTAACAGCACCTTCTTCCGGTGTATCAGGCAATAACACTACAAATTCCTCGCCACCGTACCGGGCAGCCAGATCCTGGGGGCGGCTGAGATGGTTTTGCATACATTTAGCCACCATTTTCAAACAGTCATCACCAACCAAGTGGCCATAGGTGTCGTTAAACTGCTTGAAGTGATCGATATCCAACACAAGCAACGACAACGTTTCTTCAAACCGGTATGCATGAACCACTGCAGACTGAAAAGCTTTATCAAAATGGCCTCGGTTTTTCAGGCCTGTAAGCGGGTCGGTGGCGCTCAGCTCCAGCAACTGCTCGTTCAATGCTTCAAGATCGCGGGTACGATCCTGTACCCGCTCTTCCAGCATGGCATTCGCTTCCCTCTGGACCTGCAGGGACTTCTCTTGGGCAAACCGGGCTTTACGCTCTTCACTTAAAAGTCGTTGTTGAGCTGCAATAGTTTTCATCTTCTCACGATTAAGACGATCGGCCAGCGCAATAGATAACAGAATAACGCCGAGCGCAGACCCCACCTGAGCGGCATTCTCAGTCAGCAGATTTCGCGGCAACATAGTGAATTTGCTAAGTGCCAACACAATGCCTCCAAACAGCATGAATACCCACGCCACGGTGTAATAACGTGCAGCTGGATCAGCCTTGATCAGACGCACTACACTTAACAGCAACATGGTCGCACAACCGACAAATCCGACCAGAATGGAGGGCAGAATCATCTGACTGTAGGGCACAAACAATCCAGCCACTGCCTGGGCTGCAGCAACCCATACCAGCCCAACTGCCCAACGGTTCAGCCAGGGATGATTTTCCCGGGTGACATTGATAAAACTGAGGCTGAAGGCGCCACCAAAGAAAACCACCAGATTCAGAAAAACGATGATCGCCTGATCGTTCCACCAGGTAGACTCCGGCCACAGAAACTGAAAGGTCACACCATGCAAACAGGCCAGAAAAAGCGGCATGGCTGTAATGTATCCCACGTAGTAGAGGAAGTTTCGCTCGCCTACAGCAAGATACACAAACAAGTTATACAGGATCATGACCAGAACAATCCCGAAGTAGGCCCCTTCAAACATACTTCGGGATTGTTCCGTTGCATAGAACGCACTTTGATCCCAGAGGATCAGTGGCAACTGCATTGAACTGGTGGTCTCAACCCGAATGAAGAGCGTTGTCGTCTCATTAGGTGCCAGCACCATGGGAATAATAAAATTACGATGATAAACCGGCCGATCATAAAACGGCTGTTTATCACCTAATTTCATTGGGTTGGACTGCCCGGCAGATGAAACGGTGTATAACTCTATGTGGTCGAGTACTGGGTAACCTATCTCCAGAAAGGTAATCGCTTCTACCGCCAGCGCATTGTCCAGCCCGACTTTGAACCAATAAACCGCATCGCCGTAGCCAAGACTCACACTGTCGTTACCGTTCTCTGTCCAGGCCGTCTCCGGCAGCGAACGGACCTCCTGAATAGAGGTTTGTTCATCCTCCATCCAGTAAGCAACAAATTGGGAAAGCTCCAGACGCTTGGAATGTTTCCCCCAGACGGCGTCTTCAGCCGCCATTGCGGCAGGCAGTACAAAGCAGAGCATGAATGCCAACAAGAATTTTAGTGTGTTCACTTTGCGCCCTAGCGTATGGATTTATTCTTATAGTCGTGCTGGGAGTATGTATGAAAACAAGCAGAATCAAAGATTACAAAACCAATCAACGCAAAATGATAAAAAAAACTACATAACTGGCACATTATGCCAGGGCGCGGCGCTGAAATACCTGAACGCCCTGGTAATACCGTGGAAGAATACTCTGGTCAACGACCCTGACCGGCTAGATGCCTGACACATTACCAAACAGTACCAAAACATCTTGAAAGCTCTGCTCTGGTGGGGCTTTCAAGATAATTTTCTCGCCTGTCACCGGGTGCAAAAAACGCAATTCCGTCGCTGCCAGCAGCAACCTTCCCCGACCAAACCTTTCAGCAAAATAACGGTTGTGCCTACCTCGGCCATGATTCGCATCGCCAATGATGGGGTGATTGATATGTTTCATATGCCGACGCAACTGATGCTTACGGCCCGTTTTCGGATAAAGTTCCACCAAGCTGTAACGACTGCTGGGGTATCGCTCAATGGCAACTGGCAGTTCGGTTGTCGCGAGCCTCTTGTAATGCGTCAGGGCTTCCCGTATCGGCTGGTTTTGCGCTTTCAGACGGCGATCTTCCGGTTCATCCCGTAAAGGATGATCAATCACGCCACTTTCCGGAGCCCACCCTCTCACCACCGCAAGATAGGTTTTGGAAACGTCACCAGCCATCATCGCCTGCCCCATCACCCTGGCGGTGTCCGGGTCTCTGGAAAAAATCAGCAAGCCTGAGGTTGGCCGATCCAACCTATGCACCGGGTACACATGCTGCCCCCCGTTCAACTCCCGGGCATATTGCAGTGCAAACTCGGTTTCATGTTTATCGATGGGGCTTCGGTGCACCAACAACCCTGAAGGTTTGTGAACCACCAGCAACCATTGATCACGATAAATTTCGTCAAGAGGGTTCGGCATTATCATCGGTGTTGTACTTCCCAGCCTGTTGGTCATCAGCACCTTCGCCACTCATTTTTCAGTTAACGGAATCTGGCAGTAAACCCACGGAGACGCAGCCCTGTTCGCTCACCAAGGACCAGCAACGCCGGGGTCAGCAACAGCGTCAGCAGCGTCGCAAAAGCCAGCCCCCCTGCGATAGCACTGGAAAGCTGCATCCACCACTGGGTGGAAGGTGCGCCCAAACCCAATGACGGTTCCAGCAAGTTGACGTTAACACCCAACACCATCGGCATCAGCCCAAGAATAGTGGTAATGGCCGTAAGCAGGACAGGCCGGAAACGCAAACAACCCGTTTCAAGAGCCGCCTCATAGGCTTCCAGACCTTCTTTTTTTAACTGGTTAAAGGTATCGATCAGGATGATATTGTTGTTCACAACAATGCCCGCCAGGGCAATAATCCCCATCCCTACCATCACAATGCCGAATGATTGGCCATTAAGCAGCAGCCCAAGCAGAACGCCCGCGGTAGAAAGTACGATTGCCGAAAGAATCAACAACGTCTGATACATGGAATTGAACTGAGTCAGAAGAATTAACACCATCATGGCTATCGCCACAAAAAAGGCAGAAACAAGGAAAGTGGATGCCTGTTGCTGATCTTCGTTTTCACCACCAAAACGGAGAGTGACTCCCTCTGGCGGTTCGGGCATTTCAGCCTGTAAAGCTTCCAGTAACTCATCCATTCTACGGCCCGGTGCCACATCGGATTTTATGGTGATGGTTCGCTGGCCATCGACCCGAACAATGTTTCCGGTTTTGTCACCGGGCTCCAGTGTCACAAACTCGGATAAAGGCACCTGCCCTCTGGGCGTGTTAATGGTCTGGCGCTGCAAGTATTCCAGCTCTCGCCAGTTATTCGGCACACGAACAGCAATATCCACCTCATCCCGCACATCTTCTGGCCGATAGGTAGCCAACACCATCCCATTGGTAACCAGCCGCACTGCGCTACCAATACTCAACACATCGGTGCCAAAGCGGGCCGCAGCCTCACGATCCACTTTCAAGCGCCACTCAATACCTGGCAGGCTGCGATCGTCCTCGATATCCACGAACCCACCCATACTGCGCATTTTTTGAGCAAGCTCATCCACATACCCATCCAGTTGACCGCTATTCAGGCTGCTAACCAACAATTCAACAGGCTTACCTTCTGCAGGGCCGCCTTCCTGTTTCCGGAACTCCAGCTCGATACCGGCAATATCTGAAGTTCGCTCGCGGAAGTCATCAAGTATTTCAGTCGCAGGCCGACGCGTGTGCCAGTCATTAAATTGGAACTGCAAGGTACCGATCACATCCGGTGCCATTTGATTTCCGGCGGTCAATATAGAGCGGGCATATAGCGCCTTCACTTCAGGCATGTTCTGCAGACGATCTTCCACCTCCCGAATAATGGCATCCCGCTCCCAGATAGACAGATCTCCACGGGCGCGCACTTGCACCTGAGCCGAATCTGGTTCGACACTGGGAAAGAACTCAACGCCATAATTAAAGCGACTGTAGGCTGCGTATATCACAATGATCACGGCCAGAGCCCCCGTCAGAGTTAGCCCCGGCCTACGCAACAGCCCACTCAGGGTGCTCCGGTAGACCATCATGAAACGCCCTTCCGTAACATCCTGATGGGATCGCCTACCACCGCTGACACCTCCCATAACCGGCAAAAAAACCAGCGCCATAGCCAGCGAGGCGATCAAACAGATCAAAACGGTCATCGGCAGAAATTTCATGAACTCACCAACAACGCCGGGCCAGAACAGCAAAGGGATGAAAACTGCCAAAGTTGTTGCTGTTGAGGCAATCACAGGCCACGCCATGCGAGAGGCAGCTTCCACCCACGCATCTTTTACTGGCAGGCCTTCGCTCAGATTACGGTCAGCCAGTTCAGAAACGACAATGGCACCGTCAACCAACATGCCCGCCACCAGAATAAGGCTGAACAACACAACGATATTGAGCGTTAAACCCATACCCCATATCACCAGAATCCCAGTTAAAAAGGCACCGGGAATGGTGAGCCCCACCAGCAATGCAGAGCGTGGGCCCATGGCTGCGATCACGACAATGAGCACCAGAACAATCGCTGTCAGTACGTTGTTAAGCAGATCAGACAGCATGTCTTGAACTTCTTCTGACTGATCCATGATATAGCGAACTTCCAGCGCTTCCGGTAACTGCGGCCTGGCTTCGCCTATCAAAGCCGTAACCTGCTCAATCGTTTCAATAATATTGGCACCAGAACGCTTCGACACCTCTAAGACCAAAGCGGGTTCGCCATTGATGCGGGCAAAGCCGGAAGGATCTTTGAACGTACGTTGCAGCATTGCCACATCGCCAAAGGTGACGACAGTGTTACCGTCTACCTTAATGGGCATGGACATCACATCTTCGATTGTCTCGATGACTCCGGGTACCTTTAACGACATCCGGCCATTACCTGTATCCAGGGACCCCGCCGCCACCAACTGGTTGTTCCGGGTCACAATAGAAGCCAGTTGGTCAAAATCTATGCCGTAACTTTCAAGCACCTGTGGGTCTACAACAATTTCTAACAGGTCTTCCCTGTCACCACCAATATCTACTTCCAGCACTTCAGGAATGGCTTCAATTGCGTCCTGAAAACGTCGGGCAATGGTGATCAGCTCACGCTCAGACAACGGGCCAGACAGTCCAATAGACAAAACAGGAAAGAGAGACACGTTGATTTCATGAACCCGCGGTTCATCCGCTTCTTGAGGGAGCTTGTTGCGCGCCGTATCAACCTTCTCTCGCACATCCTGCAAGGCTTTATCTGCATCAAATCCGGCATCGAATTCCAGCATGACCGAAGCATGACCTTCGGAGGCGTTGCCACGCATTTCCTTGATACCTTCAAGGGCTCGCAACTCCTGCTCCATAGGACGCACCAGCAAACGCTCGGCATCTTCCGGGCTAATCCCTTCCAAAGACATGGCAACGTATATCATGGGTATGGCTATGTCCGGGCTGGACTCCTTAGGAATCACTTGATAAGCCACCATTCCGCCAATCAGAAGAAACAGGAACGTCAGTAAGGTAGTGCGGCTTCGATCCATTGCCGCAGCGATAAGTGCTTTCATATTAATCAGCCCCGCTTATCTGAGCGATCAACGGGCCGCACGGTCTCACCAGCAACAACAAACCCGGCCCCGCGAGTAATCAGCAGAATTTCATCAGGCAGGCCAGAAACCCAAGCACCCGTCGTTGAAATACTGAGTAGTTTGACGGTTTGGAATACCACTTTGTTGTCGCTATCCACGTACTTCACACCCGGGCGACCATCATCATTGAGGCTCAGGTAAGCAGGAGAGATAAACATTGCCTTTTGTTCCGGCAATTGGATATTGAGATTTGCGGTACCACCGGCTGCTCTTTTCAAATCCGGGTTTTCAACCACAATTTCCACAGCAAAACTACGAGTGGCAGGATCTGCAGCACTGGCCACAAAACTCACGACGCCCGCCAAACGGGTACCATCCAGCAGATTCACTCCAACCGCTTGCCCCGGGCGAACATCTTTCACAGCTTGTTGTGGAACCCGGCCCAAGGCCTTCAGTCGATCTACCTGGACCAGCTCAAGTAACGAAGTACCTTCTTGTACCAGTGTACCCGGGTCCACTTCGCGGCGGTTCACAATTCCGTCAAACGGAGCTTTTGGTTTTAAATATTGCAGCGTTAACTCTGCGGCCTTCATGTCAGCCCGGGCAGCAGCAAGATCACTCTCCAAGCTCAAAATCTCTGTTTCAGCCACTAAATTACGGGTTTTAAGTTTACGTGCTGCTGACAGGTCAGCTTCCAGCTTTCGGATTCTGGCCTGCCAGCGTGTTACCACAGCATCACGGCCATCGGTGGAGAGAGTCAGTAATGTCTGGCCAGCTTTCACCTGATCACCCAGCGCAACCTGCAGGCTCTCAACAGTTCCGGACGTGCGGGCACTGACCATAACCATCTTCCAGGGCTCAATCTGCCCCTGTAGCTTAAGCGATGGCTGATAGGCCTCTGCCTTCAGCACTTTCACTTCAACCTGTGTCAGCTCACGTTGTTCCTTTACAGGTTCCTCGGGCGGCTCATCACTCGCAAGTCTGATTTCCCCGGTCGCCATCCAGATGATCAAAGCCACGATCACCAGAATCGACAACCCCAGGGAACTCCATTTTGCTTTTATCATGACCATACTCGCCGTTAATTATCCATTCTTGGTTGTTTCAAAAAGTTGAAACTGCGTGGGTAAGTAAAAATAAAAGGTTGCAACCAGATTTAAACGTGCGGTAAATTCTACACACATTGTTTAAATCTATTCAGAGCGCATTGTCGATTTTATGAACCTCAACGCTGTCGTTGTCCTGGTAAAGCTAATCCTGGTGGTCGTGGTGCCGTCCGGGGGCTTTTGCGTGGGCAAGCAGGTGAGATAGCGACAACCTGATAAAGACACCAGAAACCCCCGGCACCGAAAGGTCCCGGGGGTTTCTTTTTGCGGCAAAGAAAAAAAGGAAAACGAACATGAACGGCGCACAGCACATTCTTGAAGCGTTCCACCGCCACAACATCAACACAGTTTTCGGTTATCCGGGCGGCTGCATTATGCCACTCTACGATGCCCTGGTTGATGATGTCGGAGTAGAGCATGTGCTGTGCCGCCACGAACAGGCCTGCGCCCTGGCCGCTGATGGCTTTGCCCGTGCCAGTGGTGAGATTGGTGTTTGCATTGCCACCTCCGGCCCAGGTGCGACCAACCTGATCACCGGCGTTGCCAATGCCTATATGGATTCCACCCCTATGCTCATTATCACCGGACAAGTACCGTCTCCGTTGATTGGCACCGACGCGTTTCAGGAAACCGATATTCTGGGCATGACCCTGGGCATCGTTAAACACAGCTATCTGGCAGATGACCCTGAGTCCTTGCCTGCGATATTGGAAGAAGCCATCACCTTGGCTCAAAGTGGTCGCCCGGGGCCGGTTTGGATTGATATTCCGAAGAATATTTTGCTCACTGACATAACCTCGCCTGCCAGCCCGACAACTAAAAAGCCTGAAGCCCAAGAGACGGATATATCCCAAGCCATGGCTATGCTGCGCTCTGCCAAACGGCCGCTACTCTATAGTGGCGGCGGAGTTTCGCTGGCCCATGCGGAAGAAAACTTCCGCAACTTCGCATTGGCCTCTGGCATGCCAGCCGTTGTAACACTCAAGGGCATTGGCAACTCAGGTAAAGGTAGCCCATACAACATGGGCATGCTGGGCATGCACGGTTCTCGCGCTGCGAACAAAGCCGTTGATGAATGCGACTTGCTATTCGTTGTTGGTGCTCGTCTGGATGACCGGGCCACCGGTAAACTTGACGGGTTTGCCCCCAGGGCCCGCATGATTCATATCGATACCGACGCTGCTGAGATCAACAAGCTTCGCCCGGCTGACTTATCCATGCGAGGCGACTTAAACCAGATTCTTGGCGCCTTTGCGCACGCCATAAAACAAGAACCTTTATCCATCAGCGAATGGCAGAAACAGTGCAAAACCTGGCGCACTACCGGTGGTTTTCAAGCTGCAGATAACGAAGAGTCGCTGGCCCCCATCGCTGGCCCTGCATTTATCCGCCAACTGTCCAGGATTGCGCCAGATAACACAATCATCGCCTGCGATGTTGGTCAGCACCAGATGTGGGTTGCCCAGCATTACGAATTCGACCACCCACGTCATCACCTGACGAGTGGCGGCTTGGGCACCATGGGCTTCGGTCTGCCCGCAGCCATTGGTGCCCAGTTTGCCGACCGCAACAGTACTGTTATCAATGTAACAGGCGATGGGTCGTTCATGATGAACGCACAGGAGTTAGCCACGATTCGCCGTTACAACTTACCGCTAAAGCTGATCATTCTTGATAACCAATGCCTGGGCATGGTTCGCCAGCAGCAAGAATTGTTCTACAACAACAGGGAAAGCCATATCAATCTGGATGACAATCCAGACTTTGTCGCCATGGCACGGGCGTTTGATATCCCTGCCTTACACATCGAGCGTACAGATCAAATGCGCAGGGGGATTGAGACGATTCTGGCCTATAACGGGCCAATGCTGCTGCACGTTGCCATCAGCCGTGAAGAGAACGTGTGGCCGATAGTTAAACCTGGCGGCAGCAATAACGAGATGATCGATGAAGCGCGACGTACCACAACTAAGGAACAGGTAGCATGAACCAGTCAGCAGAGAATTCTATGCCCAGTTATTCATTAAATTGCCGTATGCAACAGGAGGCCGCGGCTCTAGAACGCCTGTGCCAGGTGGTTCGGGTTCGGGGATTCAGGATTGCGCGGATGTCTATGGAATCTTCAGATGACCAGCTGGACATTTCTTTGACTCTGGAGGGCTGTAGGCCGGTCGCCATGTTACGCTCACAGCTGGAAAAGCTGCATAACGTTGTTAACGTAACTTTGAACGAACAGGCTGCACCGGTTCGTTCAGTCTCTGCATAGAAGGGTTCCAGTTGTGCTGGTAAGCCCTCCAGCACAACTGAAACCCTATGTATAAAGCTTGTACCTATCTAAAGTACTTCGATGGCCACCGCCGTTGCCTCGCCACCACCAATGCACAGGGAAGCGACACCCCGTTTCAGGCCTCGCTGCTTCAGCGCGTTGATCAGGGTAACGATGATGCGGGAGCCAGATGAACCAATAGGGTGCCCCAGAGCGCAAGCGCCGCCATGCACGTTGACCTTCCCGGCAGGCAGGTTGAGTTTATTGATAGCCGCCAGGGTGACCACAGCGAAAGCTTCGTTGATTTCGAACAGGTCTACGTCATCCAGACTCCAACCCGCTTTCTTCAGCACTTTTTCAATGGAACCAATAGGAGCCAGAGTAAATTCTGCTGGCAGGCGGGCGTGGGTAGCATGAGCCACAATTCGGGCCTGCGGGGTCAGACCCCGAGCCTCCGCTTCCGCTGCCGATGCCAGTACCACGGCGGAAGCGCCGTCACTGATAGAGCTTGAGTTGGCCGCTGTGATTGAACCGTCTTTAGCGAATACTGGTTTCAGGTTCGGAATTTTTTCCGGTTTGGCATTACCCGGCTGTTCATCAGTGTTGACGACTGTATCCCCGCCGCGGCCGGAAATGGTGACGGGTACAATTTCATCACGGAACCAGCCATTTTCAATGGCCGCCAATGATTTTTGCAGGGAACCGATGGAGAACTCATCCATGGCCTGACGAGAAATGTTGAGCTCATCTGCCGTGCGCTGAGCGAACACGCCCATCAAACCACCTTCGTAGGCATCTTCCAGTCCGTCCAGAAACATACTGTCCATCACCTGACCATGCCCCATACGCATACCGGCACGGGCTTTAGGTAACAGGTATGGCGCCTGGCTCATATTTTCCATGCCACCAGCGATCATGATGCTATTGGTGCCGGCTTTGATCTGATCATGAGCTATGATGATGGCCTGCATACCGGAACCGCACATTTTGTTAACCGTCGTGCAGCCGGAGCTATCGGGAATACCGGCGGCTCGCGACGCCTGACGGGCAGGTGCCTGGCCGAGACCTGCAGGCAGAACACAGCCCATAATAATTTCTTCAATGTCGGCCGGTTGCAGCCCAGCACGCTCAATGGCTGCTTTAATAGAAATAGCACCAAGTTCCGGAGAGCGTACGGAGCTTAATGAGCCCATCATTCCACCCATCGGGGTCCGGGCAGACCCGGCGATGACTACGTCGTTTTTGTTCATAGATTGTGTCCTCTGTAATCAGCGCCCAAGTACCGATCGGGCGATAATTTCTTTCATCACTTCCGAAGTACCGCCATAGATACGCTGTACCCGAGCGTCAGTAAAATTGCGGGAGATCGGGTATTCGCGGGTGTAACCATAACCCCCGAACAATTGCAGGCAGCCATCAGCGACCCGACACTGCATTTCCGTAGCACTGTACTTGGCCATGGACGCAGTCGGCGCGTCCAGCTTGCCGTCTTCGTACTCGCGGATACACTGGTCCACGAAGGCCTTATTCACGCGATAATCGGTTTCCATTCGGGCGATTTCGAAACGAGTATTCTGCAGTTGACCCAATTTCTGACCGAACAGCTCTCGTTCCTGCGCGTAGGCGATGGTCATATCCAGAGAGCCGCGAGCAGCGGCAACCCCGAGCGCACCAATCACCAGACGCTCACGGGGCAGCTCCCGCATCAGATACATGAACCCCTGTCCCTCTTCACCCAATAAGGCTGAAGAAGGTACGCGCATATCGGAAAAAAACAGCTCCGATGTATCACCGGAATGCTGGCCGATCTTTTCAATATTTTGCCCCTTACTGAAGCCTGGCAAAGAGGTATCTACCAGAAACAGACTGATACCTCGGGCACCAGCTGCCGGATCCGTTTTGGCGGCCACAATCACCATGTCCGCATGCTGGCCGTTGGTGATGAAGGTCTTGGAACCATTCAAAATGTAGTCATCACCATCTTTTACCGCACTGGTACGCATGGCCTGCAGGTCACTACCCGCACCCGGCTCTGTCATGGCGATAGCACCAACAGCTTCACCGGAGACCATTTTCGGCAACCATTGGTGTTTCTGCACATCGTTTCCGATATGGCTTAGGTACGGCGCTACAATATCCGAGTGCACCATCACATTGGTGGACAAAGCACCGAACCCCATGCGGGCCAGTTCTTGCCCAACGACCACAGAATACTGAAAAGGCGCACTGCAGCCGCCACAGTCTTCGGGTATATCCACGCACAACATGCCGGCGTTACCGAGGGTATTCCACAACGCCCTGGGCACAATGCCGGATTTTTCCCAAGCGTCGTAGTGTGGAGCCACTTCGGCTTCCAGAGCTTTAACAACGGAATCCCGAAACAGCCTCAGCTCTTCTTGGTCAACGGAAATAGTCATATCGCGTGCCTATCGTTAAGGGTTATCTGGGAGCCATGCGCAGAGCGCAATCGAGGCGGATAACCTCACCGTTGAGAATCGGGTTGCGCACCATCTGATCCACCATCATGCCAAACTCTTCCGGCTTTCCGAGTCGTTTCGGGAATGGCAGAGTTGCAGCAAGGCTATCCTGAACATCCTGGGGCATGCCGGCCATCATCGGGGTCAGGAACAGCCCCGGTGCGATGGTGTTCACCCGAATACCTTCACGGGCCAGTTCCCGAGCCGCCTGCAAAGTCAGCGATACCACACCTCCCTTAGACGCACTGTAGGCCGCCTGGCCAATCTGGCCTTCATAAGCCGCCACCGAAGCTGTGTTGATGATTACGCCACGCTCGCCATCGGCATTGGCTTCACGCTGAGCCATGTCTGCAGCCGCCAAACGCAGAATATTGAAGGTACCAATCAGGTTGACCTGAATAACGTTACTAAAGTGATTCAGCGGCATCACGCCGTCACGGCCAAGAATCTTTGCAGCCGGCGCAATACCTGCACAGCTCACCGCAATACCGCAGAGGCCATGGGTGTCCCGTGCAGCCTTCATTGCCGCTTCAGCGTTTTCCTCAGAAGCCACGTTACATTCAACAAAAATACCGCCAAGCTCGGCAGCTATCTGCTCACCTCGCTCCTTGTTCAAGTCCAGAATAGCCACTTTACAACCGGCTGCGGCCAGCGCCCGAGCCGCACCTTCACCCAGCCCTGAAGCTCCTCCGGTCACGATGGCCGGAATACCTTTGAAATCCATAATCTATATCCTTTGTTAGTTGAGGGGATTACGCCAGATGTTCAACGATCAGCGCGATGCCTTGCCCACCCCCAATGCACATGGTGATCAGTCCATAACGGCCTCCTGTACGTTCCAGTTCAGCCAGCGCTTTGATGATCAGGATAGATCCAGTGGCCCCCACCGGGTGTCCCATAGCAACGGCACCGCCGTTCGGATTGACCTTATCATCAGGCAGTCCAAGCTCGCGGCTAACCGCCATGGCTTGAGCAGCAAAAGCTTCATTGGATTCAATCACATCAAGATCAGCCACCGACAGGCCAGTTTGTAAGAGCACCTGGCGCACGGCGGGAATCGGACCAAGCCCCATGACTTCCGGGTCTACCCCGGCAAAGGCGTAGCCCACCAAACGGCCACGAGCTTTCAAACCGCGCTTTTCGGCTTCAGAGGCGGTGGTCAGTACCATCGCTGCAGCACCATCATTCAGGCCTGACGCGTTTCCGGCAGTCACAATGCCATCTTTAGTGAACACAGGTTTAAGTGCAGACAAGCTCTCTGTAGTCGTGCCCGGACGAACATGCTCATCCTGCTTGAACTCCACATCCTTACGGCCCTGTTTCACCGTCACCGGCACAATCTGACTGTCAAAATAGCCGTTCTCGATAGCGTTTGCTGCGCGACGATGACTCTCTGCAGAGAAAACATCCAGATCTTCCCGGGTCAGGCCGTATTTAGCAGCAATGCGCTCAGCGGTCATCCCCATGTGGCCACTACCAAACGGGTCACTCAAAATCCCCAACGTCATATCGACTACCCCGCCATCACCCATGCGCAGCCCCTTTCGTGCATCAGGCAAAAGATATGCCCCCTGACTCATGGATTCTGCGCCACCTGCCAACGCTATTTTGCTGTCGCCCAGCATAATCATCTGAGCAGCACTGATGACTGACTGAACAGCAGAGCCACACAATCGATTCACGTTAAGCGCCGCCGAGCTTTGTGGCATGCCTACATTCAAGGCAATATGTCGGGCCAGATAGACATCCTGAGGGCCAGTGGTAATGATGTGGCCAAATACAGAGTGGTCGATATCCTCAGCAGGCACGTTCGCCCGGCTAATGGCTTCTCTGGCGACGACCGTACCCATATCGGCCGGAGCCATTGAACTAAGGCTGCCGCCAAAACTACCGATGGCAGTACGGGCACCATCAAGAATCACTACCTCTGTCAGTTTCATACATTTCTCCTGAAAACGGTTGTCGGAATCATTATTTGCCCAGCATGGAACGGGCTATCACCTCTTTCATGATTTCAGAGGTGCCTGCATAAATGGTTTGCACCCGGGCATCCACAAAGAAACGGGAAATCGGATATTCCACGGTATAGCCGTAACCGCCGAACAACTGCAGGCATTCGTGAGCGATGTCACACTGCATTTCGGTGAGCATGAGTTTCAGAACCGCAGCGTCGGTCGCGTTCATGGTGCCCTGATGGTATTTCGCAACACACTGGTTCAGGTAGGCGCGGGCCATCTCGATACGCGCACGAGCCTCGGCCAGTTTGAAACGAGTGTTCTGAAAATCAGCAATCCGCTGACCAAAGGCGTGACGTTGCTTCACATAATCCACAGTCAGCGCCAATGCACCTTCAGACGCGCCAATCGCCTGTGCACCAACACCCAACCGCTCCCGGGGTAGTTCCTGCATAAGATAGGCAAATCCTTTCCCTTCTTCGCCCAACAAAGCATCTTCGGGAACAATCAGATCCGAAAAAAACAGCTCAGCAGTATCACTGGCGTGCTGACCAATTTTCTTAATGCCCTTACCGCGAGAGAAGCCCGGCAGGCTAGTGTCCACCAGAAACAATGACACCCCTTTGGCGCCGGCTTTCAGGTCAGTCTTGGCACAAACAATCACCAAATCAGCCTGCAAGCCATTGGTGATGAACACTTTAGCTCCGTTAATTTTCCAGCCTTCGTCAGTACGTTCAGCGGTTGTTCGCATAGCCGCCAAATCACTACCCGCACCGGGCTCAGTCATGGCAATGGCACCAAGCACCTCTCCCGATACCATTGACGGCAACCAGGCTTGCTTTTGCTGCTCATTGCCCAGATGCAGAATATAGGGCATGACGATGTTGGAGTGGATGTTATAACCAGAAGCCAGACCACCGAAGCCCATGCGGGAAATTTCCTCAATAGCCATCTGGCTGACTTCAAATCCAGACGCGGCACCACCGTATTCTTCCGGCATATCAATGCCCAGCATTCCGGCTTCCCCCAGCGTGTACCACAAGCCCCGGGGAACCTCTCCAGCTTCTTCCCACTGCTCATAGAATGGTGCTACTTCCAGTTCCAGAGCCCGGACAATCATGGTCTGAAAAAGTTCGATTTCTGACTGTTCTGCCGACATGGGCGCCCCCGCCGTTATTGAATGAATAAATGATCCTGTCATTTAACTCCGTATGGCCTGGGTCTAGAATGACCCTTCTTGCCGAAAAATTTGACCTGTTAGGCGGTATTTCTCATAACAATGGCCAAGCCCCATATTGCCAATCACTACCTTCAAGCTGCCATTCGCGGGGCTGAACGCCAAGGCCATCAGGCTCACACCCTGTTGGCTCAGGCCGGTGTCCCCGTCAACTGGCTAGAGCACCCGGAGCAGCTGATCACTGAACAGCAGCTGACCGAGCTGATCAAAGCAGTCTGGCGAGCCACCAAGGATGAATTTCTGGGAATGTCATCAGAGCGATGCAACAACGGCACCTTCGCTCTGATGTGCGAATACTGCCTGGGGTCAGCCACACTGGGTGCAGTACTGCGCAAAAGCGCACATTTTTACCGGATCATCTGCAGCAATATCGACATCGCCATGGAGACTCAGGACAAGCAGATTTTCTTCCGCCTGCACCTGAAAGACGCCCGTAAAGATACCGACCACCTGCTTCAGGAGTTCCTGATCCTGATGTGGGAGCGACTGTCCTGCTGGCTAGTGGATCAGCAAGTTCCCTTTGCCCACACCCAGTTCAGCTACCCCGCCCCGGACCACGAAGCCGAGTACCGGGCAATGTACCCGGGTGAGCTGAAATTTGATCAGCCGACGTGCGGTTTTTTGCTGCATGAAAAATACCTCCATCTGCCCATCGTGCGCGGTGAACAGGAGTTGCGGCAATTCCTTCAGGCGGCCCCCGCTTACATCCTTCATCGACCCAGTCAGGACGAAAGCCTGCGTGCACGTATTCAGGCTTTGCTCACCCGCTACAACTATGCAGACATGCCCGGGCTTAACGCGCTGGGCGAACTCCTGCACATGACACCTCGCAATATTGGCCGTAAATTGCAAGACGAAGGCACCTCGCTACGTAAGATCAAAGAATCTCTGCGTCGGGAACACGCTGTGCGGCTGATGACCAGTGAAAACCTGAGCATTGCCGAAATCAGCGAACAATTAGGTTTTTCAGAAACTGCCGCCTTTTCCCGAGCCTTCAAACGCTGGACGGGGCTATCGCCGGCCCGATGGAGGGGCACCCAAAGCCAATAGCGATTGTCGGATCAGGTCAAATTTTTCGACCAGCAGAGTCATTCCCCCCCCATGCCCGTGTTTGTCTTAATGTCAGCCAGATCAACACAAAAACAAACACAAGAGGTAGAACATGGATGATTCCGGAAACGCCCTGGCTACCCCAAGCCAGAGCACAATTAAGCGAGCCCTGCGTAATACTGTCGGCGATGCCATAGCACGCTCGGCTAGCTGCCATCAGGATAAAATCGCCCTGGCCTTCGCTGACCGCCAGTGGAGCTACACTGATCTTGAAGCCGCCAGCAATCGGGTGGCCCACCAGCTATTGTCCCTTGGACTGAATCAAGGGGACCGGGTGGCCGCCTATGGCAAAAACTCTGATGCCTACGTGTTGCTATGGCTTGCCTGCACCAAGGCCGGCCTGATTCACGTGCCAGTCAACTACGCACTGGTTCAGCATGAACTGATCTACGTACTGAACCAGTCTGGTGCCCGTGCGCTGTTTTACGATGCAGATATGGAGGCACAGGTGAGCGCGGTGGCTTCAGCCGTCAACATTGAGCTGAACGGCACCCTGCACAGCGTCGACAACACCAATGACATACTCGCCATGGCCCGCTCAGACACCAACTCCCTGCCACCGGAGCTCGAATTGTCTGAGACAGACGTGGTGCAGATTTTGTATACCTCAGGCACCACGTCAGACCCTAAAGGTGCCATGCATACCCACCGCTCACTGCTGACCGAATACAGTGCTGCCCAATACCATCTGAATATTGTATCCAGCGACCGATGCCTGGCCGCCCTGCCGCTGTACCATTCGGCCCAGATGCACGTATTCATGATGCCCATGCTGCTCACTGGCGGTTATACCCGGATAATTAACACACCAACCCCAGACGCTATTCTGGGGCTACTCGCCAGCGAGCAACTGAACGCATCATTCGCACCACCAACCGTCTGGATATCGTTGCTGCAGTACAAACATTTCGATGCAAGCAAGCTGCAGCACGTGGACAAAATCTATTATGGTGCATCCATCATGCCTGGCGAAGTTGTCCGGCAACTGAGCCAGCAACTTCCCCAGGCCGGCTTGTACAACTGCTATGGCCAGAGTGAAATTGCACCGCTGGCAACCGTTCTGCGGCCGGAAGAGCATGCCGAACGCCCCACCTCTGCCGGCAAGCCACTGCAAACCGTGATGACCCGGATTATCGACCCGGCCACCGGCGAAGACTGCAAGCCCGGAGAACAGGGAGAGCTGGTGCATCAATCGCCACAACTGATGGTTGGCTACTGGCAAAAGCCTGAAGCCACCGAAGAAGCCTTCAGTAACGGCTGGTTTCACTCTGGTGACCTTGGCTACCGCGACGAACAAGGGTACATCTACATCGTTGACCGAATTAAAGACGTGGTAAACACCGGCGGCGTTCTGGTGGCTAGCCGGGATGTGGAAGAAGCTCTGTACCAACATGACTCCGTAGCTGAAGTCGCGGTGATCGGCGTACCCGACGAAAAGTGGATCGAGGCCATCTGTGCCATCGTCGTCGTACGTGACGGCCACCCAGAAGATGCCGAAGCCCTGCTGGAACACGCTCGCGCCCGGTTAGCCCGTTTCAAAATCCCCAAACACATCCAGTTTGTGGAAGCGCTCCCCAAGAACAGTGCAGGTAAATTACTCAAACGCAAACTGCGAGAAACCTTCGGCGTCACAACAGCTTAAGCTATCCCTATAGCCCGTCCCATAAATGGGGATGGGCTTTTTTACGACCTTACGGTTTACTCCAGCGTATTTCTTTCCTGAACCTGTCCCAATCTGCCAACCAATTCACTTTACGTTTACGTAAACTTCATCTAACCTCAAAACAAACGAGGTAACCGGCATGAGCGAAAAACCCACTTACAGTATCAGCGAACTCTCCAAAGAGTTCGATGTCACCACACGGAGCATTCGCTTCTACGAAGACGAAGGCCTGTTGCACCCAGCCCGCAAAGGCCAGACGCGCATTTTCAGCAGCCAGGACAGAGTCCGCCTGAAACTGACCTTACGCGGTAAACGTATGGGTTTTTCAATCGCTGAGATCCGGGAACTTTTCGCCCTGTGGGACGCCACCACCACCGGTACAGAAAAACAACTGCTGAAAGCCATGGAAGTCGTGGAACACAGGCGTGCTCAACTCGAACAACAAAAACACGACATCGCCATGATGGAAATCGAACTCGACAACCACCACGCCCGATGCAAACAAGCGCTCGAAGAGCTGCGACAGCGCCAGCAGACCAAAGCAACGTCTGACCCCGATTAAACCGGTTGCCAACGCCAACATTAAACAAGAACAAAAGGTACAAACCATGAAATCACAATACTCAGAGTTCAATTTCGGTCTTGGCGCAACCCTCGACAGCCTGAGGGAACAGGTTAACCGTTTCGCCACCAACGAAATCGCCCCAAGAGCCGAAGAAATCGACCGCAGCAACGAATTTCCCATGGATCTCTGGAAAAAAATGGGCGATATGGGCCTGCTGGGCATCACCGTCAGTGAACAATACGAAGGTTCTGGCCTTGGTTATCTGGCTCACGTCGTCGCCATGGAAGAAATCAGCCGGGCCTCTGCCTCCGTGGGCCTGTCCTACGGCGCCCACTCCAACCTGTGCGTCAACCAGATTCACCGCAACGGCACCGAAGAACAGAAGCAAAAATACCTGCCCAAGCTCATCAGTGGCGAACACATTGGCGCCTTGGCCATGTCGGAACCGAACGCCGGCTCTGACGTTATCTCCATGAAACTCCACGCCCGCGACCAAGGCGATCACTACATCCTCAACGGCAACAAGATGTGGATCACCAACGGCCCGGACGCCAACACCTACGTCATCTATGCTAAAACCGATCCACAAGGCGGCTCTAAAGGCGTCACGGCCTTCATCGTAGAGCGGGACACCCCAGGCTTTAGCCGCCACCAGAAACTCGACAAACTCGGCATGCGCGGCTCCAACACCTGCGAACTGGTTTTTGAAGACTGCCAAGTACCCAAAGAAAACGTCCTGGGCGGCGTCGGAAACGGTGCCAAAGTGCTGATGAGCGGTCTGGACTATGAACGCATCGTGCTCTCCGGCGGCCCCCTCGGCATTATGCAGGCGGCCATGGACGTGGTGGTGCCCTATATCCGTGAACGCAAACAGTTCGGCCAGGCCATCGGCGAATTCGAACTGGTTCAGGGCAAGGTGGCGGATATGTACACCTACATGAACACCGCCAAGTCCTACGTCTACATGGTGGCCCAGTCCGCCGACCGGGGTGAGACCACCCGCAAAGACGCCGCCGGCGCCATCCTCTATTCCGCAGAAATGGCCACCAAACTGGCTCTGGATGCTATCCAGCTTCTGGGCGGTAACGGCTACATCAACGAATACCCCACCGGCCGCCTGCTGCGGGACGCCAAGCTCTATGAAATCGGAGCCGGAACCTCGGAAATCCGCCGGATGCTGATTGGTCGGGAACTGTTCCTGAACAAGTAAAACGACCTATCACATCGATTTACGGACTATAACGCCCCCGGTGCACCAATGAGGTGGGGGGCGTACCTCCCGGGAATGTTGAAGGCCAGGGATGGCCTGAAACAAGCGCACATGGATGTGCTCGTAGCGGTTCCCGGGAGGTATGCCCTCCACCCTCGGACGCCCCGAAACAGAGGTTGGGACAATGACCATACTTCAGAGCAAGATCAATCCCAGATCGGACGAATTCCAGGCCAACTACACCGCCATGGCCGAAGCGGTTGCCGACCTGCGCGACAAGGTCGCCACCATCCAGCAGGGCGGCGGCCCCTCCTACCAGGAACGCCATATCGCCCGGGGCAAACTGCTGCCCAGAGAACGCATCAACCGGCTCCTGGACGACGGCTCCCCCTTCCTGGAAGTGGGACAACTGGCCGCCTACAACGTCTATGACGAAGCCGTGCCTGCAGCCGGCGTAATTACCGGCGTCGGCCGGGTATCCGGCATCGAATGCATGATCATCGCCAACGATGCCACAGTGAAAGGCGGCAGCTACTACCCCCTGACCGTCAAGAAACACCTGCGGGCCCAGGAAATTGCCATGGCCTGCCACCTGCCCTGCATCTACCTGGTGGATTCCGGTGGCGCCAACCTGCCCCGCCAGGACGAAGTCTTCCCGGACCGGGACCACTTCGGCCGCATCTTCTACAACCAGGCACTCATGTCCGCCGAAGGCATTCCCCAGATTGCCGTGGTCATGGGCCTGTGTACCGCCGGTGGCGCCTATGT
>NZ_JBFHJO010000036.1:0-29338 GCF_041595835.1 Marinobacter sp. | reverse complement strand
TGCAGCGGCCTTTGAATGCTGCGAGGGTGTCTTCCACGAAGCCGGATTCGTTCAGGGTGTCGGTGTGGATGGCCACCTGGATGTCGTACTGGTCAGCCACGGTGAGGCAGTTGTCGATGCTGGCCGGGGTGGTGCCCCAGTCTTCGTGCAGTTTGAGGCCAATGGCACCGGCTTTTATCTGCACTTCCAGTGCTTCTGGCAGGCTGGCGTTGCCCTTGCCCAGAAAACCGATGTTCATGGGCAGGCTGTCTACTGCCTGCAGCATTTTACCCATGTGCCAGGCACCGGGTGTGCAGGTGGTGGCGTTGGTGCCGGTTGCCGGGCCGGTGCCGCCACCCAGCATGGTGGTGATGCCGCTCATGAGGGCTTCTTCCACCTGTTGGGGGCAGATGAAGTGAATGTGGGGGTCAACGCCGCCGGCGGTGAGGATTTTGCCCTCACCCGCGATGATTTCAGTGCCCGGGCCGATCACTATGTCGACGTCTGGCTGGGTGTCCGGGTTGCCGGATTTGCCGATGGCGGCGATGCGGCCTTTCTGGATACCCACGTCTGCTTTGACGATGCCCCACCAGTCAAGGATCAGGGCATTGGTGATCACTGTATCCATCACTGCATCGTCGCAACGCTGGCTCTGGCCCATGCCGTCGCGGATCACTTTGCCGCCGCCGAATTTTACTTCGTCGCCGTAGTGGGTGTGGTCTTTTTCCACTTCAATCCACAGTTCGGTGTCGCCAAGGCGTACACGGTCACCTACGGTGGGGCCGTACATGTCGGCGTAAGCTTGCCTTGTTATTTTCATGCTATCCCTCATTAGTTGGCTTGGGTGCAGGAGCAAGCGGGAATGACTTTCCAAAACACGCTCCTTGCGGCACATCCCTGTGACGCTTGGGCTCCGCACAGTTTTGGAAAGTCATTCCCACTCGCTCCTCTGAGTCCTCTGCTAGCCGTTCAACTTACCCATGACTTCACCCCGGAAACCGTAGATTTCACGATTACCCGCAAACGGAATCAGCGTGACCTGCCGCGACTGGCCCGGCTCGAAGCGAATGGCGGTGCCGGCTGCTATGTCCAGCCGGTAGCCTTTTGTCTGTTCACGGTCGAAAATCAGAGCGGGATTCGCCTCGGCGAAGTGATAATGGGAGCCAATCTGAACCGGGCGATCGCCCGTATTGGCCACTTCCAGCATGATGCGAGGGCGACCGGTGCAGAGTTCGATGTCGCCATCTTTGAGTTGGTACTCTCCGGGAATCATAGCGTCTTCCTCAAACAATGGGGTTGTGGACGGTGACAAGCTTGGTGCCGTCCGGGAAGGTGGCTTCCACTTGCACCTCCGGGATCATGTCGGCGATGCCGTCCATGACGTCTTCACGGGTGAGGATTTCGGTGCCGGCGCTCATGAGTTCGGCCACGGTGCGGCCTTCGCGGGCGCCTTCCATGATTTCAGCGCTGATCAGGGCGATGGCTTCGGGGTAGTTCAGTTTCAGGCCTTTGGCTTTGCGGCGTTCGGCCAGCAGAGCGGCGGTGAACAGCAGCAGTTTGTCTTTGTCTCTGGGCGTTAATTCCATGGTGTATAACTCCGGTTATCGCTACTCAATTCAACGGGTGTTCAGGTCAGCCAGATACGGGGAACGCTGGCTGGCTGGCCGGTCAGTTCTGGCCTGAGCAATTCCCAGGCTTGCTGGCATAACGCCCAGGCTTCGTTTCTTTCCTGCCCCAGATAACGCAGCAGCAACACGCCTCGGCGCCGGGTAACCGCCCACCGGTGGCTGGCCGGCAGGCGTTCCCGGAGTTCTTCAAGAGCGGCGGCTTCGTCGTCCAGCCCGACAACCCACAGGGTGGCCTGTACGGTGGCGCCGCCCTGGCCCCAATGGCCTTTGAAACGGCTGTGGGTTGGGTCCATGGGCTGGCGTTCGAGCCACAGCGGGCGGCCATTCATCTGCAACCGGAAACTCTGCTCCAGATGCCCGGACACAAACGGCAGTTTGCTGGCCGGGCGACCAAGCGCCAGGATTTCCCAGCCGATGCACCGGGCACCTGTCGCCAGTTCGATAGTGGTGCTCTGTTTGCCCCGTGAACCGTCGAATGCAAGGGTTTCCTGGGGCAGGTATTCGAGAATGCCGTTCTGGGCCACCTGCAAGTGGGTATGCTGGCCCCAGGCAACGCCGTGGCTGTCGGCTTTATAAAGCTTGGCGGCAGCCGGTGTGGTCAGCAGCGCGTGAGCCCCCTCACCGACCGAGGCTTCAATACGCAGTTCGTCACCGCTGACCAGCCCGCCGGGCGGGTGCAGCAGGTAAACGTGACAGCAACCGTTGCGCCCTTCCGGGTAGAAAGGCCGCTGAACCCTTAAAGGGCCGTGGTGTTTGCGGCGTACCAGGCGGGTAACCGGAACGCCCTTGTCTTTGTCTCTCGCTTCAAAACCAAGAGACAGGCTGGCCGCCCAGTGCCGCTCCCGGTCAAACCTGTGCCCAGACGCACACGCAGGTTGCTGAAAGGGCTCTAATCGCTGAAGTACCGTCATACCGTCAGGTGCGTCTTGATAAGTGCATCTGTCAGCCCGGCAATTTCGCCTTCCGCCACGCGACGGCCCCGGTCAAGAATGGCGAAACGGTCGGCATATTTACGGGCAAACGGCAGTTTCTGCTCCACCAGCAACACGGTGAGCCCGTCTTCTTCAATCAACTTGCGGATAACTTCGCCAATCTGGGTAACGATGTTGGGCTGAATGCCTTCCCCCGGTTCATCCAGAATCAGCAGGCGGGGCTCTATCACCAGCGCCCTGCCAATAGCGAGCTGCTGTTGCTGACCACCGGAAAGGTCTCCACCCCGGCGGTGTTTCATTTCCTTGAGCACCGGGAAGAGTTCGTAGATGCGTTCGGGGATTTTCTTGCTGCCGTCTTTTCTCACTGCCAGGCCCGTGCGCAGGTTTTCTTCTACGGTCAGCAGGGGAAAGATCTGCCGGCCCTGGGGCACATAGCCGATGCCAAGACGGGAGCGGTCTTCGATTTTCTTTTTAGTCAGCTCAATGCCTTCGGCAAACATGAGGCTGCCGTTTTTGACGCTTTCCTCACCCATGATGCATTTCATCAGAGTGGTTTTGCCTACGCCGTTACGGCCCATCACGCAGGTGCACTGGCCCTGAGGTACGTCCAGGTCAAGATCCCAGAGGGTGTGGCTTTCACCGTAATACTGGTTGAGCTTGTCGACTTTCAGCATCAGGTTTTCAACTGGCATCAGGCTTCCTCCCCGAGATACACCTTGATCACTTCCGGATCGTTAGACACCTCGTCCATGGTGCCTTCCGCCAGCACGCTGCCCTGATGCAGAACCGTCACCTTGCGGGCGATAGAGCGTACGAACCCCATATCGTGCTCAACCACCACCACAGACTGTTTACCAGCAAGACTCGTCAAGAGTTCCGCAGTGCGCTCCATTTCCTGTTCCGTCATACCGGCAACCGGCTCGTCCACCAGCAGAAGACGTGGCTTCTGCATCAGCAGCATGCCGATTTCCAGCCACTGTTTCTGGCCGTGGGAAAGGATGCCCGCCGGTTTGTCCCGCAACGCCTGCAGCTTAATCATGTCCAGCACTTCACCTATGCGCTCCCGGTGTTCCGGCTTCATAATGGCGGTGAGTGTTGGCCAGATACGTTTGTCCGCTGCCATGGCCAGTTCGAGGTTTTCGAACACCGTGAGGGCTTCAAACACGGTGGGTTTCTGAAACTTACGGCCGATGCCCAGGCTGGCAATGTCCGGCTCGTTCATAGTCAGCAGGTTGTGACGGCTGCCAAACCACACAGAACCGTTATCCGGGCGGGTTTTACCGGTAATGATGTCCATCATGGTGGTTTTACCGGCACCGTTGGGGCCAATAATGCAGCGCAGTTCACCGTCGTCGATGGTGAGGTTGAGGTTGTTGATGGCTTTGAAGCCATCGAAGCTTACGTTTACATCCTCCAGATACAGAATCGGGCCGTGGCGTACATCAACCGGCGATTTGACCGGCTCCAGGAATTCAAATACCCGTTCCCGGTTGGTCAGTTGCTCAAGCATGCTCATACGGTAGCCTCCTGTATGGCCGGAGCGTTATCCGTGTCTTTGGTTTTTCCGTCCTTGCGCAGCAAACCCGCAATGCCTTTGGGCAGGAACACGGTAACCAGTACGAACAACGCCCCCAGAGCAAACAACCAGGCGTCCGGCATTACACCGGTGAATACCGTTTTGGCGTAGTTCACCAGAATGGCGCCAATAACCGCCCCGTAGAGGGTTGCACGGCCCCCCAGGGCCACCCACACAACAATTTCAATGGAGAACAAAGGCGAGAATTCGCTGGGATTGATGATGCCCACCTGAGGCACATACAAGGCACCCGCCACTCCGGCCAGCATGGCGGAAACAGCAAA
Source organism: Marinobacter sp. (assembly GCF_041595835.1). Lineage (GTDB taxonomy): Bacteria > Pseudomonadota > Gammaproteobacteria > Pseudomonadales > Oleiphilaceae > Marinobacter. Next base: position 24,939 of record NZ_JBFHJO010000036.1, on the reverse strand, counting down.
TACGAACAGCTGCACCCGCTCTACCCGATAGCCAAGAAACCTCGTGCGAGCCTCTGCATCCCGGCAGGCAATGCTTACCCGGCCAAGTTTGCTGGTGACGATGCCCCGGCACACCACATATCCCATAGCCAGCGCCACACCGGTGGCAATGAACAGCCCCAGCCGAGTGGCATCACTGCGCAAATTGAACCCGAGAATGTCCCGGAAGTCGGTCAGGCCATTGTTGCCGCCGAAGCCCATTTCATTACGGAAGAACGCCAGCATCAGCGCAAAGGTCAGCGCCTGGGTGATGATCGACAGATACACACCCGTTACCCGGGAACGAAAAGCCAGAAAGCCGAACACCAACGCTAATAAACCCGGCGCCAACAGCACCATGATGAACGCAAACCAGGCCATGTCGAAGCCGAGCCAGTACCAGGGCAACTCCTGCCAGTTCAGGAACACCATGAAGTCGGGTAAAACCGGGTCACCGTAGGTGCCGCGATCACCAATCTGGCGCATCAGGTACATGCCCATGGCGTAGCCACCCAAGGCGAAGAACGCACCGTGGCCCAGGCTGAGAATACCCAGATATCCCCACACCAGGTCTACAGCCACCGCCAGCAGGGCATAACACAAATATTTGCCCAACAGCGTCACGGTGTAGGCACTCACATGCAACGCGCTGTCCTGTGGCATGAACAAGTGCAGAAAGGTAACCAACATCAAAGCGCCGAACAGCACGCCAAGGAAAATCTGTGTCGAACGCTCCTGAAACGGTCGGAACAGCCAGCTTTGTGATGAAGCCATAACTCAGCCCTCCGCCGCCCGGCCTTTTTGGGGGAACAACCCCTTCGGCCGTTTTTGAATGAACAGGATGATCATGACTAGCACCATAATCTTGGCCAGCACCGCCCCCACCCAGGGTTCCAGCACCTGATTGATGGTGCCCAGCGTAAGCCCGGCAACCAGGGTGCCCCAGAGGTTTCCAACACCACCAAACACCACCACCATGAACGAATCGATGATGTAGTTCTGGCCCAGGTTCGGCCCTACGTTGGTGATCTGAGACAACGCCACACCGGCCAGGCCAGCCACACCAGATCCCAAAGCAAAGGTCAGAATGTCAACTTTGGTGGCTTTAATGCCCATAGAGCGCGCCATGGTACGGTTCTGGGTAACCGCACGTACTTCAAGGCCCAGACGGGTTTTACGCATAATCAGCATCAGGCCCGCGAACACCACCAGTGCAAAGCCGATCACATAAAGGCGGTTCAGAGTCAGAGACAGCGCCTCGTTTACCATGATCGAGCCGCTCATCCACTCCGGCGTGACCACCGAGCGGTTAAGAGGAGAAACCAGTGTGCGCACCAACTGCTGAAGAATCAGGCTGATGCCAAATGTAGCCAACAAGGTTTCCAGCGGGCGTCCTTTGAGGTATTGGATAACACTGCGTTCAATAGCAATGCCCGCCAGCGCAGCCACCAGAAAGCCAGCCGGAATAGACAGAATTAACGCTAACCCGGGCTGACCAGGAAACAGCTGTTGCATGCCCCAGGTGGTGTAAGCCCCAAGCATGATCAACTCGCCATGGGCCATATTAATCACCCCCATCACGCCAAAGGTGATGGCCAGGCCGATAGCAGCAAGTACCAGAACAGAACCAAGTGAAAGGCCGAAATACAGAGTTTCAGCCACACGGTTCATCTTCAGTTTTTGTTCAATGCTATCGAGGGCTTTACCCGCAGCCGCTGCAAGGGCAGGATCGTCGCTGTTGCTGGCATTGTTCAATGCGGCACGGGCCTGTGAATTCAGGCTGCCAGAAAGCACTTCAACCGCGTCGATATCCCCCTGTTCCAGCTGAAAAATGGCCAGAGCAATGCTCAGCATATCGCGCACGGCAGGGCTGTTTTCCTCCGGCAGACGCTGCTCTATCTGGCCTGCCAGAACGCTGTCCACTTCGCCCAAAAGGTTTCGGGCTGCGGCCAGTCGAATCTCGGGGTTGGGCACGGTCAGGTCGATGACCGATAAAATGCCATCTACTTCACTGCGCAGTGTGTTATTTACACGAACGGTTTTCAGCTCTCGTCGGGAAACCTCACCCAGATCCTCACCATTCAGGGCACTGGTGATCTGCCAGTTCCGGCCCACGTTATTCACAACAATAACGGTGGCACCGGTACTTTTAACGCTGGCGAGCTTGCCATTGGCGAAGGCTTCCAGCCAGCCTCGGGCGCGCTCGTCACCGCTTTCCGAAATCTTTTTCAGCACATCAGCCTTCTCAGCGTTGCTGGCTTCTACCAGCCGCTGCAACAAAGCCTGTGCTGCGTCGTCCTGCACCTGGGCAGTCACTACCGGGGAGCCAAGAGCAAGGCTCCAGACGAACATCAGCCCCGCGAGCAATCGAAAGATGCTCATGATTCATTCCTGTTGGCGTTGAAATGACACTCGAAAAGCCGGGCAGACCCTTCAGTCTGCCCGGATGGAACACTTAGTTAGTTGCAGCGTCCGCAGAGCCACCACACTTACCAGTAACGACGTTGAAATTGCCGCAGCTCATTGGTGCCCGCCAATCACTGATCAGGTCTTTGGACCCGGGCAGGAAGTCAGACCAGGCATCGCCTGCCACGGTAGACGGAGTTTCCCAAACCACAGAAAACTGGCCGTTGTCCTGAATTTCACCAATCAGTACCGGTTTGGTGATGTGATGATTCGGCATCATGGTGGCGTAGCCGCCGGTGAGGTTAGGTACGCTGACACCAATGATGGCGTCTTTCACCGCTTCTACATCCGTTGTGCCGGCTTTCTTCAATGCCTCAACATACATATTGAAACCGATGTAGTGCGCTTCCATCGGGTCGTTGGTTACCGCTTTTTCGTCACCTTTGTAGTCCACCCAGGCGTCGATAAACTCATAGTTGTCATCGTTATCCACGCTCATGAAGTAGTTCCAGGCGGCCAGATGCCCTACAAGAGGGCCGGTATCAATGCCTGCCAGTTCCTGTTCTCCCACGGAGAAAGCAACAACCGGAATGTCGGAAGCAGAAATGCCCTGGTTACCCAGTTCGCGGTAGAAAGGCACGTTGGCATCGCCGTTGATGGTCGACACCACAGCCGTTTTCTTACCGGCACTGCCGAATTTTTTGATGTCGGAAACGATAGACTGCCAATCGGAATGACCAAACGGCGTGTAATTAACCATGATATCGCTGGCGGCCACGCCTTTGTCTTTCAGGTAGGTTTCAAGAATTTTGTTGGTGGTGCGCGGGTATACATAATCCGTACCCGCCAGTACCCAGCGTTCAACGCCAATATCGTTCATCAGGTAATCCACAGCCGGAATCGCCTGCTGGTTGGGTGCCGCACCAGTGTAGAACACGTTTTCTGAAGACTCTTCACCCTCATACTGAACCGGGTAGAACAGCAGGCCATTCAGCTCTTCCACGACTGGCAGAACCGATTTACGAGACACAGATGTCCAGTTCCCGAAAATCACATCAACCTTTTCTTTTTCCAGCAGCTCCCGTGCCTTTTCAGCAAACAGAGGCCAGTTTGAAGCCGGGTCTACCACAACCGGTTCCAGCTTACGGCCCAGCACACCGCCAGCTTCATTCTGTTTTTCAATCAGCATCAACATGGTGTCTTTCAGTGCGGTTTCACTGATGGCCATGGTGCCAGAGAGCGAATGCAGCACGCCCACCTTGATAGGGTCTTCCGCCGCCATGGCGTGGAAGGAAACAGACAATGCCAATGCAGAGAGGCCCAGCTTCACGTGTTTCTTGATGCTCATGTTGAACTTCCTTTTCGTTGGGTTCGGAGTCGTCAAACGCAGTCAAACAGGTGCACCTGCCGTTCCAACTCAAACAAAACCCAAAGAAAAACAGCAACTTACCAACAATATCATTCAGCCAAAGGTGAGATATGGCCTGTCATCGCGCAATCCCGGCCTGATTTTGGTGCTCAAGGGCAGTCTGTGCCCTGTTTTGGTGCAAAAGACCCGGCGTCACCCAGCCCGGCACAATGGCTCTGCCAGACAGCCACACCGAAAAACTCACAAAGCGTGTAGGAGATCTCTCACATGCACGGAGGCAAAAGTCCGATTATGAATCCTCTCTTCCTGCGTAGAATGGTTGTCGTCAGGGATGACAAGCCAGTACAGGTATTGGCTCAGGGATGGATACTCCACGGATTATGGAGTTAGCCAACGGATCATGGCTTACAGGGATGACCCAGGGACGAAGTGCACAGGACGATGCACCGCCAGACGGATCAGGCAAAGGTCAGCCACGGAATGTCGGGGCCCTATGGATGGTGGCTCCTTCCGTGCACTGATCGCACAGCCGTTGTAACTTCCTATAACATGGCCACTCCAGCACGCCTGTATCCGGTGGCTGTCTCTCCTGACTTGTTCATAACCCACGTTATCTGCAATCAGGATGTCACCAATGAAAAACGCCTCGATTATTGCCGCTATTGTTCTGCTCTTCAGCCTGGTAACCGGCTTTGCTCACGCCAGTGAACCAAGCACTATCAACATCAACGTCGCCGACGTAAGTACCCTTTCTACATTAAACGGCATTGGCGAAAGTAAAGCAGAAGCTATCGTTGCTTACCGCGAAGCCAATGGCCCTTTCACCTCCACCGAAGAGCTGGCCAAGGTAAAGGGAATTGGCGCCCGTACCGTTGAAAAAAATGCTGAACGCATCTCCGTAGAATAAGCCTCTCCGGGGGCATCCCCTGCCCCCGACCTCCCGCCTATGGCGTTGCTTGCCAGCCACTGATACCCTTCTCGGTCAACCACTACCAAGACTGGCTGTTTCCAATGATTCAAGGCGTTCTTTTGATTGCGCTGGCATCGCTGTTTTGGGCCACCACAAGCATTGTTGCCAAGTTCCTGTTCAACGGTACGGAGCTTGAACCCATCACCCTCGGCTTCCTGAGATTGATTGTGGCTTTACCGTTTTTCTGGCTATTAATGCGCCGGGAACAACGCCAGCTTCGCCGTGTTCATCCCGGAGAAAAAGCTTCAGGGAGTTCTCTGAGGACACTGGGGTGGAGGGCCCTGTTACCCCTTGCCGCCCTTGGCCTGTTTCAGGCCATCTATCAGGGCAGTTACTTGCTGGCGGTGGACCTGACAGGCGCAGGCATAGCCACGCTGATTTCTCTCTGCCTTCCACCGGTTATGGTCGCCATTCTTGCTGCCCCAATACTGGGCGAGAAACCAACGCTGCTGACCATACTGGCAGCCATTGGAGCCATCGCAGGTACCGCTATGCTGGTCGTCAGTGATATAGATACTGCCGGCACATTAAGACTTGCAGGCCTTCTGATGGCCCTGCTTGCCTCAGCGGTTTACACCGGATTCACGCTCACCAGCCGATACAACTCGGCCGGCACACCGGTTTTTACCACTGCGTTCATCTGCTTTCTTACCGCTGCAATTCTGCTGCTACCGGCGGTGATGATCGGAGACGGATTCTCCGGCATTAAAACCATGGAGTTCAGGCATTGGCTGATGGTGGGCTACATTGGCGTGGTGCCCACCTGCATTGGCTATGTGTGCTTTTTCACAGGCATGAAAACAACACCAGCCACCTTATCCAGCATCATCGTTACTTTAGAGCCCTTATTTGTGGCCCTGCTGGCCTGGCTGTTTTTGGGAGAAATTCTTGGAGCCACAGGCATTGCCGGAGCTTTAATTTTGATTGTGGCCGTTATTGTTGCCTCACGTTATGGCAACATGACCGGAGCCAACCGCAAGGGCTGAAGCTGGCATGTGCTAAACTCGGCGCCACTTTGCCCTTACGGGCTCGAACCACCAGATCAGAGAGTCCTCAAGCATGGATTTTCAGGCGCCTAATACCCTCGCCGAACAGATTGCCAACTACCTGGCAGAGCGCATCATGACGGGGCAGATAAAACCCGGCCAGCGCATCCAGGAAGCCAGCCTGGCAAGCGAACTCAAAGTGAGCCGGGCCTCAGTCAAAGAAGCACTGTACACTCTTGAGCGCTGGCATCTCGTGGAAATAACTCCGCGCAAAGGTGCTTCTGCCACTCAACTGAATGCCGAATACGCTTCTGAACTTTATGATGTGTACATGCATCTTTTGATCATGCTCGCCACTCGTCTGTGCGAGCGCTGGCAAGAATCCGACAAGCCCTCTGTACTGGCGGCCGTAAACCAGGCTGTCTCGCAGATAAAACAACCCGGGGCAGACATTGCCGCCGTGGTTGAGGCCAGCTTTGGTGTTATGGATGCCTGCTGCGAGGTCGTCAACAACCCTTACCTCACAGAAGCCCTTTCCAATTTCAAACCAGCTGTGAGCAGAGCCTACTACCTGAGTGCCGAACGCTACCGTCAGGGGCTTACCCAAACCAGCCAGTTTTTCACGGAACTGCCACCGGCGGTACTTGAGAGAGACACTGCCAGAGTGCGGGAACTCATCCAGAGCTTTGCAGAGAACCAGAAACAGCTTATCCACCAGGCGTTGGCGTAAAACCACCGTCTACATTGAGAACAAGATCACAGATTGACAGCCCTCCCCGGCCTAAAGTAACACTGTGTAACAATTAACCGCCGCGGCTTTGGTCTCGTTGTCCCTGCGGAATGTCAGGTTGAACGTATGCACTTGAATAACAAAAATAATCCGTCGAAAAACCGAGGCCAACATGTTTTCCAACGCCCGCTATCGTTTCAGATTACCCACTGCCTGCCTGTGCCTGCTGGGCGGAACGGCTCTCGCGCTGCCCGCCGCCGCAGATTTCAGGCCGATGGATGACTCTTCGCTGTCATCCGTTACCGGGCAAGCCGGTGTCACCATCGAGCTGGAAACCAAACTCAACATCGACAGCTTAACCTGGACTGATGAAGGGGCTCTGAGCGTTAACGACTTACGCCTGTCCGGCCACGGCGACACAGCACTGGATAACATGAAACTCACCATCGACATCGCCGGAGATGGTGAAGTGCTTGAACATGGTTTCTCAGAAATTGCCCGCCGTGCAGCCGCAGGCCAACTGGACCCCGGCAACCCCGATGTAGCTGATGCTCTGGCCAGTTATTCCGTTGGAGGAAGTTACGGCAAGGCATTCAACAGCGGTGATCTGGTTATCCACCTGGGTGCAACAGACTACGGCGACCCCACCAACCTGAATGATTACCTGCAGGCGGTAGATTTCGAATTAGCCGTTGGCAGCGTTACCACAACCGGCACAGAAGGCAGCTCCAACCTTTTCTCCAACATCTTGTTGCAGGGTTACGTTGGCCCTACAGATCTTGTGATCCGGAATGGCGGCACCTCTACCCGCACGCTGGCGAATGGCAATACGGTTTCAGGCTCTGAGATTCAGTTAGACACTCATTTCGAGATCACCAACGGTAGCCTGGACTGGGAAGCCTCAGATCTCATTTTGCTATTCAACTTCGCAGCCGTAGGCATTGAAGGTTTGCAAATACATAACCGCCGGGGCGACGACACCCTGGGCCACTTTGGCATGGCCAGTGTGACCGCCAAGCTTTCTCAAGGCACCAGCGCGGGTTCAGGAAAGAGCGGCCTTTCCATTCACGACGTTGATTTCCGGGCCGATATAGACATGCCCGTGTTCAAGATCGGTGGCACCAGCATTGGCTCGGTTCAGTTCACAGACTTCGCCATCAAAAACACCACCATGATGGTGTACGGCCACTAAAGCATAACCCTCTGTCTGCATGGTCCAGCGCTGAATATGAAATAAAGCCTGGGCCAGCGTATCCCCCCTCCCATACCATTCTCAACATCAAGTCACCACGATAGCCAGTGGCAGTTCTCTGTGATCGGTTTACACTGTCCAGACGTACCCTGAAGTCTTCGCAATTTATAATGGAGCACACAGTGACAGGTATTCCAGTTGGCATAAGTGCCTGCTTACTCGGCAAGGAAGTTCGCTACGACGGAGGCCATAAGCATTCCCGTTATTGCACACAGGTATTGGCAAAGCACTTCGAGTTTCGTTCTCTCTGCCCGGAACTGGAAGCTGGCCTCGGCGTGCCCCGGCCAGCCATTCATCTGAGAGAACACGAAGACGGGCTGCGCCTGGTAGAAAACAAGGGTGCGGGAGACCATACCGAAGCCATGCAGGCGTTCATTCAGCAAGCGTTACCCACACTGGGTGAATTGCGCGGCTACATTCTGATGGCCAAGTCTCCCAGCTGCGGAATGGAACGAATCAAAATCCACGACGCCGATGGCACCTTTATGAACCGTGACGGGCGAGGCCTGTTTGCCGATGCCCTGATCAAGGCATACCCCTTATTGCCGGTTGAAGAAGAAGGGCGGCTTAACGATAGCGTATTGCGGGAAAACTTTATCGAACGCGTCTTTGCTTACGATGACTGGATGCAGAATGTCGCTGGAGAGAACTTAACCAAACACTCGTTATTGGATTTCCACAAGCGCTATAAATTTGCCCTGCTTGCCCATTCAGAAAAGATCTACCGCCAGCTTGGCCCCCTGCTGGCAGACCTGAAATCCGAACCTATTGCCGATATAGCAGACAAATACATCCACAGTTTTATGAAAGCCATGACCCAACAGGTCAGCAAAGGCGCCCATGTGAACGCCATGAACCACCTGCTGGGCTACCTGAAAACTGACATGAGTGCAGCAGACAAAACTGTGCTGCTAGAGCAAATTGACGCTTACCACCGGGGAGAAGTACCACTGGTAGTACCCATGACCTTGTTACGCCTGGCCCAGCGGCGGGAACCGGTGGACTATTTAAGCACCCAGAAATACCTGACCCCGTACCCAGACGAACTGGGCCTGAGGAACAACGTATAAACAGCCAGATTACAAACAAAAACGGGGCGGAGGATTAAACCACCCGCCCCGTTTTTCTGGCTTGAGCTAAAATGACGTTCAGGCCGACTTGCGGGAGCTTTCCCCTTCCTGACTTTTCCGAGCCTGGCGTTCGCGTTCGGCTTTTTTCTTCGCTTTTCGCTCAGCAATCACTCGTGCAGCCTCACCACCTACGTGTGCTTCTCCACGTTTTTCAGCCAGGCGAATCTGAAGCTCACGCTCTTTGAACCGGGCCTTCTGTTCTTCGGTCAGGGAATCAATGCACCGGTGGCAACTCACACCCTGCTCGTATTCCGGGCGCTGCTTATCGTCTTCGGTAATCGGTCGACGGCAGGCGTGACACTGGTCGTAATCGCCTCGCTCCAGGTTGTGATTCACGGTCACCCGGTCATCAAACACAAAGCATTCACCTTCCCACAGAGTTTGCTCCTGAGGCACTTCTTCCAGGTATTTCAGGATACCGCCTTTAAGGTGGTAAACCTCCTCAAAGCCCTGCTCTTTAAGGTAAGCCGTGGACTTTTCGCAGCGGATGCCACCGGTGCAGAACATCGCGACCTTTTTATGCCTGGCCGGGTCCAGGTTCTGTTTTACATATTCAGGGAACTCACGAAAGGTGTCGGTTGCCGGGTTGAGGGCGTTTTTGAAGGTGCCAATCTCAACTTCGTACTGATTACGGGTGTCTACCAGCAATACTTCCGGATCAGAAATCAGGGCGTTCCACTCTTTGGGATCAACGTAGGTGCCAACCACTCGCTTGGGGTCGATACCTTCAACACCCATGGTCACGATTTCTTTCTTGAGTTTGACCTTGGTGCGTTTGAACGGCTGAAACTCTACAAAGGATTCTTTGTAGTCGATGCCATCAAAGCGGTCGTCACTGGCAATCCAGGCCTTGACTGCATCAATGCCTTCGCGGCTGCCCGCGATGGTGCCATTGATGCCTTCACGGGCCAGCAGCAAGGTGCCGTGCACGTCTTTGTCGAGCATCAGGTTGAGCAGAGGGGCTCGTAGATCTTTGTAATCGTTAAGAACTGCAAACTTATAGAGTGCGCAGACAACAATGTTATTGCTCATAAATTTCTCCTGCGGGCCGGACCGTAAATCCGGAGCATGGCTTGATAACTATCACGGGAGGAATACCGCGAGGGGGCAGAGTTTAACGAACTCTGGGATGGGTTCAAGTAAGGACTGGCCGCCCCAGGATAACCTGTGCGGCCTGATAACCCCTTAGTCTTCGGTTTTGTTCAGCTCACGCTCAACAACTGCCGACAACTGGCCCCAGCCCGGGCGGGTCAGCCGAATGTTATCGACCATCACCGTTGGCGTGCTGGTCACGCGCATTTGCACGCCTGCCTGCAGGCTTTGTTCTATGGTTTCTTTATGCAGTTCGGTGGTCATGCAGCGGCGGAAGCGTCGTTCTTCCAGACCAAGATCACCGGCGTAGCGGGTGAAGATGGCCACAGGGTCGTTAGTGCCACTCCACTGAGGCTGGGAACCAAACAGCTTGTCGTGCATTGCCCAGTATTCACCCTGATCGCCGGCACAGCGAGCAGCCATAGCCGCAGGCATGGCATTCGCGTGCTGGCGCAAAGGCAGGTCGAAGTACACAAAGCGGACTTTACCGGCTTCAACATATTCTTTTTTCAGGCGCTGGCTGGCTTCAGAGAATCTGGCACAGGCCGGACATTGGTAATCCGCAAATTCCCGGACAACAACGGGAGCATCCTCTGACCCTACGGAGGTGCCGAACTGGTCAAGCATTGCCGGAAACTCACCCGTCTCAGGCGTTGCTACCGGAAGATCGTCTGAGGTAGGTGCTGGCGGGCGGGCCAGAAGGTACACCGCGGCGACAATGACCAGCACCACAACTGCGGCGACAGCGATCAGCACTGGCTTTTTGTTTCCGTTTTTACGCGGCGCCGGGGCGCCAGACTGCTTACGTCTTTTTGCTTCACCCATTATGGGCTCCTGTTGATATTTAATGGCAGGGAACGAACTTCCCTTTGGTGCTCGCTGATCTGAGTCAGTCGTCTTCTTGCTCGATTTCTTCTGCGACATACCCTTCTGGGGACGTCTCTTTGCTGTATTCCACTTCAATTAGTGGGCTCGCGCCACTGTCGACAAGGCTTTTCAGTTCTGCGCAGTCATCATCAAAAGCATCTGCACCGACAAAGGTCATGGCGACATCAAGCACACGAAGCGTTCCGTGACAATCAAGGTGAGTCAACCTACCGGTTAACTCGTATTCCTGATCAGCCTGATCTCCAGCTTCCCGCTCTATTTTTATGGCCTCAATGAACACACCATCCGGGCCGGATTTTTCAATACCATCGACTTCCAGCTTAAAGATTCCGTTCAGGCCAGAAAGCCCGATTCGCTGATCACTGTCATCATCAACAATGATGGTGTTCGATGTCACCTGCACCAGCACACCACCAACCCGGAATGTTTCGTTGCTGAAATTGATGCTGTTGGTATCAATCAGGCCTTCAACACTGGCTTCACCTTCCCGCACTTCTATTTCTTCTGCGAGAACCGAACCATCTTGCTGAAACTCACCTTCAACCTGAATGAGGAGACCTTCAATAAGGTCAGCTTTCGTCAGGCCATCATCAAACTCCGTATTACCATCAACCCGAACGGTCAAACCGTTAATCCCGAAGGTACCGGATGCCGCGCTATAACCGTGCTCTACCGGCCCGGTAAACTCGGTATCAGTGCCGCTGGCTGGCAGGTATCGGCGCGTATCACCGAGGCTTAACTCTTCAGCATTCAAAACACCGCCAACCATTTCGCCTTCGGCCTCAACCAGGAGAAGGTCTTGCAGGTCAGCTTCGGTCAGACCATTCCGGAATGAACTGTCACTGTATGAAATCTTCTGGCCTTCGATAGTGAATTCGTTAAGGCTTGTGTTCAGTGAACCCTGCTCCACTCTACCCTCAATTTCGATATCTGAGGTATCACCGCTGATCACTCCCAGATAACTGGCACGATAGCTGCCATCCGTCTGGCGCCAGCCGCTCACTCTGACGAGCGTTCCAGCCGGCAGAGACGTCAGATCCGTCAGGGTCGTCTTGTTGAGAACCGTTTGTCTGTCTGCAGTTATAGACTGACCATAGATTTTGAACGTTACACGTTCTACTTCACCATCCGGGGCCAGAATCTCCTGAACATCCGACACAACGCCTCGGAAGGTGTCGTCATACTCGACTAAATCCGCTTTGCCCTGACCGTCCTGACTCCATTCACCTTCGATGCGCAGGATCATGCCTTCTTTAAGTTGCCCCTCACGATCAATGCCGTCATCACTGACCACTACGCCATCGGTCTCGAACTTCACACCATTCACAAACACACTGCCAAAACCAGACACAGGCCCTACGCTGGAGCCCGTGCCACGGATCCCCCCATCGGCAACATAAGTGTCTCCGGTACCGCCACCGCCACAGGCACTCAGCACCCCGAACGCCAGGGGGGCAATCAACAGAGACAGACGTTTATGGAATTTTGCCAACTTCATTATGGTCTCCTGCCAGCCGTCCGGGCCGGTTTTAATCGTCAGATTGGGCTGAATCGGTGGCACTGGCCGCCTGAATCGGATCTTCGAAATAAAAAATGCCAACCCCTGTTCGTACACGCTCTCCGGCATTCTGGCCATCTGGCACCCGGGCAAGGTCCTGGTCGAAAGGCCCCAGCCACTGGTCCAGATCTTCAAGCAAGGCCTGCGAACGCTCAGCCGAGTATTGCCGCCAGCGCTCGATAACTTCCGGCGGGATATTGTCGTAGGTGAGTGTTCTCTGAAACAAAGGCAATCGAGCTTGCGCACGACTCTCCAGGTTATGGTCGATTGTAGCCACAAGATCAGAAACATCTTCTCCGAAGATCTGAAGCATTTCTTCACTGTCACCGGCCGGAACATAAGCTCTTTGTTTCAGCTGGAGTTTGCCGGTTTCAGCATCGACCAACACCACCCCGACCCGAAGCAACTCATCCAGCACTGCCCTGGGCGGCATGTCACCACTGTATTTCCGAACCAATTCGGTGAAACTGTCAGCGCCTTCAAACTTCAGCATTGCAGGCTGCCCGTTGGCTGCCTGAAAAACACTATCATGCACCCACCCGGAAACAACCCTGGAAGCCCGGTTAGCGTGGGAGCGATCTTCCCGAACCGAATTCTGACCCGCCAGAATGTCTCGCTGACGCTTGACCTCTTTACGAGTCAGCCCGGTCATCACCGCAGCCCTGGAATCTGTGGGTTTGCGTTTTCCATCAGAGAAATCTTCTAACGCGGCTTCCACATAGGCACGCTTTACCAGCTCAGCAAATTCGCCGAACGGGACACCATTGCGCAGCAGCAATCGAGCCAGAGGCCGCAGAATGCGGAGCAGTGCTTTGTGCAGAGAAGTGGGAGCAACATTATTCATGTTTGGGATTGTATTCCCATACCCATCCTGAAAGCCAGAAAGGGCCACTCAAAGGCAGCCCTTTCTTAGTTCGGTGTTTAATCATCAAGCTCGTCAATAAGAACAAACTCGCCACCATCGTTCTGCTGGTACTCGGCTTCCACATCATCACCCACCTGAACACCACCTGCGCTGAAGCCACCAAGCAGAATGTCCAGGTTCATTATTGTGATCGATGTGTCGCTAATGGCATCAACCCGGGCTTCAATTTCAGCACTGGTTTCGTCGTCACCATCTTCACGCTCAATGACAAAAGCTTCCAGATACCCTCCATCAGCACTGCGCTGACGCCCTTCAACTTCCAGGTAATCGCCAATGCCGAAGGCATTGATATCCTGCACGCGGCTGTGGCGATCATCAGAGTCGTCCTCAATCAGAGTGCCGCTACTCAACTTGACCCGCACCCCACTGACCACAAGCGTTTCATTGGTCAGATCAATGCTCTGAACCCTGCCACTCAGCTCTGCATCGCCTTCTTTGCCTTCAATTTCATCTGCCAGCAAAACGCCATTCCGAAATTCACCTTCAACCTTCAGGTAAATGCCATCCTGCAAGCTGCTGACACTGATATCATCAAATTCCGTATCACTGTCATACTGCACCGGTACGCCATTGATCAGGAAGGCTCGCGCCGAACTGTCAAAGCCGTACAGGTCACCGGAAATTTCCGCGTCGTCTTCGTCATCAAACAGGCTGTCTTCGGTGTCTATTTCTTTTGCCATGAGAAGGTCACCTTGCAGACTGCCTTCCACCTCCACAGACATCCCGTTTGCCAGATTGTTCAGGTCAAAGTCCTCATCACCAATCGCCAGCTGGTAATCAATGTTATAGCCGTTGATGGTGAAAGTCCGGGCAGCGGCGTCAAGGTTCGCAACACGCCCTTCTATTTCAGCGTCATTTTCGCCGTCGAACGTCTGACCAATCACTTTGGCCCCAACGTAGCTTGCTTTGAACACACCGTCTTCCGCAGGCCATCCACTGACACGCACACGATAACCCGCCGGGTGAGCCGCCAGCTCATCCGGCGTTGCACCGCGGAATACGGTCTGGCGGTCCAACTCAACGGTCTGCCCCAGTATTTCCAGTTGACCGGTTTTAGTCAGGCCATCCCAGTTTGCGCTGGCCAGTGGCCCCCGGAGCGTATCGTCGTAGGCCACATCGTCGGCACGACCTTCACCAAGTCCATCCCAACTGCCGCGCACTTTCAGAACCATGCCTTTATGCAGCTGATCTTCACGTTCGATGCCATCGTCGCTGGTCACGCTGCCGTTGGTTGCGAATCGAGTGCCGTTCACATAAACACTGCCAAAGCCGGTAACGGCGCCCACACTGCTCCCCTGACTGCTGGCACTTACAGAAGCCACATCAGCCGAACCAGAACCAGACCCAGATCCACCGCAGGCAACCAATGACCCCGCAAAAGCACCAACCACAACCATCTTCACTGCAATAAATAGCCCGTTACGTTTCATCTTGATTCCCCTGATTTTCAGTTTTCAGTAACCATTCATTTAATTTTGGGATTATTTTCCCAAAACATTTATTGGGAAAATAATCCCAAATTATGAGTTTGTCCAGTCATTGAAGGTTAATATTCTGAAAAAACGAGGAGGAAAACCGATTAGGCAACGCCAGAAGCGGGAAAAATATGAGCCACCGGGGTAGCCTCCAAAGAAACTACCCCAAAGGTTTAGTCACCCATAAGCTGATGAACCCGCTGGTTCAGTCGCGCTACTTCCCGGCGCATTTCATGAAGTTCATCCAGAAGGTCCAGCGATACCGCCAGCCCCGGCAGGTTGAGCTTCAGGTCTCGCTGCAGCCGCAGGGCTTTTTGCAGGCGGCTAAGCGCATCTGCATCGAACTGCCACTGGCGGGCTTCCTGAACGTCCTCGATGGGAACAAGGATGCCGTAGTTCACCAGTTTGATGACAAACTCGGCGTGACAGTTACCTCGCTCGCACACTTCTCTCAAAGTAAACGTGCTGCCGCTGGTATCGGTTATCTCCACGGTTAAGATCTGGTCTTTATTGGTCATATCTACCCCGGCTCACAGATGCAGTTTTTTACGTGGATTGAAGTTCTTTTCCAGTTCGCCCAGCTTTTCATAAAGCTCATTAGCCTCAGCGGAGTGTTCCTCTGGCATAACCACCTGAAGAATCACTATCTGGTCTCCCGGGTGCTTGCCAGGGAACCCCTTCCCTTTCAGTCGCAGCTTGCGGCCACTGGAAGAGCCCTTGGGCACTTTCACATTCACTTTTCCGCCCACGGTTGGCACCGTAATGGTTGCACCGAGTGCAGCCTCCCATGGCGCTACCGGAACCGTTATCAGGATGTCTCCGCCTTCAACCGTGAAGTGAGGATGGGGCGCGAGCTCTATTTCAAGGAACAGGTCTCCGGCCTCACCGCCACCGATACCGGGTGCCCCCTGACCTTTCAGCCGAATGTGCTGACCATCACGCATGCCGGCCGGAATTTTGACTTTCAGCGTTTTCTGCCGTGGAATCAGCCGGCCCTGATCATCCGCATCACGTACGGTGAAAGAGACCTGCTTATCACAACCATGCATAGCCTCTTCCAGGAAAAGCGCAAGGCGGGCATGCACGTCTTCACCGCGCATTTTTACGCTCTGGCGATAACCGCCACTCCCGAACCCGCCGCCCGCTGATGAACCGCCCCGCCGGGCACCACCAAACATTTGCTCGAAGAAGTCACTGAACTGGCCGGCATCGGCTTCGGTATAGCCACCACCACTGAATCCGGATGCACTTTGCCAACCTGGAGGTGGCTGGAACGAACCATCGTCCCGGGCTCCATACTTGCGTAGCTGATCGTACTCAGCCCTTTTTTCAGGGTCTTTCAAAACTTCGTAGGCTTCACCCACGTTTTGAAACTTGTCTGTGGCATCGGCTTCTTTGCTGACATCGGGGTGGTATTTTCGCGCCAGCTTCCGGTAAGCCTTTTTAATCTCCGCGGGTGTGGCCGACTCACTCACACCCAACACGGCGTAATAGTCTTTAAAGTCCATGGAGCCTCTCACTGTTGGCCAAAGATTCACTTCACTCTATTACTATTGTCTCTTGCAGTAAAAAAACAAGGTGGCACTGAACATAGCTGGCGCGAAGAAGCATCCGCCGAGTAGCTGCCACAAGCAATACAGAATGAGCTGAAACCTTACCGTACAGCCATTACCATTCCCCAAGGATAGACAGTAGAATATCGCCGTCTGAAAACCCGAAAGTCTTCATCTACCCAATCCCCTTATCCGGTGTGCCGCCCCATGACTCAATTGGCTTCTGTACAATCCGGCAGCCCTCATGCCCGGCTACTGCAGCTTCTGGCCAACGGGAATGCAGCGCATAAGCCTGACACTCTGCCCTGCTTCGCAGAGCGCCTTAGCCGCCTGTTCGGGCTTGGGGACACCATGGTTCTGGATGCCGCCATTGCCTTCCGAACCCGACAGCCCGGCACGTGCCAACAGCCCGTGTTTGACCGGTTAACACAAGAGCTGGCCAATACACGCAGGGCACTGATTCGCAAAATTAACAGCTACGGTGATGACATCCGGCCAGACGGAAACGTCGAGCCCGAGCCATATCTGAACGCCTGGCTGGTACAGCAACGCAAAGTAGCCGCCAGCAGCCGGCAGTTGCGGGATAAAGTCCGCAAGGCAATGAAAGAACACAATCAGAATCTCGCACGGCTGGCGGAGCTGGATTCCGTGTTTGACCACACCATGGCCGGATACACCGGCCAGTGTTTTTCCCATATTTCCAAGGTTCTGGAGCAGCGATTCCAAGCCCTACAGACACCCTCTGAGCCCACCCAGAATACCGGTACATCCTCCGGTGACTGGCTCCACCGTTACTGCGAAGACGCGCAGAATCTTTTACTCGCTGAACTGGATGTTCGGCTGGAGCCTGTATTGGGACTGCTTGAGGCCTGCCACAATGAGGTAACACATTCTCCATGAGCAGACTTTTCTTCTTTCTCGCTTTTGCCACAGGCCTGGCCGTGGTCGCCTGGATTGGCCAGCGCTTCCTGGGCTCTGACCTTCTGGCCCTGTCGGTAACGGTTATTATTGCCTTGGTTTACGCCCTGGGCTTTGCCGAATTGATGGGATTTCGCCGTACAACCCGGCAAGTGGCGCAGCGGCTTAACAGCGCCCCGGAAAGCCGTGAGCAGCTTACAGACTGGCTCTCCGGCCTGCCAGAGCAGGTTCAGTTTTCAGTACAGCGGCGCATTGACGGGCATTTTTCTGCCCTGCCGAGCCCACAACTCACTCCCTACCTGGTCGGCCTTCTGGTTATGCTCGGCCTGCTGGGTACGTTTGCCGGTATGATCGTCACCCTGAGCGGCGCAGCCTCTGCACTGGACGGCAGTACCGAACTCAGCGTTATTCGTAGCGCTTTGGCTGCCCCGATTGCCGGGCTGAGCCTGGCTTTCGGCACCTCTATTGCCGGCGTTGCCGCTTCCGCCATGCTGGGGCTGGCCTCAACCCTCAGTCGACGTGAACGTTTACAGGTTTCCCGCCAGCTGGACAAAACCCTGCGCCAGAGACTGCACCACTTATCGGCAGACTACCAGCGCCAGCAAGCCTTCCAGGCACTGGAGTCTCAGGCAGAAGCTCTGCCCCGGATGGCGTCAGCGATGGAAGCCATGACAACCCGCATGGAACAGTTCGGCCAGCAACTGGAACAATCCCTGACCCGAAACCAGCAGGAATTCCACACCACCGTTGGCAACCACTATCAAACCCTCGCAGGGTCCGTGGCAGCGTCTCTGGAGAAGGCCCTCGACTCCAGCACCCGCCTCACGGCTGAGCGCATAGAGCCGATTGTCACCAACGCCATGACGACCTTGCAATCCAGCGCAGGTAAACTTCATGAAGACTGGTCGGCCAGCACCAGGCAGCAACTGGCAGAGCTGGCCGAAACCTTCCAGAAAACCACGGAAGAAGCTGGCCTGAACTGGCAGCAGAACCTTCAAGCTCAACAACAAGCCTCAGCTGAACACAATCAGGCCCTGCAAGAAACCTCTCAGCAGGCGCACAAACAATTACTGGCTCAAGTGCAGCAAGCCACAGAGCAAACCGCGCAACACTGGCAAGCCGGTGTTGCACAACAGCAGAAAACCGCAGAAAAACTGATAACCAACCTGCAGAGCACCCTGCAGGAATACCAAAACCATTTCCGGGAAGAAAGCGCCAGACTTGCCAGCCATCAGCAACAAGGTCTGGACGCACTCATCAACCGTATCAGTGAACAACTCACCACTTTGCACGAGCAAGAAGCCACCCGGGGCGAAGCCGCCGCACAAGTCCTTTCCCGGCTGCAAACCGAGATGGCCCGCAACAGCGAACGGGAAAACCAGTTACTGGAAGAACGCCAGCGGCTGGTACAAGAGCTCGGCAGCCTTCTGGAATCCCAGCGCAGCAATGCAGACAATCAGCGCCAGGCCGTAGACGCTTTAATCAGCGGTGCCGGAGAAACCCTCAGGGGCATCAGCGAACGCTTCAATCTGCTGATTCAGGAACAGAGCCAACAGCTCGGCAAACTGGGCGAAGACATCAGCGGAAGCAGCCAGGAAGTGGGCGCCCTCAGCGAAGCTTTCCAGCAAGCCGTAGAAGTGTTCAGCACCTCCAATACCCAGCTTCAGGGAAGCCTGACCAGCATCCAGAAAGCTCTGGAGACCGCCAGCAGCCGCCATGATGAACAGCTGGCTTATTATGTTGCTCAGGCCCGGGAGGTCATCGACCTCTCAGTCAGCTCTCAAAAAGACGTTATCGACGCCGCAGCAGCCCTCCACAAGGGTTCGTCTGAGACAAGCGGAGCCAACTGATGGAACACCTGGAGGACAACGAACAACAGTCCACGCCGATATGGGCTATTTTCTCTGATCTGATGGCCGCTCTGGTGGGTATTCTGGTGCTGATACTGGTGTGGGTTATCGGCGTTCAGCTGGAACTCAGCCAGTCTCTGGCAGAAGAAAAGGCCAGGCGGGAAGCAGAAGAAGGGCGTCGGATTGCGCTGGAGCAAGCACTGGAAGACCCTCTTACCAAAGGCCTGGTAACCTTTCGGAATGGTCGTATTGGTATCAGCGGTAACGTGCTGTTCGAACTGAACTCGGATCAGTTGCAGGAAGACGGTGTGGAGGTACTGGAATCTCTGGTTACGCCACTGCAAACCTACCTGACCCAGCACGATGAACTGCTGATGGTCAGTGGCTTTACCGATGACCTGCCCATGCATAGTGGCAACCGGTATCAGGATAACTGGGGGCTGTCGGCTCAGCGAGCCCTGACGGTCACCCGTACACTCATGGAACTGGGCCTGCCCAACGACAGGGTTTTCGCCGCTGCCTTTGGCCCCCATCACCCGGCCGTGCCCAACGTGGATGCTGAATCCCGGGCCCAGAACCGGCGGGTTGAAATCAGCACCGTCCCCAGAGCGCCCGAGACACCCGCGAAAACCCGCTCAGGAGCCGATACCGATGCCTGACGTGGCGGAGACCAGCGCCCTGAACCTGCAACTCGATGGCCTCCGGGCGTCTGGCGCAGAACAGACAGACCCGGTTCGCTTCCGTTTTCTGGAAGCTCTGGCACAACGCCTTAGTGCAAAGGGTCTTCAAAACACCCGGCACTGGCAGAACCTGGAACAGGCTGTGGCCGATTATCAGGCCAGGTGCGAACTGGCGGATCAGCCGCCCATATGCGCAGAGCCTCGCGCCCCATCCCCGCTTTCAGCTCTGCTGGACCAGCTCAACCAGTCTCAGGCGACACCGACAACGCCCCCCAGGTCTGAGTTAGAACAGTTGATTTTCGGACTGCCCGAAGCGCATTCCGGGGCCACGTCATCCGCCACGCCCCAGCCCCTGAAAGCCATGGCCCGGGTAAAAGCTGACCACAGTGTTCAGGTCCTGCAGGAGCGTCTGCACCATGCCATCGAACACGCTCCTGAAAACGCCGGCCCCATGAACGCCCACCGGCTGGTCAGCCGGGCGATTGCAGAAATGCAGAAACTGTCGCCAGAGTATCTGCACCGGTTTGCCAACTACACCGATACCTTGATGGCGTTGGAAAAACTGGGGCGAAAATCCTGACAAGGATGTAACGAAAAAAACCGCTTATCGCGGTTTCCACCACTTTTATTTTGCCCATCATCCCTAATATATTAAGAAACCTCTTGCCCACCCTTCAGGAAGTAATAATGAACGAGATTCTCAAAAAGTTCCTTTTCGTTTCAAGCATCTATCTTTTCGCACCTACCGTGGGTGCTTTCAGCCTGAACGACACTATCGCCAGCGGAACACAGGCCCTTTCTTCAGCCACAGAAATTAACGGCGAAGCACAACAACTGGTGGGGCAGCTTTCTGGCCAGCTTGACGTCACTGAATCTCAGGCCATTGGTGGCACCAGCGCTTTATTACAACTGGCAAGCAGCGAACTTGGCACCGGCGGCATGAACGCCCTCACAAGCCAGGTTCCGGGCCTGTCCAGCCTACTGGGCGGAAGCAGTGGTTTAGGTGGCAGCCTGCTCTCCGGCATTTCATCCATGGACGGAGTTCAGTCGGCCTTCTCTGCTCTGGGCATGGACAGCTCCATGATCCAGCAGTTTGTCCCGATCATCATGGGATTTCTGGGTGACCAAGGCGTTGGCTCTTCATTACTTGGCCAGCTACAAGGACTCTGGGCGCCGGCCAGCTGAGTTATCCGGCAACATGCATATACTCCCCTCATGAAGCTTAACCCCTTTAATACCCGCATTGGTCTGGCTCTGGGGGGTGGTGCTGCCAAAGGCATTGCCCATATTGGCGTTTTAAAGGCGTTCGAAGATGAACGCATTCAGATTCACTGCATTTCAGGCACCAGTGTTGGCGCACTCGTTGCCAGCTATTACGCTTTCGGCCGACCTGTAGAATCCATACTCTCCATCGGTTCAGAACTGAACCTGTCCATGATTCTCAACTTCACCTTCCAGCGCGGCGGGCTGTTCAGCACCAATGCCCTGAGAGAAATGATCTTACGGGATCTCGGAGATTGCCGGATCGAAGACGCAGATATTCCACTGGCCATCTGCGCAACGGATGTTGAAACCGGTAAACAAGTCGTATTCAGAGAAGGGAACCTGGCCGAAGCCGTCTGCGCCTCCATGGCAGTGCCGGGTCTGTTTGTACCGGTAGAAGTGGGGGGGCGGATTCTGGTAGACGGCGGGCTGGTTGAAAATGTCCCTATTTCACCACTAAGGGATATGGGTGCAGGCATCACTGTAGCCATCAACCTGAGCCATGTCAGCCGATACCCCAAACCTGAAGACACGCTTGATGTAATCAGCAACTCCATCAACATTGCGATCGATTTCAACACCCGAAAGCAGCTGAAAAAAGCAGACATAGTGGTGCCGCTGGATTTAAGCGATTACAGCCTCACCAACAACGCCCAACGTGCGCATGAGCTTTACATGGAAGGCTACTATCCCATGAAGCACAAAATCCGCCGTGTACTCTGGTACAAGCGGATGAATGTTCTGATCAATCTGATAAAAGCTGTCAGAGAACTATTACCCCTCAAGGTACCCGAGATTTTAAAAGGCCGTAAAAGCTAACCCGACATCAAGACTGAAGCCGGCCAGCAGCCTTTCAGACACCAACCCCGAAAAGCGCACCAACGCCCGCCGTTAATGCCATAGCCAAGGCCCCCCAGAAAGCAACCCGCATTGACGCGACCAGAGCAGGAGCTCCGCCTGCTTTTGCGGCCAGTGCGCCCAATAACGCAAGAAACAAAAGCGAGCTCCCTGACACCGCCCACATTAGCCTGGAAGCAGGAAACAACAGAGTGATAAGCAGCGGAAGGCCCGCCCCCACTGAAAATGCGCCGGCAGACGAAAACGCCGCCTGAATGGGACGAGCCGTCGAAATTTCTGAAATGCCCAACTCATCCCGGGCGTGTGCACCCAACGCATCATGCTCCATCAGCTGAGTTGCCACCTTTGCAGCAAGCGATGGATCTAACCCACGCTCGACATAAATTGCCGCAAGTTCTGCATGTTCCTCTCCCGGAGCAGTCGCCAGCTCTTCACTTTCTATAGCAAGGTCAGCTTGCTCCGTATCGGCTTGAGAGCTGACAGAAACATACTCCCCGGCAGCCATCGACATAGCCCCTGCAACAAGGCCAGCAACACCGGCAATTAACACAGACTTGGGATCGGCTCCGGCTGCGGCAACACCCAGAATAAGGCTGGAAGTAGAAACAATGCCATCGTTTGCTCCAAGCACCGCAGCGCGCAACCAGCCGATCCGTTGTGTCCGGTGTTGTTCAAAATGGCTCATACAATGCTCCAGACAATAAAGTGACAAGAAACAGCCTGACACTCAGCAACAGGGCTGAACTCAGGCCTTCCATAAAACACGCTTCCTGCTTAAAAAAAACAGATCTATATCATTTTTCATGCAATACTCGATGTTTCCAAATTATAAACAGCCGTAAATGACTTACTTTAAGCGAATAACTTGCCTACTGGCTCTGGCCCTGTCCATTAACGGCTGCAGCAGCAACAAAAGCATTCAGTTCGAGGGGGAAGACCTCGAAAAGCCCGCATATGACGGCACCCTGGCTCGCGTCTCTATTTTCGGAATTTCTGACGGTTACGGCGCCACTGATGACGATACTCTCAGTGAGTTGCAGGCCATCGCCAAAGAAAAAATCCAGGCAAACAAAAACCTTTTCAGTGGCTCGGGCAACCAGTTATATACACTGAAAATCAACTCCTCAGTTGCAGAAAGCGGCATTAAGTGCAAAACAACCAAGCTCAGTCATACGACTGAGGGCACCCTTAACACCAACTTCATCCTTGCGACACTGGAACGACACCCCCGCACATTATTCGATGTGGATATCGAGACAAAAGGCCACCACGAAACCTCAGTCATGTCTGATATCGAAAATATCGTCAATTGCGGAACCCAGACAGCCATTGCCACAGACGCCATCTCCAGAAGCATCCGCATATTTGATCTTCTGGTGAAACAAGCCAATGGCATGGACGTAACCCATGATCTGGAAAAAGTGAAAAGCGACGAAGACCTTGAGGGCGGCGCCATCGTTATGAGAGTGGTCACTGGAGCTCTCTATGCCGTGGTTGTGCCTATCGGAGTAACCGTCGAAACCATCGCAGAAACCGACTGGAGCGACACCATTTCTGCGGCGGCAAAAGCCGCAAACAACTTGCCAGCCGCAAGCTATGATCCACTGGCAATCAACAACAGCACGCCAGCCTATACCATGACCCCTCCCTCACCTGTGCCAGCCATCCAGACTGGACCTACGCAACCACAAAGCTCACCTTCCGTCAGGGCAACACAAAGCAGCCTGCAAACGCAGCCCGCCCCCAAAGCGACTAAACCTGCGCCGAAAACGGTGACAACGGAAATCCAGACCAGTGGCACCACTAACATGCACTTTCCTTATGACCAGGCCCTGAACCTGGCGACAACCAATGCCGACACCCAGGCCAGACAAGAATGCCGGGAGAATTACAGGGGCAAAATAATCACCCTTAGCGACCCGAACATGGTAAGAAAAGAGTGCACCGCAAACCGCAACGACGAATACCGTTGCGTGGTTCAAATCACCCACACTTGCGAATACAAACAGTAAAAGGCCAATTCGGATGAAATACCTGCTACTCGTGGTTCTGACACATTCATTACTCGGATGCGCGATAGCATTCCCACCCAGTGATGAAGGCATCAACCCCCAGGCAACAACGGGCAAGCAGAGCATCTACATAGCCAGCACCAACGAAAGCGACCCTTCGTGCCATGACAAGACACTTATCGAAGAACTGAAAAAACGCTTTGAGTTGCTGGATTACATCGAAGCAGACACCAGAGCCAGTGCTGATCTGGCTATTTTTCTTGAGTCGGAATGTCGCCTGGAGCAAAACGGCGCAGACATGGCTACAGCCATCCTCCCCTTTGCCTCCTTTTTCATCCTGCCGATTACTGCAACAACCGAATATCATGTTCGTGTTGCAGCACATGAATACGGCGTCCCGGCAAAAGACTACTTTTTCGATGGCAGCAGCAAAGTGCTGACCCATCCCTTTTACTTTGGAAACTTAGTGAGTGAGCACAAGGATTACGTCGATCAGTCTACGCCAGCCATGAGCAGCAGAATTATCAACGCCCTTGAGGACGACCATTTTCTGTAGGCTATGGGGCGAGCACTTCAAAAGGCTGAGAGGCCAGTACATCCAGGCCTTCTTCAGCGCTGATCAGCTCTACCTGGTATTGCCCCGGAGGCCAGCCACGAGGATACCGAAGCCAGCCTGACGGCCAAAGCGCCGAACGTTAGTAGCTGAATTGTGACTGGTCTTTCGAGGGAGGCTAGCAAACTGCGAAATGGAGGTAAGGCGGAATAAGCAATATTATATTAGTAACTTTTACGAAAAATGACGAAGCCACACTAAGATATGCAAGATAAAATCTTGTCACTTAAAGCAGCCACGCCATCACTAATAACCTACATATTAATTACACTTTAAGTTTTTAGCTGTATCTCGGACCAATCCGTTGTACGCATATATAGTCCAGTCTACGGTTCCTTTCCCGTTACGTACTTTATCGTTACTTAAGGAACACTTGTCGCTGTAATTTGATGG
>NZ_JBFHJO010000035.1:0-30691 GCF_041595835.1 Marinobacter sp. | reverse complement strand
GTAAAGATGGGGTAATTCGCGCCGTTGGGTTTCCTGGATCTGCCAGAGTACGGCGTAGGTACCGAGGCTTCGGCTATCATATTCAGGAGCGAACACAGTATAAATAGCCGATAAACCATCATTCAGCAGGTCGATAGCAGCCAGCCCGACCAGTTCTCCATTAAGTGTCATTTCAAGGAACCAGGAATCTGTTGATCCCTCAACGAGGAACGAGGTGAACTGTTCTCTGGTTGGCGGGTACATGTCTCCGTCCTGATGACGCTCTTCAATATAATGGGCGTAAAGGCCGTAATACCGTTCACTGTACGCGGCTGGAACCAACCTGCATTCAATATCTGAATTTTTGCTTAAAACCCGGCGCTGGTTACGATCGGGCTGGAATTGATCAACCTTCAGGCGAACAGGGATGCAAGCTGAGCAGCCGTCACAATGAGGACGGTAATAATGAGAGCCGCTGCGCCGGAACCCCAGTGCGGTTAACTGACTGTAAAGCTTTTTGTCGATTTCAGCCCGAGGGTCCACAAACATAGTAGTGGCTTCACGGTTTGGCAGATAGCTGCAATCGTGGGCGGGGGTAGCAAAAAAAACGAGCGTTCTGAGATTACTCATTTATGCCTCCGGGCCAGACCATTGCCACGTAATGGTCCATTCTCGGTGATCTGGTTCTCGATCTACATATGTTTTGAGTATAGATAAAAACTCTGCTCTCGGAATGTTTCTGGCGCCCATAGTTAGCAGGTGACTGCTCTCTACCTGGCAATCCATGATTTGGTAGCCCCAGGTCCGGAGCTGGTTGGCCAGATGGACCATCAAGGCTTTTGAGGCGTTGGTTTCGAGGGAGAACATGGATTCACCAAAGAAGCACTGGCCGAGTGCAACCCCGTACATGCCTCCGACAAGCTCACCATCCTGATTCCAGGCTTCAATGGAGTGTGCAACCCCGATGCGATGCAGTTGGGTGTAGGCTTCGACCATCTCATCGGTAATCCAGGTGCCTTCGGCTCTTACTGCTGCACAGAGTCGGATAACACGGCTGAAGCATCGGTCAGCCGTGATCTGGAATTTTTGCTGGTTGAGTGTGCGCCGGAGGCTTCGGGAGACGTGGATTTCTCCGGGTATCAAGACGCACCTGGGGTTGGGTGACCACCACAGGATGGGCTGGTCATCACTGAACCAAGGGAAAATGCCGTTTTGGTACGCCAGCAGAAGCCTGTCGGCAGACAGGTCTCCGCCGACAGCTAATAGCCCATCTGGATCTTCCAGAGCCTCTTCGGCTGGTGGGAACCAGAGCTCATTTGGTTCTATCCAGGGTAACGACGTCATGTTGTCGTGTCAGCCTTAGCCCTGCTGATCCAGGAATCTTTCAGCATCCAGAGCAGCCATGCAACCGAAACCTGCAGAGGTCACAGCCTGTCGGTAAACGTGGTCAGCTACATCACCCGCAGCAAAAACACCAGGGATACTGGTTTGCGTTGCCATGCCGTTCAGTCCGGACTGAATGCGCAGGTAGCCGCCTTCCATGTCAAGCTGGCCTTCAAACAGGCTGCTGTTGGGCTTGTGGCCGATAGCAATAAATACTCCGGCTAAATCGATGTCCTGGGTGCTACCGTCTTCAGTGCTCTTAATGCGCATACCGGTGACGCCGGTGTCATCGCCCAGAACCTCATCCAGAGTGTGATTCCAGACAATGTTAACGTTGCCATTTTTGGCTTTTTCGAACAGCTTGTCTTGCAGAATCTTTTCCGAGCGCAATTTGTCCCGGCGGTGAACCAGAATTACTTCATCTGCAATATTGGACAGGTAGAGAGCCTCTTCAACAGCTGTGTTGCCACCGCCGATAACGGCGACTTTTTGCTTGCGGTAGAAAAAGCCGTCACAGGTGGCGCAGGCTGAGACACCCTGACCTTTGAACTTTTCTTCGGACTCCAGGCCGAGATACATAGCGGAAGCACCAGTCGCGATGATCAGCGCGTCGCAGGTGTACTCGCCGCTATCACCTTTGAGGCGGAAAGGGCGACTCTGAAGATCGGCTTCGTTTATGGTGTCGTAAACAATCCTGGTTTCAAAACGCTCTGCATGTTTTTGCATGCGCTGCATAAGTTCCGGGCCTTGTACACCATCGTTGTCACCTGGCCAGTTATCGACGTCAGTGGTGGTGGTAAGCTGGCCGCCCACCTCAATGCCGGTAATCAGGGTTGGGTTCAGGTTGGCACGGGCTGCGTAAACGGCCGCAGTATAGCCTGCGGGGCCGGAGCCAAGAATGATCAGACGGGAGTGTTGAGTTGTGCTCATCGGGTTCTCGCTAATATTTGGGTAGATGGTTAGCTCGCTAGAAAGGAACTATGCGGTCAGTGCCGGGTTATTCAAGTACAGAGACGCTGGTTAGCAGGTGTCGAACCCGCTCGGTGCTCTTGCCGGTTTCACCCTGTTCAAGGCGGTGTTCCGCAACTGATGGAAATACCGCTTGCAGGTCATCTGGTAATACGTGGTCTCGCCCTGCCATGAATGCCCAGGCTTTGGCTGCGCGGAGCAAGCCAAGACCGGCTCTCGGGGAAAGGCCGTACATCAGTCCGGGCATTCGCCGGCTTTGTTCCAGCAGGCGCTGAAGATAGTCGAGCAGGGCCGGGCTTGTGGTGACTTTTTCTGCTGCTGCCTGGGCTGCTTCAAGTTCGGCTTGCGGCAGAATGGCCTCCATGCGATCCGTCAGGGATTTACGGTCTTCGCCCTCAAGCAGCTCCCGTTCGGCCTTGGGGTCTGGATAGCCCAGTTTCAGACGCATCAGAAAACGGTCCAGTTGGGATTCCGGCAGCGGGAAGGTGCCGCCTTGCTCAATGGGATTCTGAGTTGCAATCACAAAAAACGGAGACGGTAGTGGTCGGGTTTCGCCTTCTATGGATACCTGGCGTTCTTCCATGGCCTCCAGCAGAGCGCTTTGGGTGCGTGGCGATGCGCGGTTGATTTCGTCGGCCAGAACGATCTGGGCAAAGATAGGCCCGCGGTGGAAAACCAGGCTGCCCGCTTGTTTGTCGTACATGGAATAACCCAGTACGTCGGCGGGCAGCAAATCGTTGGTGAACTGAATGCGTTGGTAGCTCAGTCCCATAATCTTTGCCAGGGCATGAGACAGGGTGGTTTTTCCCATCCCCGGGATGTCTTCAATCAGCAGGTGGCCGCGGGCAAGAAGTCCGCACAGGGCCAGGCGTATCTGAGTTTCTTTGCCCAGCAGTATTGTGTTAAGCGCGGTAACAACATTGTCCAGTTTTTGTTTCATGCAGATCTCAGTCTCTTACCCGTTTCAGGATATCGCCGTAAGCATCAATGCGCCTGTCTCTGAAGTATGGCCAGATCCGGCGAACCGATTCGGTGCGGTTTCGGTCTAGCGTGGTGATCAGAATGCATTCTTGCTGGTCATCGGCGCGGGCCAGAAACTCTCCCTGTGGCCCGCAGATAAAACTGTTGCCCCAAAAACGGATGCCGGCAGTGTGGCCGGCGGGGTCAGGCTCAGTACCCACTCTGTTTGGGGCAATAACAGGGAGGTTGTTGGCGACAGCATGGCCGCGTTGGACAGTTACCCAGGCTTCCAGTTGTCGGGCTTGTTCTTCGGGGGCGTCGGTGGTGTCCCAGCCGATCGCGGTGGGGTAGATCAGAATTTCTGCTCCAGCTAAGGCCATCAGGCGAGCAGCTTCGGGATACCACTGGTCCCAGCAGACTAAAACGCCTAGTTTGCCTATTGACGTGCTGATGGGGGTGAAGCCGCTGTTGCCATCATTGAAGGTGGCGTCACCAGGTGTGAAATAGAATTTTTCATAAAATCCCGGGTCGTCCGGGATATGCATCTTCCGGTAAATGCCGGCAATGCTGCCGTCGCGATCAAACACCACTGACGTGTTGTGATAGACACCGTTCATTCGCCGCTCGAAAACAGAGCCGACTAATACAATTCCGAGCTCTTTTGCCAGGGCAGCCAGATGGTTGCTGGTGGGGCCTGGAATGGGTTCTGCCAGCTCAAAAATATCTGTGTCTTCGGTCTGGCAGAAATACAGTGTGGCGTGCAGTTCCTGAAGAACCACCAGTTGAGCACCACCTCTGGCCGCCTCGCGGATCAATCGTTCTGAAGTGGCCAGGCTGGCGTGCTTGTCATCACTGCAGGTCTGTTGAATGGCTGCAACAGTCAGTTGGTTGGCGCTTGTCTGGTTCATAGGCTCACTGCTCCCGCTGGAATCTGCATGGTAACGCAATGCAGGCTTCCGAACTGGTAAATCAGGGGGCGGCAATTGATGGGGATGATTTCCCGGTCAGGGAAAATCTGGCTCATCACGCGGATGGCGTCCTGATCCTGAGGTACATCGTAAACGGGCAGTAGAACGGCTCCGTTAATAATCAGGAAGTTAGCGTAGGTTGCAGGTAGGCGCTCACCGTCTTTGTTGTAGATGGCGTCTGGCCAGGGCAGAGTGGTCAGCTTATAGGGCGTGCCGTCTTTCTGACGAAATCCCTGGAGCTCTTCTTCCATGGCTGCAAGGGCACTGTAATGCTCGTCGGAGACATCCGGGCAGGCCACATAACAGATGTGATCCGGCGTGCAAAAGCGGGCCAGGGTATCAATGTGGCTATCGGTGTCATCACCAGCCAGATAACCGTGGTTCAGCCAGAGAACGCGATCAGCCCCCAGTAACTCCTCAAATAGCTGTTCTATGTTAGAGCGACCCATGGATGGGTTACGAGATGGGGTTAACAGGCACTCGCTGGTGGTCAGAATTGTGCCCTGGCCGTCCGACTCAATAGAGCCACCTTCAAGTATAAAGTCCACCGCCTGCATGGGGTGATTGCCAAACACCCGGGCATTGGCCAGATGTTGGTTCAAAGCGTTGTCTTTCTGATAATTGAATTTGCCACCCCAGGCGTTGAACTGGAAGTCCAGCAGTGCCAATCCATCACTTGTTTCGACAGTAAGAGGGCCGTGGTCGCGGGCCCAGGTGTCATTGGCTGGAGCTGGCACGGTAATAACGCGTCCAGGCAAACTGTTGCTTTCAGACCATTCGTTCAGTTCTTGCCCCAGCTCTTGCAAGCGGGCGACATATTCGCAGCTGATGATCAGGTGCTCAAAACGAAGGACAGCTTTCGCTATGGCCAGGAAAACCGGCTCTACGTCAGCCATGATCCGGGCCCAATCAGTGCCAGGGTGGGGCCAGGTCAGCATGACTGCGCTCTGGGGAGCCCACTCCGCAGGCAAAACTCGCTTTGAACTCACTGTATAAACCACCTTGGTTCGCAAAAACTGTCATTCTATCTGACTGTTACTGGAACGTCAGGGTGTTGGTAGAGAAAATTGAACCGGGGAGCGCCGGTTCAATTTTTGTTGCGCTTCACTACAGCGTGTATTACACGGTCATATTCGAAATAGACCACAAAGTCAGAGTAGCTCCATTGGGTAATGGGGGGTTCTCCGACGGGGCCGCGGATGTCCTGCGGGGCGCCCCAGCGGTTGCGCACAGAGTCCTGGCTCATGC
This sequence comes from Marinobacter sp., assembly GCF_041595835.1. Classification (GTDB taxonomy): domain Bacteria; phylum Pseudomonadota; class Gammaproteobacteria; order Pseudomonadales; family Oleiphilaceae; genus Marinobacter. The sequence continues at coordinate 25,184 of NZ_JBFHJO010000035.1, read as the reverse complement.
CGTTGCTGGGAAGGCTGATCTGGCTGCGATCTGCCTGGCTGCCTACCGGGATGGTAAGATCTTCTGCCTGAAGAGCGGGGGCTGTACCGGCTAAGATCAGCGCAGCCATAGTGAATGCTGCTCGCAGGTTTCGATTCTTTTTCATTGGGTGCTCCATTAAAGCCTGATTATCTGCAGATTGTCTGCAGCACATGGATAAAACGTAATATCGTGAAAAGCTTAGCAAAAGCCAACACTTTCTTGAGAGTTTACTCTTTTTGCTTTTGCCTTATTTGCCAGCGCATCACATGACGTGCAATTTGTTGCCGGTCACTTTCGTGCAAGTCGATAAACTCAGCCTGAACCCGTGCGCCTCCTGAAGTGACTGGTTCAACATCAAGCACTTTGGCAATAGCTTGCGGTTGATAAAGGTCTGGGGGCAGTGTCATTCGCACGGCCATCCGATCACCTGCCAGCCACGTTGCCGACGGGCTAAAAAAAGCCAGTCCACCTTCGCTCAGTGTCACATCCTGCCAGTCGTCCGGTTGCAACGGATTTTGCTCAAAGGCGATAATGCGCGCCAGCGTATCCATCTTACTGTTCAGGGACTTAATCAATCCTGTCAGTAAACGGTCACGTTCGGCAAGATTGGCCAGGTGTGTTTTTATATCCTGGTCGAGCCGGCGGAATTCGGCTTTCAGAGATTCCAGTGGTGTGTTGGTAAAGAGGTCGGGGTCAGCCTGATCCTGTTCCGCTAGCCGACGGACTTCCAAGCCAATACGATCATGGATCCGGAAATATTCCCGGCGATCCTGTGGCGATCGGGCGTCAGTGCCCGTAGTATCTCTGCTTGGCATCCTATCTCCGGATTGTTAAGTTTTTTGTTGGTACAGAGTAGTTTAGCAGTTTCTTAAACCACGACAGACCTGAAGGTAGCGACAGGCACCTCCCCATGTTCAGACCCTTATCGTTTTACATTGGTTTGCGGTACACCGCAGCCAAGCGGCGTAATCACTTTATTTCGTTCATCTCACTCACGTCCATGATCGGACTGATGTTGGGAGTGGCGGTACTCATTATTGTACTGTCAGTGATGAACGGTTTTGATCAGGAGCTTAAACAGCGCATTTTGGGCATGGTTCCTCATGCCACGATTCAGGGGGCGTCTGGTCCTTTGGATGACTGGGAAGAGCTTGATCAGCGTATTGAGCAGCATCCGCACGTTTTGGCTGCGGCCCCGTTTATTCAGGGGCAAGGCATGGTCACCGGGGGTGGCAATGTTCGTGGAGTGATGCTGAGCGGCATACTTCCGGAACAGGAAGCATCGGTGTCAATTATTGAAAACCATTTTGTGGAAGGTGGGTTAGATGATCTCAAGTCCGGAGAGTTCGGCATTATCATAGGCCGCTTGATGGCAAACAGTTTGCGCCTTGGTGTTGGCGACAAGTTGACGGTAGTACTGCCTGAGGCCTCTGTCACACCTGCTGGTGTGCTGCCAAGGCTTAAGCGTTTTACCGTGAAAGGGATCTTTAGCGTCGGGGCTGAACTGGATGGCAATTATGCGCTCATTCATATGGATGATGCGTCCCGGTTAATGCGCACCAATGGAAAAGCTGAAGGATTGCGGCTTTTGATGGACGATTTATTTTCCGCACCGAGAGTGGTAAATGAGGTTGCCATGAGTCTGGGAGGTCGTTACTACGTATCCGACTGGACCCGCACCCATGGCAATCTGTTCAACGCAATTCGCATGGAAAAAACCATGATCGGGTTGCTGTTGATGTTTATTGTCGCGGTTGCTGCCTTCAACATTGTCTCTACACTCGTGATGGTTGTAACTGACAAAACAGCCGATATCGCCATTCTTCGAACAATGGGGGCAACACCGGGCCGGATTATGCGCATCTTTATCATTCAGGGCGCGGTCATTGGTGTGTTTGGTACGCTGATTGGCACCGTGCTTGGGGTCTTGGGCGCGCTTAATATCAGTGCTTTCATTGCATGGCTGGAAGCCGCTATGGGGCACCAGTTCTTGAGTTCGGATGTTTACTTTATCAGCTATTTGCCATCCCAGTTGCAGTGGCAGGACGTAATGATTATCAGTGGTGCCGGCCTGGCGATGAGCTTGCTGGCAACGATTTACCCAGCCTGGCGTGCGTCACGGGTCGAACCGGCAGAGGCGTTGCGCTATGAGTGATGTACAGATGATAAACAAAGTAACGCCCTTGGTGATTGATTGCCGGCAGGTGACACGAACGTACAGTGAAGGGCCGGAAAAACTCACGATTTTTTCGGATATATCGCTGGAGGTATCGGCGGGTGAAACGGTTGCCATTGTGGGCAGCAGTGGTGCGGGTAAAACGACGCTTCTGAATTTACTGGGTGGTCTGGATAAGCCTTCGTCGGGTCAGATCGAGATTTGTGGCCAGGACATTCATGCTTTATCGGAAGCTGGTCGTGCGCGTTTCCGAAATAAACATTTGGGTTTTGTGTACCAGTTTCATCATCTTTTGCCTGAGTTTACAGCGCTTGAAAATGTCATGATGCCCTGTGTACTTGGCGGTGTTGCGCCCAAAAAGGCGAAACTTAAAGCTGAGGCATTGCTGGTCCGGGTAGGTCTGGCTGAGCGGCTGCGTCACAAGCCTGGTGAGCTGTCGGGCGGTGAACGCCAGCGAGTGGCCATCGCAAGGGCATTGGTGAATGAGCCTAGCTGCGTATTGATGGATGAGCCCACCGGTAACCTCGACCAACACACGGGCGAGGGTATTCGTGCCCTGATTCAGGATTTGAGGGATAACTCCGGAACTGCATTTATCATGGTTACCCATGACATGGGGATGGCCAGAAGCCTGGGCAGAGTATTGCGCCTGGAGCAGGGGCGGTTGATTCAGGAGCCCTGATTACTGGCGCGCTACGGCTTGATTCTTAAGCGGCGGCGCAATTGCCAGTCAGATCGGACTTTTCTGCGCCAGAAATATTGAACGGCCAGATAACCTGCGCAGGCGCCCAGTGTTGCCATGAGCAATGAGCCAAGATAAAGCGGAATGCCGATTTCAAACAGTCGGGTACTGACCCAGTGCCAGTTTGGCTGAAACTCAAACGGTAATACCGGCCGGTCAAGAATCCAGGCACCAACTTTGTAATTGAAATAGAAAATGGGAGGCATGGTCAGCGGGTTGCTGATCCAGACCAGCGCCACTGACAAGGGCAGGTTGGCGTTAAACCAGATGGCGAAAAAGGCAGCTGCAACCATTTGGAACGGCATTGGGATAAAGCAAAACCAGACCCCGATGAGGAAGGCTCGAGCAACGCAGTGGCGGTTAATATGCCAGAGGTTAGGTTCGTGAAGGATATCGCCTAGAAAATGCAGGGTCTTGATAGACTGCACTTTCTCTGGAGTCGGCAAATACCGTTTCATGAACCTCTTCGGCATAGGAAGTTCGGCCTGTTCTCTCGGTATGGATGGTGACCGGCAAATAGAAAGTCGGTTTTTTAGAACGGAGGACAAGGATTGTCCAAGTATTCTCGGTTCAGCTATCGGGCTGAACGATCTCTTCTTGGCCCAGCAGGCATTCTCGCATTCTGTTGCGGCATTATCTTACTTTATCGGTTTGCCGTTTTGCCACCTTATCAGTGGTTGTTTTTGTTGTTGATTGTACTGCTACCTCTTTTGTTTCTTGAATCTTCGCGCCTCCATGCTGTTTTTGTATGGCTGATGTGGGCCGGTGTTGGTTTAAGTTGGGCTGCCTGGCATGCCGATTCACGTTTGACGAATATTCTGCCGTCAGAATTGGAGGGCATTCCACTGACGGTGTCGGGTTACGTCTGCGACTTACCTCAGCCCGGCAGTTTCAACAGCCTGCGATTTACTTTGTGCGTACATCGTTGGCATCAGCCTCCTGAAATGGAAGTTGAAGCCGCGTTGCCACTTAAGGTTCGGCTTGCCTGGTATGGTTCAGCGCATAAGGTTTTGCCGTCTCAGCAATTAAAACTTCTGGTTGTTCTCAAACGTCCTCACGGCACTCTTAACCACGCCGGCTTTCGCTATGAGGATTGGTTGTTTCGTCATGGCGTTCGGGCAACAGGGAGCGTTCGTAAACTGGAGTCAGCTCCGGAAGTTCCTTGCCGTTTGGATTGTACTTATCGCGCCTGGCACCGGGGTATGGCTGCCATCGTCGAACGGTACTTCGGGGCGGCAGAGCATTACCCATTGATTGCTTCGTTGTTGATGGGGAACCGTGGTCACCTTTCCCCGGATCACTGGGTGACACTCAAGGCAACAGGCACTATTCATCTTGTGGCTATCTCTGGTCTTCATCTGGGGTTAGTGGCGCTGGCTTCTGGAATGATAGGGCGTCGAATGATGCTGTTGGCCCCATCAGGAATGCTGTCCGAGCATCGCATCAGAAATGTTGTTTTTGCGATGGTTCTGCTGTGCTGTCTGATATATGGGTTGCTTGCTGGTATGACCGTACCCACTCAGCGTGCACTTGTGATGGTGGTTGTCGGAGGCTGGTATATCCTGAAAGCTCAAGAGATCAGTCCGTGGTATCCCTTTGTTGTAGCGCTTGGTCTGGTGCTTCTGGTTGATCCTTTTGCGCCTCTGGACCAAGGGTTTTGGCTTTCCTTTGCTGCGGTGGCTTTATTGTTATCAGTGTTTGCCGGAAGACTGGGGGCTCCGGGCTGGCTTGCAGGGCTGGTGATTGCCCAGTGTGCAGTTTTTGCCGGCCTATGGCCCATTCTGGATGAGTTGGGGCAGGGCCAGCCAGCAGCAGGCCTGATTGCAAATATGGTAGCGATACCGTGGGTATCATTCGTGGTGATGCCAGTCCTGTTTTTGGGAAGCCTGCTGACGCTTGCCAGTGGCGGGGTACTGGCGGATGTTTCGATTAATTTGTTTGATGCCGTACTTGGAGTCTTATGGTTTGCTCTGGAAATGGCTCAGTCCATGCCGATGCCAGAGTTGCGTAGCGTTTCTTTACCGGTTTTGCTGACGTTGGCTGTCATCACTGTGATAGCTGTGCGCTTCCCTGACGGGCGTTTTCGTGTGATCAGTGGATTGGCGATACTGTCGTGGCTTGTTTTAGGGCTTCCGGCTGCACCTGAGGCCAGTAATTCATCAGTACCAGAGCCTGAGGTCCGTATCTGGGATGTCGGGCAAGGGTTGTCTGTTCTTGTAAGGTCAGGGCAGGAAGTGCTGCTCTATGATACGGGGCCCGAAGTGGAGGGTGTCTTCTCTGCTGTTGAGTCGGTTTTGATACCTAATTTAAAAGCACTTGGCGTGAAGCGTCTTGATCGCCTTGTCATCAGTCACGGCGACAGTGACCATTCGGGCGGTTTGCCTCAGTTGCTGGCAAAGACGTCGGTCGGGCTGCTTTCAAGCGGAGAGCCGGAGAAGGTTCAACAAAAACTCAGGGTTGAGTCCAGGCCTGACGTGGCGCTGTGTTCACAGGAGACTCACAGGCTGGGGAATTTGGAATTATCCTTCTGGCGAAGTCATTCCGGTCGCTCGGGCAATGATGCCTCTTGCGTTCTGCGTGTGTTGCATCCTGAATCCGAAACGGACCTGATTCTTGCTGGAGATGTCAGCCGTAAAGTTGAGGCTGAAATGCTGGCAGACCCAGAAGCGGGATGGCTTTCAGGGTTTGAAGGGCGGCGGATCCTGATTGCACCGCATCACGGCAGTAAAACCTCTTCTTCTACCGCCTGGATTGCGGCTGCCCGGCCAGACTGGGTTGTTTACACTGCGGGCTACCAACACCGGTTCGGGCACCCCCATCGTGATGTGGTGCAACGATATATGGAAGCCGGGGCTTATGCCTTGAACACAGCCTGCTCAGGACAGTTAACCATAACCTTCACCGCTGGCGGCCCGGAGATCGATGAAGCCAGAGGTGGCGGGCCATTCTGGATTAGCGGGCCGGGCCTTACCCGGGATCAATGTAAAATACCATGACATTCCAGGTGTGGCCTGTACCGGCAGCTATGCTAAAGTAGCGCGGCTTGTCATTAATCAGGGAGATCAAGCGTGTTTGAGCTGTTGAAAGCTGGTGGCATCCTGATGGTGCCCATTGTTGCCTGTTCCATTCTGGCACTTGCGATCATTCTGGAGCGTTTCTGGTCTCTGCGGGCTTCCCGCGTGGCGCCGTCGCAATCCATCAATGAACTTTGGCGCTGGATAAAGAAAAAAGAGCTTAATGGGCGCAAGCTGAAAGCGCTTCAGAGTTCTTCACCGATGGGGCGTGTCCTCGCTGGCGGCCTGATGAATGCCAAATATGGTCGCGAGATCATGAAAGAGAGCATTGAGCACGAGGCCAGTCAGGTAATTCACGAACTCGAGCGCTTCCTCAACCCGTTGGGAACCATTGCTACGATCACCCCGTTGCTTGGCCTGTTGGGTACTGTAATTGGCATGATCAAAGTGTTTGCTGAAATTCAGCTGGCCGGGGTTGGTAATGCTGGCAACCTGGCAGGTGGCATTTCTGAAGCCTTGATCACAACTGCTTCGGGTCTGAGTGTGGCCATTCCTGCCTTGATCTGTCATCGCTACTTTATTCGCCGCGTTGATGAGCTGGTGGTTAACATGGAGCAGGAAGCCATTAAACTGGTGGAAGTGGTTCATGGTGATCGTGAAATCGACGTAGAAGGAGCCTGAACGCCGTGAAGTTCAAGCGCCAGAGAAGCCAGGAAGTCGGGGTCGACCTGACGCCACTGATCGATGTGGTTTTCCTTCTGCTGATATTCTTTATGGTGTCCACCACCTTCACTCGGGAAAGTCATCTTGAAGTGGACTTGCCGGAGGCAAGCGGAGATCCGGTGGCGGCTTCCGAACTGCGTCAGATCGACGTGGTGATAAATGCAGAAGGTCAATACATCCTTAATGACAAAGCGTTGGTTAACAACCGTCGCGAAACCCTCGAACGGGGTGTCAGTGAGTTGGCCGAGGGTGATAGCAGTTTGCCCTTTATCATAACGGCAGATGCTCGCACGCCCCATGAATACGTTGTTCGGGCGATGGACGTGGCTGGCCGCTTAGGCTTCACCAAGTTGAGCATAACCACCGAGCGGGAGGCTGAGAGCCGGTGATTGAGTCAAGGCCGGAACCTCTCAAGGTGCCACCTGCCGGAAGCTGGGCCACCTATAAACGCTTGCTTACCTATGTGAAGCCGTTCTGGCTGGCATTTACCCTGGCCGTTTTCGGTAACGTGCTTTATGCGGCGGCATCTACAGGGATGGCGGCGGCCATGGAGTATGTCATTACGGCAATCGAGAATCCGACCTCACAGAATCGCGTGCTTTTGACGGTATTGATTGTTGGTGTGTTTGCGCTTCGGGGGTTGGGAACTTTCTTTAGTCAGTATTTCATCAGCTATGTTGGCCGGAATGTGATTAATGCTCTGCGTAATGACGTTTTTGACCGGCTCATGACACTTCCGTCCCGTTACTTTGATGAGAACGCTGCTGGCCGGTTGGTGTCAAAGCTGACATTCAACGTTGAGCAAGTAGCGGAAGCGGCCACTAACGCGATTACTATTACACTTCGTGAAGGCCTGACCATTATTGGTCTGCTTGGCTTCATGATTTATACCAACTGGAAACTGACATTGGTGTTTCTGACCGTGGGGCCGGTGATTGGGCTGGTGGTGAGTTATGCCAGTAAGCGGTTTCGTAAAATCAGCCAGCGTATACAAGGTTCCATGGGAGATATTACCCATGTGGCATCGGAATCTATCTCCGGTTATCGGGTAGTTCGTACCTTCGGTGGTGAAGACTATGAACGTGAGCGCTTTCGTGATGTCAGTGCCCGGAATCTGAAGCAAAGCCTGAAAATGGCCTCTACTCAGGCCATCAGTGTGCCGGTGATTCAGGTGCTGGTCGCCGTTGCTATTGCAGCACTGGTCTGGACAATGCTGGCCCCTGAAATTCGAGGTGAAATGTCGACCGGTCAACTGATTGCCTTTATCACTGCTGCAACGACCATGGCCAAACCTATTCGTCAGGTTACCTCCGTACACTCCAAAATTCAGAAGGGGGTTGCAGCGGCTTATGATGTGTTTGAGACCATCGATGAGCAGCCAGAGAGCGACGGTGGAGAGTACGCGCCCGAACGTGTAGAAGGTCATATAGAGTTTGATCAGGTGTCCTTCCGTTACCGTGACCAACTGGATGACGTGCTGAGCCAGATCTCGGTTGATCTGCCAGCTGGGCAGAGTGTTGCGCTGGTTGGCCGGTCGGGTAGCGGTAAATCCACCATGGTCAGCCTGCTGCCACGTTTTTACGACTACACCGAAGGTGAAATCCGGGTTGATGGTCACCCCCTGACAGACTATTCGCTGAAAGCACTGAGGGCCCAGGTAGCGCTGGTTACACAAAATGTCGTGCTGTTCAACGATACCATTGCGGCCAACATCGCCTACGGTGCTTTGCGTGATTGCAGCCGTGAGGAAATTCGTGAGGCTGCTGCGAAGGCTCATGCGTTAGAGTTCATTGACCGCATGCCTGAAGGGCTGGACACCATGATCGGTGATAACGGTGTGATGCTTTCCGGTGGCCAGCGCCAGCGCCTGGCCATTGCCAGAGCCCTGCTTAAGAACGCTCCGATTCTGATACTGGATGAGGCTACATCGGCTTTGGATACTGAGTCTGAGCGCCACATTCAGGAAGCCCTCGAAACAGTAATGCAAGGGCGGACGACTCTGGTTATAGCGCACAGGCTGTCTACCATTGAGAAAGCCGACCGGATACTGGTGATGGAGCAGGGGCGCATTATCGAGTCTGGAACCCATAGCGAACTTTTGGCTGCTGGTGGGGCTTATGCCCAGTTACACCAGGTGCAGTTTAGTGAGCATGCATGAGCAGCATGATTGACCGTTTTTGGTACGGCCGAAGTCGGCCGCTGGCTGTCCTGGCACCACTGGCCTGGCTTTACCGAACCATTTCCGAATCAAAGCGCCGAAAGGCCACGCAGGCACAGGCCGGGAGACTGCCCGTGCCGGTTGTGGTGGTGGGTAACATAACGGTGGGTGGCACCGGAAAATCACCACTTACGGCTCGATTGGTTGAGTGCATGCGTAAAGAGGGCTGGCGCCCCGTTATCCTGACCCGGGGTTATGGGGGCAAAAGTGACCATTATCCCTTGTTGGTAAAAGAGGGAACGCCTCCGAGTGTTTGTGGTGATGAACCCCTTATGCTTTCGCTGGCTACCGGATGCCCTGTAGTGGTTGATCCTGAACGCCTTCGGGGAGCTCGCTGGGCTCTGGATCAAGGTTTGGGCGATGTGCTGATCTGCGATGACGGACTTCAGCATTACCGTTTGCCCCGAGATATTGAGTTGGCGGTGTTTGATGCCCAGCGGGGTATTGGTAATGGTGCATTATTACCGGTAGGCCCTCTTAGAGAACCCCTTGAACGGCTTGCCTCGGTGGATTTTGTGATTCTGAATGGCAAGGAGTTTCCTCAGGCTGATCATCGTATTGAAGAGTTTGCCGGAGTGGAGCACCCGGACATTCATGCCATGGTTTTGCAGCCGGCTACTCTGGTCAACATAAACTCAGGCGCAAGTTTGGATCCATCCGTTCTTAGCGGTAAGCCCGTGCGAGGAGTAGCTGGGATTGGGAATCCTGATCGATTTTTTAATACACTCAGGCAGTTAGGAGCTCATGTTCAGGCGGTTTCTTATCCTGATCATCACCGGTTCCGGCCTGAAGATTTGGCGTCTGGCGCGTTGGAATGGCTGGTTATGACAGCCAAAGACGCGGTGAAATGCCGCGGTTTTGCGCCTGATAACGCCTGGGTCTTGACGGTTGATGCCCGACTGTCAGAACCTTTTGAACAGCGTTTTTTGCAGCAGCTCAGGGAATGTGCTGAGCCACTGCAACCTCAAGTTACCGAGAGATAAAACCATGGATAAAAAATTGTTGTCTATGCTGGCTTGCCCGGTGTGCAAAGGTGAATTGAAGTTAAACGAGGCTCGCACTGAACTTCTGTGCTATCAGGATGCAATGGCCTTTCCTATTCGCGAGGGAATTCCAGTTATGCTGGCTGTTGAGGCTCGCACCCTGAGTACTGACGAGCGTTTGGACAAGCACTGAGTTAACCAAAAGCAGGATTGTCTGTATGTCTTTTACTGTCGTGATTCCCGCCCGTTATGCCTCCAGCCGACTGCCGGGTAAACCGCTGGCAATGATTGCCGGTAAGCCGATGATTCAGCATGTATGTGAGCGGGCTCAGGAAAGTCGCGCAGCTCGTGTGGTGGTTGCTACCGATGACGTCCGTATCGAAGATGCCTGCCGGGCTTTCGGAGCAGAGGTGGTCATGACATCGCCAAATCACGCCAGTGGTACTGACCGCCTGGAAGAGGTTGCCAGAAAACTGGGTCTGGAAGCAGACCATCGGGTGGTTAATGTTCAGGGCGATGAACCTATGCTGCCGCCAGCTTTGATTAATCAGGTTGCGGACAATCTGGAGTTCCACCCGGAAGCGGCTATATCAACCCTGTGCGAACGTATCCACGACTCTCACCAGGTGTTTAATCCGAATGTGGTGAAAGTGGTGTTTGATGCCCGGGGAATGGCTCATTATTTTAGCCGTGCTCCCATTCCTTGGGCTAGGGATCTTTGGCCACAAAATGCCGCATCAACGGAGGCCGATTTGCCAGATGGAGTAGGGTATTTCCGCCATATTGGCATTTATGGTTACCGAACCAGTGTTCTGAGCGAATTTGTCAGCTGGGCTCCAGCGCCAATCGAGCAGGTTGAAGCGCTCGAGCAACTAAGAGCGTTGTATAACGGTGCCCGTATTCACGTAGATATTGCCGGGCGCCCACCGGCACCCGGTGTAGATACAGAAGAAGATTTGGCCCGGGTAAGGGGCCTGATGGAAGCAGGAGGGTTCAATGCCTGATCCGGTCAGTGTGCTGTTTGTATGCCTGGGAAATATTTGCCGTTCGCCCAGTGCGGAAGGCGTGTTTCGCCATCTTGTTGAAAAGCAGGGGTTGTCGGCAAAGCTACACATCGATTCCTGCGGTACGGCTAACTGGCATAAGGGCAAAGCGCCGGATGCCCGGGCTATTGCTGCCGCGGAGCGCAGAAATATCGATATCAGCGGTTTGCAGGCCAGACAGTTGCAAGCTGAAGATCTTGACAGATTTGATTATGTTTTAGTGATGGACCGTTCGAATCTGGCGGATGTAAGGGATATCTGGCACCAGAATGGTGGTACCGAACCTCGCTTGTTTTTAGAGTTTGGCAAGTCTGGTCAGGCTGAAGTGCCGGACCCATACTATGGCGGTCAGGACGGATTTGAGCGGGTTCTGGATTTGATTCATGAGGCCAGCGAAGGTCTTCTGGAAGACATACGGGAGCGGTTGGGTTGAGTTTTGCGCTGGAGATCCGTAACCAGGTTGATCTGAAAGGCCTGAACACTATGGCGGTAGATGCAACGGCCCGACAGTTTGCGGATATTGAAAGTGCTGGTCAGCTTAAACAGGCTCTTGAAGCCGCCAGAGCACAACAACTGGAAACGCTGGTACTGGGTAGCGGCAGTAACCTGATTTTTGCCGGTGATTTTGACGGGCTTGTACTGCATATGTCATTGCGTGGCAGAAGCTGGGAGCAGGTGCAGGATAACGCTGCGGTGCTGGTACTGGCGGCTGGTGAGAATTGGCACGATGCCGTACTGTATGCTGCGCGTTCAGGCTACCGGGGCATTGAGAATCTGGCCTTGATTCCCGGCACGGCCGGAGCCGCGCCGGTTCAGAACATTGGTGCTTATGGTGTGGAGCTCTGCGATACCCTACAGAGCGTGACGGCACTGGATTGCGATTCCATGGCGGTGATAACCCTGGCTGCTGAAGATTGCCAGTTTGCTTATCGGGACAGTCTGTTCAAACGCAATCCCGGTCGATATATCATCCTGGAAATTCGCTTGCGCCTATCCCGTTCAGCTCCCCTGAAACTCGATTACCGGGATCTTCAGGATTATCTAAGTGATTGCGACGCGGCAGAGCTGACAGCACTGAATGTGGCTGAGGCTGTGATGGCGGTGCGTCGAAGAAAGCTTCCAGATCCCGAAACCCTGCCAAATACCGGAAGTTTTTTCAAGAATCCAGTGATCAGCCAGTTGCAGTTTGATGATTTGCAGAAAAAGTTTCCTGAGATGGTGTTTTACCCGATGGCTGACGGTGTAAAGCTGGCAGCCGCATGGTTAATCGACCAGGCTGGCTGGAAAGGGTTTCGCAATTCACGGGTTGGAATCCATAACCGTCAGGCCCTGGTCCTGGTCAATCACTCGGGTGGTTCGGGTGAAGATGTGCTGGCATTGGCAGAGGATGTGCGTGGGTCGGTAAAGGAAAAGTTTGGTGTAGAACTGGAAATAGAACCAGGCGTTGTCGGAACCTGTTAATTACCGGTAATAGGTTCCGGGCAGGCCCGCCATGGTGTGCCTGCCCGGAATTTTTCAGTTTACAGGCCTGCTTTCGTGGAGGCTTTCATCAGCACAGTGAGTGCGTCTTCTACAGCAATATCCTGCTTTTCTTCATCTCGGCGGCCTTTGTATTCTAGGGTGCCGGCTTTTAAGCCCCGTTCGGAAACAACAAACCGGTGCGGAATACCGATCAGTTCCATGTCCGCAAACTTGACGCCCGGGCGCTCGTTACGATCGTCCAGCAACACGTCATAGCCAGCCTCACGCAGCTCGTTGTAGAGCTTTTCGCCAGCCTCAGCAACCACGGGTGTTTTGTGGGCGTTGAGCATCACAATTGCAACCTGGAAGGGAGCAATGGCGTCTGGCCAGATAATGCCTTTATCGTCATGATTCTGTTCGATGGATGAAGCGACAATCCTGGAAACACCGATACCGTAGCAGCCCATTTCCATGATCACGGCTTTGCCGTTCTCATCGAGCACTGTAGCGTTCAACGCCTGACTGTACTTGTTGCCTAGCTTGAAGATATGACCAACCTCAATGCCGCGGCGAATTTCCAGGGTTCCATTGCCGTCGGGGCTTGGGTCGCCCTCAACCACGTTGCGAAGATCTTCCACGCGGCCCAGCGGAACGTCACGTTCCCAGTTCACGCCGGTCAGGTGGTAGTCATCTTTGTTGGCACCGCACACGAAGTCAGCCAGGTGGGCGGCACTGCGATCGACAATCACGGTAACCGGCAGGTTAACCGGGCCGATGGAGCCAGGCTTGCAGCCGATGGCCTGTTCGATTTCTTCATCGGTTGCCATGGCCAGGGGCTCGGCAATGCCGGGCAGGTTTTCCGCCTTGATTTCGTTCAGAGTGTGGTCGCCACGCAGAATCAGAGCAACCAGACCAGATTCGCCGTTTTCATCGGCCTCAGCTTTAACCAGCAGGGTTTTTACGCTGCGTTCAGCAGGTATGTCCAGAAACTGGGAAATTGCTTCGATGGTTTTCTGGCCTGGCGTGTGAACTTCCTTCATGTCCTCAGTGGCAGCAGGGCGGTCACCGGCAGGAGCTACAGCTTCTGCTTTCTCGATGTTTGCGGCGTAATCACCGCCGGTGCTGAACACAATGGCATCTTCGCCAGACGATGCCAGTACGTGGAATTCATGGGAAGAGCTGCCACCGATAGAGCCCGAATCAGCCTGTACCGGACGGTAGTCCAATCCGAGGCGATCAAAGATATTGCAGTAAGTCTGGTGCATGACCCGATAGGTTTCATCCAGAGATTCGGCATTGATGTGGAAGGAGTATGCGTCCTTCATGATAAATTCCCGTGCGCGCATAACACCGAAACGGGGGCGGCGTTCATCCCGGAATTTCGTCTGGATCTGATAGAAGTTAGCTGGCAGTTCTTTATAGCTTTTCAGCTCATTACGGATAACGTCTGTGATCACTTCTTCGTGGGTAGGCCCAACGCAGAATTCACGGCCATGACGGTCATGAATGCGCAGAAGTTCGCCACCATATTGCTCCCAGCGACCGGACTCCTGCCATAGCTCTGCCGGCTGAACCGAAGGCATCAGGACTTCCTGGGCGCCGCTTTTGTCCATTTCTTCCCGGACAATCTGCTCTACTTTGCGCAGAGTACGCAGGCCCAATGGTAGCCAGGTATATAGGCCTGCGGCCAGTTTTCGGATCATGCCCGCTCTCAGCATCAGCTGATGGCTGATAATTTCCGCATCTGCAGGGGTCTCTTTCTGGGTGGCAATCAGGTAACGGCTAGCTCGCATTGTGTCTTCCGCTTTATTGAAAAGTGGGGGTTAGACTAATTGGCAGGGGCTCAGAGCTTTAATCTGCCTTTCATTGTCTTAAAGTGAGCGTTATTGTACGGAGCCTGCCCCATAAGGTACAGATGATGACGGATGAATCTATCGACGTAACTCCGCGCCGGAGGCCGCTTCAGGCACGTAGCCGGGAGCGGGTAGACACAATCCTCCGACATGCCGCCGCTATTTTTCATGAAAACGGCGTAGATGGCACCAGTATGTCTGCCATCGCCCGGCAGTCTGGCATGTCGCTGGCGTCTCTTTATCGCTATTTTCCGAATAAGCCGGCAATCGTTCATGCGTTGGCGGAAGGCCATGTCCAGAAAATGGAAGAGGCTCTCAGGGAAAAGTTGCCAGAGCTGACTCTGTCTGAAGCTGTTGATGTGTTGATTGATCAGTTTTATGACTTCTACCGCACAGAACCTGCTTACTCTGCTATCTGGAGTGGTGTGGAAGCTATGCCGGAATTGAGGGAGCTGGATCTTAGAGAGTTATACAGCAATGCCCGGGATCTGGATGCTCGCCTGGCGGAGGAATATCCCGAGTTGCCTGAAGAACGACGTTGGACGGCCAGCCTGGTACTCCTGCGTTCTGCGGGCTCTATCCTCCGGCTGGCGGCAACGTTGCCAGAGCTCCAGGGCGGGCAGCTGGTGGCTGAATTTAAATGTATGGTGCGAGCCTACCTTTCAGAGCTGATTCGTCAGGAAAGATAACCCAGGGGCAGGGCTGTGCTGTCGATGACCCGGCGCAATACAAAGCTGGAATGGACACCGCTGACCCCTTGAATCCGGGTGATCCGGTTCAGCAGAAAATCGTGATAATGGTCCATGTCCGGCACCACCACCTTCAACATGTAATCTGCACTCTGTCCTGTTATCAGGTAGCACTCCTGTACTTCCGGAAACTCTGATATTTGTTCTTCGAACGCGGAAAATCGTTCAGGTGTGTGACGATCCATGCCGATCAGAATAATTGCCGTCAAGGATAGGCCCAGTCTCTTGTGATCAAGAATGGTTACTGTTCTTACGATAATCCCGGCTTCTTCCAATGACCGCACTCGCCGCAAGCAGGGTGAGGGTGATAAACCGACTTTTTCTGCCAGTTGCTGATTGGTGAGTGACCCGTCCTTCTGCAATTGTTCAAGGATTTTTCGGTCAGTTCTGTCAATTTTAACTAAAGAACTTTCGTTGTTAGGCATAATATTTCAAGAATAATTTGTTGGCGGCAATAATATTCTTCTAATGTAGATAAATAGTGTTCAATTGGCAATCAAATGGCGTAGTAGGCCGGGTAAACTTGCTTTATCCCCCAGATCAGTGAAAGGAATTGTCAGTTATGGCGTTTGATCATCGTAAATATGCCGCCTTCAAGCCAATAGCCAAGAAGAACCGTCGCTGGCCCGACCAGATTATCGAAAAAGCACCCACCTGGTGCGCGGTAGATTTGCGTGATGGCAATCAATCACTGATCAAGCCGATGTCTGTTGCGCAGAAGCAGCGTTTGTTTGATTTACTGGTGAAGCTGGGCTTCAAGGAAATTGAAGTAGGTTTCCCGGCAGCGAGCCAGCCTGACTTTGATTTTTGCCGAAAGCTCATTGAGGAAAACCGGATCCCTGAGGATGTGAAAATCCAGGTGCTTACCCAGGCCCGTCCAGAGTTGATTGAACGCACGTATCAAGCTTTGAAGGGGGCAAAGCAGGCCATCGTTCATGTGTATAACTCCACTTCTACGGTCCAGCGCGAACAGGTGTTTGGTCTGGATCGGGATGGCATTCGTGATATTGCATTGCGTGGTGCGACGATTGTTAAGGAGTTTGCCAGTCGTTACCCGGAAACAGACTGGACGTTCCAGTATTCTCCAGAGAGTTTTACAGGCACCGAACTGGACTTCGCTGCAGAGGTTATCGATGCGGTGACTGGGGTGTGGCGACCAGATCAAGGGCAGCCTGTGATCATCAACCTACCGGCTACGGTGGAAATGGCAACGCCTAATGTGTTTGCCGACCAGGTTGAGTGGGTCTGCGAAAACATTCGTTACCGGGAGTTCCTCAGCATCAGCGTGCATACCCATAATGATCGGGGATGTGGTGTGGCTGCCGCTGAGCTGGCAGTGATGGCCGGAGCAGACCGTGTGGAAGGCACGTTGATGGGGAATGGTGAGCGGACTGGCAATATGGACCTTGTCACTATGGCCATGAACTTATACTCCCAGGGAGTTGATCCGGAATTGAATTTATCTGGCATGGCAGAGATCACCGAAGTGGTGGAAGCCTGTACTGAAATTTCCACTCATCCACGACATCCTTATGCGGGAGAATTAGTCTTCACGGCTTTCTCTGGCAGCCATCAGGATGCGATTCGTAAGTGTTTGGCGCGTCGTCAGGAAGGGGATGCCTGGAATGTCGCCTATCTGCCCATTGATCCGTCCGATTTGGGGCGGCGTTATGAGGAAGTGGTTCGGATCAACAGTCAATCCGGGAAAGGCGGCGTTGCATACGTGTTAGAACGTGATTATGGCATCAGTTTGCCGCGCTGGTTGCAGATTGAGTTCAGCAAGGTGGTGCAGCAGGAAGCAGAGGCTAATGGCGGTGAGATCAACCCGGCGACGATTCACCGTTTGTTTGAACAACGTTACCTGAAGGTTTCCAGTGATTGGGCATTGCGCTCGTATGACCTCCATCGGGATGAAGAGGGCGTAAAAGCCGACGTGGTTATAGGTTCTGGCGATGCGACGGTCACGTTGGAAGGACGCGGATTTGGTGCAGTTGAAGCTGTCTCTGATGCGCTGACCCGTCGATTCGGTGTCGTTATTGCGATAGAGGCTTATGATGAATTCGCGCTGGGTGAGGGCACAAAAGCGAATGCTCTGGCCTGTATTCGCCTGAGCGCTAACGGTAAGCATTGCAGCGCTGCTGCATTGGCCGAAGATACCACCTCAGCTACCCTGCAGGCGCTTTTCTCTGCCGTTGCCCAACAGACGGGGGCCGAAATGCAAGAGGTAGTAGCCAGGGGGTCGGCGGCAACTATGACTTAATTTCAACCAAAGCAGCCGGCAACGAGCGCCGGCTGCTTTGGTCCGTCAGCCCGTGAGGGGCATCAGGCTCTCAACATAAGCCGCTTACAGTGGCGTTACGTTTTCGGCCTGAGGGCCTTTCGGTCCTTGGGTTACGGTAAACTGCACCTGCTGACCTTCAGTCAGAGTGCGGAAACCTCCTGAGTTGATTGCACTGTAGTGAACGAAAACGTCAGTGCCGCCTTCCTGCTCAATAAAGCCAAAGCCTTTGGCTTCGTTGAACCACTTAACCTGGCCAGTTTTTGTATCAGACATTGATCTTTCCTGTACGTACTAAAAGTTTGCCCTCACGGGACCATTCTTGTGCTGTGTAATTCTGAGGGTTCTGAAGAACGAGGCAACGAAAAGCCGGGGCAGGACGTTGGAACATATTCGCCAAATACCGCTGCAAACCTACACAGCAATTTTCAGTATAGACTGACTTTTCGGCGCGTCAATTGTTTTTTATGCCGTTGGATTTACTTTAATTTCTATAATAAACAATAGGTTATCGTTATTTTTGAACGAGAGTCAGCCCCCGGAGGACGTTGCCCGCGGGAGCTGTCTGGTGTTAACCGGTCAGGCCATATTCAGCGTCCGAACATTTCGCTGATTTCATCCAGAATGGCTGGGTCGTCTATGGTGCTTGGAACGCTGTACTCTTCATGGTCAGCAATCTGGCGGATAACCCGGCGGAGAATCTTGCCCGAACGGGTTTTGGGTAAACGCTCAACCACCATCGCGCGCTTGAAGCAGGCGATTGCTCCGATTTTTTCTCTCACCATTTCGACGAGCTCATCTTCGAGTTCGTCCGGGTCGATGGTTGCGCCATCTTTTATCAATACAAGTCCGATCGGGACCTGACCTTTCAGGTCGTCGTGGGCCCCCACAACACAGCATTCAGCAATGGCGGGGTGGGAAGCGACAACTTCTTCCATTTCACCGGTAGATAACCGGTGTCCGGCAACGTTGATGACGTCATCGGTGCGGCCCATAACGAAGACGTAACCATCGTCGTCAATAAAGCCGCCATCGCCAGAGCTGTAGAAGCCGGGTATGGGTTTTAGGTAGCTGTTCAGGAAGCGTTCATCGTCACCCCAAACGGTCATCAGACAGCCTGGTGGTAATGGAAGTTTGACCGCGATCTGGCCTTGTTCACCGGCAGGCACCTGAGACCCGTCGATATTCACGACCTGCACGTTAAAACCGGGTGACGGCATGGTGGCGGAGCCCGGCTTAGTCATCATCATTTCAATGCCAGCCGGGTTACAGCAGATAGCCCAGCCTGTTTCTGTCTGCCACCAGTGATCCAGTACGGGAAGCCCGGTGTGTTCTTTTAGCCACTCATAGGTGGGGGGGTCAAGGCGTTCACCTGCAAGGAAAATGCGTTTTAACGAAGAAACGTCATAACGGCTGAGCTGATCTGCTTCCGGATCTTCTTTACGCACTGCGCGGAAGGCCGTGGGTGCCGTAAACAGGATGTCGACTTTGTGATCTTGTACGACTCGCCAGAAGGCGCCGGCATCGGGTGTTTTGATGGGTTTACCTTCATACAGGACGGTTGTGCAGCCGGTAAAAAGTGGGGCGTAAACAATATAGCTGTGGCCAACCACCCATCCGACGTCAGATGCAGCCCAGAAAACGTCCCCGGGTTTGGCGTCATAAACCAGACTCATGCTGTACTTCAGCGCAACAGCGTGACCACCATTGTCCCGGACTACGCCCTTTGGCTTGCCTGTGGTGCCAGAGGTGTAAAGAATGTAAAGAGGGTCGGTAGATTTTACGGCTACCGGGTCTGCCGGAGTAGCGTTCGCTGTGATGTCTTCCCAGTCGAAATCTCGGCCGTCCTGCATGGATGCCTGTACCTGTGGCCTTTGGTATACCACGCAGAGATCCGGTTTATGGCTGGATTGTTCAATGGCTTTGTCGACCAAAGGTTTATATTCAATGGTGTTACTGACTTCAATTCCACAGGAGGCTGTGATCAGGGCCTTTGGGGTGGCATCCTCGATTCGCACGGCTAATTCATGAGCTGCAAAACCGCCAAAAACCACAGAGTGGATGGCACCGAGCCGTGCGCACGCCAGCATGGCAATGGCAGCCTGTGGAATCATTGGCATGTAAATGATGACCCGGTCGCCTTTTTCAACACCTCTCTCTCGCAGAGCGCCGGCGAACTGTGCTACTTCGTCTTTCAGTTCGTTGTAGGTGAATGTCTGCTGGGTGCTGGTAACGGGTGAGTCGTAGATCAGGGCGGTCTGGTCGCCTCGGCCGGCGCGGATATTGGCATCGAGGGCTATGTCGCTGGTGTTCAGGGTGCCATCAGGAAACCATTCGCCGTGACCATTATCCAGCGGCTGCCAAATCGTTTCCGGGGGGGTGATCCAGGCGATGTTTTGTGCTTGCTCACGCCAGAAATCATCCCGGTTATCAATGGAACGACGAAATTCGGAGTTGTAGCTCATATGCTCCACCTCAGTTGAGTTGTTTTTGTTTTATGGTTGTTGCTGTCAACTGTAGGAGTTTTGGAGGCCGGAGCTAGTAGACAATAGGCGTAGTTATCCGTTTTTCGAGGATGTTAGTTGGATGTGGAGCCAATGCCCGTTACCCTGGCGGAAATACTTCCCTGGCCTAGCTGAGCCTGGATAACCTGGCCTGGTGATAGCTGGGTGGCGTTGCGAATTATTCCGCCTTTTTCATCCTTTACAATGGCATAACCCCGCCCCAATGTGGCAAGCGGGCTGACAACATTGAGAGTCTGTGCGTGGAACTGCAGCTTTTCTCGCTGTTGTCTCAGATGTTGTTGAATGGCCAGTTGCATTCGTTCACGTAATCGTGCGACCTGTTCCTCAGTACTGGCGATTGACTTGCCGGGAGACTGCGTGGCCAGTCGAAGTGTGAGGTGGTCGGCCTTCAGGCGCTGCTGATCCAGCTTTTGCCGCATGGCCTTGTTCAAACGCATGTCCAGTTCGTCCATACGCTGGGCTTTGTCTTGCAGTTCCCGGCGTGGATCTCGTAATCGGGCGCTCAAGTGTCTGAGCTGATTTTCCAGCCGTTGTAGCAGGCGTAACGCTGACAGCCTCAGGCGGCCCTGTTGCTCCCCCAGGCGGCGTTGCCAATCCTGTTGGTCCGGTGAGATCTTTTCTGCGGCAGCGGATGGAGTTGGTGCTCGCAGGTCGGCTACGAAATCTGCGATGGTCACATCGACTTCATGGCCGACAGCACTCACCGTAGGTATGTGACACCTGGCAATTGCCCGGGCTACAGCTTCCTCATTGAAGCACCAGAGATCTTCCAGAGAACCACCACCCCGGCCGATAATCAATACGTCGGCTACGTTGTGTTGTTGCGCCCGTTCAATGGCATTCACAATATCGTTGGTGGCAGCTTTGCCTTGCACTGCTGTGGGGTACAGGGTGACCGGAATAGCGGGGCAGCGCCGGGCCAGAACGGTCAGGATGTCGTGTATGGCGGCACCAGTCGGTGATGTGATAACACCAATGTGCCTGGGCATTGCGGGTAGCTGCTTCTTTTGGGCAGAGTCAAACAGACCTTCAGCCTGGAGCTTGATCTTAAGAGCCTCGAACGCCTGTTGCAGTGGCCCAAGGCCGGCTGGTTCCAGGTGTTCCACAATAATCTGAAAGTCGCCGCGGTTCTCGTATAGGGTAACCTTGCCCCGAATGCGTATCTGATCGCCGTCACGGGGCAGTGTACGAATGTGTTGGTTGGCACCCCTGAACATGGCGCAGCGGATCTGACATTTCTGATCTTTCAGCGAGAAGTACCAGTGCCCGGATGACGGTCTCGACAACCCCGAAATCTCCCCTTCAACCCAGACTTGCATAAAGCTTGTTTCCAGCAGGCGCCGGGCCTGATGGTTAAGCTCGCTGACACTCAATGCACGTGGGCGGGAGTCTGGGTAGGACGATGACAAAGGGTGGGCTCCGTGATTTTTATACGCAATAGCCGAGAAGGTGACGGGTAAAAATAGCGGAAATTCAGAAAGATGCAACCTGACGGTAAGAACCCCGTGGTTTACTGTGTTCTGTCACCACTTTATAATAGGTCGATTAAGGTTTTGCTTTGTTACGCCGCCGCGAGCGTAACAATAGGAACTCCCAACTTAGCATGTTCAAAAGGCGGACCCAAATGCTGCGTATTGCCGAAGAAGCCCTCACGTTTGACGACGTTCTGCTTGTGCCCGGATATTCCGAAGTTCTTCCACATCAAGTTGACCTGAAAACTCAACTGACCAAAGGCATCACTCTTAATATTCCTTTGGTTTCTGCTGCGATGGATACGGTTACTGATGCTGAACTGGCAATCGCTATGGCTCAGGAAGGCGGCATCGGCATCATGCATAAAAACATGACGGTAGACCAGCAGGCCGCGGAAGTCCGCAAGGTAAAAAAACATGAAAGTGGTGTGGTTAAAGATCCGATTACCGTTACGCCGGACACCACCGTACGCGAGCTGGTTGATATCACCATGGCCAACAAGATTTCCGGATTGCCGGTTGTTGATGGTGATGATTTGGTAGGTATTGTTACCGGGCGAGATATCCGCTTTGAAAGCCGTATGGATACTCCGGTGCGTAATATCATGACCACAAAAGAAAATCTGGTCACGGTTAAAGAAGGCGCCAACCTCGAAGAGGTTAAGGAACTTTTGCACCGGCACCGTATTGAAAAAGTACTCGTGGTCAATGACAGCTTCGAGCTGCGCGGTCTGATTACCGTTAAAGACATCCAGAAAGCCAAAGATTATCCTCTGGCCTGTAAAGATGAACACGGTCGCCTGCGTGTTGGCGCCGCAGTCGGCACTGGTGGCGATACCGAAGCCCGTATCGATGCATTGGTTGAAGCGGGTGTAGACGTTCTCGTTGTTGATACTGCCCACGGCCATTCACGTGGCGTTATTGATCGCGTTCGTTGGGTCAAGGAAACCTACCCGCAGGTTCAAGTGATTGGGGGCAATATTGCTACTGCAGCCGCTGCTCTGGCGTTAGCTGACGCAGGCGCTGATGCTGTGAAGGTGGGTATTGGCCCGGGTTCTATCTGCACCACTCGTATTGTTGCCGGCATTGGCGTACCTCAGATTTCAGCAGTATCCAATGTTGCTGATGCCCTGAAAGACCGGGGCGTGCCTGTTATTGCTGATGGCGGTGTGCGTTTCTCCGGTGACATTGCTAAAGCGGTTGTCGCCGGTGCCCACTGTGTCATGGTTGGTAGTCTGTTGGCAGGAACTGATGAAGCTCCTGGTGAAGTTGAGCTGTTCCAGGGCCGTAGCTACAAGGCTTATCGTGGCATGGGTTCCCTGGGTGCGATGGGGCAGGGTTCAAGCGACCGTTATTTCCAGGATGCGTCTAAAGGTGTTGAAAAGCTGGTTCCGGAAGGTATTGAAGGTCGGGTGGCTTGCAAAGGACCGATGCGCAATATTATTCATCAGCTAATTGGCGGTTTACGTGCCTCTATGGGCTACACCGGTAGCGCCGATATCTCTGAAATGCGCACCAAACCAGAATTTGTCCGGATTACAAATGCTGGAATGCGCGAAAGCCACGTACACGATGTGACTATTACTAAAGAAGCACCCAATTACCGCATCAGTTAATTTTTGTTTGATCTGACACGGCCCGGTTTCCGGGTCGTGTTTTTTCTTTACAGCCCGAGGACTCCATGGCTCAGAATATCCACGACCACCGCATCCTGATTCTTGATTTCGGTTCCCAATACACTCAGCTCATTGCCCGCCGTGTGCGGGAAATCGGTGTGTACTGCGAGATCAGAGCCTTTGATATGACTGAAGCGGAACTCAAAGAGTTCAACCCCAAAGGCGTCATTCTGGCCGGAGGCCCGGAATCTGTTACAGAGCTTGGCGGCCCTCGTGCACCGGAAGCTCTGTTCGATATGGGGATCCCGGTCCTGGGTATCTGCTATGGCATGCAGACGATGGCTGAGCAGCTTGGCGGGCGTGTTGCAAGTTCCGAGAAGCGAGAATTCGGTTATGCGCAGGTCAGGGTTCGTGCGCAAGGCCCTTTGCTGGACGATATCACTGACCACCTGACCCCCGCTGGCGACTCCCTGCTGGATGTGTGGATGAGTCACGGCGACAAGGTAGTAGCCATGCCGGAAGGCTTTGAGCTGCTGGCCTCCACTGAAAGTGCGCCGATTGCGGCTATGCAGGATCTGAGTCGCAACCTCTATGGTGTTCAGTTCCACCCGGAAGTAACTCACACGTTGCAGGGTAAACGGATTCTGGAGCACTTTATCCTGAATGTGTGTGGCTGCGAAGCGTTGTGGACGCCCGCAAAAATCGTTGATGATGCAGTTCGTCAGATTCGCGAGCAGGTGGGTAGCGACAAGGTTCTGCTGGGGCTTTCTGGTGGCGTGGACTCTTCTGTTACCGCGGCGTTGCTGCACAAAGCCATTGGTGATCAGCTGACCTGTGTGTTCGTTGATAATGGCCTGCTGCGCCTGAACGAAGGCGACCAGGTAATGGACATGTTTGGCAGCAACATGGGCGTGAAAGTGATTCGCGCCGATGCGGAAGAATTATTCCTGTCAAAACTGAAGGGCGTTAGCGATCCTGAGCAAAAGCGTAAAGTGATCGGCAACACCTTTATCGAGGTTTTTGATGAAGAAGCGGCCAAAATCAAAGATGTTAACTGGCTGGCCCAGGGTACGATCTATCCTGATGTGATTGAATCAGCCGCGTCTAAGACCGGCAAAGCTCACGTGATCAAGTCCCACCACAACGTTGGTGGTTTGCCTGAAACCATGAAGATGAAACTGGTTGAGCCATTGCGTGAATTGTTCAAGGACGAAGTGCGCCGCATTGGTCTTGAACTGGGGCTGCCGTACGATATGGTTTACCGTCATCCGTTCCCGGGGCCTGGCCTGGGTGTGCGGATTCTGGGTGAAGTTAAAAAAGAATATGCTGATATTCTTCGTCATGCCGATGCTATCTTCCTGGAAGAGTTGCATCGCGCTGATTTGTATCACAAAACCAGTCAGGCTTTTGCTGTGTTCCTGCCAGTGAAATCCGTCGGGGTGGTCGGTGATGCTCGTCGTTATGAGTGGGTTGTAGCATTGCGTGCTGTTGAAACCATTGATTTCATGACAGCTCGTTGGGCGCACTTGCCTTATGATCTGCTTGAAACAGTTTCCAACCGGATCATCAATGAAATCGGCGGTATTTCCCGCGTGACTTACGATGTGTCCAGTAAGCCGCCGGCGACCATTGAGTGGGAATGATCCCGCGACAGGTGTTTTCTGGCACTGACTGGTAGTTAGTTAAAAAGCCCATGTTTTTATGGGCTTTTTTTGTTTTCGCAATTCCATTTTTTTCAAAATACTCCTTTGCAGCGTTTACGGCATTTTCAACGATAGGTTTATGCCAGCCGGAAGAGACAATCGAGATCTTTTGTAGATTGTCTAAAAACAAAGTGTCTGGCGTTTTATCGGAAACAGGCTGACTCATAAATTTCTCGTTACAAGTTGAGTTTAATCTTTGTGTGCATCACCTGAGTCATAATGCTACGATCCGCTGAAGTCCGTCTAACGACCAAAGGGCATCTGTCATTGAATTATGGACATCTCAGGGCATTTGCCATCCAGCGATAGCCTGGCTGCAGCGGCAAGCGGTGTATCGACCCTCGCCCTGGATCTCAACGATGGTATCGATATCGACGTGCACCATCATCGGCAGGCGCAGGTGCTGCTCTCCACCCAAGGGGTGTTGATGGTCACCACTCAGGGTGGCTGCTGGATAGTGCCGAGTAACTATGCGTTGTGGATACCGCCCGGAGTTCGGCACCGCACCAGAACGCTGGGTGCCGTCAGCATCAAAAGCCTTTACCTTGGCGAGCGCACGATTAGCCTGGGCAGCGATTGTGTGGTGCTAGAGATAACACCGTTAACC
>NZ_JBFHJO010000034.1:0-30729 GCF_041595835.1 Marinobacter sp. | reverse complement strand
TGTAACGACACCTGCCACTGACGCTGATAGCGTTGGTCCGGCCGCGCCGGCAGAGCCAGAGTCCCCCGAAGAACCGCCTCCGCATCCGGACATCGTGAATGCCGTCAATCCTGTAACCAAAAAAAGCATCAGCCGTTTACGAGCGACGAACTGATACTGGCGTAGCTTCGCCAGTCTTTTCATCATTGTCTCCAGAGAATGAGTGAGTAAGAACCAGATTTGTGCAAGTCGAGGCATCACAGAATAGTGATGCCTCCTTTCCTGACCGTTCAGATTTCACATGTCGCGCAGTAGGGAGTTGGGTCTTCGCTTGCCAGCAGCCCATCGCCGTCGATGTCATCGTCCAAAGCGACTGCCAGTAAGTTACGGTCGTGTTGGGAACTCACCGGATTGAAGAAATCCGGGAGGCCATCGTTGTCGAAGTCGAAACGAACCACATAAGAGCCTGGGTAGTCGTCGTAGCCCGTCAGGATACGAGCGACCAGCGAAAGAGCCTTGTTGCGGTCGGCGGCAAGCTCATAACTGCGAGCGAGTGTTTCCGCATCATTGAAATGGTGCCCAAGCGAAAGCTGATAGATTCCACTGTCACGTTGTGACTGTCGTTCTTCAGGATCATTTAATTGTTCAATTGCCGCCATAGTTCCGGGCCAGCCCGAAGCAGAATCGCTCTCAAGCCACAATTTACGCAAAGCTTGGCGAGCTCTCTCAGCATCGACTGGCTGACTGGCAGCTGCGATGCCTTCCTGAGCAATCCGGCCACGAACCATATCCGCAATCTGAACGTATGCCATGCCCAATGTTTGAGCACGCTCGACCGCAGCCAAGAGGCTTGCCTGAGCACTATTCAGAGTTCCGATGGATACCAGATCTTCCTGGGCGGAGCCCATCGTAGTCAAAGCCTCTGACAAATCACCATTGCCAGCGTACAACAATGCAATCTCTTGCTTCTCATAGGCGCGCTTGCTTGGATCACTGTAGATATCCACCAGAGTCGCCGCAGTCTGAAGAAGTTCACGACTTCTTTCGTTATTACCGAGCCATTGGTAACCCGCCGCAAGCATCTTAAAGGATTCAGCCTTTTCGGCAGTAGTTGCATGGCTGCCAGCAAAAAGGCCAAGCGCACGCGTCTCGCACTTTGCCATAGCATCGTCAGCATTCTCTGGATAACCCAGCCAGTTGTAGAGAGCCGCTATTTTCCGACACCCCTGCCCAAGGAACTGGTTGGGACGCGTGGCGTTGTCATTCAGGTTAGATAATGAAGCGTCTGCTTCCGCCAGATATTCATCGCTGAGCACAATCTCCATAACATGATCTGAAATCAGTTTTGCCCTATCAGCAAAACCTGACTCTGCAAGCAACACAGAAAGCCCGATCTTGCTCTCATTCAGCCCCTCACCCGTTCCAATAAACGACAGAGAGCTGACCCGCTTCATCAGTGATTCCTGACTCTCTGTGATCGCCTCAATAGCACCGTCAATGTCGCCATCTATAGCCAGATCCCGAGCGACATAAAGTGCCGCCTCAGAACGCGCTTTATTTGCGGCAGACACCCCGCCATCCATTGGTTCAACAATATCCACCAACACTCGCTCCAGCCGGTCCAGTAACTGCAAGCGACCATAAATAGGCGCAAAGTCGTCTACCATATTCCTGGCCCATTTCCAGTTGCATTCGACCTGCAGGAGGCGTTCATATTCATCCAGCATTCGTGAGGCATCACCGGTACGCCCGAGCTGCTCGTAATAGCTTGCTGCACTTTCAAGATTCAGAGTGCGAAAGTTATAGCAGTAACCCGCCAGCGGGGTGCCTCGGCTGTAAAACTGACCAGCGCCAAAAACAACCTTTTCCAGTAACTGAACCGCCGACAGAGCTTCGGACTCTGACCCACCCCCAAAGCGCACGGAGTCGACAAGCTCGCCTGCCTTGCTCTCGATTTCGCCCATCAGTACCCGGTAAGCTGTTGTGAGTTCACCCTTGGGATCAGCCTCCGCATCCAGGAAGGCCTGCATCGTGGCGAAAGCTTCATTGGCGAGATCCATTCGCCCAATGTCACGGAAGTTTCCGCTCAGGCTACTCAAAAAGGTGCCATCTTCTGCGGATAAATTTGAGAGACCTTTTGCATCGATGTAGAGCTGAAAATCAACCAGCGCTTTCTGCCAGAGCGTCACCGCACCTTCTACATCATTCCGTGCTAACAACTGTTCCCCCACCCTCCGGTAGGCATCAAACTTTTCCACCCTCTGAAAGATAGATGATTGCGCGGTCAGCTTTGCCTGCTCAGTCAAACCAGCGGCCGCCTGACCAACGGCAATATCAGCGTACAAAGGGTCCATTATCTGATCATCAATCACCCCATCAAACAGCTTGGCCGCGCGATAATAGGGTGAGAGATCAGAACGAAAGAAATAATCCACCCGTGCGGCATTGTCAGTACCCAGCTCTTCACCCACTGCCAGCGGCAACGTGCTATCCACCGCATCAGTATCAGCGAGTAATGTCAGGATATTCTCAGGATCAATAGGCTGTGGAACCTCGAAATCCGCTGCTGCAATCACATCGGCACTCAGGGCGTTGATCACGACCACATAGCGGATGATGTTCAATAACGCGGAACTCTCCGCCGGAAGACCTTGCTGATTCAATGCGTTGAAAATGGCGTCAGCAAGTGCATTCACGTTGGCCTGCTCGTCCTCACTGGCAGGCTCAAATGACAATTTATTCTTCAGGTAGCCAGCGACACCATCGCGAATATTTATTCGGTTGAGCTCCCGCACCATACCCGCGGCATCGGTTGGCACCTCTGCCAGACTGTCAAAAGCTTCAATCCGATCCTGAACAGACTGCAAACGAGCAATAACTTCGGATGGAAGGAGGGTGTCTGCCACCAGCAATTGCGCCGTACTGCCCAGATCGCCACCAGCCATTTGCAACTTATCCAGCAGGCTACTGATACCGTCTTCAGCGCCACTCATGGCCACCATCAACTCAGTCACCAGAATGCTAGCGCGCTGCGCGGCGGGCGAGTTAGCCGGATCCGATGTCAGTTCCGCTTCTTCGAGCCCAAGCAGACTGGCAAGGCCTGCTGTTGTGCCACCTTCACGTTCATAGCTGAGGGCCAGCGTAGTGAGTGGCGTTACAACCATCTCTGCACCTGAAGCCCAGCGTGCCTCCAGTGTGATTCCTTTCAGGTTCTGCCCCGTTTTCACATCCTGACCACCAACAGCGACAGCCCGGGCACCCACCAAATCAACAGTAACGGGTAACTCAAACGAGAACCGCCCCTTCTGATCTGTTATCTGAATCCGAGTAAGTGCATCGCCCCGCTCATCAACCAGCCGGACTGCAGCCCCCTGAATAGCGGGATCGGTAACGATACCGCTGACAGTATTGGAGAGCTCACCGCCCCCCTCATCTGAATTACTCCCGGAAGAGCTGCCACAAGCAGACACAATCATCGCAAACAACAGCAGCAGGCTGACCCGCATTGACTGGAAAACAGAAGGCATCAATCGCCGATAACACATGAGAGCAACTCCCTGGCAGACGGTTCATTTATTTTTGATTGATGCGAATTATGACTATTTGTTTTCTAAATGCAAATCATTATTATTCGCCTTTCCTTCTAAAAGGGATACTTATGATTCACTTAGTTCACACACCTCCACGCCACAGGGCTCACGCAGCTTTCTCTCTTTTTTTAGTCAGCGCCCTGATGACAGGAACAAGCCCCAGCGCGGCATCCAGCGGGCCAACTAAAGATTGCGAAACATCATTGGCTCAACTGAGACAATGCTATGAGCAATCACCGGATCTCTGGCCCTCCCCCAATATTGATGAGGGTGTTGAATACAAGGAGCTAGGACTACTCCCGCAACCGAAAGAACCCAATGCCAGGGAGCAAAAACTGAGAAGCCTGGGAGAGCAACTGTTCTTTGACCCGATCCTGTCAGCCTCCGGGCAAATCACCTGTGCCAGTTGTCATCATCCGGATCAACGATTTTCCGACGGACGACGTACATCTAACGGACACCATTTTCTGGAAGGTACCCGGAACAGTCCGAGCCTTCTGAATACGGCACTACAGGAAAGCTGGTTCTGGGATGGGCGTGCAGCCTCACTCGCTGAACAGGCCATCGAACCTATGCTGAACCCGGTCGAAATGGCTGGCACCCGGGAAGGTATCGAGTCACGACTCAACAACTCCGACACATACCGGGCTGCGTTTAAGAAGGTTTTCAGCAACAAACCCATTACACTTGAACACGCTGCAGAGGCTCTGGAGGCCTGGCAAGCTACTTTGCGCTCCCGATCCTCACCCTTTGATCGCTTTCTGAGAGGTAACAGGGATGCGCTAAGTGACCAGGCGCTGTTAGGGCTACACCTGTTCCGGACCAAAGCAAGGTGCGCAAATTGTCACATGGGCCCACTCCTGTCTGACGGCAAGTTCCACAACATCGGACTCACCTACTACGGCCGTAAACTGGAAGATCTTGGCCGTTACAACGCAACTCAGGCCCCTGGTGATATAGGCCGCTTTCGCACGCCATCCCTGCGAGATGTCGCAGCAACCAGCCCATACATGCATACCGGAAACTTCCCCCACCTGCGAGGAATTCTGGCCATGTATAACGCCGGTGCTCCAAGGCCGAAACCGAAGGAAAACCAACTGGACGACCCCTTGTTCCCAGAAACCTCCAGCTTGCTCAAACCGCTTAATCTGGAACAGCATGAGCTCGACGCACTTGAGAGCTTCCTGTTAAGCCTGACCAGCGGAACAGCTAACCGACGCACCGTCCGTATCGAGGTGAAGAACTGACTTTTGACTTGTTTAAAGTCAAAAACCCTTGCCATGGCGGATTTCGAAATTCATAATCGGAACGCTAATACTTCTTATTTGCACGCCGCACTACTTGCATGGAGTTAAAAATGAAAAAACTGTTTCATCCGGCACCGCTGGCACTGGCCGTTGCCGCAACGATTACCGCGGGCTGCGCAAATGCTCCGTGGTCTGCCGAGCAACAAATACCGGCAACCAAGTCAAACGTTGTTGCACACTACGCCGATCTCGCGCATGCAACCTACGAAGACGCGCTGACCACCGCACGTGCCCTGGACGAAGCTACTGATCGTCTGATCGCCAACCCGACTGACGCTAACCTGCAGGCCGCCAAGGAAGCCTGGCTGGCCTCAAGGGTCCCCTACCAACAGTCAGAGGTATTCCGCTTCGGCAACGCCATCGTCGATGACTGGGAAGGCCAGCTAAACGCCTGGCCGCTGGACGAAGGGTTAATCGACTACGTCAAACCCGACGACTACCAGCACGAACTCGGTAATGCCGGTGCTACTGCAAATATCATTGCCTCCAGCAGCATCAACGTGGGCGGCGAAACTCTGGATGTCACCACACTGACCTCTGAACTGCTGGCTGACCTGAATGAGGTAGGTGGCTCAGAAGCCAACGTGGCCACCGGTTACCACGCAATTGAGTTCCTGCTTTGGGGCCAGGACCTGAATGGATTTGAGAGTGGCGCGGGCGAACGCCCGGTTACCGATTACGCAAAAGGCAGCGATTGCACCAACGGCAACTGCGAACGCCGCGCTCAGTACCTGGATGCCGTTACCGATCTGTTGATCTCTGACCTGCAGTGGATGGTAAACCAGTGGGCACCAGGCGCTGGTGACAACTACCGCGCGCAGTTAACTGCTGCAAACCCCGACCAGGGTATCCAGAAGATGCTGTTCGGCATGGGTTCCCTATCTCTGGGAGAACTGGCTGGCGAGCGCATGAAAGTGGCACTGGAAGCAAACTCCTATGAAGACGAGCACGATTGCTTCAGCGACAACACCCACAACTCCCATTACTATAATGGTCAGGGCATCCGTAACGTGTACACCGGCAGCTATCGCCGTGTAGATGGCTCGCTGGTATCCGGTCCGTCCCTGTCAGACCTGGTCAAACAAAGCAATCCAGAGCTGGATGCTCGCCTGAACAGTCAATTGAACGCGTCCATGGAGGCGCTGGGCCTGATGAAAGCCCGAGCCGAAAGCAGTCAGAACCCGATAGCCTTTGATACCATGATTGCGCCGGGTAATGCCGAAGGCTCCCGGATTATAAACAATGCGATCATGGCGCTGGTTGAACAGACCGGCTCCATCGAGCAGGCTGCACGGCAACTGGGCATTGATGCTTTGTCTCCCGATGATGCTGGCCACGAATTCTGATTAAACCGGCTAAAACGGAGGGATACCGGGGGCCCAAACTCCCGGTATCCTGCTAACAAGAATAAGCCATGGAAAGCCTGCCTTTGTTCAAAGGCTGATTTTCCATGGTTTCTTCCATTCTGAAACGCGAGTTATTATGAAACGAGCACTTCATCCCTGTCTGCTGGCGCTGGTTTTCGGCGCTCAACCACTTCTTGCCGAAACCCACGCGGGTTACCCTATACAGACTACACCGGCCACCGGAGGTGAGGGTACGGTCAATCAGGCCGACACAAACTCTTACTCCCTGCCCCAAGGCAACTTGTCCATGACCAAACGTCTGGATTTCAGTGTCGGCAACAGTTTCTTTCGTAATCCCTGGGTTGAAGCTCCAGCCAGCACCGATGCCCGGGACGGCCTGGGCCCATTGTTCAACACAAACTCCTGCCAAGGGTGTCATATCAAGGATGGCCGTGGCCATCAACCTGGCGTTGATGAGCCGCCGGTCTCACTGTTTCTGAGGCTGGCGGTACCCGCCGACCCGGAGCGGGATGAAGAGATACTTCGCAAGCACGGTTTTAAACCTGCTCCCGTATACGGCAGCCAACTGCAAACGGCAGCGCTGCCAGCAGCGAAACCTGAAGCGAACCTGATCATTGACTGGATCCCCATTCAGGAAACTCTCGGTGATGACACAGTGGTAGAGCTGCGCAAACCGGTATACCGCATCGAAAATCCGAATTACGGTCCACTGCCGGATAATCTACTGGTTTCACCCCGGGTGGCACCGCAAATGATTGGTATGGGACTGCTAGAAGCCATCCCGGTTACTGACATCCAAGCGCTTGCAGACCCGGATGACTCCGATCAAAACGGCATCTCGGGCAAACTTAATCAGGTGTGGGATCTTGCCAGCCAGCAAACCCTGCCGGGTCGCTTTGGCTGGAAAGCAGCTGAACCGAATGTGCATCAACAAAGCATGGGGGCATTTGCCGGGGACATGGGCCTGACGTCCTCAATAAAACCAACCACCGACTGCACGCCGGAACAACACTGTGAACGTTTTACCCACGGAGGCGAACCGGAAGTCAGCGACAAGGTAGCCAATTTTGTCAGTTTCTACGCCAAGAGCCTGGCAGTTCCAGCAAGACGAAATATGGATTCGGAATCTGTACAGAAGGGTGCCCGGCTCTTCAATGAAACAGGGTGTGCCGGATGTCATACGCCAAAACACCAAACAGGCGAAGTGGCAGACCGCCCCGACCTGAGCAACCAGACCATCTGGCCATACAGCGACCTGCTGCTGCATGATATGGGCCCGGCTCTGGCGGACGGCCGGGATGAGTTCCTCGCTAACGGTAACGAATGGCGCACCGCGCCACTGTGGGGCATTGGTCTGGCCCAGGTGGTTAACCCCCAATCCGGTTTCTTGCACGATGGCCGTGCACGCACACTGGAAGAAGCCATTCTCTGGCACGGTGGCGAAGCCCAGCCTTCAGCCGACCGCTACCGTCAGATGGCTGAGCCAAACCGCAACGCCCTGATTGATTTTCTGAATTCACTCTGAGGATCTACCATGCAACCGATCACCAGATTTGCTTGTGTCACGGCCCTTATTGCTTGCACTACCGGGGTGATGGCAAACACAGCAGATAACGGCGCACAAGAACAGTGGCATCAGGCCATCCAGACCGGGTACAGTTCGCTGGCAGCACAAACCGGCCAGCTGGCCACTGCCGCCGCTGACTACTGCGAATCTCCCGGCCCGGAACGCAGGGAGCGGCTGAACAATGCCTGGCTGGACGCATTCCTGGCCTGGCAAGAAGTACGTTTTGTCAACTTCGGCCCGGTTGAAAACAACAACCTGTCTTGGCAATTTCAGTTCTGGCCCGACCCGAAAAACCTGATTGCCCGTAAGGCGAACTATCTGTTCAGCCTTGACGCCCCCGTAGACAAAGCAATGATTGAGCAGTCAGGAGTGGCGGTTCAGGGCTTCCCCATGGTTGAATTCCTTCTGTTCGATGAACAGCTGAATACTGGCGCAAATGCCCTTCCAGGAGGAAAAAGCTGCGCGGTACTGACCGAGGTTACACAGCACATAAATCGCAACAGTGAAGATCTGGCAAACAACTGGGCGAATTTCAAAAACCACTACCTCACCACCGAGCAGTACCGGGATGCCAACATCAAAGCGGGCATGACAGCCCTGGAAATACTTGAAGAACGGCGACTCGCCCAGCCTATGGGCCTGCGAGGCAATGGCAAACGCAACCCCTACATCAGTGACGCCTGGCGCAGCGGTAAAAGCCTGATGACTGTAGAGGCCACTGTAACCGGGCTAAAAGAGTACTACCTTCCGGGATTATCCCTCCTGTTAGAATCTGCCGGAAAGCCTGATCTGTCCGAACGCATCAGCAAACAGTTCGACAGAGTTGCAGATAACTTTCCTGAAGCAAATGTCCCAATGGCTACCTTGCTCGCCAACGATGATCGCTTTCGAATTCTTCAAGGGCTGTACGTGGACGTTTCGCAACTGGCAACACTGATCAATAACGAGGCCGCCGTGGCACTGGGCATTGTGCGCGGATTCAATTCCAGCGACGGTGACTGAACAGGTAAATGTTATGCAGATCAACCGCCGAACGCTGCTGAAAGCCAGCCTGACTGCCAGCATCGCAGTTAGCCTTACCGGCTGTTCGTTACTCCCCCGCAAGGCAGGCTATCAACCGGAGCGCTATGCTGGCGCTGTTGGCCTGCCGGATGGGAGCTTTGGTGTAAGCACGTTTAATCGCACAGGCGATATCCAGTGGCAAGCCCCCGTGGAAACCCGATGCCACAGTGGCTGCAACCGTCCCGGGCAGAAAGACATACTGTTTTTCGAACGCCGTCCAGGTTGGTCATTCTATGTGTTCGATGCGAAAACCGGCCGCCGCCGCCATCGGGTCATGGCCCAGTCGGGTGAACATTTCGTTGGCCACGGCGTATTCTCCCCGGACGGCCGGTGGCTCTATGCCACCGCCAGCCGTTACGAACCCGGCGAGGGAATTGTTGCCGTTTACGACGCCGAGAAAGACTACGAGCGAGTCAATACCTTTGACCTGGCGGGTATTGGTCCTCACGAGATTACCCTGCATCCCGACGGCAACACTCTGGTGATAGGCCTCGGCGGTATTCTGACCCACCCTGATTACGACCGGATCAAGCTCAACCTGGACACCATGAAACCCGCCCTGATTCTGATGGACCGGCGCTCCGGAGAAGTGGTTGGCCGCTTTACGCCTGAACATCACCATCAGAGCACCCGCCACGTGAGCGTAAGCTCAGCCGGGAAAATCTATGTCGCATTCCAGTATCAGGGGCCGCTCTACGAGACACCTCCATTGCTGGCGCGAATAGAAGAAGGACGACTCCGGGAGTACCAGTTTGACCAAAACACTCAGAATGCTCTGGCCAACTACATTGCCAGCGTAGTCGCCCATCCCGAAAACGATCTGGTGGCAGCAGCCTCGCCGGTAGGTGGTACCGCTATCATTTTCCGTGGTCATACAGGGGAGCTGGTGTCCAGGACACGGATTACCGATTGCGCCGGGATTCAGGCGTTGGCCGGTGGTGACTTTCTGGTTTCCTCTGGTCAGGGCAAACTGATTCGGCTGAGCTCCCGGCAGCCAGCCGGCGAGATTGCTGACCTTCCACTCTATTGGGATCACCACTTGGTGTAGCCGGTCGGGGCTAAGATCATCACGCTTAAGCAACCACGTTGCAGCTGGTATCCTTAGCCTAAACCGCCCCGGAGTATAACTCGTGCCAACAAAGCGTCATCGCACCCTCAACCAGCTCTATAGCCTGATTGCCAACGAAGAAGACGCTCGAATATGTAGGGACATTCCTTCTGAAGCCTGCCGGGAAGTGCCACGCAATTTCTTTCTGATTTTAGTCAGCAATGTACTGACCAATCTTGGCGACCTTCTGATCAGCCCTAAAACTGTATTAGCCTGGCTGATGAGCGCCGTTGGTGCACCCGCTCTGGTGGCGTGGCTGGTTCCTATTCGTGAGTCCGGTTCCATGGTGCCTCAAATGGTGATTGGGGCCTGGGTTCGCCGGAAAGCAGTTCGCAAATGGTTCTGGACTCTCGGCAGCTTTGGCCAGGCCGTGAGTGTCATCGCCATGGCCGCCTGCGTATGGTTTCTTGAGGGATATGCAGCCGGGACCGGTATTGTGATTGCGCTCATCGCTTTCTCACTTTCCCGGGGCTTCTGCTCCGTCTCCATGAAAGATGTACAAGGCAAGTGTATTCCAAAAACCCGCCGCGGCCGCTTGTCGGGCCTCGCTAGCACTTTGGGAGGGACGGCCACGGTCATTCTTACAGCTGTACTATTCTGGAACCGCGGCGAGCCAACCATAGGCTTCTACGCTCTTTTGCTGATGCTTGCCGCCTGCATGTGGATTATTGCCGGGCTGCTGTTCGCAGGAGTTGAAGAATATGCCGGAGAAACCGATGGAGGCGGAAACGCGCTGACGGAGGCATTCAAAAGCCTGTCTTTATTGCGTACTGATGCACCGTTCCGGAATTTTGTTATTACCCGTGCTCTGCTTTTATGCTCTGCACTCGCCTCGCCCTATTTTGTGGTGATGGCACAGAAGGAATCTGAGATCGGATGGATGCTGGGTATATTTCTGCTCGCCAGCAGTTTAGCCAGTTCCCTCAGCGCCAGTTTCTGGGGCTGGGCTGCCGATACATCCAGCCGCCGCGTAATGATCCGTGGCGCGGCCATAGCCAGTGGCGTTTGTCTTCTGGTTGGCTGCCTGGCACTGGTATTTGGTCCTGGTTTTGGTGGGGTTTGGTATTATCCCGGCGCATTTTTCATTCTCAGCATTGC
Organism: Marinobacter sp.; assembly: GCF_041595835.1. Classification (GTDB taxonomy): domain Bacteria; phylum Pseudomonadota; class Gammaproteobacteria; order Pseudomonadales; family Oleiphilaceae; genus Marinobacter. The sequence continues at coordinate 19,651 of NZ_JBFHJO010000034.1, read as the reverse complement.
CCACTCAGGTGTTCGGCTCGGACGGAAAACGTATCTCATTGATATGGCGGGAGGCAACAAACGCACAGATTACACCGCTGTCAGCAATACAGTGATCGGTATTCTGTTACTGCTGACCGGAGGATTAACCGCAGCAATATCACTTATTTCCGATATCGCTGTGATTATCGTGCTTGGTCTGATGGGGTTTGCAGGGATGATTAGTGCATTACGGCTGAAGGAAGTCACCGAAAACTAGGGTGCCTTACCATCGTTCAGGGCCAATGCCCCTTTAACGACACGGTAGATGGTCCAGATTCCAATACCCAGCAAGATAAACCAACCGACAATCAGTGCGAGCGTGAAAATACCGATGACAGTCCACAGCAAAGCTATCCAGAACGTTCGAATCTGCCAGTGAAAATGGGCTTCAACCATGCTGCCGCGCACATCATCAAGCTTTACGTAGTTGATAATGACCCCAACCAGAGCAGTAACGCCGCCAAGGAAAAACGACAAGCCTTGAAGGATGTAAACAATCACCGCCAGATTCCGGCCAGGCCCAAAGCCCTCGGGTCTTGCCGGTTCTGATCCGGCCGGGATGTACTCAGGTTCAGACACGGCCAACCTCCATAAGACTGATTTTGCAGTCTAACATAGACATGCCTACCGCATCATTTTGCCGCTGGCCGATAACCCAGACGGAATCCGCCCCAGTGCTTGCCGTTCACATACACTGGCACGGACAGGTCATGCATAATTTCACCCGTGTCACGCCTGTATGTCTGCAGCAGCATGTCATCGGTATGGCGACCACACCGGATACCGGTACGGTCGTTGAACAACCGCTTACTCCGGCTTTTCACCAGATCAATCTCACGGTTTCCTGTGGGCGGATGGGCAAAATCACGGTTATGGGTTGGCACATAGCCATCGGGCGCACAGGCAATGGCAAATACAACAGCATCATCGGCTTTCTTGATGGGCTCCTGCACAACAGGCAAAGCCTGATCAGTAAATCGGTCGAACTCGCTGGTGTATTTTTGCGGGTCGGTGTTCGGGATAGGCTGACGTTTTTTGTCAAACAACGTGGACTCTGTCAGCTTGCCTTCCCTGATCGCCTGTTCGAACAGCAGGCCAATTTGATCGGCTCCCGACTTCGCGTATTCATAGAATTTCCGGTGATAACTATCACTGCTATTGAACGCAAGCGCCGCATTTGCTTGCTCTGCCACTTCCATCAGCGTAGCCGCCTGCGCCGCCAAAGAGGCGACACTCGCATCGCTTTCAGAAATATGATCCCTCACAGATTTTATCACCGAGAACATCTGGCTCAGGCTTTGCTCATTGGCCTTATCAATATCGGCTATGCGCGCCACCTGTTGCTGGACCCGATCTGACTGGTCACGAATCTGGTCCAACTGCCCACCGACACTCTCAACGGATTCAAGCCCACGCTCAACGCTCCGGGCTAAACCTTCAATACCCGAGACAATCGTTTCGGTATCTGTCTGTATTTCCTCCAGTGTGCCAGAAGCCTCACTGGTGGCCAGAGACGTCCTGCTCGCCAACTGGCGCACTTCATCAGCCACAACCGCAAACCCCCGGCCCTGATCACCAGCTCTGGCAGCTTCGATAGCCGCGTTCAGCGCCAACAAGTTGGTTTGTTCAGCAATACTCTGAATGGTAGCCGTCACGCCCTGGATTTTCTTGGACTTCTCATTGAGCTGCTGAATAAGGCGAAGATTTTCCTCAGATTTCTGATGTACTTCTCGCACGCTCTCGATTACCGAAACCAAGGCTTCACGCCCTTCAATGCTCACCTCGCGGTTCTGCAGTGCCATGGTGGCCGCTTCGGTGGCCTGCGCCGAGGATTCGTGTACGGATTCCATGATTTGGCCAGCATAATCCGCCAGCTGACCGGTTTCCTCTACCTGCTGATCGAGACGTTTTTTAACCTGATCAGCGGCAAAAGCCACTTCTGCTGCCGATATGGCATTTTCATCCGAACTTTCTGATAGCGTTTCGGCCAGTACTCGCCCGGTCCGGGCCTCAGCAAGCAACTGCTGGCAATGGCTGTATAGCGGATGTCCGGCAGAAAGAGTGCCCTCATTCAACTCCTGAATTCCACGCTCGACGGGTTCCAGCACACGAATGATAAAATATCCCGCCGCGGCAACCAGCCCCGCCACCAGACCAATCAGCAGCGATGCCAGATCCAGCCCTAACACCGGCGCAACCAGAAGGCAGACAATGCCAAGAAACAAGGCAATGCCTGCCCCCCACGTAACAGTTTTGAGATCGAGCAAGCCCATAGAGCCCTCACTTTTATTGTTATGACTGCACACATTCGGAAGTTCAAACCAGACCCTGAGAATAGAAAATTAAAGTCAGCTAATATCTACTACTTTAGCGGATTCGCCAAAGCTATATTCCAGTTATCGCGCATTTTCGGAATTACTGAAATCAAAAAAACAAAAACCCGCATTTCCCTTCCCTGGAAATGCGGGTTTGAATGGGCTTTATTGCCCGGAGGGAACAGCGTCAGGCGCCAATCACACCATCATCATTGCGAGTGATTATCACCGTGGCATCACGGGGGCGAGGATCGCTGGCGTCCGGCCAGTTGGCTTCGGGGTGCTGAATGTTCACAAACATTGTCGCCATATCTGGCGTACCAGTGACACCAGTAACCTCACAGCCTGTGGGCCCCACAAAGAACCGTTTGATTTCGCGGGTTTCAGGATTGGCCGCCAGCATCATGTTGTTCTGATACGGCGCTTCATCACGGCCATCGGTCTGAATCCACAGAAGACCGTTATAATCAAACCAGAGGCCATCCGGGCTGTTGAAGATATTATCATCGTTCAACGTTACAACAGCTTCGCCATCCACCAGGGTTTCCATGCCCTGCTCACCTGCAAAGACAAAAATATCCCAGTTGAAACTCGTTGCCGTATGGTTATTTCCGGCTTCTGTCCAGCGGATAATGTGGCCATTAATATTGTTCGCCACGGGGTTAGCCGCATTCAACTGTTCTTCTGTACGTTTGGAGTTATTGGTCAGAGTGAAGTAAACCTCTCCAGAGTTCGGGTCTACAGCGCCCCACTCAGGACGATCCATCGGCGTTGCACCAGCAATATCTGCCGCCAGGCGGGTGTTCAGCAGAACGTCAGCCTGGCTCTCGAAGCCATCAAAGGCAATATCACCAACCGTGGTTCCAATGGCGGCAGCCACTTTCGCGGAAAACTCACTGTCTTGCAGATCCAAAGATAACCAGTCACCTGAGCCGTCTTCGTTAAAACGGGCCACATACAAAGTCCCCTCATCCAGCAAGTACCCGCCTGCAGTCGCGGCATAATATGGCTGGGAGGAAACAAATTTGTAGATATACTCGAAACGGGAATCATCACCTGAGTAACAAACAACAGGCTCTCCATCCTTCACTGGCGCGAAGATAACACCTTCGTGACCAAAACGACCCAGTGCTGTACGCTTCTGCGGTGCGCTGTCCGGGTTGAACGGGTCTATTTCGACCATGTATCCGAAGGTATTGGCTTCGTTACGGTAGTCCTCTGTAGCCGTGCCAACGCCCGGAGTGACATCAAAACGGCTATAGACCTCCTCGCCGTTATCTGCCAGTTCCCAGTCATAACGAGAGGCATTACTAACACCGTGACGCAGCTGTTCCCGTGGCTGACCGCTATCAGATTTGTTCGCGAAATAGCCGTGCCAGTTTTCTTCGGCCGCCAGATAAGTGCCCCAGGGAGTAGGGCCCATGGAACAGTTGTTCAACGTACCACGGGTACGCTGCCCCTGCGGACTGAACTTCGTTGCCAGCTTGCTGTAACCACGCAGCGGGCCCCGAATTTCCATTTCAGTACCACCAGTCACCCGACGGTTGAACGGGCTACCAAAAACAATATCCCAGGTGCCATTGTTATCTCGTTTGATGTGAACCACTGACACACCATGAGCCGCAATTTCCTTGCGAACCTCATCCGCCGGGCGAACACCATTATTGTTGTTGGCATCGGTTGGCCCGTTGGCATGCAAAGCGTCTTGGTTGATGTACTCATGATTCATCACCAGCAGACCTTCAGACGAGCTGGCTCCACCCGCTTTTACATCAATTGGGAAAAAGTGGAGACCATCATGGTGCATACCCACCTGCTGTTCCTGTTCAGCCCCGGTATTAGTACCATCTGGCTTGTATTCGGGATAGCTCCCCGTAATGGGCGTTCCCCAAGGCAGGAAGGGTTCAGCAGAATAGCCTTCCGGCACGACAACCTGATTAGCGCTGGAAACCGGCACCGCTTTAAAGCCCAAAGAGGCATCCGGAGAACCGCCTGCCCCTGTACCGGTATCGCCTGAGCTATCCGGAGTAACGGTAGCTGTCTCGTCATCACTACTACCACAACCCACCAAACCAACACCCACAAGACTTGCCAGAGCCGCGCCAACCGAGCCTTTCAACACCGCCCGGCGTTGCATTCGACTACTCAGAACCTGCTGAAACGGTCGATTGCCTGCATGATTCACAACGGGTTCGTAATTAGGATCCAGATAATTCGGGTCTACATCATGTTTGGCCATGTTTCTCTCTCTTGAATGTTCAGGTGAACGAGCATTTTCAAGAGTGAAGTTTCCACAAGGTATGTGTCAGATGTGCATTGCTTTCGTGTCAGTTCAATGACATTCCGATACGTTAACCATAACGCATAAAAAAAGGCACCCTGTTGGGTGCCCCTATTCCATTACGCCCGACAAGCAAATTATTTCGTCATCTCGTCATAGGCCTCGTCCATGGCGTCACCGGTTTCGCCAACCGCCTCATCGACTTTGTCGGCTGTCTCCTGAGCCGCCTCACTTAACTCATCAGCGGCTTTTTGAGCGCTTTCTTTCATGTCACTCCAGGAGCTCTCTTCCTGCCCGGTCGCTTCTTCAAAAGTTTCTTCAGCAGAATCCGCTGCGTCATCCATCATTTCCACAGCATTTTCGCCAGCCTTCTCAAAATCCGCACCGTCGTCGCTTTCGGAGCTGCACGCGGAAAGCCCCATTGCCATAAAGAGTGCCAGTGCACTGATTGTTAGCTTGTTCATAACATATCCTTTTGTTGAAGCATGACTTTATCCCTTTCAGGGTAGGGGCAGTCCTGGCAGATCGCAATGACAGGCTAATTACTGTTTCGTTAGCTCCAGCCCATCAACCATCAGAACCCGCTCAACCCCCAACACGGTTCCGGTTCCCAAAACCAGAAAATCGTGCCCTGCCCGGCTCAGAATATTCTGGATCACCTCATGCACAATCATCACTTGCCCTGACGGGTCGTGGTAAACAATTTCAGCCTGATGCTTCGTTCGAATGTATTCCAGCAACCGCTCCTGAACACTCCAGGAGATAACATCCCGCGCGGGGTTAGTAGCACTCATGTCGTGAACATCCTTATTGTTGTTATCACCTGAAGGATGGACCACATCCATGATTTAAGCCACCCATCCAAAATTATCATTCCAGGCCATCGTGTTCCCTATTCTGAATATTTTGTTGTATTGCAAGATTGTCCGACATAGATTGAAAGCAACAATGAACAAAATAGAGGTGCCCCCACATGAATGCCAAGGTCCAAACACATATCGAACCGTCAATCTCGACAACCACTGCCCGTCCGGCAGGCAAAGACTGGAAAGACCCTAAGCGTTACCTGTGGCTTCTTGGCCCGGCACTGCCGGGGATTGGCCTTGCAGCTCTTGCGGGTTATGCCATTGCGCCTAAAAAACTGAAAGCTCTGGCCTGGACCGGCCCGATCCTTGTACACGGAGTTATTCCGGCACTAGACCGGGCTATTGGTGAAGATAAAAGCAACCCGCCAGAATCGGCCGTGAAGTTACTGGAGCAAGACAAATATTACGACCGGATTGTGAAAGCGTTTATTCCCAGCCAGTACGCTCTGACGTTTATGGGGGCCTGGCTGGCCAGCCGGAAGAGCACTCCCCTTGAGGATAAGATCGGATTAACCTTCTCTGTTGGCGCTATCAACGGCATTGGCATTAACACCGCTCATGAGCTGGGTCATAAGTCGAACAAGCTGAACAAGTTAATGGCGATGGCCGCCCTGGCACCAACGGGCTACACCCACTTCGTGGTGGAGCATAACTTTGGTCACCACAAACGAGTCTCAACTCCGGAAGACCCCGCCAGCAGCAAGATGGGCGAAAGCTTCTGGAAGTTTCTACCCCGCACGGTTATTGGCGGCTTCAAGTCTGCTGTAAAAATTGAAAAAGCCCGCCTTGAACGTAAAGGCAAAAACTTCTGGAGCATAGACAACGAACTACTGCAGGGTTGGGCCATGAGTGCCGGGTTCTTTGGCGCTACAACGCTAGTGTGTGGCCCCCGCGCCATTCCATTCCTGGCGGGGCAGGCGATTTATGGCGCGAGCCTGCTGGAAAGCGTTAACTACATTGAGCACTATGGTCTGCTTCGCCAGAAGGGTGAAGACGGAAAATACGAACGTACAAAGCCGGAGCATAGCTGGAACAGCAATAACATTGTGACGAACTTGTTCCTGTATCAGTTGCAACGGCACTCAGATCACCATGCCCACCCGACCCGCAGCTTCCAGGCCTTGCGCCACTTCGAAAAAGCACCGCAGTTGCCGGGTGGATATGCATCAATGCTGTTACCGGCCTATTTCCCGCAGTGGTGGTACGAGATGATGGATAAAAGAGTGATTGATCACTATGACGGTGATCTGTCAAAGATCAACTGGGACCCTGATCGTAAAGAGGAGTTGATGGCTAAATATGCGGATTATGCTGCGAAGGTTGCCGCTGAAGCGGCAACTCGCAAAGCAAACGGCTCTGACAACTCCGAAGCGGCCTGACGCTTTGGCTGGTTCCGGCGGACAACCGGAACCAGCCTTGGCTTATTTTCCTGTAAAGACAGCCTCTCTTCTTTCCATGAAGGACTGGATACCTTCTTTTACGTCTTCACTGGCCATTACCGGAGCCAAATCAGGGAACAGCCGCTGCTTGGCTACTTCCTGCCCTTCACTGACAGCAATCTTCGAAGACTTCAAGCTCCCCTGGACGCCCAGTGGCGCAGCTTTGGCGACTTTCTCTGCTATTTCCATGGCCTTATTGAACTGTTCGCCGGGTTCAACCAACTCTTGAATCAAGCCCCACTGGTACGCTTGCTCTGCCGTCCATTCATCGCCGGTGAGCAGATACCGCTGTGCGTTGCCCCAGCCAACTTCTCGCTGTAATCGAATCGTGGCACCACCGCAGGCATATATTCCGCGCTTTACTTCCATCTGGGCAAAACGGGTGCCTTTGGCGGCAACACGAATGTCGGTGTTGAGCATCATTTCTACCCCGCAGGTGAAACAGATACCCTGCGCTGCAAAAACTACAGGTTTGGTGAGAGCCTCACCGGCAATGTGAAAGGGATCGAGTTCGCCTTTGCCGGGCTCTATACCTTTGCCGCTGGCGAATACACCAGCCCAGTCATCGAGTTGCAGACCACTGGTGAAATGGTCACCTTCGGCGTACATCACAGCGACTCTCAGCTCCGGGTCATTCTGGAGCTGGTAATAAGCGGCGGCGATTTCGTGGTACATAGCCCGGTTCATGGCGTTCATTTTTTCCGGGCGGTTCAGGCCAATCAGCAAGATATGATTTTTCTTATCAACATTTACCAGAGCCATAACGTTTTCCTTTTTTCCTGTCAGCAGGCTATGCCCATGTGCGGGCGCGAACGACTGGGAGTCCTTTCAGGGACCGTCTTTGGCCATGGATGGCCAAAGTCGAGCGCACATGGACGTGCTTGTAGCGTGTCCCTGAAAGGACTCCCAGCCGATCGTGCCTGCTCCCAAACCAGCAGGCTACATCAAGAACCAAAGCTCCAAAATCAGAACCAGTCGGCCTTCATGTTCAGACACGTATCATCCTGATTCCGGAGCAGCACCAGATCCTGAGCCACAGTCGGTAGTTCCCAGTGAAAGAAATACTGGGCCGCCTGCAACTTGCCCTGATAGAAATTGCGCTCACTGTCACTGTTGGCAGAAGCCAGAGCCTTAGCTGCGGAGTTAGCCTGGCGCAACCACATCCAGGCAACGATGATATGACCGAACAGATGGAGATAGCAGCTCGCGTTGGCCAGGGATTTGTCGACGTCCCCGCTCATCAACGACTTGCCCAGACTCTGGGTAACTTTTACCGCTTGCTGCAAGGTTTCGCTGAGTGACAACGCCCATTGCTGGCAACGGTCCGTGGTAGCCGCCTGCAGATCCACCTGCATTTCCTGCATCAGCAGTTGCAGGCCATGACTTTGATCTTGCCAGATTTTACGACCAAGCAAATCCAGAGCCTGAATTCCGTTGGTGCCTTCGTGAATTGGGTTCAGGCGATTATCACGCCAGCATTGTTCGACCGGATATTCCCGGGTGTAACCCGCTCCGCCATATATCTGAATAGCCAGATCGTTAGCTTTGGGGCCGAACTCGGAAGGCCAGGCTTTAATTACCGGTGTAAGCAGGTCCAGCAGTTTGCCAGCTTCAACGCGCTTTTGTTTGTCTGGGTGGGTGTGCTGCTCATCCATCAATCTAGCGCCGTACAAACAAAGTGCCAAGCCACCTTCGCAATAGGCCTTCTGGGCCAACAACATACGGCGAACATCCGCATGTTCAATGATCGGTACCTGCGCGCTTTCCGGATCCTTTTCGCTGGCTTTCCGCCCCTGCAAGCGGTCTTTAGCGTATTCCAGACTGTGCATGTAACCGCGATAACCAATAACCGCCGCACCCATGCCGACGCCAATGCGGGCTTCGTTCATCATCTGGAACATGTACTTTAATCCCTGATGAGGTTCACCCACCAGATAACCGTGGCAAGGAGCATCATCGCCAAAACTCAGCGCAGTAGAAGTAGTACCGCGATAGCCGAGCTTGTGGATCAGGCCCGCCAGGCTGACACCGTTACGCTCACTGAGATTGCCTGCATCGTCGACGTGAAATTTCGGGACAACGAACAGAGAGATCCCTTTCACTCCAGCCGGTGCGCCTTTGATTTTGGCCAGTACCATGTGAACGATGTTTTCAGTAATACTCTGCTCGCCTCCGGAAATGAAGATTTTGGCCCCTTTAATCAGGTAATGGCCATCATCAGTCGGAGTGGCGGAGGTACGAATATCAGCAAGGCTGGAACCCGCATGGGGCTCGGTAAGCGCCATAGTGCCACTGAACCGGCCGCTGAGCATGTGTGGCAGGAAGACCGCTTTCTGTTGCTCATTTCCAAAGACCCTGATCAGGTTGGCGGCCGCTGTCGTCAGAAACGGATAGCCTGCTGTGCCCGGGTTGGCGGCGGTGAAGAAGCCATTGCAGGCAGCCATGACCGATTCAGGCAGCTGCATTCCTCCCAGGTCATAATCGTAGCGTCCCGCCAGAAACCCCGCTTCGGCGTAGGCATCGAAGGCCTGTTTGACCTCCGGAAGCATTTCTACCTGACCATTGACGAACCTCGGCTCATCTTTGTCAGCCGCACTGTTGTGGTTGGCGAATTTTTCTTTCGCCATTTTATCCGCGGTTTCGATGACGGCATCAAAGGTTTCTTTGCTGTGTTCGCTAAAGCGTTCACGCTGGATCAGTGATTCCGTGTCCATGACTTCATAAAGTTGAAATTCCAGGTCACGGCGGTCGATCAGAGTGTCGGTCATTCAGATTCTCCTGTTTATTGTGCATAGCGTCTCACAACCGCTACGCTTGTTGAAATTGTCATTTCTGACTTATTCTTGGTGAAATTCGCCATATCTAACATTCTTCGCCCGAAACCTTCGGCGGAAATACGTTTGCGATAACCGGCTTAATTCTCTTGATGCGAGTAAAAATTCCCGTGAAAACAGTCACCATCATCGGCTTTACCGGTGCGCTTGCCAGCGCTATTACTGGCGTTATTGACCTGTTCCGGATGGCGGGTGTTACCTGGGCCCGGGTTCACGGCGAGCCACCGCATCCGCTCTTTCGGACGCGCCTGCTGACAGAATCCGGCGATGTGTGCCGCTGCATCAATGGCCTGACCATTGGTGCCGATGGCTCTTGGCTGGAACAGGCCTCGCCTGGAGAGGACGACTTACTGATCATCCCCACCATTGGTGCACCAATTGAGCAGGTGTTGGCCGATAATCCAGGCCTGGTCAACTGGCTGAGGCAGTTCAAAAATGCCGGTGGTGACCAGGTGCGTGTCGCCAGTAATTGCACCGGGGCATTTTTATTGGCAGAAGCCGGCATACTCGACGGCAGGCAGGCGACGACCCACTGGGGGTTCAGCAATCAGTTTCGTCAACGGTTTCCTGCGGTGGATTTGCAGCCAGAAAAATTAGTCACGGTGGATGGCCACGTTGCCTGCGCAGGCGGAGGGATGGCGTGGTGGGATCTTGGAATTTATCTGGTGGAACGGCATGCGGGCGCACAAGTAGCGCGGGAATTAGCAAAAGCCTTTGTGATTGATGCCGGGCGATCCAGCCAGGCGCCTTACAGTGCGCTGCAAGCTCGCCGATACCATTCAGATGCCGAAATCCTGAAGCTTCAGGACTGGCTGGATGCTCATTACCATCACACTGTCTCACTGGAACATCTGGCGCAGCTGAGTGGTTTAACTGAGCGATCACTGATTCGTCGGTTCAAAGCCGCAACAGGAGATACACCTACAGGTTATTTGCAGGTACTGCGAATTGAGGCTGCCCGGCAGCACCTCGAGAATTCGCGTATAGCCATTGAGGCGGTGACCCGGTTAGTCGGGTATGAAGACGTCAGTTCTTTCAGCCGGCTGTTCAGAAAGCATACAGGTCTGGCACCCGGAGCTTATCGTTCAAGATTCGGGCGTTAACTTCACGCAAAGACTGTTCTGGCGCAGGTTATGCACCAAACTTCATTACAGGCCTGTTTCAGGCCTTTAATGTAAGGAATCCCGACAGATGTACAAAGGTGAAACTGCCGTGAACACATCAATGAGACAAAGCCAGTTCGACATTCTGAACCGGCTTTATGAGATGAAGTGCAAGCAAATCGAGCATGCACTCCAGCAAGGGAAAAGCCTTCGCAGCCAAGTGCTGGAAGCGGAAGCTCAGGCCATCTCGAATGCCATAAAATCCGTTCGATGACGACCTGACCCAATCCGCCATGAAGTGCCCCTGTCTGTCACTTTCTAACAGGCCTTGGCTAAATCAGAGTGCGGCTGCCACTTCAGTGCCCTGGCGAATAGCACGCTTGGCATCAAGCTCTTCCGCAACGTCCGCGCCACCAATCAGGTGCGTTTTAACCCCCGAGTCCGAAAGCTGGTCATACAACTCCCGCAACGGCTCCTGACCTGCGCAGAGGATCACATTGTCCACAGGTAAGATTTTTTTCTCCTGAATCTTGCCATCCTTATCCCTCAGGGTGATGTGCAGACCTTCATCATCAATACGGTCGTAGCTGCAACCGCTAAGCATTTCAACATCCCGGTGTTTCAGGCTGCTGCGGTGAACCCAGCCGGAGGTCTTGCCCAGACCACCACCAACTTTACTGGTCTTTCGTTGCATCAGGTAGATTTTGCGTGGTGATGGCATTGTCTGGCGTTCGGCCAGGCCACCCGGACCCTCAAAATCAGAATCAACACCCCACTCTGCCTGCCAGTCAGCAACTTTAACCTGCTCGCCCTCCGGCTGACGGTCAAAGTCATGGGTCAGGAATTCGCTGACATCAAAACCGATACCACCCGCACCAATCACTGCCACAGTGTTGCCAACAGGTTTATTGTCTCGAAGCACATCCAGATAGCCGAGGACTTTCGGGTGATCGACTCCTTCAATCTTCGGTGTCCGTGGTTTCACGCCCGTGGCGATGATCACGTCATCAAAGCCTTGCGCCGTCAGTGATGCGGCATCGACACGGGTATTAAGCTGCAGGTCAATTTCCAGCAATTCAATCTGGCGCCGGAAATAACGCAGAGTCTCGTAGAACTCTTCTTTGCCCGGAATCCGTTTGGCATAGTTGAACTGGCCACCAATTTTATCGTCGGCTTCAAATAGGGTGACCTTATGACCACGCTTCGCTGCGGTTGTCGCCGCGGCCAAACCGGCAGGGCCGGCTCCTACTACCGCTACGCTACGCACTACAGGGGCAACAGTCAGTACCAGTTCGGTTTCAAAGCAGGCACGAGGGTTCACCAGACAAGATGCGCGCCTGGCTTGAAAAACGTGGTCCAGGCAGGCCTGGTTACAAGCGATGCAGGTGTTGATTTCATCACTCCGGCCTTGCTCGGCTTTACGAACAAACTCACTGTCTGCCAGTAAGGGACGAGCCATAGACACCATGTCGGCCTTGCCCGCCGCGAGAATTTCTTCTCCTTTCTCCGGCGTGTTGATGCGATTGGTGGTACACACCGGAATATCGACTTCACCATAGAATTTTGCAGTCACATCGGCAAAACCGCCCCGCGGCACAGAGGTTACAATGGTAGGCACCCGGGCTTCGTGCCAGCCGATACCGGTATTGATGATAGTAGCGCCGGCTTGTTCAATGGCTTTGCCCAAGGTAACGATCTGGTCCCAGGTTTGACCACCTTCCACCAGATCGAGCATGGACAGCCGGTAAATAATGATAAACTCCGGGCCAACGGCTTCGCGCATGCGGCGAACTATTTCAACCGGCAGGCGCATTCGGTTCTCGTAAGAACCACCCCATTTATCTTTACGCTTATTCGTGCGTTCACAAAGAAACTGGTTGATGAAGTAGCCTTCGGAGCCCATCACTTCAACGCCGTCATAACCAGCAAACTTCGCCAGTTTGGCGGCATTCACAAAATCGTTGATGTGACGGTCAACTCCTTTGGTCGACAGGGCGCGGGCTTTGAACGGACTAATGGGGGACTTGGTAGCAGAAGCAGATACAATCAGCGGTTGATAACCGTAGCGACCTGCGTGCAGCAACTGAAGGCAGATTTTACCTCCGGCTTCATGCACAGCACCGGTAACATTGCGATGAAGAAGGGCTGTAGCACGGTTATTCATGGTGGAGGCCAGCGGCGCTAGTTGCCCGGCAAGATTGGGCGAGAAGCCTCCGGTCACGATGAGGCCAACACCACCTTCGGCTCGCTCGGCGAAATAACGGGAAAGCTTGTGAATATTCCAGAACCGGTCTTCCAGGCCTGTGTGCATAGAGCCCATCAAGACACGGTTTTTGAGCTCCGTAAAGCCAAGGTCGAGAGGTTTCAGAAGGTTAGGATATTTTGTGCTCATGGATATCTCTCAATAAATATTTAGTCGAAGTATACACTTGATCAATCACAAGTTGACTTGACCTAGCGAGCGGGCCACGTATCATCGGTTTTCATATTTAATTGATGGAGCAACCATGACCGCAAGGTCCCCCGGCTGCAAAACTTCTCCAGGACTGCCCCAGCCCGCTGATATTGTATTGCAGCGAGGCTGCCTTCCCTATTTCCCTGACCCGCCAGGTCGAGACTAACCTCTGTCTTGGCCGGAGTATCCCGGCTTATGTGCAGCGAGGTTAACCGCCCGCTACACTGGAAGGGGTCACCACCCTACACTCACGCCTGAAAACACCACTACCGAGGTTGCGATGTCGCTACCCCTAGTTGTCTTACTGCCCTTTTTAGGCGCGATTGCGGCCCCCCTGTTTGCACAGGGCGGGCGTACAGCGATTGCCATAGCATCTTCTATACCACCGCTGATTGCGCTGGCTGCCTTGTTTCCACACTGGGCAACCCTGGCCGATGGCGGTGTTGTTCTGCACAGCTACGAATGGCTCCCAGCAATAGGCATTTCACTCTCATTCCGGCTGGATGGCCTGGCCCTGATGTTCGCACTGCTGATCCTGATCATTGGCGTGTTGATTATTCTTTATGCCCGCTATTACCTGAAGCCCAGCGAGAACGTCGGTAAATTTTATTCTTTACTGCTCTGTTTCATGGGCTCGATGCTAGGCATAGTGCTGTCAGGCAACCTGTTGCTTATGCTCATTTTCTGGGAGCTGACCAGCCTTACATCGTTTCTCCTGATCAGCTTCTGGACCCACAAACAAGACGCCCGCCGGGGCGCACGCATGGCTCTTGCCGTTACCGGGGGCGGCGGCCTGGCTTTACTGGCAGGCATTCTGATCATCGGCAACATTGTGGGAAGTTTCGAGCTTGATGATGTGCTGGCTGCAGGTGAACTGATCAAAGCCCACACTATGTATCCGGTGGCATTAACGCTGGTCCTGCTCGGTGCCTTTACCAAATCGGCACAGTTCCCATTCCATTTCTGGCTACCCCACGCTATGCAGGCACCTACTCCGGTGTCCGCTTACCTGCACTCTGCCACCATGGTTAAAGCCGGTGTTTTCCTCCTGGCTCGCCTTTATCCCGCACTGGCAGGCACCGAACAATGGTTCTACATGGTTAGTTTTACGGGGATGGCAACCCTGCTGATCGGTGCGTATACAGCCATGTTCAAACACGATCTGAAAGGCCTGCTAGCCCACTCCACGGTCAGCCATCTGGGTCTGATCACGCTGCTGTTTGGTATGGGCACAAAGCTGGCTGCGGTTGCGGCACTCTTTCATGTTATCAACCACGCGACGTTCAAAGCCTCTCTGTTTATGGCCGCAGGCATTATCGATCATGAAACCGGCACCCGCGATATGCGCAGGATTAACGGTCTATGGCGATACATGCCCCACACAGCTACCCTGGCGATGGTCGCTGCGTCATCTATGGCGGGTGTTCCGTTGTTGAACGGGTTCCTGAGTAAAGAAATGTTCTTTGCCGAATCTCTTGAACTGAACTTACCGGGTTTCTGGGCCTGGATTCCACCGATCGTGGCAACGCTGGCGGGAATCTTTGCAGTAGCCTATTCAGCCCGCTTTGTTCACGACGTATTTTTCAACGGTAAACCCGTGAATTTGCCGATTTACCCGCCTCATGAACCACCTCGCTACATGAAAATTCCAGTGGAAATTCTGGTTTTTGCCTGTGTGATGGTGGGGGTATTCCCAGCCATTTCCGTCGGCCCACTGCTGTTCTCAGCGGCTCAGGCCACACTCGGCGGAGACGTGCCGGATTACCAGTTGGCAGTCATGCATGGAATTAACCTGCCTTTGATGATGAGCGTCGCCGCTTTCGTGGGCGGCCTGCTGATGTATAGTCAACGCCAGCGGTTTTTCAGATTCCATGCAAGGTTTAAGGAGATTGACGAAAAAGCCGTCTTCGAGGCAATTGTGTCCCGCTTTGCTGACCTGGCCAACCGTTTTACGGCACTTATCGAAAACAATTCGCTGCAACGTTACGTCATGCTTCTGGTCGCCAGTGTCGTTGCCGTTGCAGCAGCGCCTTTGATCAATCTGGGCATCTTTATCGGTGACAACGGACTGACGCCCGTGGATTGGCCGACCGCCATCAGCGCCGCGATTCTGGTAATCGCAGCACTGGCGACAGCAGTCATACACCGTGAACGGTTCACTGCTTTGGTCCTGCTAAGCGTGGTCGGTTTAATTGTTGCGCTGGCCTTCGCTCGTTTCTCAGCTCCAGACCTTGCGATGACTCAACTCTCGGTTGAAGTCGTGACGATGGTGTTACTGATGCTGGCACTGTACTACATGCCGTCCTGGACGCCGCTTGAAACATCAAAGGCCCGGCGAACGCGGGATATTATTCTCGCACTGGTGGCCGGCGCCGGTATGACACTTGTAACTCTGGCCATACTGACTCAGCCATTCAGTTCCATTTCCGAGTTCTTCCTGGAGAACAGTAAACCGGGTGGCGGTGGCACCAACGTGGTAAACGTAATTCTGGTGGATTTCCGGGGCTTCGATACCCTGGGTGAAATCAGTGTACTGGCCATTGCTGCTCTAAGTATCTACGCCATGCTCAAAAATACGGCTCTCACACCACCACCTGGCGATGGTCAAGGCCACACCTGGAGCCGTGAGCCTCATCCGTTGATGCTGAAACAGATTGCCCGGCCGATGCTGCCGATGGCACTCATGGTCTCAGCATATATCTTCCTGCGGGGCCATAATATGCCCGGAGGTGGTTTCATAGCAGGCCTGATCACCTCCGTTGCACTGGTTGTACAGTATATCGCCAGCGGTATGAACTGGACTCAGGACAGAGTCCGCATCAAATACCACAACGTCATTGGTCTTGGTCTGTTGTTCGCCACCGTTGCAGGGGCCGGCAGCCTGGCATTCGGCTACCCCTTCCTCACCACCACATTCGGTTATATCACCTGGCCCGTGGTTGGGAAGTTTGAGGTGGCCTCAGCCCTGGTATTTGACCTGGGCGTTTATCTGGCCGTTATCGGTGCCACAATGCTGATTCTGGTCAGTATTGGCCGGCTTTCACCGCACTCAGCAATCAAGAGCCCGCGGAGGAATTCATAATGGAGCTTATATTCGCACTGGTGATAGGCGCGCTCACGACATCGGGAGTTTATCTTCTGCTGAGAGCCCGAACCTTTCCGGTTGTGATGGGGCTGACCCTGTTGTCATACGGCGTCAACCTGTTCTTGTTTGCTTCCGGCCGGCTCAGTGCCGGACAACAACCGATTATTGGCAGCACCGAAATATATGCGGACCCTCTGCCCCAGGCTCTGGTGTTAACCGCTATCGTCATCGGCTTTGCCATGACAGCATTTGTCGTGGTGTTGTCGTTACGCAATCTGGCCGACAACGAAGATGATCATGTGGACGGCTGCCCGCCGGTAAAGCCTGCCGACAACAAGCAGGAACAGGAGGAAACCGGCAAATGAATCACTGGCTTATTGCACCCATCGCTCTCCCGTTACTCGGGGGCATACTGCAAACATTTATGGGATATGCGCCCATCAGTTTGCGGCGCACCCTGGCGATTGCCACCACTGCGTTGATTCTGGCGTCGTCACTGGTTCTGTTATCTCTGGCCAATGATGGCAGCTATCGGATCTACGCTTTCGGTAACTGGCAACCACCCTTTGGCATTGTGCTGGTTCTGGATCGACTGGCCGCCCTGATGCTGGTGCTGACGTCAACGCTGGCAATGTTTGCCCACATCTTTTCAATCGGAGGTTCAGATGAGGGTAACCGGCAGTTCCACACATTGTTCCTGTTCCAGCTCATGGGCCTGAATATCGCCTTTTTGACCGGGGATCTGTTCAATCTGTTTGTTGCTTTCGAAGTGCTGTTGATCGCTTCATACGGCCTGCTGATGCATGGCGGCGGCACTATCCGCACGGTTCCCGGCCTGCACTATGTCGTACTGAACCTGGCGGGTTCTGCGATTTTTCTGATTGCTGTTGGCATGATCTACAGCGTAACCGGCACATTGAACATGGCTGACTTGGCGGTGAAAATTCCACAGGTTACCGGCGAAGGTCTGGACCTGGTCAAAGCCGGCGCCATGATGTTGCTAGTCGTGTTCGGCCTGAAAGCAGCCATATTGCCCCTGTGCTTCTGGCTGCCCCAGGCCTATGCCAAAGCGACAGCCCCTGTTGCCGCTCTGTTTGCGGTTATGACAAAAGTAGGCATTTACGCAATTATCCGGGTTTATATACTTATTTTCGGCGAAAATGCCGGAGAATTGGCTCACCTCGGCATGGACTGGCTATTCCCGCTGGCCCTGATCACGCTCGCCATGGGCGTGATTGGCGCCCTGGGTGCTGACAACCTGAAAACACTGATATCCTGGCAAGTTGTTATCTCTGTCGGCACACTCCTGGCACCTATCGCTTTAGGTTCAGAGCCCGGGCTGTCTGCTGCACTGTTCTACCTGCTCAGCACAACCTGGACTGTCGCCGGACTATTCCTGGTGGCCGAGCTCATTGCTGTGCAGCGAGGCTCCGCCCGCGACCGGATAATCACTGCTCCAAAAATGCAGCACCGAACTTTCCTGAGCGTGTTATTCATGCTCGGGGCTGTCGCAGCAGCCGGTTTACCACCACTCAGTGGTTTCTTTGGCAAGGTACTGATTCTGAAATCAGTAGAGCCTGGCCCCCAGATGGCCTGGTTATGGTCAGTACTTCTCATCGGCAGCTTCCTGTCAGTGGTTGCCTACAGTCGCGCCGGCAGCATTGTGTTCTGGCGTACAGTAGATGGTCACCTGGAAAAGCCTGAACCCATGAAGGGCGTGGTATCCGTGTCTGCCGGAGCTTTGATAGCGCTGACCATAGTAATCGTATTTCTGGCAGGCCCGATTAATGCGTATACCGAGGCCACGGCAGCACAATTGTTCGATACCGCGGCTTATACCGAGATTCTGCAAACACCAATGGCGGCGGAGAATGACTGATGCTTGACCGTTTGAGTTTCCCTCAACCCTGGCTCAGCCTGATTCTATTCAGCACCTGGCAATTCCTGAGTGATGGCATCTCTGGCGCAAGCCTGGTGATGGGCCTGGTTCTGGCGTGGCTGATTCCCCAGCTGACACAAGGTTTCTGGCCCGAAAGGCCGGCTTTCGTGAAAGCCTGGAGAATGCCCGTTTTTCTGCTTATCGTGCTGTGGGACATTCTGATCGCAAGTTTTTCCGTTGCGAAGCTGATCCTGAGCCCGCGCCAACCTCACCCGGCTTTTATATGCTATCCACTTCAGCTGGATCATCCGCTGGCGATTTCCATACTGGCAAGCACCATTTCTCTGACCCCAGGCACAGTCAGTGCCGATATCAGCGATGACAACAAGATGCTGCTGATCCATGCACTCGATGCAACTAATGATCAGGAAGTCATCGATGCTATCCACAAGCGTTACGAAAAGCCGCTGCTGGAGATGTTCCAATGATGACCACCGCACTCTACCTGACCATCGCCATGGTCATGGTCGCCGCATTGCTCAACGTCTACCGCCTGATCAAAGGCCCGGAGGCACCAGACCGGGTATTAGCGCTGGACACTCTCTATATCAACGCAATCGCAATGATTATTCTGCTCGGTATTACTCTGGGTTCTCGCATGTACCTGGAAGCCGCCCTGCTGATCGCCGTCATGGGCTTTGTAAGCACTGTTGCCATGGCAAAATACCTGAAACGCGGCAGCGTGATCGAATAACCGGGCCGAAGGAGATTTTCTATGAGCGCATTTGCTGAATACACCATTTCTGCCCTGCTTCTCCTTGGGGGAGCGTTCACGCTTGTCGGAGCTATTGGCCTGGCGCGTCTGCCCGACTTTTTCACCCGTTTGCATGGCCCCACCAAGGCTACAACCGTCGGCGTGGGCGCCATTATGCTCAGCTCGGTGATTTACTTCAGCAGCCACGGCCACAGCATTGGCATCTCTGAAATACTGATCACAGTGTTTCTGTTGATGACAGCCCCGGTCAGTGCGAACATGCTGGCAAAAGCGGCCATGCATATGGGCGTAAAATCAATGGATAACACCCAAGGTAATCCCTGGGATCAATAACAGACAAGAGGTATTCCAAGATGGCGCAAACAAGAATCCTTCAGCCAGCAGACAATGCCTACCAGTACCCCCTGCTCATCAAGCGTTTATTAATGTCCGGTCCGCGGTACAACCCGGATCAGGAAATTATCTACGCCGATCACAGCAAGTACACCTATAAAGATTTGGTAGAGCGTATTCATCGACTGGCAAACGTCCTTACCGATGCCGGTGTTAAACCCGGCGATACAGTAGCCGTGATGGACTGGGACACACCTCGCTATCT
>NZ_JBFHJO010000033.1:0-30905 GCF_041595835.1 Marinobacter sp. | reverse complement strand
GGCCAGGAAAATCGGGATCTGGCCGCCGGTCACCAGATGGAAAATCAGGGTGCCAACCCCGGCGGTGAACAGGGCGACATTGGGGTCCATGCCGGTGATCAGGGGCATGAGTACCAGAGCGCCAAAGGCTACCAGCAGCATTTGTGAGCCGGCTATGGCCTGTTTCCAGACCGGGTCAGTTGTGTGGTCCTGCATGCTCAGACATCCTTTTGTTTGGTGCCAAAGATTTTATCGCCTGCATCACCCAGCCCTGGCAGGATATAACCTTTATCGTTCAGGCAGTCATCGATGGAGGCGGTAAAAATGGATACATCCGGGTGTTTTTCCATGACTTTGGCTACACCTTCCGGCGCGGCAACCAGTACCAGTGCGCGGATTTCAGTGCTGCCGGCTTTCTTTAGCAGGTCAATGGTGGAAATCATGGAACCACCGGTTGCCAGCATTGGGTCAATAATCATGGCCATGCGCTGGTCGAGTTCGCCCACCAGTTTTTCCAGGTAGGTTTCTGCCTCTAAAGTAGTTTCGTTGCGAATTTGACCAACGACACTTACCCGTGCCCCGGGAATCAGGCTCAGAACGCCATCCAGCATACCCAGGCCTGCTCTCAGGATTGGAACAATGGTGATCTTTTTACCGTGGATTTGCTCGATCGTGACGGGGCCTGCCCAGCCTTCAATGGTTTCTTCCTTTAAACCGAAATCCTTTGTGGCCTCGTAAGTCAGGAGTGCGCCAACTTCTTGCGCCAGTTCACGAAAATTCTTGGTGCTGATATCAGCGCGGCGCATAAGGCCAAGCTTATGGCGGATCAGGGGGTGTTTCACTTCGTGGATAGGCATTGGGAGTCACCTGTGGGTTCGGGTTGTCGGGCTTGAATTCTGATCAATTAAATGGCGAAAGGATACCGTATCTGAGGACTCGCGTCAGGCGCTCTCTGAGCTTGAAAGTTTAAAAGTTTTCGAGGCTGGTATGGTTCTTGCGATATCTCGTTGTGGCAGGTGTCTGGCGTCAGGTTTTCGACCGTATTGTCGCCTGAAAGGCCCGAACGAACAGTGAAGCGGAGAAGCAGGCAGTATGGACAGAGCGTTAGTTCTGAATAACGTCAAAACTCTGACGCGAGGCAATCTTGGTGTCCCGCTGATGCTGATGGGGTTGTTGGGCATGATGATACTGCCCATGCCGGCCTTCTTGTTGGATGTATTTTTCACCTTCAATATTACGCTCTCGATCGTTATTTTGCTGGTGTGTGTGTACGCACTCCGCCCTATGGAATTTGCTTCGTTCCCAACAGTGTTGCTGGTGGCAACGCTCCTCCGTTTAGGCTTGAACGTTGCGTCGACCCGAATTGTTTTGCTGAATGGTCATGAAGGTGGTGATGCTGCGGGTAAGGTTATTGAATCTTTCGGGGCCGTATTGATTGGCGGCAACTATGCTGTTGGTCTGGTGGTTTTTGCCATCTTGATGATTATTAATTTCCTGGTTGTCACCAAAGGTGCTGGCCGGGTTTCTGAAGTTAGTGCGCGCTTTACCCTGGATGCAATGCCGGGCAAGCAGATGGCTATTGACGCTGACCTCAATGCCGGATTGATTAATCAGGATGATGCCAAGGCCAGGCGTTCAGAAATTGCCCAGGAAGCGGATTTTTACGGATCTATGGACGGTGCTTCCAAGTTTGTAAAAGGTGATGCCGTTGCGGGCTTGCTTATTCTGGCCATAAACATCATTGGTGGTGTCGCCATCGGAATGATGCAGCATGGCCTGGATTTCACGCTTGCCATGGAACGCTATGCATTGCTGACCATCGGTGATGGTTTGGTTGCACAGATCCCCTCACTGCTGTTGTCTACTGCAGCAGCGATTATGGTAACCCGGGTTACCTCTAGTCAGGACATGGGGGGGCAGATCCTCGAGCAGATGTTTAATGCGCCTAAGGCCCTGGCAATTGCCGCTGGCATTTTGATTCTTCTGGGTTTGATTCCCGGGATGCCTCACGTAGCTTTTCTCGGGTTGGGTTTTATGGCGGCTGGTGCGGCTTGGTTGATCTGGAAAAAGCAACGCCAGACCGTTGAGGAAGACGGCATTTTTGCCGGGCGTGGCGGTGTGCCGGGTGGTGTAGCACGCCAGGCAGGTGAAGTGATCCCTGATCGTGGTGGTGATGGTCAGGCTCTGCCCGCGCCGGGCGAAACCCGGGAGTTGGGCTGGGATGATGTGGCGACCGTGGATATTGTCGGTCTGGAAGTTGGTTACCGTTTGATTCCTTTGGTGGATAAATCTCAGGGGGGGCAGTTGCTCAGTCGCATCAAAGGGGTTCGTAAAAAACTGTCGCAAGATATGGGCTTCCTGATGCCGTCGGTACACATTCGGGACAACCTTGACCTGATGCCGAACGTGTACCGGATTACGTTGATGGGCGTCACCATTGCCGAAGCTGAGATTCATCCTGAGCGGGAACTAGCCATTGATCCTGGCCAGGTGTTCGGAAAAGTTGAAGGGATTGCCGGCAAAGATCCTGCGTTTGGTCTTGATGCAATCTGGATTGAGCCGGATAAAAAAGACCAGGCTCAGACGCTGGGTTACACGGTGGTTGATGCCAGCACGGTAGTTGCCACTCATCTGAATCAGATTCTGCAGAAGCATGCCCATGAACTGATTGGTCATGATGAGGCTCAGAAGTGGCTGGATCAACTGGAGAAAATCTCTCCCAAGCTGGCAGAGGAGTTGGTGCCTACGACGATCTCTATCAGCATCCTGCTCAAAGTGCTGCAGAATCTGCTTAAAGAAGAAGTGCCTGTTCGCGATATGCGCTCGATCGCAGAGGCGATCGTAAACATTCATCCGAAGAGCCAGGATCCGAAGGTTCTCACGATGATGGCGCGTCAGTCGCTTCGCCGGATGATTGTGCAAAGTATTTGTGGAAGTGATGCTGAGATCCCGGTTATCACTCTTGATCCGGACCTGGAACAGTTGTTGCTTAAGTCTGTCCAGCAGAGTCAACAATCTGGCGGTCAGGATGATATTGGCATGGTACTGGAGCCTAATATGGTGGAGAAACTGCAGCGCTCCCTCCGGGACAGTGTGCAGCGCCAGGAAATGCTTGGTAAACCCGCTATTCTGCTGGTTTCCGGGCCGTTGAGGCCGGGTCTGGCGAAATTTGCCAGCTATGGGGTGGAGCGGTTGCATGTGCTCTCGTACCAGGAAATCCCGGATAACAAACAGATCACGATAGTCGCCTCGGTCGGTCAGTAATGACAGGCAGAGCAGAGCGGTCAGCTGATATCAGCTCGACGGTAGGGGATAGAGTCTTATGAAAGTTAAACGGTTTTTTGCGCAGTCCATGGCCGAGGCCCTGAAACAGGTCAGTCACGAAATGGGGCCTGATGCCGTTATTTTGTCCAACCGTCGGGTGGATGGAGGCGTCGAAATTGTGACGGCTTTGGATTATGACGAAAATATGGCTCGTCAGAGCCTTGGAGAAAAAGCTTCAGAAGCCACAAGCGGTGCTCGCTTGGCTGAGATGCAGGCTGACCAGCATCGGCGGCTGGAAGATGAATTGAATCGTTCCCGCAGCCGTATTCAGGAAGTGCGGGAAAAGCGTGCTGCCACCGGGGCCCGTTATGCTCAGGTTTCACTGCATGATGTGGTTGGTGATGAGCTGGATGCGTTGGATGTCCAGGCAGAAAATCAAATGCCTGCTTCCAGTGGTCAGCAGTCCCACACCAACTATTCGGACGAGTTGGAGGCGATGAAGGCTGAAATCAGCTCTCTGCGTGAGTTGGTGGGAGGCCAGACGGCTGTCGTCGGCAAGGTTGAAGCCGCAAATTCTGGTGGTGCAAACAGTGCTGTGCAGCAGCGGTTGTCAGAGCGGTTGCAAGAGTTTGGTTTGGGTGCCGAACTGGCCGGCTCTTTGTCTCGTCAGCACCGGAACGGGCGCCTGGAAGATGGCTGGAAAGCGTCGTTAAAAATGTTGGCGACAGGCGTCAGAACGGGTCGTGAGAACTGGCTTGAATCTGGCGGCGTATACGCATTAGTCGGGCCGACGGGTTCCGGTAAAACGACAACCATTGGCAAGATAGCGGCGCGTTATGTGCTGGAGCATGGAGCAGACTCCTTGGCGCTGGTCACGACAGATCGCTATCGGGTAGCCGCTCACGAACAGTTATTTGTGTTCGGTCGGATTCTGAATGTACCGGTTAGGGTGGTGGATGAAAGCCATTCTCTGGATGATATTCTGGATGAGCTTTCAGACCGGCACCTTGTACTCATAGATACCGCCGGGCTGACCAGTGCAGACCGGGGCTACCAAGAGCAGTTGGCAGAGCTGGTTCGCAGTGATCACAATATTCATACACATTTAGTGGTGTCGGCTACCAGTCAGCCGCGTATTATGAAATCCGTGTGGCATTGCTATAAGATGGCAAACCTTGCGGGCTGCATCGTTACCAAGATTGACGAAGCCCTTACTCTGGGTGAATCTCTTGGGTTTGTGATGGAAACCGGTTTGCCGGTGGCTTGGTATACAAACGGCCAGAAGATACCGGAAGATCTGCACAGGGCCGAGGCAATGCCCCTGGTTCGTATGGCGGTGGAGCGCCTTAGAATTGTGCATCAGTCACAGGCTGTCGCTGAAGGGGCCTGAGTGCAGACAATAGCAACAGACGCTGGCATCGTGTCTGAACAAAAACGCAGTAAGAGACAATAGACAGTATGAGCAGACCACATCCAGTTCAGGTGATTGCGGTTTCCGGCGGAAAAGGCGGTGTCGGTAAAAGTAATGTGTCGGTTAATCTGGGGATAGCCTTGGCTGAGAAAGGCCGACGCGTTGTGCTGCTCGATGCAGACCTGGGGCTTGGTAATCTCGATGTGCTTCTGGGGATTACTGCGAACAAAAACCTGCACGATGTACTGAATGGAGAATGTGACCTGAGAGAGGTGCTGGTTGATGGCCCTGGCGGCATCAAAATTGTCCCCGCCTCTTCGGGTACCCAGAAAATGACTCAGCTAAGTGCTATGGAGCACGCTGGACTGATTAATGCGTTCAGCGAGCTGGGTGACCAGATTGACGTTCTTATTATTGATACTGCTGCAGGCATTTCTGAAGCGGTTGTCAGCTTTCTGCGAGCCAGTCAGGAATTGTTGCTGGTGGTTTGTGATGAGCCTACTTCTATTACGGATGTGTATGCGCTCATTAAATTAATGAACCGTGAATATGGGACGAACCGTTTTCGTGTTCTGGCTAATCAGGTGCGAAGCGAACAGGAAGGCCGGCATTTATTCGAAAAATTGACTCGGGTTACGGAGCGTTTTCTGGATGTGGCATTACAATACGTAGGTATGGTGCCTTACGACGAAGCTGTGAAAAAAGCCGTGCAGCGGCAACGAGCAGTTCTGGATGCGTATCCCCGGGCGAAAGCGTCTATAGCTATCCGTGCTTTGGCAGATAAAGTGGATAGTTGGCCTTTGGCAACTTCCCCTCGCGGACATCTTGAATTTTTCGTGGAACGGCTCGTAGAAGTCTGACTTGAGTCTAGTCCTAAAAATAAGCCGGATACATGACATTGGCGAAGAATCTGGGAATATATCACCAAGCGGATAGCAGGAACGCTTCGAGCCTGATTGAAGAGCACGCGCCTCTGGTAAAGAAAATTGCCCTTCACTTGATGGCCCGGTTGCCGGCCTCTGTTCAGCTCGAAGATCTGATGCAGGCCGGAATGATTGGTTTACTTGAGGCTGCTCAGCGCTATTCTTCTGGCAAAGGCGCCACCTTTGAAACCTACGCAGGTATCCGAATTCGTGGTGCCATGGTCGATGAAATCCGAAAAGGTGATTGGGTTCCTCGCTCTGTGCATAGAAATGCCCGCAGAATATCGGCCGCTATAAAAGTTGTTGAAGACCGTGTCGGCCGGGAAGCCCAGGATGCGGAGGTCGCAGAAGAAATGGGTATAGAGTTGGCGGAGTATCACGCTTCTTTAGCGGATGCCAACAGTGGTCGACTATTTAGTGTTGAAGAGCTCAATGAATCCGGCGAGCTGCCGATAGAACAAAGAGACGCCAGTGATAATCCGCTGGACGGTATTGAGACCAGCGCTTTTCAGCGCAACCTTGCGGAAGCGATTGAAGGTCTTCCTGAAAGGGAAAAGTTAGTGTTGAGCCTGTACTATCAGGAGGAACTGAATCTCAAGGAAATTGGAGCTGTGCTTGGGGTCAGTGAAAGCCGGGTAAGTCAGATTCACAGTCAGGCAGCTTTGCGCCTTCGCGGGCGGCTGTCGGATTGGCATGAGCAGAATGATAACTGACCCGGCTGAGTCTTGAGCCGAACCTTACGCAGCCTGTCAGCCTTCAATAGGCTGAATTAAATCCGGGTGATACTGACTGGAGGTCCCATTGGACAAGAACATGAAAATACTCATTGTGGATGATTTTTCCACAATGCGACGAATCATCAAAAACTTGATGCGCGACCTGGGTTTCACCAATACCGATGAGGCCGATGACGGCAACACGGCATTACCGATGCTTAGAAGCGGAAAGTACGACTTCCTGGTCACCGACTGGAATATGCCAGGCATGTCCGGGTTTGATCTTCTGAAGGCCGTCAGAGCTGATGAAAACCTGAAGAACCTGCCGGTATTGATGGTCACAGCAGAAGCAAAGCGCGATCAGATTGTGGCAGCTGCACAGGCAGGGGTGAACGGGTATGTCGTCAAACCATTTACGGCGGCTGTTCTTAAGGAAAAAATTGAGAAGATCTTTGAACGTATCCAGTAACGCTAGGTTGGATGGCGCGCATGAGTGATAGCAAACACCCCCACCGCGGCCTCGACCCAGAGGTGACGGAGAAGCTGCAACAGCAGACATCTGAGTTGGTTGAGAGCGTTAATAGCGGAGATTTTGCGCGAGCGATGGCCGTGATCAACGAACTCAGCGAAGTTCGCGATCAGGGCCTGTATCGAGAAGTAGGGCGTCTGACCCGGAGTCTCCATGAGGCTATCCGGAATTTCCAGATTGACGCCCGAAGTGCAGAACAGAAAGAAGTGCTTTCAAAAATGACGGATGCCTCTGACCGTCTGGCCTATGTTGTACAAATGACGGGGCAGGCGGCTAACCGGACTATGGATTTGGTTGAAGAAAGCATGCCGGTTGCCCATGCGATGCGTGACGAAGCCGAGATTCTTCGGGATGAGTGGCAGCGCTTGCGTCGGAGGGAAATGGAGCCAGCGGAGTTTCGCGAGTTATACGCTCGCATCGATACCTTCTTTGGCAGTTTGAGTGAAGACTCTGACAGCCTGTATAAAAATTTGTCAGAGATTCTGTTGGCCCAGGATTTCCAGGACCTGACCGGTCAGGTGATCCAGAAAGTGACGGCACTTGTTAAGGAGGTTGAAGATAACCTGCTTGGCCTGGTTGTTATGGCAAGTCACGTTGATCAGTTGACGGGGACTGTGCACCAAATTGAAGAAAAAGAAGAGTCGGCCGAAAAGGGAGTAGGGCCTCAAATTAAGGCTGCCGAGCGGGAAGATGTGGTATCGGGGCAAGACGGCGTTGACGATCTGTTATCCAGCCTCGGTTTCTGAATAATAAAGAGGGTTACCCATGGCGTTTGATGCCGATGAAGACATCTTGCAGGACTTTCTGGTAGAGGCTGGCGAGATTCTTGAAAAACTGTCGGAGCAGTTGGTTGATCTTGAGCAGCATCCAGACGACAGTGATCTGCTCAATGCCATATTTCGTGGCTTCCACACGGTAAAAGGTGGTGCCGGGTTCCTTCAGCTTGATCCCCTGGTTAACTGCTGTCATTCGGCGGAAAACGTCTTCGATATCTTGCGTAACCACAAACGTAAGGTTACTTCCGAACTGATGGACGTTGTGCTTCAGGCTCTTGACAGCATCAACGCCATGTTTGAAGAAGTCCGCAATCGGGAGGAGTTAACACCAGCTCCTGACGACTTGATTGTGGCACTCAACCAGTTGGCGGTACCTGAATCAGATGCTCCTGTGGAGACCGTAGCAGAGCCAGCTTCCAGCGTTGAACCCGCGTCGTCAGGCGACCAGGGGGATATCACCGATGAAGAATTCGAGAAATTACTCGATGCTCTGGCAGACGGAAAACCGGAAACTGCGTCAGAAGACAGTGCCGAGGAAACTGCAGATGCAGATGTGCCTGCGAGCAGTGATGATATCACTGATGACGAGTTTGAAGCACTGCTGGATCAACTCCACGGCAAGGGGAAATTTGTCCCTCCAGCGACGCCTGAAGCAACCGGGAATAATAACGAAGACTCGAAATCTGCCGCCTCAACTGATGCTGATTCAGACACGATTACCGATGACGAGTTTGAGAGCCTGTTGGACGAACTTCACGGTAAGGGTAGTGGTCCGGTGGCCGGCTCTGATGGGGCTGCAGAAAACAAGCCGAAAGCCAGTGCGCCAGCTCCGAAGCCTGCGGCGCCCGCCAAACCAGAGCCTGTCAAAAAACCAGCGTCGCCAGCCAGAGAAGCGGCGCCGGTAGCGGAGACAACTGTCAGGGTCGACACTAAACGCCTGGACGACATCATGAACATGGTGGGTGAGCTGGTGTTGGTGAGAAACCGGCTTCAGCGCCTGGGCTCGGAAAGTGAAGACGAGCACATGCACAAAGCCGTTGCTAACCTGGATGTGGTGACCACCGACCTCCAGGCCGCAGTGATGCAAACCCGTATGCAGCCGATCAAGAAGGTTTTTGGTCGATTCCCGCGGGTTGTGCGTGATCTTGCCCGCAATCTTAAAAAAGAAGTAAACCTCGTCATGCACGGCGAGGACACAGACCTGGACAAAAACCTGGTAGAAGCTTTGGCGGATCCGCTTGTCCACTTGGTGAGAAACTCTGTGGACCATGGTGTTGAATGGCCTGAGGAGCGTGAAAAAGCGGGCAAACCCAGAGCTGGTACGGTTACGCTGTCGGCACAGCAGGAAGGCGATCACATTCTGCTGTCTATCGCCGATGACGGCGCGGGAATGAATCCCGATGTGTTGCGACGTAAAGCGGTTGAGAAAGGGTTGTATGATCAGG
Organism: Marinobacter sp.; assembly: GCF_041595835.1. GTDB lineage: Bacteria > Pseudomonadota > Gammaproteobacteria > Pseudomonadales > Oleiphilaceae > Marinobacter. The sequence goes on along the minus strand of NZ_JBFHJO010000033.1, from coordinate 21,862 downwards.
ATGCGGCTGACAGGCTGACGGACAACGAATGCTTCAACCTGATTTTTGCCGCCGGTTTCTCGACCAAAGAGCAAATCTCTGATGTTTCTGGTCGCGGTGTTGGCATGGATGTGGTGAAAACCAGAATCGGTCAACTGAATGGACAGATTGCTATCGAATCCGGGCAAGGTAAAGGCACAAAAATCATCATCAAGGTGCCGCTAACTCTTGCGATCATGCCAACACTGATGATTATGTTGGGCGATCAGTCGTTTGCGCTGCCGTTGGTGAATGTTGTGGAAATCTTCCATCTCGATCTGACCAAAACTAACGTGGTTGATGGGCGGGAATGTATTGTTGTCCGGGACAAGGTATTCCCCTTGTTTCATATAAAACGCTGGCTCGTTCAGGGGGCCGCGGCTCAGGAAGAGCCGGCCAATGCCCATGTCGTTATTGTTGCTATGGGTACAAAGCAGGTCGGCTTTGTGGTGGACCAGTTGGTTGGCCAGGAAGAAGTCGTCATTAAACCTTTGGGTCGGGCGCTGCAAGGTACCCCGGGAATGGCCGGTGCAACAATCACCGGTGATGGCCGGATTGCTTTGATTATTGATGTGCCCAGCCTGCTTCAGCATTACGGATAACGCCGGTATTGCCGGAACTGTTTAGGAGAAATGAATGACAGTTTCTGTCCTGGTCGTGGATGACTCAGGCTTCTTTCGGAAAAGGCTGACAGAAATCCTGACGGCCTCAGGCCAGATAACCGTTGTTGGAGCCGCCACCAATGGTCGGGAGGGTGTAGAACTAGCGGAAAAACTGCGCCCTGATGTGATCACCATGGACTATGAAATGCCCGTCATGGATGGCATTTCGGCGCTCCGGGAAATTATGGCAAAACGCCCGACGCCGGTGCTCATGTTTTCCTCACTCACCTATGAAGGCGCGCGGGTAACACTCGATGCGCTTGAAGCTGGTGCCGTGGATTTTCTGCCTAAAAATTTCGAAGAAATTGCCAGAGATACCAGTCAGCTTCAGAAAGTCCTGATCAACCGGGTACTGGATGTTGCTAAAAGCCAGCCGAGGTCCAGGGCATCGGTTAGTGCACCCAGCCAGCCAGTGGTTGCTCCGGTACACCGCAGAGAAGAATCAAAACGCCCGTCTGTGCGCCCGATAACGAGGTCGACCGTTGGCGGGTCGCGGTCTGAAACGGTTGCAGCGGATTCTCCACGACGATCCTTAAGGAAGACAGCGCCTCGTCATTACGCGGTAGTGGGTATTGGCACCTCAACGGGAGGGCCGGTGGCTCTTCAGAAAGTTTTGAGTGTCTTGCCGGCATCGTTTCCTGCTCCAATAGTGTTGGTCCAACACATGCCCGCGAGCTTTACTCCGGCCTTTGCCGAGCGGTTGAATAAACTTTGCAAGGTTGAGGTACGTCAGGCTGAAGACGGTGATTTGTTGAAGCCCGGTCTTGCCCTGCTGGCCCCGGGTGGTAAACAGATGATGATTGAAAACAGGGGCGGTCAGGGGCGTGTCAGAATCTTGCCAGGTGATGAACGCCTTAACTACAAGCCCTGTGTTGATGTCACTTTTGGGTCTTTGGCTCGAAGTTTTCCCGGTAAAACCTTGGGTGTGATCCTGACGGGTATGGGGGCCGACGGAAAAGAAGGTTGCCGCATGATGAAGCAAAGTGGCTCGGTAGTCTGGTCTCAGGACGAAAAAACCTCAGTTATTTATGGCATGCCAATGGCCGTTGCGAAGGCAGGCCTGTCGGATGAAGTTTTACCTCTGGAAGATGTTGGCCCACGATTGATCGAAGGCGTTAGTTGATGGACATACTAAGCTTGCTGGGGATCATTCTTGCATTTGTTGCCATCCTGGGTGGTAACTTGCTTGAGGGTGGGGCGATGAGTTCGCTTTTTAACGGCCCCGCAGCTCTGATTGTTGTAGGCGGGACTCTGGCAGCGACGATTTTACAGACCTCCTGGCCAACCCTTAAAAGAGCCATTATTCAGGTCCGTTGGGTTTTTGTTCCCCCTTATATTTCTCTTGAAGATGGAATTGGCAAGGTTGTGGACTGGAGCGTGAAGGCTCGTAAGCAAGGCCTGCTAGGGCTGGAGGGGCTGGCGGAAAGGGAGCCGGAAACGTTCGCCAAAAAAGGGCTTCAGTTGTTGGTGGATGGCGCTGAGCCGGAAAACATCCGAAGCACCCTGGAGGTTGATCTCGAGAGCAGAGAAGACCGGGATGTCGAGTCTGCCAGGGTATATGAAGCCATGGGCGGTTACTCACCAACAATTGGTATTATCGGTGCGGTTATGGGCCTGATTCAGGTGATGACCAACCTGGAAGATCCTCAATCGCTGGGTGGGGGTATAGCAACGGCTTTTGTCGCAACGATATACGGTGTTGCACTGGCCAACCTGCTTTTTTTCCCGGTGGCCAATAAGCTCCGCAGTATCGTTAAAGAGCGTACCCGCTACGAAGATATGATGATTGATGGCATTATCGCCATTGCCGAAGGTGAAAATCCTAAAACCATCGAACTCCGATTACGGGGCTTTCTGTAGTCAACAGTGATCAGGAGTCGGGCCGCTGATGCGTCGTCGTAAATCACTAAAAGATGAATCTAACAACAAAGAACGCTGGCTGATCTCCTATGCGGACTTCATTACCTTGTTGTTTGCTTTTTTTGTGGTGATGTATTCGGTTTCTTCGGTGAACGAAGGAAAATACAAAGTTCTGTCTGAAACTTTCTCTGGCGTGTTTAATACCCCTCAGCGGTCTCTGCAGCCGGTTGTAATCGGTGAGCAGGTGGTTACGGCGCCTGAGCAATTTCATGATGCAGTTATCCCCCCGGCAGTGACTGAAGCACCGCAGATCCCGGATGTCAGTGAACAGGACCGGGTTGAAGCATTGCGGACCATGGCAGATCAGTTGGCGATGGAGTTTGATGACCTGATTAATCAGGGGGTGGTTCGTCTTGAGACCAGTGACTCCTGGATTGAGCTGAATTTACCAAACAGTATGTTGTTCAGCAGTGGTGATGCCGAGCCGCATTATGATTCGTTTAAAGTCGTGGAAAAAATTGCGAAGGTGCTGCGCGGTCGGGATAACGCTGTCAAGGTGGAAGGCTTCACCGATAACCGGCCTATTCGCACCAGTCGGTTCCCTTCTAATTGGGAGCTTTCTACTGCCCGGGCTGCGGCGATCTCGAGAATGCTGACGATGGAAGGTATTGAGCCAGAAAGACTGGCGGCTATTGGTTATGGCCAATACCAGCCAGTGGCACGAAATGACACCGAAGAGGGTCGGCGCCGTAACCGGCGGGTGGTATTGTTGATCTCTAAAGATGCCAGTATTCGTGGAGTTGTACGATGATCTTTCTGGCGGCGCATGTGTATGACTGATTTGGCACGCTTTCTGTATTAACTCTTTCTCAATCTATGAATCGGCAGGAGCTTGCCGCTTGGCGGCTGTTTAGTCTTCAAGTTGCCGGAATAGCAGCCGATATACAGATCAGGTTGCAGTGTGTTTACTGCGCCGGTCGGTAACTGGAGTATCAAGTGTGCGTATCTGGGCGGTAGCCAATCAGAAAGGTGGTGTGGGCAAAACAACGTCGGTGGTTGCGTTGGGCGGTTTGCTGGCTCAACGGGGCGAGCGGGTGCTTGTTGTTGATCTTGATCCCCATGGTTCGTTGACCACTTGGTTCGGTTACGATCCGGACAGCCTGGCTCATAGTGTGTTTGATCTCTTTCAGTACCAGGGCAAAGTGCCTGAAGGTCTCCCCGCTCAGTTGATTAAGGATACTCGTTGTCCCGGGCTCTCTTTGATGCCCGCGAGTACCGCTCTGGCAACGCTTGAACGGAAAATGGTTGGAGTAGGTGGGATGGGGCTTGTGGTGTCCCATGCTCTGGCCCAGATCTGGGATGATTTTGATTATGTGATTCTGGACAATACTCCCTCGCTGGGTGTTTTGATGGTTAATGCTCTTGCAGCCGCCCAGCATCTGGTAATACCGGTGCAAACGGAGTTTTTGGCGATCAAGGGGCTTGAGCGTATGTTGCACACCCTGCAAATGATTATGCGTTCCCAGAACAATGAGTTGCCCTACACGATAGTGCCCACCATGTATGACCGCCGGACTCAGGCATCGGTAAAGAGTCTTAATTTGTTACGTAAAACATACTCTGATCACCTCTGGCGGTTTGCGGTTCCGGTCGATACAAAATTCAGGGATGCCAGTGAACAAGGGGTGATTCCATCGGCGCTGGATTCAAACACTCACGGAGTAAGAGCCTACCGCCATTTGCTGGATGACATTCTGGCTCAGACGGGTGCTGTGAAGGGGCGTCAGCATGGCTGACAAAAAAATGGCGCAATTGACGCTGCCAGAAGCGGCCATTGCCAGCTATCTGGATGAACTGCTGCATACTGCAACCACGACTGCTGAGCAGGAAGAGGTTGTGGCGGTACAAGCCGAGCCGGTTTTGTCTGAACCTGTTCAGCCGGCCACTCGCTCTCAGCCTGCTGCCTCTGTGGCTTGCGAAGAACCTGCTGTTATTACTCCGACGCCAGAACCCGTTATCGAAAAAGTGGTGCCACCAGATTCCTATGAGCCACCCACCAGGCCAGACTGGTCGGCGAAGCCGTTTGAGTGCCTGATTTTTACAGTTGCTGGATTGCAGTTGGCGGTGCCCTTGGTGTTGTTAGGTGCCATTCACCGGATTGAAGAGGAAATTCGGTCTCTGCCGGGTAGCCCTCGCTGGTACATGGGGATTCGGCCTGGCAGTGACTTGAATCTGAAGGTGGTCGATAGCGCTGAATGGATTATGGCGGGCCGTGTACCGGCTGATGCCAGGGATAACTATCGCTTTATTATCCGATTAGATAACAGTGACTGGGGGCTGGCGTGTGACAATGTGGGCCAGTCATTTACTCTGGACCCGGAGCAGGTGCGCTGGCGTACCGCCAGAAGTCAGCGGCCCTGGCTGGCTGGTACTGTTATTGATCATATGTGCGCGCTGATTGATGTACGTGCAATGGCAAATTTGTTGGTGCGAGCCGAACAGGAGCACCATCTGGATTTGAACTGAACAAGGAAGTTACCGAATGAAACCGTGCAATGCTGGCACGGTTTGTGCCCTTGATTATAGTATTGGGCACTGATGATGATTTTTTGACGATCAGGTTGCCCGCCGGGCAGCCGAGAAGGAGAAAGCGTTATGGCATCCCCGAGCGGACAGCAAAATCAGGCCCAGGATGATCAGGTACTGCAGTACGTGACCTTCCGCCTGGATGATGAGACATACGGCATCGACGTCATGCAAATTCAGGAAGTGCTTCGGTATACCGAGATTGCTCCGGTGCCGGGTGCTCCGGACTACGTGCTGGGTATCATCAACCTCCGGGGCAATGTCGTCACGGTGATTGACACTCGACGGCGGTTTGGCTTGGCAGATGCCGATGTCACGGATGCTACTCGCATTGTTGTGATGGAATCTGAAAGCCAGGTGATGGGTGTGCTGGTGGACTCGGTGGCTGAGGTGGTTTACCTCAAATCCAGTGAAATTGAAACTGCACCCAATGTGGGGAACGAGGAAAGTGCCAAGTTCATCCAGGGTGTATGCAACAAGAATGGCGAGCTGATCATTCTCGTTGAGTTCGAAAAAATGCTGACAGACCACGAGTGGGCTGAAATCGCAGCGCTGTAATTCAACAGCGTGATTGATGGACGTCTGCCGTGGCAACCAATAACGGAGACGTCCCACTATGAGCTTTAATATTCCTTCCTGGCTTCCTTGGTGCCTGACCTCAGTGGCTATTGCTCTGGTTCTGGTGCAGGGCAGTATACATGGCCGGCGCATTCGGGTATTGCAGGCATCTGTCAAAGACCGGTGCGACACTCTTGGCCGAGAGCTTCACGCCACTGCCAGTGGCAGCATGGGCGTGGGCCAGCGTTTGGTATCTTGTGAACGTCAGTTGTTTGAACTGCGCAATACCCTGGACGAAATGCGCCAGAATGACCCGCTCAGAATTTCTTATGACGAAGCCGCCCGACTGGTTGATCTTGGTGCAGATATCGACGATCTTATGAATACATGCGGAATATCCCGCCCCGAGGCCGAACTGGTGTCGGCGCTAAAGAAGCGCCAAGCGGCCTGATCCGAAGTTGCATACGGATGTCGTTGAATGAAAATACTATACCCGAGGGCTGTTGAAGCCCTCAGTTCGGTTTCCCGCCCGGATTTTGTGGCGGGTGCCGATATTGTCCCCTCTATTACCGGCCACTCCATTCCCCGTGAAGAAACGGTTTCCCATCTTCTCGGTTTGATGCCTGAGATCGAATCAGACCAACTGGTCATGCACGTGGGTGGCGGCTCTGGGTATGTGGCTGCGGTACTGGCCAGCCTGGCTCGACGGGTAATCTATGTAGATAGCAATCCCTTGCTGGCGGAGAGTGCCCGAGCTCGCTTTGCCGAATATGGAAAGGACAATATTGACGTTGTTGAAGCCAAGGTTGGACCTGGCTTTCAGTATGATGAGCTTTGTGACCTGATTCTTTGCACTACGTTTATTTCAGATCCACAGATATTTCAGCAGAGCTTGCGCGATGGTGGCCATCTGGTGTGTCTGGAAGGGCGTGCCGGCCCGGTGCCCAGTGTTGCCATGTTCCGGCGTGCCGGGCTTCGTCTGGAACGGATTAAAACGTTAGGTTGGGTTGATTTTAATCGGAATTCCGAACAGATTCTTATTGATCTGGGGGTGGTCACAGAAGCCATTCTTGATCAGGCCCGTACGGAAGCTGCATCGAAGAATGAGCGTATTCTGGATGTGGTGCGCCGTAAGCTGAATGTTGACGAAGTCGGTTTGTACCGGTCGCTCGCTCAGCAGCGAGGTATGGTATTTACGGATGCAGATGAAGTGCTGAAAAGTCTTCAGTCTGATTTATTCCGGCGCTTCTCTAAAAGTTTCCTCGATTTGTCCCGGATGATACCAGTATCGGAAAGTGACGATGTACTCACTGTTGTCACCGATGATCCGGATGCCCGCACCTATCAACTGGAACGGCTCACTCCGAATCACAGGATTACCTGTCTTCTGGTTACGCCGACGGATTTCCGTCGGGTATGGCTGGCCCTCGACCTGACAACAAAAGGTAGTCGGTTTGTTGCCGAGCACGGTTTAGGCGTCCAGGAAAAGGACGAAAGTGCCAGTAAGCGGGATTTGTTAGGTGAGGAGCGTGGTGACAAAAATATCAGTCCTTACCTGGTATCCGTGTATGAAGCGATTCTGCTTGATGCTGTGAGCGAAAATGCGAGCGATATTCATATCGAGCAGTATGATAATCGGGTTCGCATTCGCTTGCGGGTAGATGGTGATTTGCGTGATTTGACCCAGTATCAGCTTTCCTCCCGGGAGATTCGGGGTGTCATCAATGTCATCAAGCTGCGAGCAGAGTTAAATATCGCTGAGCGCCGTCTGCCGCAAGGTGGTCGCTCACGGCTTCAGTTGGGCGAGACATCATACGATCTCCGGGTTCAAACTCAGCCTTCTTTGCATGGTGAAAACGCCATCATCCGCTTGCTGCCCCAGACTGGCCGGGCCATGACTATTGAGGAATTGGGTATGTCGCCAGTTATCGGCAGCCGGTATACCCGGTTGCTGGATAACCCCGCAGGACTGGTTCTGGTGGTTGGGCCGACTGGCTCCGGTAAATCGACGACATTGTACGCCGGCTTGCAGACTCTGGCTGATGATGGGCGTCGAAAAGTTATCACCGTTGAAGACCCTATTGAGTATTCCATCGATAACATCCAGCAAACCAGTGCGCGCCCCGACATTGGCTTCGGCTTTGCTGATGCCATGAGGGCATTCGTGCGGGAAGATCCGGATGTTATTCTGGTGGGTGAAATTCGGGATAAAGAGACCGCTTTGGAAGCCGTGCGTGCCTCGCAAACCGGTCACGTGGTTTTATCTACTTTACACAGTAACGATGCGGTTGACTCGCTCCAGCGGCTGTATGACCTGGGAATTCATCCCAACTCTATAGCTGGTGAGCTTCTGGCGGTTATCGCCCAGCGTTTGGCCAAACGTATCTGCAAACACTGCATTAAGCCTGCCGAGCCTGACCCCTCGATTATGGCTGAAGTTTTTCCTCATGGTGCCCCGGCAGGTTTTCGCTGCTTTGAGGGGGCTGGCTGCGAGAAGTGTAACGGCCTTGGAACCCATGGTCGGGTTGCCATTGTTGAATACATGGAGGTCGACGACGATATTCGAAATGCCATTTCCAGCCAGCCACCGATTGGCGAGTTGCGCTGGCGGGCGCTGGATGCTGGATTGATCACCATGAGAGACAGTGCATTGGATCATGTCATTGAAGGCCTTATCCCGATGTCAGAGCTGCCGAGAGTTCTGCCTAAAGAACGGATGGCTCCGGAAGTGCGTGGCGGACGGAGGAGCAACTAATGACTGCGAGCAAACAGGCCAGAAAAGCAGCTCAGCGTGAACCGGCAGAAGTCACTTACCGGGACGAGCTGGATAAACTCATATCCTCAGATCCTGGCCCGGTTCCCCCAGGTTGGAAAATGTCTCCGCGGGGTGTTGAAAAGTTCCTGCTCGGTGATGAACAGCTTGGTATTGAACGTAAATTCGTGGCAGATCGAGCTATGGTTGTGCGTACGATCATTTCTCTATGCACAAGCCGTGGCTGCCTTCTGGTCGGTGAGCCGGGGACGGCCAAGTCCTGGTTGTCTGAACTCCTGGCAGCCGCCATTTCGGGAGATTCGACGCTGGCGCTTCAGGGCGGAGCTATCACTCAGGTAAGTCAGCTTTTGTACAGCTGGAACGAAGCCATTCTGCGTACAGAGGGGCCATCCCTGAATGCTTTAGTGGCTTCACCTTTGCTGAGGGGCATGATGGAAGGACGGTTGGTTCGTTTTGAAGAGATTGCCCGTTGTCCGCAAGCGTTACAAGACGCGATACTCTCGGTGTTATCAGACCGGGTGGTAGTCATACCGGAAATTTCAGGCAATGACGGTGTCATCCTGGCAAGGGAAGGCTTCAACCTGGTGGCTACCTCCAACAGTGTGGATGAGGGCGTGCATTGCATGAGTGCAGCCCTCAAGCGCAGGATGGATTTCGAAGAAATCCGGCCAATTCGTAATCTTGAGGACGAAATGGAGGTGGTTATGCGAGAGGTTCGCAAAGCCAACCTTCGATCGGGCCTTGATGTCGACCTGGATCAGTCTGTTGTTGAGCTTTTGGTGACAATGTTCCATGAACTGCGTAACGGTGAAACCATGGACGGCCGGAGTACAGACCGGTTGGCTGGTGCTGCCCTGTCAACAGCTGAGGCTGTCTCTGTGGCTCATGCCGCCAGTCTGAACGCCTGGTATTACGGTGGTGGAGCAATGACTGTTGAACATCTGGTTCATCATATCATTGGTTCAGCGCTGAAAGATCAACCAGACGATCGCCGGCGTCTGAAACACTATTTTGAGACTGTTGTAGGGCAAAGGCAGGGTGACCACTGGCAGCAGGCCTGGGCCTTGCGCTCACTCATTAGCTGAGGGGGCATCGGGTGCGGGGCAGGCGTCGTCTGGCGTTCTGCCCCGTATGTGGAAAGCAAAAGCCAGAATTTCGGCGATCACCCGGTAGAGTTCCTCAGGAATCTCCTCGTTCAGTGACAGACGGGCTAAAATACCCGCCAATTCCGCGTTCTCATACAATGGAACATTGTTTTCTCGTGCGATTCGTATGATCTCCTCAGCCAGCTCCCAGGTACCGGTGGCTGAAATAACTGGCGCTCGTTCCCCATCGTATTTGAGGGCTACCGCTGCTGGCGCGATATTGTCTTCTTGATTTTTAAATTTATTATCCTGCGTCATGCTTTTGTGTCCACGAGCCGGTGCTCAAGTCGAGTCTCTATTTGCCGTGGACAGCCCCTCCGGCATTCCAGATCGGTTACTTCCAGACCTAAGTCTGCCAGGCTTTGTCTGAGTAATGGTAGCTCCTCATTAACGTGACGAAGCGTTGTTTGTTTTTCTGCCCAGATTTGTGCGCTGACACTTGGATGTCGATAAGCAACTTCAAAGTGGAGCGGGCCTGCGTAGTCCAGATCCATGGCCAGGTTCAAACGCCATTCGCTGACCGTTTTCCGTTCGGGCTGGTTTCTGTCAGCGCCTTCTTGTTGGTATTGTTCCATTCGCAACTGAGCCATTCGGGGCTCTTGTTGAGGCGTTAGCCAGGGAATCTCTATCAGCATGGTGTTGATCGGAGTGCCTGGCTCAGCACTGGCCCGGGCCGATAGAGTCTGGCTGTGTAACTGGTTTACGGTGATGCGGTTTAACATGCCTGCCAGCATACGAAGGGTCAGGGCGATGCTAGTGGGTTCGCTTTTGCCTTGACTTAGACTGGTGGTCAGCTTTGGAAATTGCAGGGGTGCCTGCATCAGATCCGGGCTGGCCAGAGGTGTCAGGCGGTTAAAGGCCTCTGGTGTTTTTCCCTGGCTAGCCAGTAATGACGTGATAATTCTGGCAAGGGCGAGCTTGAAGTCGGTTGGGGCAGATTGCCCTGTACCAGTCTGTAATAAGCGTGATTCAGCAAACAGGCCACTCTCAGCCAGCCATTGTTTAACCAGTGCAGCACTGTTATCGGATTTACCCGCTCCCGGTTGTAAACTGTTGGCCTTAGCCATATTGGCGAACAAGCTTTCCAGCGCCTGTGTTGCCGCCGGGGGCAATGGCTGTGCCATGTTGGCCGATGGTAACTTTCCGGGTTGGGGCTCGCCTTTCAGTCCTGTGTTCATGGCATTAAGCAATTGGGCCAGTCCCGTTTGAAGATTTTGCTGCCAGGGCAGGCGCTGGGCCAGGGCTCTGGCAATGCTGGCTTCCTGGCCGTCTGCCAGTTTGCCTAAAAGTTGCAGTTCGTTGCCGGCACGCATGATTTTGATAAGATCACCCGCTGTGATGTCCGGTAGGCGATTACCGGTTGCCACGGCCAGAGAACGGCCCTTTAATTCCAGAACAAGCTCGTGGCCTCCGTCTTTTCGTTGAAGAACCTCAGCCACTTTGGCAAGTGCGATTTCCCTGTTAGCGATTTTAAGCTGTGCCAATTGCTGCCGGGCAGACCTTGCTATATCTGGCCCGGAAACCTCCCGGCTTGTGCTATTCTGGCTTTGCCCCGGCTGCCTGCTTGCTGAGTCTGCCGGGGTGTGGGGCGGTTGTCCGCCATTGAGTTTCATTGGCATTGTTTTGATGTCAGGCAAGAGTAATCCATGAACGCTTTCGTTATAATGCGCGACGTTGGTTTCGAGTGCCCGGATTTCATGTTGGTACCTGCGTGGCCTTCATTCATACACCCGATGCCTGTTGTGCATCCTTCGCTCTGAAACGGAACCCAGATGTCCGAGCCGTTACTACAGGCCGTTAGTCTTGAGTGTGAGCGCGATGAGCGCGTTTTGTTCCAGAATCTGTCGTTTTCCATACTGCCCGGTACGGTAACTCGTGTCGAGGGCCCTAATGGATCAGGAAAAACGACCTTGCTGAGAATTTTAGCGGGTTTGAATGATGCCTGGTCAGGTGAATTGCTGTGGTGTGGTAAACCCCGGGACCAGCAACGGGAATCGTATCTCCGGAATATGCTGTACCTGGGGCATCGACCAGGTATTAAACCTTTGTTGACGCCATTGGAAAACTTGCGGGCCCTGATGGCTGGCCGACGTCCGCTTAAAGACGCCGCGCTTCTGCAGGCGCTGGCGGGAACCGGCCTTTCAGGATATGAGAATGTTCCGTGCCGGAATTTGTCTGCCGGTCAGCAACGCAGAGTGGCCCTGGCTCGATTACTGATTGCTGATGAGCCTCTGTGGTTACTTGATGAGGTATTCACAGCTATCGATGCGAACGGTGTTGAGGCCATTGAAGCTCTTTTGCAGCAGCGTGCCGAAGAAGGTGGTGCGGTCGTCGTGACGACTCATCATGACCTGAATTTGCCGGGAATGAACCGCATCAGAGTGGGGGGCAAGGCAGAACGATGAAGGCTGACTTACAAGTTCCTCTCAAGGCAGAGAGCTCCTCTGTTGGTACGCTTCAGGCTATGAGTGCGGTGTTCTCAAGGGATCTGCGTGTAGCCTTCAGGCAAAGGCAGGACCTGCTGAATCCGCTTCTGTTTTTTACTATGGTGGTAACCCTTTTTCCCCTCGGAGTCAGCCCGGAAGTGGCATTCCTGAAACAGTCAGGAGCCGGTATCCTTTGGGTGGCGGCCTTGTTGTCAGTACTTTTGTCCCTTGACCACCTGTTTCGCCATGATTTTGATGACGGCACGCTGGAACAACTGATGTTACAGCCGCAACCGCTGTTCCTGCTGGTGCTGGCCAAAACCATGGCCCACTGGATGCTGACAGGGTTGCCTTTAGTGTTGTTGACGCCAGTTTTAGGATTAATGTTGCATCTGGACGGGAACTCTGTGGCAACTTTGTGTCTAACGCTGCTGATCGGAACACCGGTATTGAGCCTGGTCGGCGCTATTGGCGCAGCTTTGACCTTGGGTTTGCGTTCTGCCGGGGTACTCTTGTCACTGCTGATTATTCCGCTGTACATTCCCGTGTTGATTTTCGGAACGGGTACAGTGGCGGCAGCTGCGGAAGGCGCATCGGTAACAGGCTATCTGGCCTTGCTGGGGGCATTTCTGGTTCTGGCGCTTACTTTGGCGCCCTTCGCCTCCGCAGCAGCATTACGAATCAGCCTGTCCAACAGCTGACTGGATTTCAGCCGGGCAGAGAAACGAACAGTTAACAGTTAGACGGTGACCAACTGATGTGGCAATTCTTTCACAAGCTGGGCTCTCCCAAGTGGTTCTTCGGAATTGCAAACCGCTTTATGCCTTGGCTGCTGGCCGGAGGGCTGCTTCTGTTGCTTGCCGGAGTGATCTGGGGGCTGGCTTTTGCGCCGAAAGACTATCTGCAGGGCAATAGTTATCGGATTATTTTTATTCATGTACCAACGGCATTTCTGGCTCAGTCCATATACATCATGATGGCCTTTGCTGCCGTGGTTACACTGGTTTGGCGCATGAAGCTGGCAGACGTGTTTGTAAAATCGATCGCACCGGTCGGCCTGATGTTTACTTTTCTGTCTCTGTTCACGGGGGCAGTATGGGGTAAACCTACCTGGGGTACCTGGTGGGTTTGGGACGCGCGCCTCACTTCAATGCTGATCCTGTTGTTTTTATATGGCGGGGTTATCGCTCTGGACCGCGCCATTAATGATGAAAAGTCGGCGGCCCGTGCGGTAGCCGTTCTGGTTCTGGTGGGCGTAGTGAATATCCCTATCATCAAATATTCAGTGAATTGGTGGAATACACTGCATCAGCCCGCAACGTTCACTTTGACGGAAAAGCCGTCCATGCCCACGGAAATGTGGGTGCCGCTGTTGCTCTCTGTACTTGGACTTTATTTGCTGTTCGGATGGTTGGCGTGCCTGAGGATGAAAACCGAGATTTTGTTACGGGAACGTCGAACCCGATGGGTTAAAGACCTTGTTTTGGCGGGAGGTAAGTAACCAATGGCATTCGATTCGTTTTCAGCATTTATTGCGATGGAAGGTCATGGCCCATATGTCTGGGCTTGCTATGCCGTATTTGTCGTTCTGGTGGCGGGCACCATGTTCTGGTCAGCCAAGCGACATCAGAATGTCTGTCAGATGTGTAAGCGCAGCTTTGAACAACCGGGTTCCAGCAGCCAGGAAAAACCAAAAGCACCGGCCACATTCACTCGAGTAGAAGTTTCCCAGGATTGACCAGTAGGTAACCCATGCACCCGATTCGTAAAAAAAGACTGACCATAGTGATTTTTCTCGTTGCAGGCCTGGCCATTGCGGTCGGTTTGACAACCTATGCGCTGCGCCAGAACATTAATCTGTTCTACGACCCAACTGAAATTGCTGCAGGTAATGCCCCGGTGGATGTGCGCATCCGTGCAGGTGGAATGGTTGAGGTGGGCAGTGTCGTGCGTGATCCCGAAAGTTTGGCCGTGAAGTTTCGGGTAACGGATTATACGGCTTCAGTGCCGATGGAGTACGTTGGCATCCTGCCGGACCTCTTTGCTGAAGGGCAGGGTGTGGTTGCGATGGGGCGTTTGAATAATGAAGGCCTGTTTGTTGCCGACCAGGTTCTGGCCAAGCACGACGAGAACTACATGCCGCCTGAGGTGGCTGAGGCTCTCGAAAAGTCGACAAAAGGGAAGTCCAACTCGGCAAATGCGGAAAAAGCTGCAGAAACTACGGCTTACTGAATCCCAATTTATTCCTGATATTGGAGAGCCCTGATGTATCCGGAACTCGGGCAAGTTTCACTGATTCTCGCGCTGTTGCTGGCAGTGCTCCTATCCGTTGTCCCACTTGTGGGGGCTTTGACAGGGCGTGATAGCCTGCAGGCTTTTGCCCGACCTCTGGCATCTGGCATGTTTGTGTTTATCGGCCTGGCGTTTGCTATTCTGACTCACGCTTTCATTGTGGACGATTTTTCGGTCGCCTATGTAGCCAACAACAGTAATAGTATGTTGCCCTGGTTTTACAAGTTCAGTGCTGTATGGGGTGGCCACGAGGGCTCCTTGTTGTTATGGATACTGATGTTGACTGGCTGGACTCTGGCCGTAGCACTATTCAGTCGCAAGCTGCCTTCTGTTGTGGTATCTCAGGTTCTGGCTGTGATGGGCATGGTATGCGTAGGCTTCTTACTCTTCATCATTGTTACGTCTAATCCGTTTGATCGCCTGCTTCCGAATATTCCGCTTGATGGTAAGGATCTTAATCCTCTGTTGCAGGATATTGGCCTGATTCTCCATCCGCCGATGCTGTACATGGGGTATGTGGGCTTTTCTGTCGCCTTTGCTTTTGCCCTGGCGGCGTTGATTAACGGTCGGTTGGATGCAGCGTGGGCGCGCTGGTCTCGCCCTTGGACTACGGTAGCTTGGTCGTTTTTGACCATTGGTATCGCACTGGGAAGTTGGTGGGCCTACTACGAGCTTGGCTGGGGTGGCTGGTGGTTTTGGGATCCCGTTGAAAACGCTTCCTTGTTGCCCTGGTTGTCAGGTACGGCTTTGATGCATTCTTTGGCGGTTACTGAAAAACGCGGCGTTTTCAAAAGCTGGACCGTACTGCTGGCCATTGTGACCTTTGCTTTGAGTCTGCTGGGTACCTTCCTGGTTCGTTCTGGTGTGTTGACCTCAGTGCATGCCTTTGCCTCTGATCCGGAGCGTGGTGCGTTCTTGCTAATGCTTCTGGGTATTACGATTCTTGGCAGTCTCGTTCTCTATGCCTTTAGAGCTCCGGTGGTGCATGTGCGGTCCCGTTATGGCTCGTTGTCTCGGGAAATCTTTCTGTTGTTGAACAACGTTTTGCTCGTTACCGCAACACTTTTGGTCGCCATCGGGACACTATATCCTTTGATTCTGGATTATCTGGGCATGGGTAAGCTGTCTATCGGTGAACCGTTTTTCAACACAACCTTCAGTCCGTTGGCCGTAGCCGCTGGCCTGTTGTTGGGGGCGGGCATTTTCTCCCGCTGGAAGAAAACAGACGGTGGTTGGCTTGCCCGTAAGCTGTTCTGGCCATTGGCTGTTAGTCTGACAGGCACTGCGGCTGTGATTTTGTATTACGGCAGCTTTAAACCATGGGCTTTTGCGGGTGTTTTCACCGCTATATGGGTGACCGTCGCTACCCTTTGGGATCTGTGGGACAAGTCAGCATCGCGTCAAGGTCTCCTGCATGGCCTTAAACGCCAGTCTCGCAGTTACTGGGGCATGGTGCTTGGGCATCTCGGTGTTGCTATGGTCATGGCGGGTGCAACCGTTGTTTCAAATTACGGAGTAGAACGCGATGTACGCATGGTACCGGGCGATTCTGCCATGGTTGGGGAGTATGAGATTGTCTTTAAGGATATAGGGAATCGTCAAGGTGCTAACTTCACCGCCCAATACGGCAGTTTCGATGTGTTCTTGAATGGCAGGAAAGTATCCGAGTTGCATCCAGAAAAACGTAACTACCCGGTTGGAATGAGTGTCATGACCGAAGCCGACATTGATGCTGGTTTGTTCCGCGATATCTTTGTGGCCATAGGTGAGCAGATCTCCGATGATGCCTGGGCTATTCGTTTGCAGTACAAACCCTTGATTCGCTGGCTCTGGTTGGGGGCTTTCGTGATGGCCTTTGGTGGTTTCCTTGCAATTGCCGACAAGCGATACCGGATTAAGGTTCGGAAGACGGAAAATAACAGAGCAGAGAAGAACCGTCCTGCGACAGGCAGTGTGGCGGAGGCAACATCATGAAGCGATTTTTACTCTTCTTGCCTTTACTGTTTGCTATAGGAGTCGGCATCTTTTTAGCTGCAGGTCTTGGTAAGGATCCGACCAAGCTAGAGTCTGCTCGTATTGGTAAACCTGTGCCTCAGTTCAGTTTGCAAAGCCTGAATGACCCGGAGGTGTTGCTGGATGCGTCTCTCCTCAGGGGAGAGGTCACTTTGTTAAACGTCTGGGCGGAATGGTGTCCTTCGTGCTGGGATGAACACGAATATTTGATGTGGCTTTCCAAGGAAAAAGGCGTTCGCCTTGTTGGTTTGAATTATAAGGATCAGCGAGAGACTGCCTTTAGATTTCTGGCACGCCTGGGTAACCCCTACCGGGAAATTATTTTTGACCCCCAGGGAGCTCTGGGCTTTGATCTGGGCGTTTACGGTGCTCCAGAAACCTTTGTGATCGATGCTCAAGGCGTGATTCAGTATCGCCATGTTGGCGTCGTGAACAGGCAAGTGTGGGAAGAGGTTTTGTTGCCAGTTATAAACAAGGCTAAGGGGAACAGTTAATGCGTTTTTTACCTGCCATTCTGGTCTTGCTGATGTTATCTGGTATCGCCCGGGCCGAGGTGATGGCGGTCTATGATTTTGACACCCGGGCTGAAGAGCAGCGCTACCGTGACTTGATTGCAGAGCTGCGATGTCCGAAATGCCAGAACCAGAATATCGCGGATTCTAACTCGCCTATTTCAAAAGATATGCGCGATCAGGTCTACCGCTTGATGAAAAACGGGGCTACCAACGATGAGATTGTAGGTGACCTGGTGGGGCGTTTTGGTGAGTTTGTCCAGTACAAACCGCCAGTCGACAAACGCACGATTCTGCTCTGGGGGTTTCCTGCCATTGCCGTGGTTGGTGGAGTTCTGATTGTTGCTGGCGTTGCGATGCGTTCCCGTAAACGAGACCAGGGCGAACCTACGCTTAGCCAGGAAGAAAAGGCCCGGGCTCGGCAGATGCTGGCAGACAAGGATCAGTAATCCTGAAGCTGATCTACGCAACACATTTTTAATGGTGACGATGATTCCATGACTGAAGAAACCTTCTGGATTGCCGCAGCGGTACTTATTTTGTTTGCCCTGGCTTTTGTGCTCTATCCGGTGTTTTTCCATCGGCCAATAACAAGAGTTGAAACAGACATCAGGAATCAGAATCTATTGGCCTATAAATCGCGTCTCAGGGAGTTGGACGTTGAGTTCGAGGCGGGGGCGCTGGATCGGGAAACCTACGAACAGCTGAAAGACGAATTGGCTGGCTCAATGCTCGATGATGTATCTGAGGAGCCAGCTCCAGTGAAGCACGTATCGGGTAGGCGCAGTGCCATGGCCGTTGCTCTGCTGGCCATTCTGTTGTTACCTGCGGGTGCTTTTTACGCATATGAGCAATGGGGTTCGATGGGGCAGGTAGAGCAATATATTACCATGCAGGAGATGAACGCCTCAGGAGATAACCAGGCTGCGCGTATGGCTGAGCTGGCGGATCAACTGCGTGATCGTTTGGAAGCCGACCCGGACAATATTGATGGCTGGGCCATGCTCGCTCAGACCTACATGCGGGTAGAAAGATACCGCGATGCCGCGAAGGCCTACCGACGGTTGGCGGAACTCGTGGCGGAAGATCCCCGCTCCAGTGCGGTGGCCTACGGCTTGTCAGCTCAGGCATTGTTTTTTGAAACAGAAGGGCAGATGAGTCCAGACGTGAAGCAGGCGATCTCAGATGCTTTGGCCCTGGATCCGAATGAAGTGAACTCCTTGGGCTTGCTGGGTATTCATGCATTCGGCCAGCAGAACTATCGGGAAGCCATCGAGTACTGGGGTAAAATTGCTGACCTGGCGCCCGATCATCCTCAGATTGCTTCTATTCGTGGCGGCATTGCAGAGGCTTATGCCCGTTTGGGAGAAACGCCCCCAGCAGAGCCGGTGCCAGACAAAGCTGTGGCGTCTGCGGGTGTTGATCTCCGCGTTTCCGTCGATAGTGCCTTCAAGGATCAGGTGCCGGCTGATACGACGCTTTTCGTGTTTGCGCGCCCGGTTGGAGCCTCCGGTGGAGCTCCTGTTGCTGTAACGCGCTTAACGGCCGGCGCACTGCCTATGGATATTCGTTTAGACGACAGCTATGCCATGTCACCTGAAGCGGCGATTTCAGCTGTTGATGAGGTGGTCATCGTGGCTCGTCTGAGTCGTAGCGGCTCCATCAGCCCGCAGCCAGGTGACTGGCAAGGCGAGGTGAAAGCCGCTGTGTTGTCACCCGGTGCTGGCAGCCAGCCGGTGGAGCTGGTGATTAATCAGCAGCTCACCAACTGAGCCTTCACTCATACCCGGTCGGGCCAAGGTCAGCCTGACAGTCCGGCCGGGTAAAGCGGTGCCAGTCCTTTAGGGGCTTCGTTATCTTCCTGTCGTTGTCTGAGCCGGGTAACGGCTTTCAGTAGCGCGTCTTTTAATGGTTGATCAATGGGCTGCCCGGATGTGCCTGAAGCATAAAGTGATTCCTGGAAGGCTCTGAGTGCTTCTGACAGTTCTTGGTCATCACTATACCGAACGACATCTGCGGCACTTGCAAAGGTCTGCCCGGGGAGTTTCAAGCGAGCCCAGCGTAAGAGTATTCCTGAGGTTTCCGGTGAACCGTTGCGAATGGCTTGTGTCAGCTGTTCGAAAGCCCTCTTCTCACTTTCGTCAAAAGGTTTACCGCTGTTCGTGTCGGGCCTGGCCGGTTTTTTACGATTCAACCACCAGAGCATAATTGTCAGCAGCCACAGAGCGCCTAGTAACAAGGTGCTCCATAGCCAGGGTGAGCTACTTTCCTTGGTAATGATGTTCCCGCCCGCCGGTGTGTTATCAACGGGCGCTTTGGGTTGCGACGGTTCGTTGATGGCAGGCGTAGCGGTCATATTTCCTCCGGAAATCTGGTACCGCCGCTCAGGCAAAACGGTCTCTTCTAACTGGTCGGTTTCGGTATTCCACCAAGGTACACGTACCGCCGGTAGAACGATATCGCCAGTATTCACAGGTACCAAGGCGGCTTCCTGCTGTAACGTTGCTTCCAGCCCTTCCGGGGTGGGCTCGGTGTTTCTTTGAGGCAGCTCAGGGTAGTACCGGATGGCTGATGGATATTCAACCGATAGTGGTGGTAAGGCTTCGGAAGGCAATCCAGAGGCCCGTAGAATAATCTTGCGGTTGAGGTTGCTGCCTGCGCGGAGTTCGCCCGCCGGAGGCAAGCCATCTTCCGCCAGAGCCAGGCTAGTAGCCGGCAGCCAGGGCTGTCCAGCCGGGTAGCTGTCTGGCACCGGCTTGACCTTAACGGGGTAAAGCTCCTGTGCATCCCTCAGAAATTTCAGTGCGCCAGCGGCATCTCTGACCTGGCCTTCAAAGCGAATGGCGGGAAGACTGAGTTCACCGGGAGTTTGCGGAAAGATGGCGTATCGGCGTTCGACAACCCGGTAGCGGGTGCCATCGCGAGTGGTAGTAAATTCCCGCTGCTTTCCGAGGCCTTCAATGATGGCATCCGGGTGTTGTGGGTCGGAAAGTTCGCCGCGAATCAGGTTGCCGGAGAAATAAAGCTGTACCGTCAGCACCAACTGTTCTTGTACATAAACTTCTGCTTTATCTGCGGACAGTTCGACAAAACTGTCTCGACCGGATGAAGGCTGGTTGGGCGGCGTGCCCGATACCACTTCAATCGTGACGGGCTTCGAGGTGGAGTCCTTAAATGTGAGTGCCGGAATGGTGAGTGTGCCGGTGCGTTTAGGCGCGAGCTGGTAGGTCCAGGTGATTTCACCCACCATATCCCCGTTGACCGTTTGTACGCTATAGCGCTGATTACGTGCCAGGATTTCAAAATCCGGTTCCACCTTTTCAATATCCGGTGACGGCAACTGCGAGAGATCAAAACTGAACAGGTTGCTCAGGTTGATTTCGATCTGCATGGAACCTTTCACCGTCAGGGTAAGAACCTCGCCTTCATAGAGTTGGTCCCGGTCTGGCACAGCGGTCAACTCATTGGCTGACAGAGGCCCTGAAAGCATAAACAGAAGACAGAGGAGGGAAGACAGAAGGGTTTTTACCATGGCGTATCGCCCTCGTCGGGTTGTGTCTGGCGTTGTTGATATTGTTGCAGGAATTTTCGTTGCAGCAATCCACCGGGATTGTCCGGCACGCGCCGCAGCATTTGTTCCTGGCCCTGACTCAGGGGGTGTTCGTTAACCGGTGCAGGGGCTTCAGCCTGGGGCTGTTCTTCAGTGCTCTGTTCAGATGGTTGAGCATCTGCTTCATGTTCGTCTTCTGATTGTTCAGGGTCCGTATTCTGTGGCTTTTGGGATACTTCACTGTCCTGATTCTGGTTTTCAGGAGATTGTTGCTCATGCTGGTCTTGCTGGTTGCTATTCTGACTCTGAGTGTCGTCGCCGGACTGCTGGTTATTGCTGTTTTTTGACTTATCATTCTGACTGTCTGACGGGTCCTGTTGTGAGTCTTGATCCTGGTTTTTTTCGTTGTCCTGCCCGGCGTTTTTCTGGTCCAGAAGCTGTTGCACCAAGTCACGATTGAACCGGGCGTCTTCGTGCTCCGGGTCCAGGTCAAGTACCTGCTGGTAGGCCTTCAGTGCCTTTTCCAATTTCCCTGCCCTTGCCAGGGCATTGCCCCGGTTATAGTGGCCAGTCTTACCAGGGTAGTCTGCGAAGGCTTTAATGGATTCTTCGTAGTTCTCTGCACGGTACAGAGCTGTGCCGCGCCAGCCCGGATGCTTCAGAAGCTCTGCGGCCTTTGCCGGGTTCCGTTCAATCAATTCCAGCGCTCGCTGGTCGTCACGCTGCCAGAGGCTGCCCCAATCCAGCGCCATAGCCGGGCGGGAACCAACCGTTAATGGCAACAAGGAAAGCGCCAGTACCGCAAAGGCACCTCGGCGCCAGCCCAAGAGCAGTAATGGCAGTGATAACCACAACAACCAGTAGCCGTCATCTTGCCAGCGATTGATGGTCAGTCCTTCGGTTGTTTCTTCCCACTCGTCAGACAAGATTGGTTCAATCTCAAGAGCTTCAATGTCAGCATTGCCAAGCGTTAGCTGCTGACTTTTGCCTCCTGAATTTCGGGCTAGAGCAGCCAGGCTGCCCGGGTCAGCCCTGGTGATGACAATGTTGTTGCCCTCTCGGATAAAACCCCGTCGGGCAAGAGGGATGGGGCCACCTTCTTCAGTACCAACGGTCAGAGTACTCAGGCTGTAGGGTGTCGAGCTGAGTTTGTCACGGATGGTGCGTTGGTAGTTTGCTGGAACGTCATCGGCAATCAGCAGTATCCGCCCACGTCCCGGTGCGCCGTTATCAAGCAGGCGGATAGCTTCGTTTATTGCAAGGTCCGTGCGGTTGCCCTGTGCTGGCATAATGGTTGGTTCGAGCACTCCCAGCATGGCTTCTATGGTCCGGTGGTCTTCTGTCAGGGGCGTTACCACATGGGCGTCTCCTGAATACACCAGTAACGCGGTCAGGCCTCCTTGGCGCAGGTCGAGAATATCCCGGATTTTGCGTTTGGCAAGAGTCAGTCTGTCTGGCTCTACATCT
>NZ_JBFHJO010000032.1:0-32018 GCF_041595835.1 Marinobacter sp. | reverse complement strand
CTTTAACCAAAACGGAACGGTCAGCTCTGAACCCAGAAGCACCTTGGTTTTGGGGCTGGCTCCGGGAGGGGAAGTTGTGGTGTGGATGATGAACCAGACCACGAACGCAGTGGAAGTGATGCGTCTATCCGGTGTGGAAGTGGAAGGGAATGTAAATGCCTTCAAAGTGCGCACGGCAGAATATCTCGAAGAGCACGGCGCCTACCTCAAGGAGCACGGCATACCATTAGAAGGTTGGTAAATCATTACCTACACATCCTTAGAAGGTCTACACGGGTGCGCCACAAGGCGCACCCTCTTCGAAGCTCCATTTATGCCCGTAACGCCTGCGCCGCAGCCACCATGGTTTCCAGTGCGGGGGTGACTTCTTCCCACTTCCGCGTTTTCAGTCCGCAGTCCGGGTTAACCCACAGCCGTTCCGCGGGGATGCGTTCTGCGGCGAGCTTCATCAGGTTAATGATTTGCTCTTTTTTGGGAACGTTGGGCGAGTGGATGTCATACACCCCGGGCCCGATGTCGTTCGGGTATTCGAAGCTCTTGAACGCGTCCAGCAGCTCCATGTCAGACCGTGAGGTTTCGATGGTGATGACATCGGCGTCCATGCGAGCGATAGCCTCGATGATGTCGTTGAATTCGGAATAGCACATGTGCGTATGAATCTGTGTGCCGTCTTCAACGCCATTGGCCGCGATGCGGAAGCTGTTAATGGCCCATTCAAGATAGTCATTCCAGTCCGATTGCCGCAGTGGTAAGCCCTCTCGGAGGGCGGCTTCGTCAATCTGGATAATGTCTACTCCTGCTTTTTCCAGATCCTGAACTTCGTCGCGGATAGCAAGAGCCAATTGCAAGCAGGAGTCTTTACGAGGTTGGTCGTCTCGTACAAAAGACCAGTTCAGAATCGTCACCGGGCCGGTCAGCATGCCCTTTACAGGCTTTTCAGTCAGAGATTGAGCGTAGCGAATCCAGTCCACGGTCATAGCTTTCGGGCGGCGAATATCGCCGAACAGGATGGGCGGCTTAACGCAGCGCGAACCGTAAGACTGAACCCAGCCGAAGCGGGTAAAGGCGTAGCCTTCCAGTTGTTCACCGAAATATTCCACCATGTCGTTGCGCTCCGGCTCGCCATGAACCAGAACATCCAGTTCTAAGGTTTCCTGGCTGCGAATGCAGCGTTCAATCTCGGCCTTCATCTGGGTTTCGTAGGCTTCTGCCTCCAGCTCTCCTTTGCGGAACTGCAGGCGCGCCTGGCGGATCTCCGGAGTTTGCGGGAAAGAGCCAATGGTAGTGGTTGGGAAGGCCGGAAGCTGAAGTTTTTTCTGCTGCAGGGCAATCCGCTGTGAATAGGGGCTCCGGCGGTTGCCCAGGTCCGCAGAAAGGCCGGCAACCGCAGCACGCACCTCCGGGTTAGTTACGCGGGTAGAGTTACGCCGGCTATCGATGGCGCTCTGGTTTTCGGCCAGTTGTTCTTGGACAGCATCCCGGCCTTCATTCAAAGCCCGGGCGAGCACCTGAAGCTCCTCCAGTTTCTGAACGGCAAATGCCAGCCAATTTCGGATTTCCGGATCCAGGTCGGTTTCTTGTTCCAGATCGACGGGTACATGCAGCAGCGAGCAGGATGGCGCTAACCACAGGCGATTAGCCAGCTTTTCTTGCACAGGTTGCAGCCATTCCAGGGTTTTGTTCAGATCGGTTTTCCATATATTGCGGCCGCTCACCACACCTAGCGATAACACTTTGTGGTTGGGCAGCCAGTCGACAATGCGGTTGATTTCATCCGGCGCGCTGATGGCGTCCAGGTGAACACCTGCAACAGGCAGCTCGCACGTTAGCTGAAGGTTGTTGCGCAACTCGCCAAAATAAGTGGCCAGCAGCAGCTTCGGGCGGTTGGTTTTGAGTTGATGGTATGCCAGGTTGAAGGCGTAGCGCCAGTTGGCGTCGAGCTCTGTTACCAGAGCAGGTTCATCTATTTGTACCCACTCAACACCCGCATCGGCCAGAGTTTCCAGTAGCTGTGCATAGGCGGGCAACAGGCGTTCCAGAAGGTCGAGGCGGTTGCTTTCATCAGAAGTTTTGCCTAACCAGAGGTAAGTGACCGGCCCGATGATGACCGGTTTGGCCGCTACACCTTGCTCTTGTGCTTCTGCCAGTTGCTTTAGCAGCCGCTCCGGATTCAGTTCAAACTGAGTGTCGGCGGTAAATTCCGGAACAATGTAGTGATAGTTAGTATCGAACCATTTAGTCATTTCACCGGCAGCGGTGGCGCAGCATGGGCTGTCATTTGCCCCCCGGCCTCGGGCTGCACGGAAGTAGGCATCGAGTCCGGTACCCTCTTTATCTGCAACCCGGGTTGGCAGGTTGCCCAGAGTGACAGACATGTCGAGAACCTGATCGTAAAGCGAAAAGTCGCCAACTGGCACAAAGTCCAGATCAGATTGCTGTTGCCAGTGTCGGTGGCGCAGCTTTTCTGAGGTATCTGCAAGCTCCTGTTCTGTTTGTCGCCCGGCCCAGTATCGCTCTAAAGCGAATTTCAGTTCTCGCTGGTTGCCGATGCGCGGAAAGCCGAGATTGTGTGTGGTTGCCATAAATTTGTTCCTGAAGGTGTTGTTTTGAGTAGGGGATCAAGGTTAAGCCGGGATTGAGATGAATAAAAATGGTATTATTTCAATGTTCCATGAATGTTATTCACGGGTTATCTCATGATTGAGAGAAGTCATCTGGAAATCTTTCGGGCAGTTGAGCGTCACGGTTCATTGACGGCGGCAGCCGAACAACTGCATTTAACGCAATCGGCATTGAGCCACGCCATCCGTAAACTGGAGCAGCAACTGGGTACTCCCGTGTGGGAGCGAGAGGGGCGGCAGTTGCGCTTTACTCAGGCGGGGGAGCAATTACTCATTCTCGCCAATCGGCTTTTACCCCAGTTTGAACATGCGGAAATGCTGATTGCTCAGGTTGCCAAAGGGCTGCGAGGCAGTCTGCGGGTGGGAATGGAATGTCACCCCTGCTATCAGTGGTTGCTCAAGGTGGTTGGGCCATACCTGCAACAGTGGCCGGATGTCGATGTAGATGTAAAACAGGAGTTCCAGTTTGGTGGTATGGGTGCTTTATTTGGTCATGACATTGATTTGCTGGTAACACCTGACCCGTTGCATCGCCCTGGTGTCTGCTTTGAACCCGTGTTTGATTATGAACAGGTGCTGGTGGTGGGAAGCCACCACCCACTGGCAACGGAAGCCTGGGTTGAGCCAGAACAGCTGGAAAAAGAAACGTTGATTACATACCCGGTCGCACCGGAGCGGTTGGATATTTTTACGAGATTTTTCTTACCGGCCCATGCTGCGCCTGCGCGGCATAAAACGATTGAAACCACGGATATCATGCTGCAAATGGTGGCTGCGGGCCGTGGGGTTTCAGCCTTACCCCGTTGGCTGGTGGATGAGTATGCACAGAAAATGCCGGTCAAGGCGGTGAAGCTGGGCAAAACAGGGATGCCTAAGCAGATTTTTCTGGGTTTTCGGGAAAGGGATGCAGAGATAGATTATCTGACTTCCTTTATGAAGTTGGCCCGTAGCATTCGCTGGAACTAAGCTCTTCGGTTAAACTGCGCAAAAATTTAAAACAGGACACACAAACATGAGCGATATTCCTGCAGACCTTAAGTACCTGGACACCCACCAATGGGTGCGGGTAGAAGCTGATGGTACGGCCACCATTGGTATTACAGATTTTGCCCAAGAGCAGTTGGGTGATGTGGTTTATATCGGCGTGCCGGAAGTGGGCGTTACGGTGAATGGCGGTGAAGAGGCGGGTGTTGCTGAGTCAGTGAAGTCGGCTTCGGATGTATTCAGCCCGGTGACCGGTGAAGTGCTTGAGGTGAATGAGAAACTTGAGGATGAGCCGGAGATTGTGAACGAAGACCCTTATGGTGATGGTTGGATGTTCAAGGTTAAGCTGGCGGATGAAGGCGAGCTGGATGGCCTGATGGATCCTGATGCTTACGCTGAGCACGTGGCTTCGGAAGGCTAAGCATATCAATTGGTGCAAGCGTGTTTCCGGGGGCAGGCCTCCCGAAACACGCTCCTTCGGCACATCCATGTGACGCTTGAGCTCCGCCATCCGTGGCTCCGCACAGTTTCGTGAGGCCCGCCCCCGGAAACTCGCCCAAGCTACAGAGCATCTCCCATAACGAATGAACTCACAGGTAATTAATTAATGGATTTCCCGATTTTATACCTGCGCAAAGGCGCAGAACGCCGTCTCCGTGCTGGCCACTTGTGGGTTTACAGTAACGAGGTGGATATCAAACGCAGCCCGTTAACCGAGTTCGGCGCCGGGGCTCAGGCTCAGTTGCGGGCGTCAAACGATAAGCCACTGGGGACGGTGTTTGTGAATCCTCATGCGTTAATTTGTGGGCGTTTGATCAGTCGGGATCCGGCTCAGGGCATGACCCCTAAGCGGCTGACGGAGCGGATGGAAGCCGCACTTTCTTTGCGTGAGCGGTTGTTCCATAAGCCATTTTACCGTTGGGTGTTTGGCGATAGTGATGGCTTGTCTGGTCTGGTGGTGGATCGGTTTGATGATGTAGTAGTGGTGCAGATTTCCACGGCAGGCATGGAATTGATGAAAGACGCTATCGTTCGTGCGGTGCAGCGTTTGGCCCATTCGCGGGTGGTGGTTCTGAAGAACGACGGTAAGATGCGCAAGGTAGAAGGGCTGTCCAGTTACGTGGAGTTTGCTCATGGTCCGGAGACAGACATTCTGCGGGTGGAAGAGAATGGTGCGCAGTTTGAAGTGCCTTTGGCTGGTGGCCAGAAGACGGGGTGGTTTTACGATCACCGGATGAACCGTCAGCGGTTGCAGGCCTACGCGCCAGGTAAACGGGTGTTGGATGTGTTCAGTTATGTGGGTGGCTGGGGGATTCAGGCGGCTTGTGCCGGTGCGTCTCAGGTGACTTGCGTGGACGCTTCGTCGGCCGCAGTAGAGTCGGTGCACCATAACGCAAAGCTGAATGGTATGGATAACGTGGACACCATTGAAGGCGATGCTTTTGATGCGCTGAAGGCACTGGCGGAAGAGAAAGAGAAGTTCGATATTGTCGTACTGGACCCGCCCGCCCTGATTCCACGCCGGCGAGATCAGAAGGCGGGTGAGCAGGCGTATGCCCGCTTGAATCAGTTAGGTCTGAGGCTGCTCGAGCGTGACGGGCTGCTGGTTTCGGCGTCTTGTTCTATGCACCTTTCTCAAGAAAAGCTGATTGATATTATTCGTGGTAGTGGTCGGAAGATTGATCGCTTTGTGCAGTTGCTGGAGCAGGGCCATCAGGCCCCGGACCATCCGGTTGTGCCGGGTATTCCTGAAACGGATTACATCAAGTCTTGTTTCGTGCGTTCGCTGACCGGGTTTTTGTAAGGGGCGAAAGCCTCAGTCCCGGAGCGACATCACGGGCCAGCCACGGTCACGGGCCAGCTTTTCCAGTGTCGGGTCCGGATCTACAGCCACTGGATGCTGAACCAGCTTCAACAGCGGTGCATCGTTGTGGGAGTCACTGTAAAACCAGGCGCCGTCCAGGCTTTCACCGTGGGCTGCTAACCAGTCATTCAGGCGCACTACTTTGCCTTCCTGGAAGCTCGGTGTCCCTGCAACTTCACCGGTAAACCGGCCATTGACCAGTTCAGGTTCGGTCGCAATCAGATAATCCACGCCCAGAGCCTCGGCAATTGGCTCGGTAATGAATCGGTTGGTTGCAGTGATGATCATCAGGGTGTGGCCTTGATCCCGGTGTTCAGCCAACAGGTTCCTGGCTTTGTCCTGCATCATGGGCAGTACTTTTTTGGCCATAAACGCTTTGCGCCAGGCTTCCAGTTCAGCCATGCTATGGGTGGACAGCGGTTGCAGTGCAAAGCGCTGGTATTCAAAAACATCCAGCTCGCCATTCAGGTATTCCTGGTAAAAGCGGTCATTGGCCTGGCGATACGTTTGGGCATCCACCATCCCTTCCTCCACCAGAAACTCTCCCCAGGCGTGGTCACTGTCGCCGGCCAGCAAGGTGTTGTCCAAATCAAATATTGCGAGCGTCAAGCCGCATCCTCCCATTGTCACAGGCTTTTTTAACAAAGCCGACAGTCTATCACGGCTCTGTCGCGGTGTGCCGCATATAGCTCCGTTTGCCGAAGCATTGGGATTCTGTAAGAATGAGAGCAACTTGGACAAATTTCGCCGGGAGAAAATTATCCGGCAACCGACTACTACGAGGACTGTGCCGTGATCGACTCAGACGGTTTCAGACCCAACGTCGGAATCATTCTGGCCAACCACAGGGGGGAAGTCCTCTGGGCAAGGCGAATAGGGCAGGACTCCTGGCAGTTTCCACAAGGTGGTATTAATCCAGATGAATCACCTGAAGAGGCGCTGTACCGGGAGCTGGGAGAGGAGATCGGCCTTAGTGCCAGCGATGTGGAAATCATCACCTGTACCAGGGGTTGGCTGCGCTATAGGCTTCCCAGAAGGATGGTTCGTCACAACTCGCACCCCGTATGTGTGGGGCAAAAGCAGAAATGGTTCCTGTTGAGGATGTTGTCGCCAGACGCGCACGTGCGCGTGGATGGCACCGATTCACCGGAATTCGACGGTTGGCAGTGGGTGAGCTACTGGTACCCGTTGGGGCAGGTAATTTCATTTAAGAGAGAAGTGTACAGACGCGCGCTGAGAGAATTGGCCCCCAGATTGTTCCACAACATGGACCAGTGGCAGAACGGGGAGTTAAATCGGCGTTTGAAGGAACAACAGAAATGACGGACTAACCCCATGCTCAGCATCTTGCGAAGTATTGTACAAGAGGTAAACAGTGCCCGTGATCTGAACGAGGCGCTGGATATCATTGTATCGCGGGTGCAGAAAGCGATGGGAACCGAAGTCTGCTCCGTCTACCTGCTGGATCCTGCTTCAAACCGCTATATTCTGATGGCTACCGAAGGTCTCTATAAAGACTCGGTAGGCAATGTCAGTCTTGCTCATTCAGAAGGTCTTGTTGGTCTTGTGGGCTCCCGCGAGGAGCCCATTAATCTGGAAGACGCCCCCTCCCATCCTCGTTATCGCTATTTCCCGGAAACCGGAGAAGAGCGTTTCAGCTCGTTCCTTGGTGTACCCATTATTCACCATCGCTGTGTGCTGGGAGTTCTGGTTGTTCAGCAACGTG
Organism: Marinobacter sp.; assembly: GCF_041595835.1. GTDB lineage: Bacteria > Pseudomonadota > Gammaproteobacteria > Pseudomonadales > Oleiphilaceae > Marinobacter. The sequence continues at coordinate 24,823 of NZ_JBFHJO010000032.1, read as the reverse complement.
AAAGTTCCCGGTGTTTTGATGAGGGGGAAGAGGCCTTCCTGGTGACGATTTCTGCCCAACTGTCCGGTGTGATCGCCCATAGCGAAGCGACGGGGGCGATCAGCGGTCTTTCGTTGACCGGTGAAGAAGCCCATGACATTTGCTTCAGCGGCGTGCCGGGCGCGCCGGGAGTGGCCATAGGTACCGGTGTTGTGGTTTATCCATCGGCAGACCTCGATGTGGTTCCGGAGAAGCCCACCGATAACATTGAACAGGAACTGGCGCTGTTCGGGGCGGCCGTTCAGGCGGTGAGGGAAGACATCGAGCGTGTCGCCAATCGTCTTGCATCGCAGCTTCGTCCGGAAGAGCAGGCGCTGTTTGATGTGTACCTGCGCATGCTGGATGAAGGTGCGCTACCTGGGGAAGTCGTCAGCAAAATCCGGGAGGGCATCTGGGCTCAGGGCGCACTCAAACAGGTAATCCAACAGTATATTCGCCATTTTGAAAGAATGGACGATTTGTACCTGCAGGAGCGGGTGGTGGATATCCGGGATCTTGGGCGCCGCCTGTTGTCGCACATGCAGGAAGGCGAGCAAAAGCATCTGGAATATCCTGAGCACACGGTTCTGGTCAGTGATGAGCTGACGCCTGCCATGCTTGGCGAAGTGCCCAAGGGCCGGTTGGTAGGCTTGGTGTCGGTCAAAGGCTCCAGCAACTCTCACGTTGCTATTTTAGCTCGGGCCATGGGCGTGCCTACGGTTATGGGTCTGGTAGACATACCCGTAAACCAACTGGATGGCCGTGAGCTGGTGGTTGATGGCTTTGAGGGCCAGATCTTTGCGTCTCCCTCTGCCGACCTGCGGGCGTTTTATCAGGAGATTTGTGAAGAAGAAGATGAGCTATTCCGCGGGTTGGAAGAACTGCGCGACAAACCTTGTGAAACTCTGGATGGCCACCGGGTATCTTTGTTGGTGAACACCGGCCTGATGACCGATGTAGTGCGCTCTCTCTCTCACGGGGCTGAAGGCATCGGACTTTACCGGACCGAAGTCCCGTTCATGATTAAAGACCGTTTTCCGTCTGAGCAGGAGCAGAGGGAATATTATCGGGAGCAGCTGGAGGCGTTCGCGCCGAACCCGGTTACCATGCGTACCCTGGATATCGGTGGTGACAAAGCGCTGACCTACTTCCCGATTCAGGAAGAAAACCCTTTCCTTGGCTGGCGCGGTATCCGGGTTACACTGGACCACCCGGAAATATTTCTGGTTCAGGTACGGGCTATGCTTAAAGCCAGTGAGGGCCTGAACAACCTGCAGATCATGTTGCCCATGATCAGCAATATTTCTGAGGTAGAGGAATCTCTGCACCTGATCTACCGTGTTTATCACGAGGCGCGGGAAGAAGGTTACGATGTCCACATGCCAAAAGTGGGCGTGATGGTGGAAGTACCTGCGGCAGTCTACCAGATTCGGGAATTGGCTGACCGGGTGGACTTCGTGTCTGTGGGCTCCAATGACCTTACCCAATATTTGCTGGCGGTTGATCGCAACAACCCTCGTGTTGCTTCGCTGTATCATTCATACCATCCTGCGGTACTGCAGGCATTGGTGCGTATTGCTCAGGATACTCACTCGGTGGGCAAGCCTGTCGGCATTTGTGGTGAGTTGGCGGGTGACCCGGGTGGTGCGCTATTGCTCATGGCCATGGGGTACGATTCGCTATCGATGAACGCGGCCAGCCTGCCGAAAGTGAAATCCGTTATTCGCAGCATTGACCGGGAATGGGCCGTTCAGTTATTGCAGGATGTGTTGCTACTGGACTCCCCTCATGTGATTAAAAGCTGTGTCGACCTTGCACTTAGAAACGCAGGGTTTGGCCGCTATCTGCGCCCTGTAAAATCGCCCATGGCCGAACAGGTTGCCAGTTGAGCCTGATGCGAGCTTAATAGGGTGTTTACTCTAAAATGCATTGGTAGGTTAGGCGTGCAAATGTTCCGTGCAGAACCTACAAAGGATAGTCGATGACAACAGCGACCGAGCTCAAGCCAACGCCAAAAATAGGACTTGCCCTTGGGGGTGGAGGACCTTTGGGTGGTATATATGAGATTGGTGCTCTTCGGGCTCTGGATGAAGCCCTGGACGGTCTCGACTTTAATAACCTTGATGTTTATGTGGGGGTAAGCTCAGGCGCTTTCGTAGCCTCGCATTTGGCAAACCAGGTGACAACAGCCCAGTTGTGCCGGATTTTTGTGCGCAACGAAGCTGAAGTGCACCCTTTTCATCCGGACGTATTTTACCGCCCTGCCTTTCGGGAGATTGGTAGTCGATTGCTGGCAGTGCCAAAGTTGTTAGGCACGGCTATCAGCCGGTTTATTAACAATCCGTACGATCAAAGTTTTCTGGAAGCTCTGACCATCCTGGCTCAGGCCGCACCCTCCGGGCTGTTTGATAACGAAGGCTTGCATGAATACCTGCGCCGCGCTTTTACCATGCTCGGTCGAACCAACGATTTCCGCCAGCTCAAACATAGCCTTTATATTGTTGCGGCGGATGTTGAGAGCACAGAGGCCGTTTGTTTCGGTGCACCTGGCTTTGATCATGTGCCCATTTCCAAGGCCGTTCAGGCAAGCACCTCATCCCCCGCCTTGTATGTGCCCGTCGAGATTGACGGCCGCTTCTATGTAGACGGAACATTACGGAAAGGGCTTCATGCCTCCGTGGCTTTTGAAGACGGCGCAGACCTGGTCTTCGCCATTAACCCCCAGGTACCGATTGATGCCAGTGCAGCTGTGCGGGCCGGCTCCATGAAAGCGGGTGACCTGACCCATTCGGGGATGCCGAACATGCTGTCCCAGACCTTCCGCACGATGGTGTATTCGCGAATGCAGTCGGGTATTGCTCATTACGCACAGGATTATCCAGACAAAGATATTTTGCTGTTTGAGCCCACCCGGGACGATGCAAAACTCTTTTTCTCGAATGTATTCAGCTTCCAAAGTCGCAGAATGGTGTGTGAGCATGCCTACCAGATGACCCGCAGAGATCTCCTGAATCGAGCGGATGAGCTGGAACCAAAACTGGCGAAGTACGGCATCAAACTAAGAAGAGACCGCCTGGAAGACGAACAGCGAACTATCAGTACCAGCCTCTACGGTGAGATGTTGCCGTTATACGTGGCGAAGGGGCGCAAGAAGCAGGCTGAGAAGGGGCGGTTAGCAAGCGGGTTGAGTAATGTAACGCACCTGTTTTCCAGGGCTCAGTAATTAGATTGCTGCCCCATAAGAACAAAAAGGCCGGAAGATTTGGAAATCTTCCGGCCTTTTGCGTTGAGGCTCAAGCGATTACAGAATGTAGCGGCTTAGATCCTCGTCTTCTGCAAGCTCGCCCAGTTTTTCGTCGACATAGGCAGCGGTGACTTCAAAACCATCTGTCACCTGGTCGCCGGCGTCAAACGACAAGCTTTCCAGCAGTCACTCAAGTACTGTGTGCAAACGTCGGGCTCCGATGTTTTCAGTCGTCTCGTTTACCTTGCAGGCAATTTCTGCGATCCGCGCAATGGCATCTTCTGCGAAGGTGAGCTTCAGGCCTTCAGTACCCATCAGAGCTTCGTATTGCTGAACCAATGATGCGTCAGGCTCGGTCAGAATCCGCTTAAAGTCATCCGGCGTCAGCGCCTGAAGTTCAACCCGAATGGGCAGGCGGCCCTGAAGCTCCGGAATTAAGTCAGAGGGTTTGGCCAAGTGGAACGCGCCGGAAGCAATGAACAGAATGTGGTCAGTTCGAACCGCGCCGTACTTGGTGCTGACGGTGCTGCCTTCAATCAATGGCAGGAGATCTCGTTGAACACCTTCTCTGGAAACGTCAGAGGAGGTATTTTCCGAGCGCTTGGCAACCTTATCGATTTCATCCAGAAATACAATGCCATTTTGCTCAACTGCAATAATCGCTTTCTGTTTGATCTCTTCTTCATTCACCAGTTTTGCGGCTTCTTCTTCCTTAACCCGCTTCATGGCATCGGCCACTTTCATTTTGCGGGTTTTACGTTTATCTGAGGCCATGCTGGAGAACATGCTTTGCAGCTGATTGGTCATTTCTTCCATGCCAGGAGGGGCCATGATTTCAACGCCGGCGCTCATGGTGCGCAGATCAATATCGATCTCTTTATCGTCGAGTTCTCCTTCACGCAGTTTCTTGCGGAACATCTGACGGCTGGCAGAATCGTTGTTGCGAGCGCTGTCGTCATTGAAGTCGCGCGCAGGAGGCAGCAGGGCGTCCAGGATGCGGTCCTCAGCAGCATCCAGGGCCTGGGTTTCATGGCGTTTCATCTCCTTCTCTCGGAGCATTTTAACCGCCATATCCGCAAGATCACGGATTATGGATTCTACGTCACGGCCGACGTAGCCCACCTCGGTGAATTTGGTGGCTTCTACTTTCAGGAAAGGCGCATCCGCCAGTTTGGCCAGGCGGCGGGCAATCTCGGTTTTACCCACGCCGGTAGGGCCGATCATGAGAATGTTTTTCGGTGTAATTTCGTCACGCAGGCTGCTATCCAGCTGCATCCGGCGCCAGCGATTACGCAAAGCGATGGCTACGGCTCGTTTGGCTTCTTGCTGGCCCACGATGTGCTTATTGAGTTCGTGAACAATCTCACGGGGAGTCATTACAGACATGGTCGCTCCGGTCAGTCTTTGATGGGCAGCACTTCCAGAGTGCGGTTCTGGTTGGTATAGATGCAGATATCGCCAGCAATTTCCAGAGCCTTATCTGCAATCTCATGGGCGCTCAGATCGGTGTTTTGTAAGAGTGCCAATGCCGCCGCCTGGGCGAATGGTCCGCCAGAGCCGATAGCAATCAGGCCGTGCTCCGGTTCAATCACGTCGCCGTTACCGGTGATAATCAGAGAGGCGGTTTTATCTGCCACGGCCAGCAAAGCTTCCAGTTTCCGCAAGGCGCGGTCTGAACGCCAGTCTTTGGCCAGTTCTACGGCGGCCCGGGTCAGGTTGCCCTGATGCTTTTCAAGCTGGGCCTCGAAGCGTTCGAAGAGAGTAAAGGCATCGGCGGTGCCGCCGGCGAACCCTGCAATCACCTGGCCGTTGTACAGGCGGCGTACTTTGCGGGCATTTCCTTTCATGACGGTGTTGCCCAGTGAGACTTGGCCATCACCTCCCATGGCGACTTCATCGTCACGACGGACGGAAACTATCGTAGTCATTTTGGCTCCAGTTGCCTGATGAAAATCGGTGTCAAGACGTTATGGAGGCGGTTGTTTTGAATTCAACCTTTTTTGGGAATCTTTCGAACCAATGGCTGAATATTAATAGCGACCAGCTTGTCGACAGCCGCATTCATCTGGCTTCTTGAGGTAAATGGCCCCACGTTGACCCGGTACCATTCGCTACCGTTGTCCTGAACAATGTGCTGAACATGAGCGCGTAAACCCTGAAACGCAATCTGGGCGCGTTGGCGTTCGGCATCTTGTTTGTTTCGGAATGAGCCAGACTGAACCACGTAATCAAAGGCCTGTTTGGCTGGCCCGGGGGTGTACTCGTCGACTTTTGGCGGTACAACTTCGGATTCGGGCAGCATGTCGTAAAAGCGGAAGTCCCGCTCCCTTTTTGCCGTTGGCGCAGGCTGTGGCTCTGGAGAAACTTTCGGCTTAGCCTGCTGTGTCTGGGTCGCGCCCGGTTGACGAGATCCCTGCTCTGTTGGCAGCGTGTTCAGGTAAACGATAAAACCAATGAAACCGCCCACGGCAGCCAGAGACAAAATCCATTTCAAAGAAAGTCCACCATGCTGTGAATGTGAAGGTGAACTCCGCTTCGGTGCTGGTTTGGACTTTGTATTTGCCTTGTTGCCGGGCTTGGCTGCCTTCTTTCTGGGTGCAGCCGCCCCTTTGCCGGCAGGGCGGTTTTTCTTGGCGTAATCTCTGGCCATGGGTTACTTACATCTCCTCTGGCGCGCTGACGCCCAGCAGGCTAAGGCCATTCTCAATGACCTGACGGACCGCCAGATACAGGCTTACTCTGGCATCGCGAAGGGCGGTATCTTCAATCAGGACTTTGTGGGCGTTGTAGTAAGTATGGAACTGCCCGGCCAGCTCACGCAGGTAGTGGGTGAGGTGGTGTGGCTCCCGCTGTGCAGCAGAATTGGCTATCAGCTCAGGGTATTTTGCTAACTGGTTCGCTAGTTCCTTTTCTTCGTCCAGCGTCAGCAGGCTCAGGTCACCTACGCACTCATTCAACCCGCGTTCGACGCCTTCTGCTGCCAGTTTTCGCAGTACGCTGCAGATCCGGGCATGGGCGTATTGGATGTAATAAACCGGGTTTTCATTGGTCTGGGAGCGAGCCAGATCGATATCAAAGGTCAGCTGGGAGTCAACACGGCGAGCCGCCAGGAAAAAGCGGGTGGCATCACGGCCTACTTCGTCGATCAGATCCCGCAGGGTAACGTAGCTGCCAGCACGCTTTGAAATTTTCACTTCCTGGCCGGAGCGGGTCACCATGACCATCTGGTGCAGAACATAGTCAGGCCAGCCTTGGGGGACGCCAGCTTTCAGTGCCTGCAAGCCTGCGCGTACACGGGTCACCGTAGAGTGGTGGTCGGCGCCCTGTTCGTTGATTACGGTGGTAAAGCCGCGTTGCCATTTGTCCAGGTGGTAAGCGACGTCGGGCAGGAAGTAGGTGTAGCCACCGTCTTTCTTACGCATTACGCGGTCTTTGTCATCGCCGAACTCAGTGGTTTTCAGCCACATGGCGCCGTCTTGTTCGTAGGTGTAACCGTTGGCCTTCAAACGTTCAACCGTAGCCTCTACCTTGCCATCGTCGTATAGGGATGACTCCAGAAAATAAACATCGAACTGAACACCAAAAGCCTTCAGGTCCAGATCCTGCTCACGGCGGAGGTAAGCCACTGCGAAATCGCGGATAGCATCCCGGTCTTCCGGGTCTGCCTTAGCGGTAACAGCCCGGTCGTCTGCGGTTACGGTATCGCCGGCCAGGTAGGCATTGGCAACGTCTGTAATGTAATCGCCACGGTAGCCATCGGCTGGCCAGCTTTCGTGTTCCGGTGTCAGACCTTTAGCCCGGGCCTGAACCGACAGGGCCAGATTGTTAATCTGGGCACCTGCATCGTTGTAGTAGAACTCGCGAGTCACGTTATAGCCGTTGGCTTCAAGCAGGCGGCTCAGGCAGTCACCAATCGCGGCACCGCGGCCATGACCAACGTGTAGTGGGCCAGTGGGGTTAGCCGAGACAAACTCCACCTGAACCTTTTCGCCCCGGCCGTTGTTGTTGCGGCCAAACTGATCAGCTTCATCCAGAATGGTCTTCACCACACCAAAGGCACTGGCCGTACTCATGAAAAAGTTGATGAAGCCGGGCCCGGCTATGTCCACCTTTGCTACGGCATCATTTTCTGGCAATGCTGCCACCAGAGCCTCTGCCAGTTTTCGTGGCGGGCAGCCGGCTGCCTTGGAGGCAACCAGGGCAATATTGCAGGCGTAATCCCCGTGGGACTTGTCCTTAGTATTGCCAACCTGAGGAGTAAAGGTTTGGTCTGCCGGCAAGGTGCCTTCGGATTGAAGGGTGGCCAAAGCAGATTGGAGAAGCTCGGATACGGTCTCTTTCATGCGTCAGATGACTCGGTTTTCTGAAGAATGGGTGTCAGGGCAGGGTGCCCGTTGAAATCAGGAGGGGCGTATTATCGCGGAAAGTTTGAGCGTAAGCAAAAAGCCCGGCGCAGAGGCCGGGCTTTTTCGTTGCGTTTATTGGTCGTCGAAGCAGCTGTTTGAGGTGCCGTAACGACTGCCGCCATTGAATGAAGGGGGCGTTGCATCCATATTGGTGAGGTCGGCAGAGCTACAGGACAACAAGGTTGTTCCTGACTCGCTAAACTCTGTTCCTTCAACGTTTACTTTGGCTGTGACAATGACCTCCGTCCATCCGCAAGCGCTTTGCGGGTACTTGAGGGAAAAGTGATATGAACCATCATCAGCTGATGTCTCGGAGCCCGAGACGGCAACAGCATCGTAGGAGGGTTCGAGGTGGCCGCTTCCGTTTATGTCTTCACCGGGATCTTCTTCGCCGTTGTAATTTACATCTTCAGCCGGGCATTCTGCAGTCGCTTGTCTCACCCAGCAGTCTGGGTCTGTCGCGCTCGGAGAACAAAATCCGGGCTGCCAGGTACCTTTAAAGTATTTTGTCGGTAATACGGAAAGCTCAACAGAGGCATTTTCGACAGGCTGTCCATTTGCATCAGAAACGAAAACTACCCAGTTTTTTAAATAATGGTCATCGTCTTCCTCTGTGAGCGTGTTCCCTGTGCCGATGGTCAACCGGTATGCGCCACTGGAAATTGTCAGATTGGCGCTGTCGTTAATTGTGCTGTCCTCTTGCACAAGAGCGGTGATCACAGTGCCATTAACGCCCGTTCCACTATTTCCTGCTGTGAATACTGTGGATACTCGGCCGAGCGAATCGGTAACTCCGTCAGGAGAGGAGAGAAAGCCGTTGCTAATATCATCCTCGATGGTAAAAAGGACTCGCTTTCCTTTTACCAGGTTGTTGTTGGCATCTCTGAGTATCGCAGTGATCCTGCTCTGTTCGCCTGGTTTCAGCTGAGTTCGGCTGGCCTGAGTGATAAGTTTGTCAGGGGTGGTCGCGACGAACTCAATATTCATGGATGTTGTAAGGTTTGACGCTTCGTTCCTCGCCACAATGGTTGCGGGCCCCGCTGAAGATGATGAAATGGTTGTCGTGATTTCACCATTTCCATCAGTCGTATCCTGATGGGAGAGCCCGCCGTTTACCAAACCGCGAGTTATCGAGAAGGTGATGTCTTGCCCTGCTTGCCCTGAACCATCCTCAGTCCAGGCGAAGGTTAAGTTGGATAATGTGTCAATGGCTATCTCTGCACCAGGTGCAGGAGATGAGAAGGTGAAGTCGCTGTCAGATACACTGATTTCAAGCGCTGAGGTGAGCTTGCTTTCGCCTGAAAACGCAGATACCTGCAGTGGGTAAGTCCCTGCGGCAGTCGGAGTAAGTGTAAAGGACGTTTCGCCCTGATCATCAGTGTATAACGTGCCACCGTTGGAAATGCTTGTATCGATTGAGATTGTCTCAACCGGAATCCCGTTGCCGTCAGAATCCGTTAATGTGGCGGTATAGGTGGCTGTATTGCCAGCGGAGATGTTAGTCGGTCCATCCAGAGACAATGTGGTCCCCGTAATGTTGATAGTAATAGCGCTTTCAATACCGCCGGCTTCTGCAGTGACTGTGGCAGCCCTGTTTTTGGGGTTTTGCGGTGTTGTCAGGATGGCTTCTGCTGTTCCGCTTTCGTCCGTTGTGCTCCGGACTTTTTGAATGGTCGCGTCAGCATCAACCCTGAACTCAACTGGAACGTTTTGGACCAAAACATTGTTTTGATCCCTTACAAAGACAAGGATTTCAGAGGATGCGTTATTGCTTGTGCCTATCTGAACCGGAGATGCACTGATTTTCAGTGAGCCGATTGTGGTGTCAATTTCGCCGTCACCATCTGTGTCGATGCCTCCTCCAGTACTACCGCCAGTGTTTGTGTCGCCTGAGCCTGACTGTTGATCGTCAGTGCCGGCCAAAGGAGATGAGCTTTCATCCCCTCCGCAAGCGACCAAAAGCATCGCCAGCGACAACGCTGACGCACGTGCAAGAAATTTCCCTGACATCTTTTATCTCTCCAGTGTTCGTTACAGCAAAAGCCTTTTTGCTACGCATCCTCAGCACGAGAACCGCAACCTTAGTTTTTTGTTCAGCATTGTGATTTAGATTGCTGAAAATCATAGCACAGTCAACCGGAATGGAATGCTTGCGTTTCCAGATTTGTGAAAAACATTGTAACCGTTTGCACGGTTTGCGCTAGTTCACACTTTTGAGTGGCTAGCCGGTTTCCTGAGGGTCTACATCGACCATCCATTTTGTGTTGCTCGGGAGCCTGGTCTGATCAAGGTGCTGGCAAAGACAGGCAAGTAGCCTGTTCAGCTGTTTCCGGTTGTCGCTGACAAATATAAGTTGGGCGCGGTGCCGGTCGGCTTTACGGGCGATGACAGCGGGTAAAGGGCCCCATGTTTCAATGCCCGGGACGTTAGCCATGGGCTTTAATGTATCGAGCAGTTGCAAGCTGTTTTGCATGGTGTCGGCTTCTGCTCGCAGTATGGCCATGGCCCGGAAGGGGGGAAGTTGTCCGGCTTCTCTTTCGGCCAGCAGTTGGTCTGCAATGGCTGGGTAATTGCCCTGGCATAGAGCGTTTAACAGCGGGTGGTCGCTGTGGCAGGTCTGAATCAGAACCTTGCCCGGCTTGTCGCCTCTGCCTGCGCGGCCGCTGACCTGTAACAGGGTTTGAATCATTTGTTCCGGGGCGCGGAAGTCTACGCTGAATAGCCCGCCATCGGCGTTCAAAACAGTGACTAATGTGACATTCGGGAAATCGTGGCCTTTCGCCAGCATTTGTGTGCCGACCAGTATGCAAGGCTCGCCACTGTTCACTTGTTTGAGGATGGCCTGAATGCTGCCTTTGCGCTGCGTACTGTCTCGGTCTACCCGCACGATCGGCGTGTCTGGAAATTGTTCTGCCAGTGTTTCTTCAGTGCGCTCAGTACCCTGGCCTACAGGTTTGAAGTTTTCGCTCTGGCATTTTGGGCAGGTAGCGCTGGCTGCCATCTGGAAATCGCAGTGGTGACAACGCATGGCCCTGTCGCGTCGGTGGTAGGTGAGACGGGTGTCGCAGCGGGGGCATTCTTCCATGTGGCCGCAATCGAAACACATCATGATGGGGGCAAATCCCCGGCGGTTTACAAACACCAGCGCTTGCTGGCCCCGTTTCAGTGTTTCTTTTATGGCAGTTAAAGCTGGGCGTGACAGCCCGGCCTCGAGCGGACGGCTGCGAATGTCCAGCAGGGTTAGCTCGGGAGGTTTTGCATTGCCCGCCCTCTCTTCCAGCCGGACCAGGTTGTATTTGCCGAGGTTTGCGTTATGCCAGGATTCCAAAGAAGGTGTTGCCGAGCCAAGAATGACCGGGCACTGGTTCAGGTGTGCGCGATAGACGGCCACGTCCCGGCCTGAGTAGCGAAAGCCTTCGCCCTGTTTATAAGAGCTGTCGTGTTCTTCATCCACGATGATGGTGCGCAGATGAATAAAAGGCAGCAGGGCGGCGGAGCGGGTGCCGATAAGAATAATGGGTTCGCCGTTACGAATTTTCAGCCAGGTGCTCAGGCGTTCGCTATCGTTAAGCGCTGAGTGCCACACTTGAATGCGATTGCCAAAATAACGGCGGAAACGGGCCAGAGTTTGTGGGGTGAGGTTGATTTCCGGCACGAGTACCAGTGCTTGTTCGTCTGGTTGCAGGCGGGTTTTCAGGTAGTGGAGGTAAATTTCGGTTTTTCCGCTACCGGTTATGCCAAATAATAAGCTGGCAGAGAACGTTTTTGTGTCTGATGGCAGTTGCTTTGCGGCTTGCGTTTGGGCTTCAGAAAGCTCTGGGGCGGGAAATGCCGCTTCGGGGGCTGCAAGTTTGCTGTTTTCGGGTATGCGCTGGGCAATCAGTTCTTTTTGTTCAAGCGCCCGGATTTGCGCGCGACTGTATCCTGCGTGAACGAGTGCACTGCTGGTGATGCCCGGGGTGGTTCTCACTATATTGAACAGTGCTGCTTGTCGATGAGCGTTAGCGGGCAAAGCTGCATCGGTGGCGTTGGCGTACCAGTGTTCGTCTTTTTTGAGTTCTGCGGCCCGGCCGCGGCGAAGCGCAGGGGGCAGTGCTGTGAACAGGCACTCTCCCAGAGGGTGTTGATAATAAGTGCTGGCCCAGGTCAGTAGCTGAAAGGTGTTGTCTGGTAATGCGGGCCAGGATTCCAGAGTTTCTGATATGGGCTTTAAGGTGATGCCTTCAGGCGGCTGGGTGTTTGTTTTAACAACGAGTCCGGTCAGAGTCTGGCGGCCAAAGGGTACTTTTACTCGCTGGCCGGGGGTCAGTTCCAGGTGCCCAGGGACAAGGTAGTCGAACAACCGGCGCAGGGGGCGATTTAGAGCGATGCGTGCGGTTTGGGGCTGTGTCACGGTATCTGCGTATCCTGAAACAATGTGTTGTGGCGCGGGCTGATGGTTTTGATGTATTCGACAGTGCGGAAGATACTTGCCTGCGGCCGGGTTTGCCAGTAAGATTCGCGATCTGTTTCTGGCCGGGCGTTGTTGTGCGCGGTCTTTCAATTGATTCAAAATTGCGGTGCCTGACATAAAAGGCGGTTTATCCGGTGATGATCAGGTAGCGGCATGCCCGAAAGAGGTTCGCCATGAAAGAAGGTATTCATCCTAAGTACGAAGAAATCACTGCTACCTGTTCTTGCGGTAATGTGATCAAAACCCGCTCTACCGTATGTCATGATATACAGCTGGACGTATGCTCCCAGTGTCACCCGTTCTATACTGGTAAGCAGAAGGTTATGGACACCGGTGGTCGTATTGATAAGTTCAACAAGCGTTTCGGCGGTCGTATTGGTGCTAAGAAAGACTGATCCCTGCCGGGATGAAAAAAAGCGCCTTCGGGCGCTTTTTTTGTGTCTGAAATATGGCAGAACTCATGGGGCATAGGCGAAATGCACTATTGACTGGTTGTTAAATATTCTGCATTAGCTTGTCGTTTTCGGATGATCGCGCCATAATGGCGCGCTCCGCCGGCCTGTGGTCGGACGGCTTTTACCTTTAAACGTGACAAACGGAACAGTGGCAATGTCTCAAGATCTGAAAGAAGCAGCCCTTGAATATCACGCCAAACCGCGGCCAGGTAAGCTGAGTGTTGAAATCACGAAGCCTACTGAAACAGCTCGCGATCTTTCCCTGGCGTATAGCCCCGGGGTTGCCGAGCCGGTCCGCGAGATCGCGAAGGACCCTGACAACGCATATAAGTATACTGCCAAGGGTAACCTGGTAGCCGTTATTTCTGACGGTACCGCTATCCTGGGTTTGGGTAACCTCGGGCCTCTGGCGAGCAAGCCGGTAATGGAAGGCAAAGGCGTACTGTTCAAGCGCTTTGCTGGAATTGACGTTTTCGATATCGAAGTTAATTCCGAAAGCCCGCAAGCGTTTATTGAAACTGTTGAGCGCATCGCGGATACCTTCGGTGGTATCAACCTGGAAGATATCAAAGCACCCGAGTGTTTCGAGATTGAACGTGCGCTGATTGACAAGTGTAATGTGCCAGTCTTCCATGATGACCAGCATGGTACCGCTATTGTCACTGCAGCTGGCATGCTCAATGCCCTCGAGTTGCAGGGCAAGAACATTGAAGAAGCGAAAGTGGTTTGTCTGGGTGCTGGCGCAGCAGCCATTGCTTGTACAAAACTGTTGATCAGCTGTGGCGTTCGCTCTGAAAACATTCTGATGGTTGATCGCAAGGGTGTGATCCACTCTGGTCGCGATGATCTGAATCAGTACAAAGCGATGTTTGCAAACGAGACGGACAAGCGCACTCTGGATGATGCCATTGACGGAGCCGATGTGTTCCTGGGGCTGTCCGGTCCTGATCTGCTGTCTGCTGACCAGCTGAAGAAGATGGCTCCAAACCCGATCGTGTTTGCTTGCTCGAACCCGGATCCCGAAATCAATCACGCGCTGGCTATGGCTACCCGCGATGATCTGATTATGGCAACGGGTCGTTCTGACTATCCGAACCAGGTGAACAACGTTCTGGGCTTCCCATTCATTTTCCGTGGTGCGCTGGACGTTCGTGCAACCGCTATCAATGAGGAAATGAAGGTGGCTGCAGTTAACGCCATTCGTGATCTGGCTAAAGAGCCTGTTCCTCAGGATATCTGTGCAGCCTACGGTGTGGATAGTCTGGAGTTTGGTAAGGATTACATTATTCCGAAGCCAATGGATGTTCGCTTGCTGGAAGTTGTACCTGCTGCTGTGGCTCGTGCTGCTGTGGATTCTGGTGTGGCTCGCTTGCCGTATCCTGCGCACTACCCACTGAAGTCTATGAGCGACATCATCTGATTTTGATGTAGCTTGGCTTCAAAAAAACCGGCGGAATCTCCGCCGGTTTTTTTATGGCTGGCTAATGGGCCCGGGTCAGAAAATTTGCCGGGAAAAGCTTTCTGACTGGTTGCCGTTTATGTGCTCGCCGTTGTCGTCCAGGGATAGTGGGTCGGGCGCTTCCTCTTCCTTGAACAGCTCAAAAATGCCGTCTTCACCTGGACGTGCGCGGCCCCCGGTTTTCGTGTTGATGCGAATGCTCACCAGGCCGTTGGGCCGGGGCATGGTGGATGATGGGGCGTCAGCGAGGGCAACTTTGACATAGTCAATCCAGATGGGAAGCGCCGTGCTGGATCCATATTCGCCGCGGCCAAGTGGTGCGGGTTGATCAAAACCAACCCAGACGGTGGTTGCCATGCTGTGATTGTAGCCGGCGAACCAGGTGTCTTTCTGTTCGTTAGTGGTTCCGGTTTTGCCTGCCAGATCGCTCCTTCCAAGCACTGCGGCCCGGCGCCCGGTGCCTCGACGGATAACGTCTTGCATGATGGAGTGCATCATGTAGACCGATCGGGAGTCTGCCAGCCTGCGCATGACTCTGGGGTTTTGGGAGGCTGTTGATGCGGACAGATGCAGGCCGTCTGTTTTCGGGATGTCTTCGATGCTGGTTATCGATGTCTCGCCTTGTTGCTCGAGTTGATCGCAGTTGGTGTCGCAAAGGATCGTTTCCGGAGCTTTATAGACGACGGTGCCGTTAGATTCGCTGATGCTTTCTATCAGGTAGGGTTGTACGTCGTAGCCCCCGTTGGCGATGACGGCAAAGCCTCGTGCAAGATCCATTGGGGTTAAGAGGCCGCTCCCTAGTGACAGCGAAAGGTTTGCCGGCATGTTATTTGTCGGTATTTTTAGCTGCTTAAGGTAATTCAGTGTGGTGCCAATACCGAGTTCGCGAAGTAACCGGATGGAAATAAGGTTTCTTGAGCGGTAGAGGCCTTCGCGCAAGGTGGTTGGGCCGTAGAACTGGCCGGACGAGTTTTGTGGGCGCCAGGCGGTTTCAAGGTCGGAGTCTTCGAACACAATCGGGGCATCGTTGTAGATGGTTGCAGGTGTTCTGCCATTCTCAAGTGCCGCCAGGTAGAGGAAAGGTTTAAATGTCGATCCAGGTTGGCGTTGAGCTTGTGTTGCCCTGTTGTACTTGCTTTGATTGAAACTATAGCCGCCCGCTAATGCTTCTATTGCACCGGTTTTTGCATTTAGCGAGATAAGGGCGCCTTCTACTTTCGGGATTTGAGACAGAGCAACATTCCGGGCGATGCTGGTTTGGGGCGCGAGGGTTTCGCCTTCGGTGGCAGCCGGACTCTCCGGAGATTCTGATGGTTCCAGAGTTTTCACATAGATGACGTCGCCAGTCGTGACAACATCGGAAGGCTTCTTCGGCTCGGGCCCTGTCAGGCTTTCTGTGCGATAGCGGCGGGCCCACTTCATGGTTTCGAATGCCATGGTGGCAGAGCCCAGGGTTCTGGTGTGAACCTTCACTTCGCCATTTTGGTCGTCAACGGAGGTTACGATGGCCGGGGTGAGGTCTTCAACCCGGGGGTAGTTTGCAAGTTGCTCTGTCAGGTCTTCGGGGGTTTGGTTGCTGATGTCTATTTGTGCAATTGCGCCCCGGTAGCCGTGTCGGCGGTCGTAGTTTTCGAGGCCGGTTCTTAGTGCGTTGGTCGCTGTTTGCTGTTTCAGGCCGTTGACGGTCAATTTGACGCTGTAGCCGTCGGTGTAGGCGGTGTCACCGAATCGCCGGACCATTTCGGCGCGCGCCATTTCAGCAACGTAGTCAGCATCGATGTCGGTTTCGCGAGCGTTATAGCTTGCAGTGATCGGCGCGCTCGCAGCCAGGGCGAGGGCATCTTCGCTGATGTATCCAAGGTCTTTCATTCGCCCGAGAATCCAGTTTCGGCGAACCAGAGCACGCTCAGGATCTGCGAGCGGGTTATAGGCTGATGGCGCTTTCGGGAGCCCTGCAAGCATAGCCATCTGGGCGAGCGACAGTTCGTTTACTGGCTTGTCGTAATAAACCTGTGCGGCTGCCGCTATGCCGTATGCGCGGTTGCCTAAATAAATCTTGTTTAAATACAGTTCAAGAATCTTGTCTTTGCTGAGCTCGCGCTCAATCTGGATGGCCAGAAGTATCTCGCTGAATTTACGAATGAAGGTCCTGTCGCGTGACAAAAAGTAATTTTTTGCAACCTGCATTGTGATGGTGCTGCCTCCGGACTGAATGGAGCCGGTGGAGATGAGTTCTATGGCAGCCCGCGTCAGGCCTTTGATGTCTACCCCGAAGTGCTCGTGAAATCTGGAGTCTTCAGCCGCCAGAAAGGCTTGTAACTGAAGTGTAGGGATCTGTTCGATTGTGATCGGGGTCCTTCTCTTTTCGCCGAATTCTGCTATTAATCTGTTGTCATTACTGTACACACGCAAAGGCGTTTGCAGTTTGACGTCGAGCAGTTGATCTACGGGAGGTAAGCTTGGCCGTAAATAAAGGTACAGGCTTGCGGAAATAATAATGGCGACACTCAGGCCAGTAAGAATGAACCAGGCAAAAACGCGAGATGTACGCAGCAAATGAGACATTTTTTTCTGACATCTGTTAGATATAGGTCTATTATTTGAGAAATTGCTTTAGGAAGGTTTGGCGGCCTTCCTGCCTGCAATGTCTCCCGAGGATTCAGGAGAATGCATTGTAGACGGAATGAATCAGAAATTCTCTTACATATAAAATAGATAATATAAGCAGGTAAACTGCACAAAACTAAGAGAGCGTTTCCGGGGTCATTGCCTGAAAGGGTTATTGTCCGGGGGCTGCAACGCCGGGTGTATTCAACCAGGTATAGGGTGAGCGCGTGTTCGGATTGTTAGGAAAAAAATCCAGTTCCGTACTGGGAGTTGATATTAGCTCCAGTTCGGTGAAACTACTCGAGCTGTCGAAGCAGGGCGACCGTTACAGGGTCGAAAGCTACGCTGTTGAGCCTCTTCCGGCCAACGCAGTTGTCGAGAAAAATATCACAGACGTAGAAACGGTTGGCGAAGTGCTCAAGCGTGTTGCGTCTAAATCCCGCACTAGTGTCAAACAGGTGGCTGTTGCAGTCTCCGGTTCGGCGGTCATTACCAAAGTGATCCAGATGGATTCCGGTCTCAATGAATTTGAGATGGAAGACCAGATCGCACTGGAAGCGGATCAATACATTCCTTATCCCCTCGATGAAGTAGCTATCGATTTTGAGGTACAGGGGCCTTCCGAGAGCAACCCGGACCAGGTCGATGTGCTTCTGGCTGCTTGCCGCAAAGAGAACGTTGACGTTCGGGAAGACGCTCTGGAAATTGCCGGGCTGAATGCGAAAGTTGTGGATGTTGAGGCCTATGCTCTGGAACGGGCATATGAGCTGATCGAACCTCAACTCGATTCTCAGGGTGAAGAGCTGGTGGTTGCGGTTGTGGATATCGGCGCAACGATGACCACTCTGAGTGTTCTGGCGGAAGCTAAAACCGTTTATACCCGCGAGCAGATTTTTGGTGGTAAACAGTTGACTGAAGAAATTCAGCGTCGTTACGGGTTGTCTTTTGAAGAAGCCGGTCTTGCCAAGAAGCAGGGCGGCCTGCCGGATGACTACGAGACCGAGGTGTTGACCCCGTTCCGGGAAGCCGTTGTTCAGCAGGTGGCGCGTGCACTTCAGTTCTTCTTTGGTGCCAGCCAGTACAACGCGGTGGACTACGTGGTTCTTGCTGGCGGTACAGCTTCTATTCCGGGCCTTACCGAAATGGTCGAAGAGAAAACTGGAGCGCCAACGTTGGTGGCCAACCCGTTCGCCAATATGGCGGTTGGTTCACGGGTGAATGCATCCTCGTTGAGCAATGATGCTCCATCGTTGATGATTGCCTGTGGTCTGGCAATGAGGAGTTTCGACTGATGGCAAAAATTAACCTCAGACCCTGGCGCGAAGAACTGCGAGCAGAAAAGCAGAAGCAGTTTGTTGTAATGATGCTGGGTGCGGTCATTATCGCTGCAGGCTTGGTGTTCTTGTGGAAATCAGACACAGATAGCCGGATAGCGTATCAGCAGTCTCGCAACGCTTATATTGAGACTGCGACGAAACAGCTGGATAAACAGATCACAGAAATTGAAAACCTTAAGCGTCAGCGGGACGAGTTGCTGGCACGCATGCAGGTGATTCAGGATCTTCAGGGCAAACGCCCGGTAATCGTGCGGGTTTTTGACGAGCTGGTTCGAACACTGCCGGATGGCCTCTTCTATGTGGACCTCAAGAGAACCGGGGAGCGTATAGATATTGTGGGTATGGCGGAGTCTAACAGTCGGATTTCTAATCTGATGCGTCATTTCGACGAGTCGGAGTGGTTCACTAATCCGAATCTCACCAATGTGTCAGCGGCAGATGACCTGCGCTCTGGGTACAGTGAGTTTAATCTCTCCGTTCAGCAGAAAACGTCAGAGCCCGAAGGGGAGGATGAAGAATGAGCCTCGCGGACTCAATGAAAAGTCTTAACGAATTCGATATCAATGATCTCGATATCAATAACGCAGGTATCTGGCCGGCTCCTGTAAAAGCCATTGTGGTTCTTGTTGTGTTTGGCCTGATTCTCGGCGGTGGTTACTGGTTCTTTATCAAAGATCAGTATACCCAGTTGGATCGTGTGGCCCAGGAAGAACAGGAGCTGAAACAGAAATACGAGCAAAAAGCCTATCAAGTTGCCAATCTTGAGGTCTTTAAAGCTCAGATGGTCGAAATGGAAGAAACCTTTGGTGCGCTGGTTCGCCAGCTACCCAGTGAAACTGAAGTTCCAGGTTTGCTGGAGGATATTACCAATACGGCGCTCGGTAATGGGCTTAGTTTGCAGGAAGTTAAACTGCAACCGGAGCAACGCAGGGATTTCTACTCTGAGCTGCCGATCAATGTCCGGGTTTCAGGTACTTACCATGAGTTGGCTTCCTTTGTGAGCAGTGTGGCAAGTCTTCCACGAATTGTTACGCTGCACGACCTGACTATTAAACCAATCGATGGGGATGGTGATCAGCTTGATATGCAAGTTGTGGCTCGTACCTATCGCTACCGGGCTGGAGAGTAAGCATGGCAAAGAAGCATGCAGGAAAAGCCTGGCTGGGTGTGTGTCTGGCGTCTTTGCTGACAGCCTGTTCCCAGGGGAACGGTTTTGCGGACCTGGACAAGTTTATGGCGGATACCCGGGCCAAGCCCCGGGGGCACGTTGAGCCCTTGCCAGAATTCAAGGCCTACGAGGCATTCAGTTATTCCGCAGCTGACCGCAGGGCGCCGTTTGAGCCGCCAGTCGATGTCCAGCTGACGATGGTGGACGAAGAGCCGATAACCGATGTTGAGCCTGACCTTGATCGCCCGAGAGAGGTGCTGGAGAACTTTGATCTTAAAGCTCTGGCCATGGTTGGAACTTTGGAAGGTGCGGACGGAAGCCTTTACGCATTGGTTCGAGACGACACAGCGGGTATCCACAGGGTACAAACCGGGAATTACATAGGGCAGAACTACGGCCGCATTGTAGGTGTCAGTGAAACTCGGATTGAGTTGATTGAAATCGTTCCGAATGGTCGGGGTGGATGGGTTGAACGCCCGCGCTCCCTGTCTTTGGATGAAGGCTGAGGAGCGGCAGAAGGATGAATACAAGAAACATGCATGAACAAACAGTTTTAGGGTCGAGGCTAGCGATGTTCAAAAAACTCAATGTCTGCGTAGGCGTAGTTGCCGTCGGGTTATGGAGCAGCCTGGCCAGTGCGGTCACACTGCAAGACGTATCGTTTTCGTCGCTGCCGGGTGAACGCTTGGAAGTAACGATGGAGTTCGATGGAACTCCACCAGAACCGACTGGTTATACCATTGAGCGCCCGGCACGGATCACCGTTGATCTGAAGGGTGCCAACAGTGCGATCAATCAACGGAGTATTCCGCTAGGATCAGGTAATGCTCAGAGCGTGACGATCGTTGAAACCAAGGATCGGACTCGTCTGATTTTTAACTTGGTGGAGCTGGTTCCCCATGAGACGGTGCGGGAGAACAACTCTCTGGTGATGACCATCGGTGGTGCCGCTGCATCGTCATCCATGACCGCTTCAGCACCACAAACCTCGGCCTCTGCACCAGCGGCCACAAATGCTCTGGCCGGCGTAGATTTTCGTAGGGGAAAATCGGGCGAGGGTAGGGTGATTGTTGATCTGGGTAACAGTTCGTCGGCGGTTAACCTGACGGAGCTTGGTGGTCGTATCCGGCTGACTATGCCTGATCTGGACGTGCCAGCGGACCTTCGCCGTCGTTTGGATGTAACTGATTTTGCGACACCGGTAACCCGTATTGATACCTTCGTAGAAGATGGTAGTGCCGTTGTTGAAATTCGTCCTGAGGGCGAATATGACTACATTGCGTATCAGTCTGGTCGTGAGTTTACGGTAAGTGTTGAAGAGATTTCTCAGGAAGAGGCGGAAACTCGTCGGGAAGAAAAATTCCCGTACACCGGTGAAAAACTGTCCCTTAACTTCCAGGACATCGAAGTACGTTCAGTGCTTCAGCTGATTGCGGATTTTACGGGTCTTAACCTTGTGGCCAGTGACACCGTTGGCGGAAGCATCACTCTGCGCTTACAGAACGTGCCCTGGGATCAGGCGCTAGAGCTGATTCTGAAAACCAAGGGCCTGGATAAGCGTCAGATTGGTAACGTTTTGCTGGTTGCGCCCGCTGATGAAATTGCTGCCCGCGAGAAGCTTGAGCTTGAAACCAACAAGCAGATTGCTGAACTGGCCCCGGTTCGCTTGGATATCATTCAAGTGAACTACGCTAAAGCTGATGAAATTGTCAGCCTGATTCAGGCTGATGCTGAGTTGATTTCTTCCCGCGGCTTCGTGTCTTCAGATAAGCGAACAAATACCATCACGGTTCGTGAAAGTGCCGATAAGCTGGAAGAAATCCGCCGCTTGGTCAGCACCTGGGATGTGCCGGTGCGTCAAGTCTCTATCGAAGCCCGTATTGTTCGTGCTCAGACTAACGTAGCGGAAAATCTGGGTGTTCGCTGGGGTGGTGCAGCTTACGATGTCAGCGGCAACGACGTTGTGACAGTGGGTGGTTCCCTTGGTACGCTAAGCGAAGCTCGCAGTGCTGCCAGCGGTGGTAGCAACACCATCTCATTCCCGGGCGCGCTGGGTGTTGACCTGGGTGTGACGGACGAAGGGTCCTCATCTTTCGCTATTGGCTGGGGGAGCGATGATTTCCTGATTGACCTTGAGCTGTCTGCACTTGAGAGCGATGGTCAGGCTGAAGTTGTTTCGCAGCCTCGTGTGATAACAGCGGACCGCCAGAGCGCGTCTATTAAGTCAGGTGAGGAGATTCCTTATCAGGAAGCCACTTCCAGTGGTGCAACTAACGTTGAGTTCAAAGAGGCAGTGCTGTCTCTGGAAGTCACTCCACAAATAACACCTGATGATAAAATTATCATGGATCTGGTGGTTAGCCAGGACTCCCGCGGCGAAGTAACAGCGGGTATTCCGTCAATCAACACGAACGAGGTCACTACGCAGGTTCTGGTGGCGAATGGTGAAACGGTCGTATTGGGCGGAATCTTCCAGTCTGAAGTGACGACTCAAACCACCAAAACACCGTTCCTGGGTGACATTCCTTACCTTGGCCGTTTGTTCAAGCGCACAGAGCATGTCGATGAGCGCAGTGAGTTGCTGATCTTTATCACGCCTAAGATCATCAAGAGTGACCTGATCCAGTAAAAGGGTCTGGGACTAAAAGCCGCCGCTAACCACGGCGGCTTTTTTTTGCCCAGAGCATGGCGAGCTTATGGATTGGTCCGCCCTGTGCTATTCTCATCCGCCTGAAAATTTGTTGAGCGGAAATTATGTCTTTGCCCAAACGTGTTGTTCTGGTTGGGCCCATGGGGGCCGGAAAAAGCACTATCGGCCGTATGCTTGCCAAAGAGCTCGGTTATCGTTTTTTGGATTCTGATCGTGTTATTGAAGAGCGTTGCGGGGCAAATATTCCGTGGATTTTTGATGTAGAAGGTGAAGATGGCTTCCGGCAGCGAGAAACTGCCATGCTTGATGAAATGACCACTGAGACCGGGGTGGTATTGGCGACGGGTGGCGGAGCGGTAATGCGCCCGGAAAACCACCCTTTATTGCGCAGGAATGCGGTCGTTGTTTACCTGAAAACATCTGTAGAACAGCAAGTTGAGCGTACAAGAAAAGATCGTAATCGCCCTCTGCTTCAAAACGATGATCCGGAGGGGGTTCTCAGAAGGTTATTTGCGGTAAGGGACCCTCTGTATACCAGACTGGCAGATATCATTATGTATACTGACCGTAAAAGCCCACGGCTTGTGGTCAGGCAGCTGGTCAACAGAATAAGCCCCAAAACCCCTCGGCATAGAAGGCAACGGCGTAAGGAAGGTCGTCAGCATGTACAAGGTACTCAAAGAACTGAAAGTTGACTTGGGTGAGCGTAGCTATCCCATCATTATTGGTACGGGGCTGCTGGGAGAGTATGACCTGACACCATGGGTCAGTGGTGGTCAGGTGATGATTGTGACCAACGAGACAGTTGCGCCGCTATACCTGGAAAAGGCGAAAGGGTGCTTTCCGGGTAAGGCCGTTGACGTGGTTGCACTGCCAGACGGTGAAGAGTACAAAAACTGGCAAACGCTGAATCTGATCTTTGACGGACTTCTGGAGAATCGTCATACGCGACACACCACGATAGCAGCGTTGGGTGGTGGTGTTGTGGGTGATATGGCTGGCTTTGCTGCAGCCTGTTATCAGCGCGGTGTGCCATTTGTCCAGATGCCCACAACGCTGTTGTCGCAGGTAGACTCTTCCGTTGGCGGCAAGACCGGTATTAATCATCCGTTGGGTAAGAACATGGTTGGGGCGTTTCACCAGCCACAAGCTGTTCTTATTGATACTGACACGTTGATGACACTTCCGCCTCGTGAGGTAACTGCAGGGTTGGCTGAGGTGATTAAGTACGGCTTGATTCGTGATAAGTCGATGCTTGGCTGGTTAGAACGGCATATTGATTCTCTTCGCGGACTGGATACCGTAGCTCTGGGCGAGGCGATTTACCGGTCGTGCCTGTGTAAGGCCGAGGTGGTTTCGCTGGACGAGAAAGAGGGCGGTATCCGGGCAATTCTGAATCTTGGTCACACCTTTGGTCACGCCATAGAAACGTTTGCGGGCTATGGTCACTGGCTGCATGGTGAGGCCGTTGGTACTGGGATGATGATGGCTGCAGACCTCTCTGTGCGCGAAGAGCTTATCAGTCCGGCCGACAAGGCTCGTGCAGACGAGCTGATCCGGCGTGCAGGCTTGCCGGAGAAAGCCCCGGCAGGGATGTCTGAGGCGGATTTTATGAGTTTGATGGCTGTTGATAAAAAGAACGTGGATGGCCAGCTTCGTTTGGTGTTGCTGCGTGAGTTGGGTGATGCGTGGGTTACTGCGAGTGCTAAGCCAGAGAATATTCGCGCAACCTTGCAGGCGTTTATCAGTTAACCCGTCGGTATTGTTTAAGCGACAGATACAGGGATGACGTGTGGTTCAGGACATATTAAACAGTCTTGAAGGCGGGGGCTTGTTTCCCCGTCTGCAGCAGCGTTACGGTTTGCGGGAAAACCCATTAGAAATGGATGTGCCCTTTTTCCCGGGAGCGATGCGCCAACATGCATTGGAATCGCTGCGGCATCTCTGCGGATTTGGCGATATGGCGCTCGTCCTCACAGGAGCGCCGGGCGCAGGAAAAACACGGGTTTTGGCTGAGCTGGTTCGCAGTGAGTCGGCGAGGCTGGAGTTCCACCGAATACCATCATCGGCTCTTACCAGTGCTGCGGCCCTGGCCCGGGATCTTCGGGCTTTTTCCCGTTCAGGTGTCTCAGATGATCTTGATCCCCGAGATGCTGTTTTTCGTTACTTCAAAGGTTCTGAAAGCCGTGTTCAGCGTGGTCAGCGCCAGGTACTTTTGATTGACGATGCTGACCGCGTTGCGCCAGATGTTCTGAACCTTCTTTTGTCTGCATTTTTGGCTTCCGATCGCTCGGTTGCGGCAGTGCCTGTTTTTGCGGGCACTGATGGTTTTAGCCGGGCATTTTCTTATGATCAGACTTCCGGCCACCTTCATCATATTGCGCTTCCCCCGTTGGGCAAGGATGATTTGGCCGCATACTTGGAGCCCAGGGTTCAAAGAGCTGGTGGCCCAATGGATGAGCTCTTGTCGCCATACCGGTTGAAGCAGATTCACGCGTTGAGCCATGGCAGTTTTGGCCGCCTGAAGCGTGTGACGCCTGGGATCTGGTTGGATATGGTGGCTTCGTCTCATTCGCCCTCACGTTTTAACTTGCCCTCATTAGAAAGTCTGCGCTGGCCTGCTTTGGCTGTTATTTTGCTTGGGGTGTCCTGGTGGCTGGTTTCTCAGCGCTATGATGAAACGGTACAGGGGCAGTCTGAGTTGGTTGTAGCGCCAGAGCGCATACGTAAAAGTATTACGATCGGCCCTGAGCTTGAGGCGGGCGGAGATGCGGGTCTGAATCCGGTGGAGGATGAGCCGCCTGCTGCTGATCCTGTGTTGCCGGAAAGAATTGACCCTGAGCCGGTGGTGGAAGAATCCGGGAAGCTGGAATCTTCGCTTGTTCCTGATGACATTGTGAAAGAACCAGAACCAGAACCAGAACCAGAGCCAGAGCCAGAACCAGAACCAGAACCAGAACCAGAACCAGAACCAGAACCAGAACCAGAACCAGAGCCAGAGCCAGAGTCAGAGTCAGAGCCAGAGT
>NZ_JBFHJO010000031.1:0-32736 GCF_041595835.1 Marinobacter sp. | reverse complement strand
CCGGTTGATCGCCACGGGTGGATGCTCGATATCCAGTTTCTCATCCACCAGGGTGTACTTCACCGTGCCATCAAACCAGGCATATTCCGGCACCACATTTTCCCCATGACGGAAATCCCCTTTTTCACTCAGATAACTGAGATTTCCCTGCTCGTCGAATTCCTTGATCGGTTGACCATCCTCATCGAGCCGACCCGCTGTAGACCAGTCCCACCAGGTTTTGGTAGCAACACCACCACGAGCAAACGCCGGTATATGGCAAGTCTGACAGGCCAGTTTGTCTACGTGATCATTCAGTTTTGATTTTTCATGGGGAGCATCGCCATGGCAGGATTCACAGCTCGCACGGGTAAAGTCTGTATGCCCCGGCACGTCAATTCCAACCGTGTCACGGGCATTGGTCTGATACCGGCTACCGGTCACCGCATGCCCCCAGGTGGTATGGCAGTCTGAACATCCAAAGTTCAGCCCATCCGGCGACATATGCACATCCAGATATTTAGGGGGGTTGACCAGAGAAGAGTCCAGATCACCGTGTTTGACACCATCACCACCGCCACCATAAAAGTGACAACTGCCGCAGTTTTCCCGGCCACTGGCCCCGACATTCTGGGCAATATGGGCCAGATCCGGCGGCATCACCATTTTTCCACTGCCTTTGGGCCACTCCCGGGGTATAGATGTGGGGTAACCGGCTAACGTCGGGAACTTCCAGTACTCACCCGTGGTGTCGTGACAGACCAGGCAATCCACTGCGTTTTCTGCCTGCGGAGGCGGTTCTTTCATGTCGTTCCAACCATAGCCCACATGGCAGGACGTACAACGCGGCTCATTGGTAATAGCCATACCGCAATAACTGTTGACAACCTTACTCTTACCCAGAACCTGCCCGGTCTCCTTGTGATCATAGAGCCAGGTCCAGTGAGTGGTCTGGCGAATCTGATCGCCCGCTTCGGTATGGCACCTCAGACAGGCAGTCGTGACATCTTCAACATTCTCAAACGGCCCTTTAAGGGGCTTGAACTTGCTGTGATCCGCCGTCGTCGGTCGTTTCTCCAGGGCTTGCGCAGGCACCACCGCCCCCAGCAGCAGTATCATGGCAATGGCTAAAAACCGTACTGAGGAGGACGTCACCCCCTTTACTGCATTACTCATATCACCCACCAAGCATCCGGATGTCCCGAAAGACAGTGTAGACAATTATTCCCGCCGCCACAGAACATTTATCAGCTCCTTGAGTAAAATCAATTTATCCAGCCAACAACTAACCACAGTAACAATGTCACTGAACACGTTGTTTTTCCGCTTCTATACTGGAATCAGAAATAAATCCCAAACAAAGGACATACCTCATGACGAACACCATCAAAGTCTTGACTCTGGCCCTCCTGGTCGCACTCGTTCCTGCACACGCAATGGCGGATAAACAGAAGGAAAATCGTTCCAGCAAGGGCGGAATCGTAGAAGAAGTATTAGTAATTCTGTCCAGCGCCTCCAATCAGACACAAGGCATGGCTATGGTGCTTGCCAACACCATGGCAGAGAAGGGGGCCAAGGTGAACGTATTGTTGTGCGACGAAGCCGGTGACCTGGCCCTCAAAACCTATAAAGGCGACGCCCTGGCACCGCGCAATGTAACGCCCGGCCAGATGTTAAGAGGCCTGCTGAAATCCGGTGGCGTTGCCAACGTTTGTGCTCTGTACCTGCCAAATAGCGAGCATACAAAAGAAGACCTGATCGATGGCGTGGGCGTTGCTATGCCACCGCAAATGGCTAGCCAGATGCTCAACCGGAAGATGCGAATTTACAGCTTCTGAAGCAAGACCGGTCATATCTTGCTGACCCAACGCCAACCACTCACAGGTTGGCGTTTTTCAAACACAAAGATGACATGCTGAGGTTGTCGATGGTGCCAACAGATACTTCCCGTCTGCAGAATTTCCCCGTTTCCTGGTTTGCCATGGTGATGGGTTTGGCCGGCCTGACCCTGGCGTTACACCGGGCCGAAATGGTTTTCGAACTCAATAACACCGCCAGCGTTGTGCTTCTAACGCTGGCTATCGCGGTGTTTATCTCCCTGGCCGCACTCTATTTGCTGAAAATTATCCGCTACCCCCAGCATGTCAGGGCAGAATTGAATCATCCGGTAAAACTTAATTTTGCACCCACGATATCCATCGGTTTGGTGCTGATCAGTATTGCCATGCTGCCGCATCAGAAAAGTGCCTCACTCCTTATCTGGGGAGTCGGTGCCGCTTTGCACCTGTGCTTTACCTTGTATGTGTTGTCTGCCTGGATTCACCACACCCATTTTGAAATTAACCATATGAATCCGGCCTGGTTCATTCCCATTGTCGGCAATATTCTGGTGCCTATCGCCGGAGTTCAGCATGGTTTTGTGGAGCTTTCCTGGTTCTTCTTCAGCATCGGTCTGGTGTTCTGGATAGTGTTACTCGCCATTATCTTCAACCGCATGTTTTTCCATCATCCACTGCCAGGCAAGCTTCTGCCAACGCTCTTCATTTTAATCGCACCACCGGGTATCGGTTTTATCTCATGGATGCAGTTAAACGGAGAACTGGATGCATTCGCCCGCATCCTGTACTACAGCGCACTGTTTCTTACCCTGATGTTGTTCACTCAGGCCTCGAGGTTTCTCAAGCTGCAATTTTTCCTTTCATGGTGGGCTTACTCATTCCCCATGGCAGCAGTCACGCTTGCCACACTGAGCATGTATCAACTACTGGGTAATCCATTCTTTAAATGGCTAGGAGCCATCCTTCTGGTGCTGTTAGTGGTATTGATCACAGGCTTACTGGCAAGAACGGCTGTTGCGGTTGCCCGACGGGAGATCTGTATCGATGAATAACAAGAGACAGGGAGCCCACCAAAGTGGGCTCCCTGTTGCCTATGGGCGATAAATCTTTTCAGGATTAGGCTTGGAAGACCAGGGCAGACCAGAATTCTGCCAGCCATTCTTCAACCGCATTCCCTTTTGAGGTCCCTCTTTCAGGGAGTCACCCTGGAAACCATGGTCCACGTATTTCACATTTGTGAAGCCTCGTTCCAGCAGGTAGTCAGCACTGGGCTTGCCCCGGGCCGAACCAGAACGGCACATGGTGATGATCAGGGAGTTCCGGTCAAGGCCTTTGTTTGCCAAAGCCTCATCAATTTCAGCCACAAAATTTTCATTAAGACTCATGGCAAACACCTGTTTCTCATCATTGAAACGAGTGCGGTCTACCATCTGGAACGGAATATTCTGGTCAACTGAATCCGTGAAGCCGATGAACATAATCTCCACCGGATCACGAACATCAATGAACAGTATTTCATCGCCCCGTTCCTGAACCATATTCTGAGTTTCTTGCGGAGTGAGCGACAAAGCTTCCTCAGCCTGGGCGGCCGCTACCAACCCGAACATGAGTACTGCTGATAACATTAATGTTCTCATAACACCCTCCTCACTTTTTAACGATAATTCACTTAAGAATAACGATATAACCATAATTTTGATAGCACGTTTACCCGAAACATCAGCGGCCATATGCCGCATCATCAAGACAGTTTTCTGCAACAAGCCGTATATTGACGAACGTCAAATTTAGCATCGAGAAACGCCAATTCTCCGTGCACTTCCTAGAGGGTTTGTTACCTTTAAGTGAAGAGGCTATGCCGTCTCATAAGGAGAAAATACTATGACCAAACGCCCTCTGATTACCGCTCTCGCACTCAGCCTTGGTGTAATGGCCGGTTCTGCTGCCGCAGACGAGCTTATGGAGCGCGCCAACGCCATATTTGAACCTGTACCTCAAACCCCCCCGGTCATCGATGGCAACGAGTTAACGCCAGCCAAGGTTACGCTGGGAAAAATGCTGTTTTTTGAACCACGATTGTCGGCCAGCCACCTGATCAGCTGCAACACCTGCCACAATGTGGGCCTCGGCGGTGATGATGAGCTGGCTGTTTCTATTGGTCACGGATGGCAGAAAGGGCCACGCAACGCCCCGACAGTCTTCAATGCTGTGTTCAACGCGGCGCAGTTCTGGGATGGTCGTGCAGAAGATCTTGCAGAGCAAGCCAAGGGGCCTGTACAGGCGGGTGTTGAGATGAGTAGCTCGCCCGACCGTGTCGTGACCACACTAAAAAGTATGCCCGAATACATCGAGCTGTTTGAGGAATCCTTCCCTGGGCAAGATGACCCCGTAACCTTCGACAATATGGCCGTTGCCATTGAAGCCTACGAGGCCACTCTGATCACCCCGGATGCACCTTTCGACAGGTATCTTCGTGGTGATGCCTCCGCGTTGAATGAAACTGAAAAAGAAGGTCTGGCCTTGTTCATGGATCGTGGCTGTACCGCATGCCACAGCGGTGTGAACGTTGGCGGCCAAAGCTACTTCCCGTTCGGTCTGGTAACCCGCCCGGGTGGCGACATCCTGCCAGAGGGCGACAAAGGTCGTTTTGCGGTAACTGAAACCGCCTCTGACGAGTATGTGTTCCGTGCATCTCCCCTCAGAAATATTGAGCTGACCGCACCTTACTTCCATTCCGGCGCAATCTGGAGCCTGGAAGAAGCCGTATCGGTTATGGGCACCTCCCAGCTGGGTACGGAACTGAATGATGATGAGGTGAAATCCATCGTCGCTTTCCTGAAAACCCTGACCGGAGAAATGCCGGAAGTACGCTACCCGCAGCTGCCACCGAGCACATCTAAAACGCCACGGCCTGTGGACATGGTGCTCTGACTACAGCCATCAGCGAGTGACCTTAAAGCGCGCCAATCGGCGCGCTTTTCTTATGTCCGGGGGAAACGTGCAACGACCTTTGTACGGTTGCACCGCCCCTGATAAGAAAGCTATCGTCTGCATTTACCTGACACCGATGAGGGGCCATGAATCCAACAATCGAACGCCTGAAATCCCACCGTTCCATCCGAAAGTTCAAAGATCAACAGATCCCGGAAGAGCTGTTTGAAGAACTGATCCGGGCCGGCCAGAGTGCGGCCACTTCAAATCATGTACAAGCCTATACCATTATCCACGTTGTGAACCCTGAGCGCCGCCAACAACTGGCCCAGCTAGCTGGAGGACAACCCTATGTGGCAAGCGCTTCAGATTTTCTGGTGTTCTGTGCCGACATGAAACGCGCTACAGAAGCTGCCGCACGGGCTGGCGCTGAAACCATTCAGGGCATGACCGAACAATTGCTGGTTGCCAGCATTGATGTCGCTCTGATTGCCCAAAATATAGTCGTTGCCGCCGAATCTGAGGGCCTGGGCATCTGTTATATAGGCGGCATTCGCAATAATCCGCAAGAGGTCAGTGATCTTCTGAAACTGCCGCAACATGTTTACCCCGTGTTCGGTTTGTGTCTGGGCTACCCGGATCAAAACCCGGAAGTAAAGCCTCGTCTTCCCTTGGCTGCTATTCTGAAAGAAGATGTCTACGACGACTCTGACGACGAAGCACTGGTCGCTGAGTTTGACGACACGATGGCTCGCTATTACAAAGAACGTACCGGCGGCAATAAAAATACCAACTGGTCAGAACAGCTGAAGCCACTGTTCACCAGCAAACTGCGCCCACACATGAAAGAGTTCTTGAATAAACGTGGGTTCGGTGTGAAATAAAGGCCTTTCTGACCGCCGGAATAACGCCGGCATACACTGAATATTCTGGCCCAGAGTTTATCCGATGACTGACAACAGCTTTTTCGTTTTCCTCTCACACGGGCTCGAAAGCGGCCCGAACGGAACCAAAGTTCAGGCCATGAAAGCCGTGGCCGAGGAGTTTCCGGGGGTCAGAGCAGAAGCGATCGATCATCGCAACACGAAAGACCCCGAAGAACGTCTTTTGCAAATGCGCAGTGCCATGGAAGCTGCTGGAGCTAAACCAGAACGCACTATTCTGGCGGGTTCCAGCATGGGGGGCTGGGTATGTGCTCAAACCAGCTCACAAATACCCGTTCTGGGCTGTTTTCTGCTGGCCCCGGCATTAGCGTTGCCCAAATACCCACAGTCCAGCCCGGTTATTCGTGCCAGTTACGTACAAATTATTCATGGCTGGAATGACGATGTAGTGCCCATATTACCCGTCCTGAAACTAGCCCGGGAGCAGGCACTGGATACCCTGATTTTATCCGACGGCCATCGGCTTGAGAACAGCGTGGGCAGGGTCGCCCAAGAATTCCGGTACTTCATGGAAGCCTGTCTGAAAAAACAGAATACATTCTGAAATCAAATACTTGTAAAGCACCAAAAAGCGCCGCCCGATTCATTCTAATTTTGGTCAATTTCTTGCGAAACGAGCTTTGATTTGCCAGTCTTTAATAAGGCAACAAGGAATTGACTAAAAAAACGAGCGGAGACCACGTAATGAACAGCACAAACAAATTCCGGAAACTGGTCGGTATTTCAGCATTGGCATTTGCCGGGTTGACGGCTGCTAACGCCGTAAATGCCGCCAACTGGCGCTATGCCCACGAAGAATACGAGGGTGATGTTCAAGACGTATACGCCTACAAATTCAAAGAATACATTGAAGAAAACTCAGACCACACGCTACAGATTTTCCGTTTCGGTGAACTGGGCGAATCTGACGACATCATGGAGCAGACCCAGGCGGGCATCCTGAACTTTGTAAACCAGTCCCCTGGCTTTACTGGCTCCCTGATTCCAGAAGCGCAGATTTTCTTCATCCCCTACCTTCTGCCCACCGATATGAACACGGTAATCACATTCTTCCGTGAATCAGACGCCATCAACGAAGCTTTCCCCAAACTCTATTCCGAGCAAGGCCTGGAACTGCTGAAGATGTACCCCGAAGGGGAAATGGTCGTGACCGTGGACGAGCCGGTCACCTCTCCGGAAGAATTCAAAAACAAAAAGATCCGGGTAATGACTAACCCGCTTCTGTCTGAAACCTATTCTGCGTTCGGCGCAACACCAACCCCGCTACCTTGGGGTGAAGTGTACGGTGCCCTGCAAACCAACATGATTCAAGGTCAGGAAAACCCGATATTCTGGATTGAGTCCGGCGGGTTGTACGAGGTATCTCCAAACCTGGTATTCACCGGCCACGGCTGGTTCACCACCGCCATGATGGCAAACCAGAACTTCTACAACGGTCTGTCGGACGAAGACAAAAAACTGGTACGTGACGCCGCAGATTTTGCCTTCGAAGAAATCATCGTTCACATCGATGGTTTGGCGGATGAAGCACTTAACAAGATCACCTCCAAGAGCGATAAAGTCACTGTAACCCGCCTGACCGAAGAACAGATCGACGTATTCCGGGCCCGTGCGCCTCAGGTTGAAGAGAAGTTTATCGAGATGTCCGGCGACAGCGGCAAGAAGCTTCTTGAGCAGTTCAAGGCTGACCTCGAAGCCGTTAAAGGCGAGTAACCCGAAAAAGACAAAGGGTGGCCCAAGGCCGCCCTTTGTTGTTTAACTCAGATTCAACCCCGCCCCGCTGGGGGACTTTGACTTTGCCGGCCGGGAGCGACCAGTTGTGGAGCACACCCCATGTCTGAACATCCTCAAGAGGCTGTTGAAGACGATACCGGCAGTTACGAGTCCGGTTTGCCTGGCATCCTTGGCATCATTGACGAATGGATTGCCAAAACCGAAGCAGTGATACTCGCCGCCGGCGTTATTCTGATGGCCATTAACACCTGTATGAACGTGATTGGCCGCTTCGTATTTGGAGAAGGTCTGTTCTTCTCCGGCGAAATCAACCGCATCCTCATCATTCTGATTACCTTTGCAGGCATAGGTTATGCGGCCAGACATGGTCGCCACATTCGCATGTCAGCGGTTTACGATGCATTCCCTGCCAGCGGAAGAAAAGTGCTGATGATTGTCATCGCGCTATTCACCTCTGTCGTCATGTTTTTCCTGTGTTATCACTCTTACGGGTACATCGAAACCCTACAGAGCCGGGGCCGGATTCTTCCTGCACTGGGCTTGCCCATCTGGTGGATTTATATCTGGGCTCCTGTTGGCTTTGCCGTTACCGGCACGCAGTACTTCCTCACCGCCGTTAAAAACTTCACCAGTAAAGATGTTTACCTTTCCACTGGTGTTGTTGATGGTTATGCCGATACCGAATCGGAAGTTTAAAGCCGCTTAAATCCCAGAGGTCGAGGACACTATGGCAACTATTATGATGGTCATCATGATCGGGCTGCTGCTTATGGGCTTTCCGATGATGATCCCACTGACCACCGCCGCGGTGGTCGGCTTTGTAATGATGTTCGATGGCTTCGGCCAGATGGGCACATTCATCCAGCAGATGATGGGTGGCATCCGGCCGGCGTCATTGATTGCAGTACCTATGTTCATTCTGGCTGCCGACATCATGACCCGGGGCCAGTCGGCCGACCGGCTGATTAATATGGTCATGTCGTTTATCGGGCATGTTAAAGGCGGCCTGGCAATCAGCACTGCAACCTCCTGCACCCTGTTCGGGGCCGTATCAGGTTCGACTCAGGCAACCGTTGTTGCAGTGGGCTCACCTCTACGCCCCAAAATGCTAAAGGCTGGCTATTCCGATTCTTTTACTCTGGCTTTAATCATCAACGCCAGTGACATTGCCTTCCTGATTCCTCCCAGTATCGGGATGATCATCTACGGTGTTATTTCCGAAACATCTATCGCTGAACTGTTCATTGCTGGCATCGGGCCCGGCCTTCTGATTCTCGTGATGTTTTCGATCTACTGCCTGATTTACGCCTATAAGAACGACGTACCCACCGAAGCAAAAGCCACCTGGAAGCAACGCGCTCTATCGGTACGGGATGCGTCCTGGCCCCTGATGTTCCCCGTCATTATTGTTGGTGGTATCTATGGCGGTATTTTCAGTCCGACAGAAGCTGCAGCAGTCTGTGTACTCTACGCCTTTTTACTGGAATTCATGATTTTCCGTTCTTTGAAACTTAATGATATTTACCGCATTGCCAAATCGACCGGTCTGATTACCGCGGTGGTATTCATTCTGGTGGCTGTTGGCAACGGATTCTCCTGGATCATTTCGTTTGCCCAGATCCCGCAAGCCATTCTGGAATCTGTCGGTGTAAACGATGCAGGCCCGGTGGGCGTATTGATCGCAATTTGTGTCGCATTTTTTATCGCCTGCATGTTTGTCGACCCGATTGTGGTGATTCTGGTGCTTACCCCGATTTTCGCACCGGCTATCCAGGCTACGGGCCTTGATCCTGTTCTGGTGGGGGTGCTGATTACACTGCAGGTTGCCATAGGCTCAGCAACTCCACCCTTTGGCTGTGACATTTTCACAGCCATAGCCATCTTCAAAAGACCGTATCTGGAAGTTATTCGTGGTACACCACCGTTCATCCTCATGTTGGTCGCGGCAGCCGGGCTGATCATCGCCTTCCCACAAATTGCGTTGTTCCTTAGAGATCTGGCTTACCCACAGTAAGCCTGGTTTCCGGCAAATAATCGGAGATTGCTATGTTCAAACGAATTCTGGCTGCCGTTGATGGCTCCAAAACATCGCTAAGGGCGCTGGATAAGGCGATTGAACTACAGAGGCTTATGCCTGACGTGGAGATCTTCATTATCTGCGTCTATAAGCATCACAGTCTGTTTGAGGCGTCCCTGTCGATAGGTCGCCCGGATGATATGGAGATCCCGGACAAAGTGCTGTCTGACTACGCAAAAGAAGTGGTCAACCACGCTAAGGAATTTGCAAAGGAACACGGGGCTACGAATGTTCGCGGTTTCGTAAAGGCCGGCCGGCCCTCAAAAGTCATTGTGAAGTTTGCCCAGGATAAAGAAGCCGACCTGATTGTGGTAGGCACTAAAGGCACCAACAGCGACAAAGATGGCATGTTCCTGGGCAGCGTGTCTCACCGGGTTGCGTCCCAGGCAAAATGCCCGGTGTTAGTGGTCTGACAAGGTAACTTCCCTTTCTAAACTGATCCCGACAGCAAATTTTTAGCGGTCGGGATATCACGGATATCCGCAAGCTGATCAAAATTTTACCGTGCTAAACTGCCCCGCCTTGAGATTAACTCCCATTCACAAATCACAGGCGCGTGTCGATGACTGCAATTGTCGATTTTCTTAACTCGATTCTTTGGGGCTATGTCCTCGTCTACGGCCTGCTCGCTGTAGGTATTTTTTTCACCATCCGCTTGGGTTTTCTGCAGTTCATTCACTTCGGTGAAATGGTACGTGCCATTCGCGGCTCCCGTGAAAGCGATGTTCATGGTATCTCCCCATTTCAGGCTTTATGCACCAGTCTCGCGTCGCGAGTCGGTACTGGCAACCTTGCAGGTGTGGCCGTGGCACTTTACCTGGGGGGCGCTGGCGCTATCTTCTGGATGTGGATGGTCGCCTTGGTGGGCATGGCAACCGGGTACGCTGAAAGCACACTCGCTCAGCTCTACAAGGTTCGAGACGGCAAAGGCCAGTATCGGGGCGGCCCCGCTGTATATATTGCAAAAGGCCTGAACGCACCCTGGGCTGCTGCCATTTTTGCCGTTTGTCTGATTATTTCTTTTGGCCTGGTGTTCAATGCGGTTCAGGCAAACTCCATTGCCGATGCCATGCAGGGCGCTTTTGGCACTCCGAAACTGGGCGTGGGTATCGTGATTGCGGTATGTGCCGGCGTTGTTATCTTCGGTGGACTGAGGAAGATCGTTCGTTTTGCTGAATTC
The DNA here is from genome assembly GCF_041595835.1 of Marinobacter sp. Taxonomy (GTDB): domain Bacteria; phylum Pseudomonadota; class Gammaproteobacteria; order Pseudomonadales; family Oleiphilaceae; genus Marinobacter. The sequence continues at coordinate 22,053 of NZ_JBFHJO010000031.1, read as the reverse complement.
GTCGTGCCGTTTATGGCGGGTGCGTATGTGTTGCTCGCACTGGGCGTTATGGCGATGAACATTACTGAAGTCCCCGGGGTGCTGGCTCTGATCGTGAAAAGCGCCTTTGGTCTTGAAGAGGCCGCTGGTGGCGTCGCTGGCTCGATTACCGCCGCTATGCTTAACGGTATCAAGCGCGGCCTGTTCTCCAACGAGGCAGGCATGGGCTCAGCGCCGAACATTGCCGCCACAGCTACTCCGGCACCTCACCATCCGTCCTCGCAAGGACTTGTTCAGGCTTTTGGCGTATTCATCGATACCATCATTGTGTGCACGGCTACCGCCATCATGATCTTGCTGGCCGGGGTTCTGGAACCAGGTTCAGGCGTCACTGGCACCCAACTGACTCAACAAGCGATGGAAGTGCACCTGGGTGAATTTGGCAGTTATTTCATTGCCATCGCTATTTTGTTCTTCGCATTCACCTCGATTGTGGCGAATTACACCTATGCCGAAAATGCGCTGGTGTACCTGAAAGGCGGCAATACTCTTGGCCTTACCATACTGCGTTTGTCTGCTCTGGGCATGGTGATTTGGGGAGGCTATGAAGCCGTTGTAACGGTGTTTAATGCAGCGGACGCATCCATGGGACTGATGGCAACCATCAACCTGATCGCCATTGTGCTGCTGTCAGGCACGGTCGTAAAACTGACGAAAGATTATCTCGCTCAGCGCAAGGAAGGCCTGGTTCCACAATTCAAATCAAAAAATTACCCAGAACTGCACGAGAAAATCGACAGTAATATCTGGCACTGATCAACACACCCCCGGCAGCCATCTTCTGATCGCCGCCGGGGCATTCCTCCTCTCTACTTATTCACGCCCCCGGTTTTGCCGCAACGTCAGCATTGCTAACAACCCAGAGACGGCCATCAGAAAGAGGGCCACGGCGTTCAGCACCGGCGTAGAACCTTCCCGCAAGCGATTAAACAGCGCCACCGTCAACGGCGTATCACTGCCGGTCAGCATGACGGTAGTGTTGAAATTCTCAAATGACATTAGAAAGGCCATAGCAGCCGCCCCGAAAATGGAGGGCACCAGCCAGGGCAGGGTCACGGTAAACCAGGCCACCAAAGGTGTAGCCCCAAGGTTCAGGGCAGCTTCTTCCAGTTGCGGATCGAACTTTCTAAGCCTTGCTCCGATCACCAGAGTGGCCAACGTGGTGATAAACGTTACCTGCCCCATCACCACCAGCGTCATGCCCGGCCGGAAGATATCCAGCTCGAGCCCCCAAAGCCGGGAGACTTCGTTTGCGGTGCCACTGTAGAACACCAGGATAGACACGCCCAGAATGACCCCGGGAATTACCAGTGGCAACAACATCAGCAAATATAAAAACTCCTTGCCTCGGAACTGTAGCCGCTCAAACAATACCGCATTCACACAACCCAGTGCGACGCTGACTAACGTAACCCAAAAGGCAATTTTAGTACTGACCCAAAGAGCACTAAGCAAACTGTCATCATGGAACAGGCCTGTGCGCCCTTCAGAGCCATCAGCAAAATACCAGTCCAGCGTGAACCCTTCCCAAGGCAGGGACGGAAACGGGGAATCGTTAAAAGCAAAAACTCCCGTAACGAGCAGGGGCAACGCCAGGTAAACAAAAAACGCCAGCAAGTATGCCAGGTAGATGCCATCAAACAATCGAGACCGGGGTACTGAACGTATCATGATTTCACCCCATAACCTTGCGCAAAGACTGGCCGGACAATCTCAGCCCAAGCCACACCATCACCGACGACAACACCAGCAATAATACCCCCAGGGCAGCTCCTTGCTCCCAATTAAACCGGGTAATGAACTGGGTGAAAATCTGTTCGGTAAACCAGGCGCTGTCTTTACCTCCCATCAGTATGGGAGTCAGGTAACTTCCGAGTGTCAGCATGAAGACCACAATGCAACCGGAGACAATACCTGGCATAGCCCAAGGCACCACCACTTCGCGCAGGACTGTGGCGTGACCTCCGCCCAAATCGTAGCCAGCTTCCACCAGATTCTCATCCATGCCATCGAGAGTTGTGACCAATGGCACCACCATGAACAGCAAACCGTTGTAGACCAGCCCGATAATGACTGCCACATCGTTGTAGAGCATCTCGACCGGACCGTCGACCCAACCCAATGCCTGAAGCCATGAGCTGAAAAGGCCACTTTCACGCAACAGAATCATCCAGCCGTAAGTACGTACTAACTCACTGGCCCAAAAAGGAATGAGGCAGGCCAGAAAGAGAAGGCCCTTGGCCCGGCCCCGGGCCATTTTGGCGATGTACCAGGCAATGGGGAAGGCAATCAACAGCGTCAGGAAGGTGGTAAGCAGGGACATGACGCCCGTACGCACGAAGGTTCGCCAGTAGTAGGACTCTGTGAAGAAGTTCTGATATTGCTCCAGCCCCCAGGCCAGCGTATCCCAGCTTTCCCGCACCTGAAACGACACTCTCAGCATCTGTAGGTGTGGCACCAGAACCAGCAACACAATCCACAACACAAATGGCGTTAACAACAACCAGAGTGAAAGGCGACCGGCAGAGGATTTCATGACCTGTCTACCCCGAAGACTCGGGCAAACATCGGATCCCAGGCAAGATTAATCACACTGTCAGCCGTTAATGTTGGTGCTGATCCATCCTGAGGCAACCTGGCATAGATCGGCTGGCCGCTACTTTCTGCTTCTACCCGGCTATTGGCGCCATCAAACAGCGTTGTTCGCACGTTAGCTCTCATAACAGAATAGCCATCACGGTGACTATCGTTCACAAACACCAGCGACTCGGGCCGAATGTACAACTCGGCGCGCGCGCCCTGCTGCAAACCGGCGGAGGCGACACGGCCCCGAACCCGCTCTCCGTCATCCAGACGAATTTCAGCCAGATTATCCATCACCGACACCACTTCGCCGACCAACCGGTTGTTATCACCGACAAAGCCTGCCACAAATGGAGTTGCCGGCTCCCGGTAGAGTTCTTCCGGCGGTGCCACTTGATCAAACCGGCCGTTTTTCATAACGGCCACCTGATCAGACATCACCATGGCTTCAGACTGATCGTGAGTGATATACACAAAGGTGGTGCCAAACTGCTTCTGCAGGTGTTTAAGCTCAACCTTCATCTGCTCCCGCAGTTTGAGATCCAGCGCTCCCAAGGGCTCATCCAGCAGCAAGAGCGTTGGTTTCAATACCAGGCATCGGGCGAGAGCTACCCGTTGGCGCTGGCCACCGGACAACTCCATAGGATTACGGTTCTCTAAACCCGGCAAACCTACCTGTTCCAAAACCGAGGCCGTCAGTTTGCGACGTTCGGCCACTGGCACTTTACGCCGTTTCAGCCCGTAACCAATATTGTCGCCTACCGTCATCGTAGGAAACAAAGCCAGATGCTGAAACACCATGTTCACCGGCCGACGATTGGGCGGCACATCGTTCATGCGCTGCCCACGGATGTAGATGTCTCCTTCATCCGGTTTGTCAAAGCCGGCTAACAGACGCAACAACGTGGTCTTGCCGCAGCCTGAAGGCCCAAGAATGGAGAAGAACGTGCCCGCAGGCACGTCCAGGGAGATATTATTTACCGCCGTATGGGCGCCAAAGCGCCTCACCAGCCCATGACAGGAAAGGTCTGATTCTGTAGCCATATAAATCAGTTCGCTGCTTGAACACGATCCAGCACTTGCCCTTCCATAGCTTCCAGTCCTGGCGGAACAGGTGGGTACCACTTGATGTTGCTGATGGCTTGCTCATCGAAGCTGGCGCGGTAGGCATCACGCAGATCTGCCTTCACAAACTCGTCAGCGCCTCTGGAGGCCGTGAAGTTACCGGAAGCATTAGTGATCTTCGCTGCGATCTCGGGCTGCATTACGAAGTTGATCCATTTGTAGGCCGCATCTTCGTTTTCGCTACGACGAGGAATGGCGAAGGTATCGATCCAGCCTAAAGCACCAGATTCCGGAGCTACAAATTGAATCTCGGGATTCTCGGCATTCAGTTTCCAACCGCCAGCATCCCATGCCATCGCCGCATTAACTTCACCAGTACGAAGCAGGGACAACAGCTGGTCGCCACCGGTCCAATAGGTTTTTACATTGGCCTTGCAATCAATCAACTTGCCTTCGACTTTTGCCATGATCGATTGATATTCGTCACGATCGTTGTAGGCCGCAAACGGGTCCATGCCCATTGCAAAAGCAAACCCCATCAGAGTCGGGCGTTTCAGTCGGTAGCTGACCTTGCCAGACACGGCAGGATCACACAGGTCGGTGTAGTCCTTAACAGTATCCGCCACAGAATTGTGCACAATCAGGCCACTGGTGCCCCATACAGATGGTACACCATAGGACTTTCCGTTCAGGGCTGTTGATTCCTGAGTCGCTTTGACCATAGACGGCTGTAACTGGTCCGTATTGATGCGGCTGTAATCAATCGGTTTGTAGATATTGAACTGGCGCTGGACACCTACAATGCGGTCTTGGCTTGGCTGGGCCAGATCAAAGCCTGCACCACCTGTCGCCCGGAGTTTGGAGATCATGTCTTCGTTGTTCGACAAAGTGATCTGCACATCGATGCCGGTCTCTTTCTCGAATTGGGCAACCACGTCAGCCGGGGCATAACCACCCCAGGTAATTAGCCGGAGTTCTTCCGCCAGCAACTGACTGGAAGCAGATGCCGCCATAAGGGAGGTGCAGAATAATGCCGCTTTCCGTGTTTTGCGTGAATTCATGCTCGCTCATTCCTCTGATAATTGTGGCGAAGTATTTCGCTAACATTTTGTTATCAGGAAGTTATAGACCATGTATGACAGTTTTGTGAAACATGGCCATAAAAAAACGGAGGCCGGAGCCTCCGTTCTCGAATGATTCAGACGTTAATCCGGCTTAAAGGCCAGATTTCAGCATTTCCCAATACTTCGCATAAACCTGAAGGGCTTCATCACCAATATCCGTCTGGAATTCAGCGTTCACCATATCGTCCGAGTTCGGGTAGCTCGCGCGATCATTCGCAACAGATTCATCCAACAACTTACGGGCCGCCAGGTTTGGCGTAGCATAGCCGATATCTTCACTGATCAGCGCGGAGATTTCCGGCTGCAATACAAAGCTGATGAATTTGTGCGCCGCATCCGGGTTTTTCGCACTCTTAGGAATCACGAAACTGTCTAACCAGGCAATGATGCCTTCAGCCGGATACACGTATTCCAGTGTGGGCAGGCCCTCACGACCCATCACCGCTTCACCGTTCCAGATCATCCCGATGTCAGTTTCACCTTCGAGGTAAGGCATACGCGGAGCATCGGAATTGAAGGTACGAACCGATGGCATCAACTCCACCAGCTTCTCGTACGCCTCTTCAATCTCATCCGGGTTGGTACTGTTGCCAGAATAGCCCAGAACCCGCAGTGCTACGTGGAATACTTCGCGCATATCATTGGTCAGCATGACGCTACCTTTGTAACGCTCATCCCACAGGTCAGCCCAGGCGGTCACTTCACCCTCAATATCGGCCGTGTCCACCGCCAGACCAGTCGTACCCCAAAGGAAGGGTACGCTGTATTCATTCTTCGGATCGATATCCAGATTCACCAGCTCCGGCGCAAGGTTATCAAAACCTTCGATTTTGCTCTGATCGATCGGCATCAGCAGACCTTCCTGACGCATCTTACTCACGTAGTAAGTAGAAGGCACAGCCAGATCGTAGGCGGCGCTGTCATCCAGCAATTTCAAGCGAGCATACATGGCCTCATTGCTGTCGTAAGTGGTGTAGACCACCTGGATACCAGTCTCTTCTGTGAAGCGATCCAGTACTTCCTGTGGCATATATTCCGACCAGTTGTACAGGTTCAGAACCTGTGTTTCCTCGGAACTGCTGCAGCCAGTCAGACCTACCGCCAGCATGGTGGCCAGTGCCAGTTTTTTCATCGTTTGCTCCTTAACAGAATCCATTGAGACAACATCAGCATCACTAGTGAAAACACCAGCAACAGCGAGCCCAGGGCGTTTACTTCCGGCTTCAGTCCCACCCGCACCATGGAGTAGATGCGCAAGGGCAGAATTTCATAACTTGGGCCACTGACAAAGGTACTGACGACCACATCGTCCAGTGACAACGTAAATCCCAGCAGCCAACCCGCCAGCAAAGCCGGCATGATAACCGGAATCAGTACAGTGCGGGTCATTGTAAAGTCGCTGGCGCCCAAATCCCGCGCGGCCTCTGGCAATCTTTCATCAAAGCCACTTAACCTTGCCATGACAGTAATCACCACAAACGGCAGACAAAAGGTAACGTGAGCCAGCAACAGAGTAACGTAGCCCAACTGCAGACCAACCAACAAGAAAAGCGCCAGCAACGAAATGGCCAGAACAATCTCAGGAGACATCATTACAATGAACAGCATGCCATTGAGTAACTGTTTGCCCCGGAACCTGTAGCGATGCAAGGCCAACGCAGTAAGCGCACCGATCAGTGTAGATACGGTGGCGGCAGAAAGTGCCAGCCACAACGAGTTCCACATGGCTTTCACCATGGCCCGATTATTGAACAAAGCCTCGTACCAACGCAGGCTCAGCCCGCCCCATTCATAGCCGGTTCGAGAGTCGTTAAATGAGAAGACCACCAGCACCGCGATAGGCACGTACAGCAGCAAGAAAACCAGGCTCAGGTATGCGCGAGGCAGCCAACGATTCATACGCCATCCTCCCCGATACGCCGCTTACTCAGGCGGTGGGCAAACATTAAAAATGCCATCGCCAGAGTCAGCATGATGCTGGCCGCCGCTCCAAAAGGCCAATTTCTGGCATCCAGAAACTGATTCTTGATGACGTTACCCACCAGTAGATTGCGGGAACCACCCAGGATATCCGGCACAAAGAACAGCCCCATCGCTGGCAGCAGAACCAGCATGACACCAGCCAGAACCCCCGGCAGGGTTAAAGGCACAATCACATGAATAAACGTCGAGAACCGGCCTGCGCCCAGGTCGTGGGAAGCCCGCAACAGGTCTTCGCGCAAATCTTCAAATACGGTGTATAAAGGCAGGATCATGAACGGCAACAGCAGATACACCAAGCCGATGATGACGGCCCCTTCGGTATACAACATCTGCATAGGCTCATCGATCATCCCGATGGCGATCAAACCATTGTTCAGCAAGCCATTGGTCGCCAGAATCAACTTCAGGGCGTAGGTACGCACCAAAGAGTTCGTCCAGAACGGTACTATCAACAGGAAAATCAGTAATACCCGGTGTTTTCTGGCAATTTTCGACAAAGACCAGGCAAAGGGATAGCCGATCAACAAACAGATCAACGTCGTCATGGCCGCCATGTACAGAGAATGCAGGAATACATCCAGATACAGCGGATTTAGAAGTTGGCGGTAAGCATCAAAGTTAATCGGCAACGAAATAAAGCTGCCCGGGCTCCGAGTCATGACACTCGCGCCAACAACCAGCAGGTTGGGGGTGAGCACCAGAAACAGCAACCAACCCCACACCAGAACCAATACGGCGGTCCTGAACGGTTGCTGCAGAGTGTTACCCATCAACGGTTTCATCCCCGGTCACAATGGCAGGCTCTTCAGGCAACAACCATTCCCAACCATCCACCCAGCTAACTCTGACCGGCTCACCCAGGCGGTAGTCGAAGGCCGGGTCATCTTCATCAAAAAATTCAGAAGCCAGCACTTCGGTCCCGTCAGGTAAGTGGATAACGGAATCCAGGGTACTTCCCTTATAGTTCCGTTCCACCACTTTACCCGCTACACCATCTTTATCGCCCGGTGCCAATACCCGAATATCTTCCGGGCGAAGCAGCACATGCAAAGGCTGCCCATCAGAAACAGGGAAGTCTGGTTTACGGAACCGGCGTTTCAGACCGAAAACATCTACCGTAATGGTGTTGTCATCATTAATAGCATCCACCCGACCCGGGAAGAAATTGGTTTCGCCCACAAAACGAGCGGTAAACAGATTGGCCGGGCGCTCATACACCTCGCGCGGCGTACCCAACTGCTGAATGAGGCCATCTTTCAGAACCACCACGCGGTCAGACATCGACAAGGCTTCTTCCTGGTCGTGGGTCACGAACACGAAGGTAATACCCAGCTCACGCTGCAAGCGTTTGAGCTCTACCTGCATGGTACGACGTAGTTTGTAATCCAGCGCTGACAGGGGCTCATCCAGTAGCAGCATTTTCGGGCGTTTGACCACGGCCCGGGCAATTGCGACACGCTGTTGCTGACCGCCTGAAAGCTGGTGTGGCTTGCGCCTGGCAAAATCTTCCAGTTGCACCATAGCCAGGGCCTCTTCAACCCGCTGCTGAATTTCGGGCTTCGGACGCTTCTCCATCTTCAGACCGTACGCCACGTTATCGAATACCGTCATGTGGGGAAACAACGCATAGTTCTGGAATACCGTATTCAGCGGACGCCCTTCCGGGGGCGTATGAGTGATATCCAGACCTCCCAGAGTGATGGAGCCTTCATCCGGGTGCTCAAAACCCGCCATCATTCGCAACAACGTGGTTTTGCCGCAACCAGACGGCCCCAGCAAAGTAATAAATTCACCATCGAAGATCTCAAGATCCAGCGAATCCACTACCTTTCTGTCGTCAAATTGCTTGGATAGCCTACTAAGGGATAGCAGTGTCTGTGTCATCGGCCCTGCCTATAGAGTGAGCGCGCTATTTTTCCAGAAACTTCAGCAAACAAAAAGGGGCGTCGGGATATTCCATAATCCCGGCGCCCCTTCGCTCTAGGCTTTGTTTTTACTGGTCAGCTACGCTGTTCAGATACGCCTTATCAGAGATGTTTGTCCAGGGGCGAACCTGTTGCAGATATTCGCGCTGGGAAGTAATGATTTCATTCGCCAATTCGTCTTCGGCTGCGAATTCATTCAGCAAACGGTTGGTCGCCTCACGCAGTGCATTGATGACCTCAGCAGGAAAGACTTTATGGGTCACATCCGGATAATCTTTCTTCATGCTCGCCCAGGCAACACCACTTTCGTGGGTGCTCTGGATATACATGTCATAGGCCGCGGTACGCATTGCTACCCGCAGGACTTCCTGAAGATCTTCAGGAAGTTTGTTCCAGGTTTTCTGATTAATCAGGAACTGAACTTCAGCATTAGGCTCCTGCCAGCCAGAATAGTAGTACTTGGCAATCTGGTGAAAACCCAGCGGCAAGTCCAGAGCGGGCCCGACCCACTCCACAGCATCAATAGTGCCACGCTCAAGAGCGGTATAAAGCTCACCTGGCGGTAAGTTGGTAACAGCCGCCCCCACTTCAGCCATCACCTCACCGGCAAAGCCGGGTGTGCGTATTTTCAGGCCTTTCAGGTCATCCAGTGAGTTGATTTCTTTCCGGAACCAGCCGCCCATCTGGTTGCTGGTATTACCACCCGGGAAAGACAGCAGGCCGAATGGCTCATACACCTTCTGCATCAGGTCCATGCCTTCATCAAAATAGAACCAGGCATACATTTCCGGAGCAATCATGCCGAACGGCGTGGTGGTGAAGTACATGGCGTTAGGGATAGCGCCTTTGTAGTAATAGGAAGCCGTGTGCCCCATATCATACTGACCGTTCCGCACCATATCGAAGATGCCAAACGGCGCTTTATGCTTGTTGGAAGAATCAATTCGAAACTTCAGCCGACCATTGGACATTTTTTCTGCCATGGCTGCCATATTGCGAGGAGTATCCCCCAGCAGACCAGAATTTGGGCCCCAAGTCTCAGCCAGGCGGATGGTGTAGGTTTTGTCTGCAGCCGCAAACGGGCTAGCCAGAAGCGTGGCCAGAGCCAGGACTACAAGAACGGTGTTGCGCATAAACATAGTGTTGATTTCCGTGGTTATCGCGATTAGGCAGGCATAAAAAATAACTGAAAACCCTGACAACCGCCAGAGCCGGCCGCGCTATTCAGTGCGTCCAGCTCTGGCGAACGCGGTTATACTTTGAACTGGGCGACCAATTCCCGAAGGTGTTCACCAAGCCGCGCCAATTCATGGCTTGCCTCATTGGTCTGGGTCACGCCAGTGTCACTCCGCTGTGCTGCGTCGACAATCCGCACCACGTTCTGGTTAACCTCTTCTGCCACCTGGCTTTGCTGTTCAGCTGCCGTCGCGATCTGGGAGACCTGGTCATGAATCTGAGTAATCGAATTCACTATCGTGTTCAGGGCTGTCGTAGCATGGTTGATTCTTTCAACCGTTGCTTCGGAGCTTTTACGGGAATGATGCATCCGTTCAACTGAAGCCTTGGACTCCGCCACAAAACCATCAATCATTTCCCGAATCTGGTCTGCAGACTCTGCTGACCGTTTTGCAAGCTGACGCACTTCATCTGCTACCACCGAGAAACCACGACCATGCTCTCCGGCCCGAGCGGCCTCAATAGCAGCATTCAGAGCCAGCAAATTAGTCTGTTCAGTGACCGCCTGAATAACATCCAGTACCTGCTGAATATCATTAGATTTCTCAGCCAGTGCCGTAATACTGGTTGCAGCGCCTTCTAACTCATTAGACAGCTCGGTAACCGAGCCCTGAGCACTGGATATGGTCTCACCACCTTCACGAGCCATCCGGTCAGCGTCTGAAGCGGCACTTTCAACCTCGTTGGCATTACCAGAAATCTGCTGGATGGTGGCAGCCATTTCATTAATTGCTGAGGCAATCTGGTCCGTTTCTGAGCCTTGCTCCTGCACCGACTGCCGGGTTTCAGTTGCCACCCGGCTAAGTTCTTCAGCGGCCGAAGCCACCTGATCAGTAGTGCTACCAACTTCACGAATGGTATTTTGCATCTTTATCACAAAGTGGTTAAACCGACGCCCCAGCTCGGCAAGTTCGTCATTGCCCTCTTCCGGGAGGCGCTGGCGCAGGTCACCGTCTCCGTCTGCAATTTCCTGCATCATATCGCTGACCTTGTTCAGCGGAGCGGTCACCGTACGACCAATCGCCAGCCCTATCATCAGCGAAACAACCACAACAACAACCGTAACCAGAAGAATAAAACTCATGGCTGAGGTCATCGTCGCATCAATGTCCTTTTCAACAGCCGTCAGCACCCGCTCAATATCCGTTATATAGACACCGGCACCTATCATCCAGTCCCAGTCAGGAATAACACTGGTATAAGAAACCTTAGACTCAATCGCGCCATTAGTAGCTGGATTGGGCCATTCGTACCTTTCAAAGCCATCTTGCGTGGCAGATCTGAACAATTTGCCCACCAACTCCCGGGCAACAGAGCTTGTTACCGGCCCTTCCTTATCGGGGTTGGGACCATAAGCAAGGTTGTAGGCATCCCGGGTGTAGAGATACACATAGTTATTGTCGCCAAAGCCAATTGAACGTATCCGGTTGCGAGCCTCTACCTTGGCCTCTTCAACAGTGAACTCAGGATTATTTTTGGCTTCCAGGGCCACATCTTTGGCCGCCTCAACCAAATCCTTAAGCCCTTGTTTACGCGCTCCCAATAGTTCTGCTTCAAGTCGTTGAAGCTCGGCCTTGCCGTTTGCACTTATCTGGGCTGAAGTGATCCAGGCAACCGTGCCTGCGGTAACAAGCACCGGCACTAACACGCCGATTAACAATCGGGTTCTTATTCGCATCTTGCTCAAAAACGACATGACTAGTGCTCCGGAATTTTATTAGCTCGAGTATTATCCACAAAAACCCTCAGTTGAGGTGATGTGCACAATTAATAGTATCTGCCGATTGGTCAAATTCTTAAGGACTCTCAGACTAAAGTTACATGAAGAGCATGAGAATATCGCAGCAATTTCTATCACTGTCGGGGTTACGAACACTCTTATAATGATTTACTCTAACCTAATTACTTATGGTTACCGGAGGCTCCATGAAAACTGTTCACGACCTTATTGCGGAAGCAAAACAAGTCATTCAGGAAATTTCAGTGGAAGAAGCAAGTGCTGCCATCAAAAACGCCGACCTGCTGCTAGATGTTCGAGATGGCGATGAATACCGCGCCAGCCATATCCCGGGCGCGGTGAATGTGTCCCGTGGACTGCTCGAATTCAAGTTCACCAACGATCCGGCCTTCGAAGACCGCCAGATGAACATTGTTCTTTACTGCAAAAACTCCGGCCGGGCAGCGCTAAGCGCCAAGACACTCAAAGAGATGGGCTACATTCATGTTAAATCTATCGAAGGTGGCTTCGATGCCTGGGTGGCAGCAGGCAAAGAAACCGCAGCGCCGGAGCTCCCTTCATTCGAATAATTCCTGACAACTCCCCGGAGCGAAGCTGGTCACATTCGTACCAGCTTCGCTTCCAGTAACAGATTAGGCCCAAGCTTCGCGACCTTTACCCGAGCCGGATTCAGCCCCAACCCTCTGATGGCCTCATGGATTTCATCCATTGCCTCATCCGCAGGTGCCGCCAGCAACAACTCTCTGACCGAGCTCAAAACCATTTTCACGGGCACCGTCATAAAGTAGACAGAAATCAGCATCATCATCACCGGGTCTGCATACACCGCTAGTGCTGACCATTCGCTTCGCTCCAACAACCAGGCAACAGCAAAGCCGATCATCACGGCGGCACTCAATACCGTGTCCATCAACCACTGACCCTGCTCGGCCAGCACCAAACCAGAGCCATTGCGAACGCTGGTCCAGCGCAGATAAATCCAGACGATCAGGCAACCCACAACACTAACCGCACCAAAAACCAAGGCCATATCTGCCTGTACCGGTCGGCCGCCCTGCAGCATTGAAAGCACAGCAGAAGCAAACGAAAGCACACAGACAAGACCAATCACCAGACCTTTCACTGCAATGACCAGTGGTTCTACTGCACCCATGCCAAACGGGTAATCTTCAGTTGCCGGGCGACGGACAAGACGCGCCGCGTAGAGTGACAGCAAAGAGAGCGCCAGACTGACCAGGGAATAGGCCCCATCAAAAAGAATAACCAGAGAATCTACCCAAAGCCCCCAAACGATGCCGGCCACCGCAAACAAACCGGCTCCGACTGCAGACAATTTCAGCGCCATATTTTCCCGCGCCAGAGAAGTAAACATTTTGACCTCCTGATAATTACTAGCCATATTACCGGGGCGTCTTTTAAACCGTGAGTCACTGAGCGACGAACAATCCGTCGGAATAAGGAGGAAAGTGAAAACATCCCAGATCAAAACATTTCTGGCAGTCGTCGAGAATGGCAGCATTGCTGCAGCCGCAAGAGAGCTGAACCGAAGCCGAACAACCGTGAGCACCATACTCGCCTCTCTGGAAGATGAACTCGGCATTGCGCTGTTCGAGCGCAGCGGCAATCAACTCCACCTGACTGCTATCGGTCAGTCGATTGTCACCGACTGTCGGCGTTTTGATCAGGTTGCCGGCCAGATACAAGCCCGCTGCCAGCATCATCTGAGCGGAGCGGAATCAGTGCTGCGGATTGCCCGGGACGATTGCATTCCGGAGGATATATGGCGCGACATACTCCGACGTCTCAAACAGCAATTCCCCCAAACCAGCCTGTCTATCTATCTGGCCCCACCCAGAGAACTGGCGTCGCTGGTTCGAAACCAGTCGGTAGATGTAGCCTACGGCCTCATGCCGGAACTTCTGAGCGAGGGCTATCAATGGTTCAGGGAACTGGCAGACGTGCGCATGCTCACTGTGGCTGCCCCCGATCACCCCCTGTGCCAGCTCAAAAGAGTGACTCAGGATCAGCTGATCACCCACACGGAAATCACCATGGCCTACATGAAGGACGCCCAGCTGGTGGCGGAATCTCCTGAGACAGCTAACTACCTGGCATTTACTCAATACGAACTGATCCGGGATGCCGTCATTGATGGCGCAGGGTGGGCTGACCTGCCATTGCCATTAATCGCCGGGGCCTTGAGAAAAGAACAACTCAAAACCATTCATCACCGCAGTGCCCGCTGGTGGAAAATCTTCAGTGCACTGGAGTCTGAGCAGGCACAAGGCGGCGCCGTAGTGGGCTGGCTGGCTAACGAATTGGAGGCCTATTTGGAAACTATGAGTTAAGGCCGGTTCACCCAGGGCGGGTCATGGCGCACATGCTGGCTGTGACCGCAGGCCAACAGCCACCCAATGGTTTTCATCATCCTTGTGATAGCCCGTGACAGGTTGCTTCATGCTCTGCTTCTGCCAACCCATGCAGACCAGGAGTAAATCACCAAAGCCACCCAAATCATCCCGAAGCTAAGCAGCTTTTCAGTGCTCAAAGGCTCATTGAATACGTAAAGTGCTATCAGGAACTGTAAAGTAGGATTGATGTACATGAGGAAGCCCACGGTGGAGAGCGTCAATCGGCGAGCAGCCCCGGCAAAAGCCAGCAGCGGAACAGCCGTCACAATACCGCAGGACATCAACAACAGCATGTTATAGGTGCTATCGGTTAAGTGGGAAACACCTTTCGCAGACAGCCAGGCCAGAGTAAGCAGCCCAAGCGGTAACAACAGAAGTGTTTCAACAAACAGGCCCGACAAGCCATCCAGCGCGACCTTCTTGCGCAACAGACCATAGGTCCCGAAGCTAAAGGCCAGCGCCAGAGTAATCCAGGGCAATTCTCCCAGCAGTAAAATCTGGTAGCAAATAGCCACCGCAGCCAACACAACGGCCACAACCTGAAGACGGGAAATACGCTCTCCCAAAACCAGTAACCCCATAGCCACATTCACTAACGGTGTCAGAAAATAGCCCAGACTGGCTTGCAACACATGACGGGTTTCTACTGCATAAATATAGATACCCCAGTTAAGCGCAATAAACACAGAACACCCCAGAACAAAGCCAAGCTTTTTTGGCTCCTTCAGGGCTGTTTTCACGGGCGACCAGCGTTTCAGAAGAGAAATAACGAGGGCAAGGAACAGGCAGGACCAGACCACCCGGTGGATCAGCACCTCCCAGGCCGGAATGCCTTCAAAAAGGGCGAAATACAAGGGGAAGCTGCCCCACATTGTGTAGGCAGCCAGGCCGTAGACAACGCCCTTACTGGTTTCAGAAACAGATTTCGCCATAAATGAATCAACCACCCAGGCAACAGACTTTGTATTTTCGGCCACTGCCACAGGGACAAGGATCATTACGGCCAGGCTTTAGAAGACCTTCACGTGTGTCTCCGGTCAAGTAGTACCAATGGTCACCTTCCTTTACAAAATCAGACCTCTCTTCAAGGAAGCCCCAGCCTTGCCCGGCACGATATGTCGCCCTAAAGTACACTTCCCCTTGATTACCGACCTCTCTGCCCGCGATAATCTGTAGTGATGTCCATGCCGGTGAGTGGTCCAGCTCCAGCTCGGAAGGCCGGGTATCCGGATGCCAGGTTGCCCGAAGATAGCGCTGGTCCTTCAGCACAAAAGCCGCAAATCTGGACCGCATAAGAGCTTCGGGCGAAGGCGCCGGCTGGCCAAGATGCAAAGGCTGACAGCAATGCGAGTATGTTTTACCACTACCGCAGGGGCAGCCGCTGGGCTGGTCAACTGTATTCATAAAGTACTGGCTCCCTGGGGGGCACCGATCGGGCATAGAGCACCACCAACATTTACAATGGCCTGTTAAAAATGAACGACTATTCAGTTAGCTCGTAATTGCATGCAGAGAAGCGTGCATACGCAGGCTAAACTCGCCATACTCTACAGAGCATTGGCTATAAACTGAATGAAGATAAAAACACCAATGAACCCCAAGACACCCACCATCAACCTGCCCCCAGAGCCAGGATCGCAGCCCCCTGCACCAACAATGTCGGTAGAAGGGCTTCAGGCCGTGTTAGACAATCTTGATGCCTTGGTGTACGTATCTGACCTCGACACTTACGAACTGCTCTACATGAACGCCTATGGGCGGCGAAAATGGGGCGCTATTGACGGTCGGAAATGCTGGAGAGTGCTGCAAAACGCCAACAACCCGTGCAGTTTCTGTACCAACCACCTGCTGATAGCTTCCGATGGCTCACCCAAACCACCCCATGTCTGGGAATTCCAAAACCAACTCAACAAACACTGGTATCAGTGCCGGGACCAGGCCATTCCCTGGACCAACGGGAAACTGGTACGCCTGGAAATTGCTACCGACATTACCGACAGAAAGCAGATGGAGCTGGAACTTCAGGAAGCACACAACAAAGCTCAGGCTGCCGCCATGGAAGATGAGCTCACAAAGTTGCCGAACCGCCGCGCATTTTTCCAGTTTGGCAACCGGATACTGCATCAGGCCTTGCGCACCAAGTCACCGCTTGCGTTGGTAATGATGGACCTTGACTACTTCAAGCGGATTAACGACACCTACGGCCATCAAGGCGGCGACGAAGTACTTCGGAAAGTGTCTGAAGTCATGCAGACACGCTTACGAGAATCCGATCTGGTTGCTCGAATGGGCGGCGAAGAGTTTGCTCTATTATTACCCGAAACCGCTGCCGACGAGGCCCGAAAAATAACCGAACACCTACTGGCCCTCATCGGCGCCATGGACATTGCCTACAAGGAGCAGACCATCAAATCCAGCGCAAGCTTCGGAATCACCATAGTCAGCCCCGGCGACCAGAATCTGGAAACACTGTTGCAACGAGCTGACAGGGCGCTTTATCGATCCAAAGCAAAGGGCCGAGGCAGAGTATCGCTCTACCTGAAATGACCCGGCCTCTTATGACACCGTCCGGCTATGGACGCTTGGTAACAGCCATAGTCAGGCGGGAAATACACGTTAGTTTACCCTGTTCGTTTTCCAGCCTGATTTCCCACACCTGGGTCGTGCTGCCAATGTGATGCGGGCGAGCGGTGCCATAAACCCAACCACCTGTAATCGGGCGGATGTGATTAGCGTTGATCTCAAGCCCCACAGCCACAGTCCCCTTCTCCCGCAATACGCAGTTCGCGGCCATACTGCCCAAGGTTTCCGCCAGCAAGACCGAAGCACCCCCGTGCAGAATGCCAAACGGCTGTACAGTACGCTTATCCACCGGCATCCGGCCTTTCACGTAATCGTCACCAATCTCGAGGTACTCAATACCCATATGGCTCACAGCCGTATTCTTACTCGCATCGGCCAGCCGCTCGAGATCAGGGGTCACCGTCCAAATTGCCATGTTCAAACCTCTCTATATTGAACTTTTGTCTGTTATAACTGTCTGGAACAAGTCTATACAGTTAAGATATTCATAACCAAGTCTTTATCAAACAGAGTTATCCGGGAACTAACCAACCCAAGATGAGGGACCAAGAATGAAAAAAGTACGTCTAGTAACTGCAGCCACTTTGGCACTGTCTTTTGCCCTGCCAGCTGCCGCCCAAATGAGCGTTGAAGACCAGATCGTAGCCCGCAAGGCAGCTTATCAGTTCATGGCCTGGAACATGGGCAAGATCAAAGCCCAGGCAATTGACGGCGATACCGCGTTTAATGCCGACCAGATGAAAGCCGCAGCTAACGCGATTGCTGCAGTCGCCAACTCGGGCATGGGCGCACTTTATAGCCCGGATTCAGCTATGGATAAAGCTGAAGACACCCGTCTGAAGCCAGAGTTTTTCCAGCAGCCAGAAAGAGCCCGTGAAGTAGGTATGAACTTTGGCCGTGAAGCCAACAAACTTCAGGAAGTTGCAGCCAGCGGTGACAAAGCCGCTCTGGCACGGCAGTTTGCCGCCGTGGGCGAGACCTGCAAGGCCTGTCACGACGACTTCCGCGCCAAGTAACGCTTCTTAGCGTTGTTACCACCCCAGACTCTGGGGTGCTGGCTCTGGTGCCGGTGGTGGAGAAAGCAAGCTGCCACTGGCACCTAAAACCACGATGACGGCCAGCACCAGACACACCAGGAACGCTACAACCCCACCGCCACGAGCATCCTCTGCCAGGCCCGGCGCAACCTCTTTCTTACCGGTTATCATCGGCTTCATCAGGTTATCTTTCTTCACTTTGGTATAGAACATCACGGCCAGCACATGCAGTGTCACCAGGCCATACAGATACCATTCTGTCATGCGATGCCAGCTACTGAGTGCATCGGCCCAGGATGAAGAAAGTAACGGGTACAATGGGCCCTTGAAGGCAATTTCATCCGTGGCAAACAGGCCGGTAGTCGCCTGAAATCCGAACAGGCCAAGCAGGAGCAAAACAGAAAAAGCGCCTAACGGATTATGTCCGACACCTTGCCACTGCCCCCGAAGATAAGCCATCACAGCCCCGGGCCCACGCACGAAAGAACTGAAACGAGCATAGGTTGAACCTGCAAAACCCCAGAAAACTCTGAAGCTCAACAGGCCAACAACCAACAAACCGAACCGTCCATGCCAGTCTGGCATACCAGTTTTGATGGTTATCACAGAACCCGTTACAGCAAGAACCAGTAGCCAGTGAAACAGGCGTGTGGGCAAATCCCACAACCGTATGGTTGTCATGTCAGTTCCTTTCATTAAATAAAGATGAGCCTCAAGACAGCCGCCAGTTTACTTAGTTTCATGGCTTTTTCGCCAGACAGGAATCAAGTTCACGGTAAATCACACTTTGCAGTGCCCAGACTTATAATGAATCATTATTCACCTCTTCCATTGGAGCATCTGGACAAGCAAGCAGAACCATAGGATGCTGAGCATTATTCTAAAAACAACAGAAGCTGGCGGCACAACAGACCGCCCGGCTTAAAGACCGTGAGGACACCCTAGTGGCAAAGGCAACAACTCCAGAAGCACTAAAACCCAGCACGATCAGAATCGGCACTCGCTACCGGGCAAACCGATTGAAGGGCCCTTACGACGCCATTGTAATCGGTTCCGGTATTGGCGGGCTGACGGCTGCGGCATGTCTTTCAAAGGCGGGCAAAAAAGTTCTGGTACTGGAACAGCACTACACCGCCGGAGGCTATACCCATAGCTACGCCCGCAATGGCTATGAGTGGGATGTGGGTGTTCACTACATCGGCGATATGGGGACCAGCACCACTCTCGCGCGCCGGCTGTTCGATTACATCACCGACAGCAAGCTCAAGTGGGCACCCATGGATGAAAATTACGACCGGTTCTTCCTCGGGAACAAGGTTATCAATCTTCGAGCCGGAAAAGAGGGCCTACGGCACTCCTTGTTGGCCTCATTCCCGAATGACGGTGAAGCAATTGACCGTTACGTAGCCCTGCTCGACAAAGTCACCACCGGCATGCAGTGGTATACCCTGTCCAAACTGTCACCTGCGCTGGTTCGCCCACTCATTACAAGAGGGCTGAAAAAAGTTCTTCCAGACTGCTTTAACCGCACCACCTATGAGGTTTTAAGGGAGCTGACTGACAACGAGGAACTTATTGCAGCCATCACCGGCCAGTGGGGCGACTGCGGTGTTACCCCTAAGCAATCCAGCTTTATGATTCATTCCATCATTGCCAAGCACTACCTGCACGGCGGTTTTTACCCGGTAGGCGGCGCATCAGAAATTGCCAAAACCATCATTCCGGCCATTCAGGCCTCTGGTGGTGAAGTCTTCACCTACGCCGATGTAACCGACATTCTGGTTGAGAAGGGTAAAGCCGTAGGTGTGCGCATGGCCGACGGAGAAGAGATACGATCTCCCAAGGTGATCAGCAGTGCCGGAGTGATCAACACATTTGAGCGATTGTTGCCCAAAGAAGCGTCAGAGAAAGCCGGCTACCCTCAGGGCCGGAAGCACATTCGTCCATCTATGGGCCACATAGGCCTTTACATCGGCCTGAAAGGCACCCCTGAAGAGCTTGGATTACCACGTACAAACTTCTGGATTTATCCTGGTTCGGACCACGATGCAAACGTAAACGCATTTTTGAAAGACCCACGCAACGCGCCATTGCCCGTCGTGTATCTTTCTTTCCCTGCCGCTAAAGATCCGGACTACCAGAATCGCTGGCCCGGCACCTCCACCATTGAAGTTGTAGCACCAACCACCTGGGAGATGTTTGAAGGCTGGCAAGGTACAACCTGGGGTAAGCGCGGTGATGAATACGAAACACTGAAAGCAGAAATCACTGACAAGCTCCTGGAAGCTGTGTACGACAAACTGCCCCATCTACGTGGCAAAATTGACTACATAGAAACGTCAACGCCCCTATCAACGGCCTGGTTCTGTCGCTACGAGCAGGGCGAGCTTTATGGCCTCGACCATACCCCTGAACGTTTTGAACAAAGCTGGTTACGACCAAAAACCAACATCCCCGGCCTGTACCTCACCGGCCAGGATATTCTGACCTGCGGCGTGGTGGGCGCTATGATAGGTGGACTAATCACCACACTCTCTATTCAAGGCCTGAAAGGCGCAGGGCTGGCAAAACGTATTTTTGTCGGCTGAATCTACAGGGGATACAGCGATGGCACTTTTCTCAGAACAAGCGGCAGAAGCACAACTGAACAACGAAGCAGAACGCATCTGCGAAGATGATCTGGAGTCCCTGCTAAAGAGACAGGAGGCCATCGAAGCCAAGGTTAAAGGCAGTGGCCGGCTCCGGCGCTTCAGCATAGACATCAAGCTGATGTTTTCCCTTATCCGGGACTACTGGAAAGGACAGTACCGTGCCGTTCCCTGGAAAACGATTGCCGCCGTCGCCGGTGCCCTGTTGTATGTTCTGAATCCGCTGGACCTTATCCCAGACGTCATCTTCGGCATCGGGTTTATCGATGATGCAGGCGTTATTGCGCTCTGCCTGAAGCTGGTCGAATCAGACCTGCACAAGTACGGGGCCTGGAAAGAACTCGCGGAAGAATCAAAATGCGAAGCAAGACCAAATTGATTGAATAATAAACTAAAGGTAATCTTGTCCGCCAAACCGTAAATTATTAACTTCCTGGAGAACATGTGGATTTTGCCACTCTGATAGGTCTTGTCGGCGCGCTCATACTCATCGCTTCTGCCGTTATTCTTGGCGTATCCCCCGACGTTTTCATCAACTCTGCATCACTGTTGATTGTTGTGGGCGGCACGCTGCTTGTGGTGCTGGCCAAATTCAGCATTCCACAGTTTCTCGGCGCCTTTAAGGCTGCGGCACGGGCTTTCAAATTCAAACTCCCGGAAACCCATGCCAGCATCGAAGAATTGGTAGAAGTCGCCAATATCGCCCGTAAAGAGGGTGTACTTGGGCTCGAAGAGCGTGAAGTTGCCTCACCCTTTCTCGGTGAAGGCATACAAATGCTTGTAGACGGTCACAATGGTGACACGATCAAGCAACTACTGGACAAAGAGCGTCTGATGACTCTGGACCACAACCGTTCCGGAGCTAAGGTGTTCACCGCTATGGCCGACGTGGCACCCGCTATGGGCATGATCGGCACACTGATTGGCCTGGTACAAATGCTCTCGAATATGGAAGATCCAAAATCCATCGGTCCCGCTATGGCTGTTGCGTTGCTGACCACCCTTTATGGCGCCATGATCGCCACCATGATTGCAACGCCTATTGCCGACAAACTTTCCCTCCGGATGACGGAAGAGGCTCGCCTGCAAATGCTGTACACCGATGCGCTGGTAGCCATTCAGCAAGGCACCAACCCTCGCGTGATTGAACAGATGCTTTCCAGCTACCTGCCACCCAATCAGCGTGACAAGGCGCCCGAGGCGGAGGCCGCCAGCGGATAAGCCCCATGGATGAGCTGCCAGAAGAGGAAAAACCAGGCATCCCGGCCTGGGTTGTGACCTTTGCCGACTTGATGTCGCTATTGATGTGCTTTTTTGTGCTTTTGTTGTCATTTTCAGAAATCGACGCAATGAAATTCAAACAGATTGCCGGAGAGCTCTCAAAAGCATTCGGTGTGCAGCGTGAGATACCGGCACTGGAAATTCCACAGGGCACCAGCCCGATCTTCGACAAATTCTCGCCAGCACCTCCTGAGCCAACGCTGGTTAACGAAGTCAGACAGACCACTACAGATCAGCAACCAGAACTGCAGACACTGAAAAGCCCTACAGAACAAACAAGAGAAGTAGCTGCAGAGGCAGCTCTTGCTGCCAGTGCCGAGCGCATCCGGGAAGTCCTTGAAGACGCCATTGATGATGGCCGTATCACTGTGGAAAAAGACCTCGATCAGCACCACATCGT
>NZ_JBFHJO010000030.1:0-32860 GCF_041595835.1 Marinobacter sp. | reverse complement strand
GATGAATTCGAAGTTGAAATTGACCCCATGGTCTACATGGTAGGTTTCACCTACAAGTTCTGATTACCGCACACCGGCAGCCAGCATCTATGTTAGCCGCCGGAGCGTGTAAATCTGACACGGGGCCTTTATGGCCCCGTTTTTTATCCTTAAGACAACGCCGGCAATCTCTCTTTCGTACGCGTACAGTCCGAATTCACCGTCTGCGCACACCGGCCATGTACCCATACTGACGCAGAAACCCCGCCAAGCAACAGGACAATAGCCAGAGTTTCGAGAAGTCCTGGCAGACGTTGCAGATACGCGAAACCATACAACAGCGCAAACAAGGTCTCGAATACCACCATTTGCCCGGTCAGCGTCAGTGGCAGCCTTCGGGTACACAAGTTCCAGGCCAGATAACCAAACCACGACGAAACCAGGGCCAGTACAATATTGATTGCCCAGAACAGTTCCCAGTCAGCCGCTGTCCCCACCGGATCAACACTCGCGGGCCACAGCACCGCCCCTCCTCCCCATATCAGAGCAGCCAGAGCACCGGTAAACAGACCAACCAGCAGGGACCATTCATTACTGTCATAACGAGTCCGTTTTAAACTGCGGGCATTGTCGGTGGCATACCAGCTCCAGCATGCCAGTGCCGACAGCGCCAGAACCAGCCCGGTTACCCGTTCAATCACAGATGTCGCGCCATCCTCAGAAAACAGGATGGTCTCGATGTTAATACAGACCATTCCTGCCAGAACCGACAACAATGGCCAGAACAGATGTCTCAGCGGCGGAGCTCCTGTCTCACCCCGGCCGAGCAAAGTAATGGTCAGGGGGAGCAGCCCTATGATCAGCGATGTTGCTGCAATGCCAATACGCTGAACAGCGCCGGACAGCAACAGAAAGTAAAGAATATTGCTGCTAACAGAAAGACGCAGCAATGCCGACAGATCCTGCCACTGCCATTTTTCCCGCAGCCTCCGGTGCAGTGGCAATACCAGTACCAAAGCCAGCACGCCATAGGCAACAAACCGCCCACAGGTCAACAATAAAGGAGGATAAGACGGCAAAAGAGCCGGAGACAGAAAAACCATCCCCCAGGAAGCGCCTGCAGCCACACCAAACAAAACTCCGAGTTTCATGCCATGACTCCAGTTACAGGGATCATGCTTCAACCTCCTGCGCCACGGCTATTCCGGCTGGCAGGCTGCTGCCAGACTGCCGTTCATTCCAGGATGCCAGGAACTGCTGCAGACGCAGGCTTTTCGGCGCCTGAAATAACTGTTCAGGTGCACCCTGCTCCTCGATCAGCCCTTCGGCCAGAAATACCACCCGGTCGGAAACCCTGGCGGCAAAGCCCATTTCGTGAGTAACGATCACCATAGTCATACCGGCTTGCGCCAGATCCCGGATCACGCCCAGCACTTCACCCACAAGCTCCGGGTCCAGCGCTGACGTCGGTTCATCAAAGAGCATAATGCTGGGCTCCATGGTCAGGGCCCGGGCAATCGCGACCCTCTGCTGCTGCCCCCCAGACAACTGCCCGGGATAGGCGTCAGCCTTATGCGCCATACCTACCCGCTCCAACTGACCCATAGCCTTTTCTCTCGCCAGAGGTCGGCTCACCCCCTTCACCAGACGCAGGGGGCTGGCAACATTGTCAATGACCGTCATATGCGGCCACAGATTGAACTGCTGAAACACCATGCACACATCACGCAGGGATTCCCGGATAACTTTCTCCGGCAGCCTGTAACTTTCTCCGGCAGGTTTGCTGCCATAGCCAATCACCTGACCCTTAACCAGAATCTCACCACTGCTGTACTCCTCAAGGAAATTGATACAACGCAGCAATGTGGACTTTCCGGATCCCGAGCCGCCAATAATGCTCACCACTTCTCCCGGCTCTACGTTCAGGTCGATACCACGCAGTACGTGATGCTCTCCGTAATATTTGTGCACCTGATTCAGTTCGATAGCATGGGAATGGCTCATGTGTCTGTCCTCAACCGGCTTGATAGTGGGTTAAACGGGATTCAAAAACAGCGCCCAGACGGGCAATGGAAATGGCGATTGCCCAGTACACAAGGGCCAGCACCAGATAGGGCTCCATCATGGAGTAGGTCTGGTTGGCTATCGTCATGGCAACGTTCGTAAGCTCTGCGACGGTAATGATGGAAAGAACCGAGGATTCTTTCACCAGAATAACGCTCTGCCCCACCATCGGGGCCAGTGAACGGGCCATGATTTGTGGCCACAGCACCACCCGGAATATCTGGCTACGGCTTAGCCCCAGGTCTCGGGCGGATTCGATTTGCCCTTTCGGAACAGCCTCAAAACCGGAGCGGAAAATCTCCGCAAAATAGGCTGCCCCGTATAACGCAAGACCGACAAGGCCGACACGCTCGGCACTCCACTCCAGGCCGATATGGGGGCCTCCGTAAAACACGACAAACAACTGAACCAGCAGAGGAGTGCCCCGGAACAGGGTGACGTACCCCCTGTAGAGCAATGCCGTCCAGAATCCGCCGGCTCTGGAAAGAATAAACAGCAGCAGGCCCAGCACCATAGCACCAGCAATACCGCCAGCACTCATCCTGAGAGTCATCAAGATACCCTTGATGATGCTGTCCTGATAATTGAGAAACAGGTCCAGATCCAACATGGGAAGTCTCCTTATACCATCCGCATACGGGATTCGAGCCAACGACCAGCACGGGCCGTCAACAGAGTTACCAGCAGGTAGAGCAACCCAGCCACCACAAAGAACTCGAGCGGCCGATAGGTAGTCGATGCCAACGTCTGAGCCGTTCGCATCAACTCATGAACAGCGACAGCCGAGACCAGAGCCGAGTTCTTGATGATATCCAGCGTCTCGTTGGTGAGCGCCGGCAACATGCTTCTCAGCACTTGGGGAATCTGGATAAACAACAGTATCTGCAATGGTGACATTCCCAGATCCCGTGCGGCCTCGCTTTGTCCCTCCGGCAACATCCGGAAACCGGCTCGCAGTATCTCGGCCTGAAAGGCCGACGTATTCAGGGTCAATGCAACAACAGCGGCCACCACCGGAGGAAAGCTGATCCCTACCGATGGCAGGGCATAAAACACCAGTATCAGCTGCACCAACAGTGGCGTACCACGAAAAAAACTGACATAGACCGCACAGATCTTGCTTATCCAGAATCCGGATCTGACCCGGCCCAGACAAATCAGCCACCCCAATACCAGCCCCAGGGCGATGGAACTGAAGGAAACGCCAATCGTACTTAGGAGCCCCCGAAACAGTTGCGGAAGGTAAGGTACAACAGCGGTGAAATCGAACATGGCAGACTCCCACTCCGGATATTACGGGATCAGTTGACCGGTTCAGGTACCTTGTCGCTGGGCACATCCATTTCAAAGCCCAGCCATTTTTTCTGCAGCTCTGCCAGCTTTCCGCTTTTGTTCAGACGGGCAATACCCTCACTGAAAAAGTTCACCAGAGAAGCGCTGTCAGCATCCTTTCGTCCAGCCCAGGCATAGTAGGTAGCGGGGCCAAAGGGCGGCTGTACAACTTCAAACACATCCCCCCGCGCCTTGACCAGCGGTGCCAGATTGGGCAATGACTGAATGACCGCATCAACACGGCGTGACGCCAGTGCGGCATAGGCCTCGTTGTAATCCATAAACGCTTTGATTTCCTTCACCCCCTGACCTTTTTCCGGGATCAGGACTTGCTGTTCATAGTCCTTGAGAACCTGCACCTGGGGGGCACCAGACTGGCTTCCAACCACAAGACCGACCAGATCCAGCGCACTGTTGATCCTGTCATCTCCGGTTCGCTTTAGCACAGCGACACTTGCCGTAGAAAAGGGCACAGTAAATCCGAACTTATCAGCCCTCTCCCGGGTAATCGTCAAAGAGGTTGCTACAAAATCAAAACGCTCACTGGCCAGGCCTGGCAGAATTCCCTGGAAGGGAACATCAAGCTGCTTAACCTTTACTCCTGGCAGGCCTTTCATCACCTCATCCAGAATGTCCTTACCCAGCCCCACGATCTTTCCGTCTTCCAGCATCTCAAATGGTGCATAACGGGCTTCCGTGGCTATCACGATTTCACCACGCTCCCGGATATCATCGAGCAGATCAGCCCTGGCCGTGGATGCGGCCACAGGGAGCAGAGCGCCTATCAAAACAGGAACAAACAAACGCTTGAGATTTTTCACTATGGATACCCTTCTGTGTTTTCTGGAGTGAGATCAGCATCTCCGGAACGGCATCCACGGACAAACGGTATTTCCTAACTGCCCAGTATTAGCTTTGCTAATGTCGGCACAAACCTTGCGTTATCCATTCCCCATAACAGGAGTGGATTCATGAACAGACCCAACGCACTACCGCCCCTTGAGGGCCTGAGGTATTTTGAGGCCGCCGCCCGGCACCTGAACTTTACCCGCGCCGCCGGTGATCTTTACCTGACTCAGAGCGCAGTCAGCCAGAAAATTCAATCACTTGAGGATCATCTTGGGTATCCGTTGTTCTATCGGCTACCCCGTGGGTTGCGCCTGACCAGCAATGGTGAACGCCTCTATATAAGCGTGTGTCAGGCATTCGGCATTCTCAGTGAAACCCTTCACCAGATTGGAGACGAAACCCTGCAGGGTGCACTAAAACTGCGCACCATGCCCTCTTTTGCCACCAGATGGCTTATTCCCAGGCTCGCATCCTTTAATAAACTGCACCCTGAAATTGACCTGCAGATAGATGCAGACCTGAGCATGGCGGACTTCAAGGATGATGGTGTCGATCTCGCGGTCACTCCCTACTGGGTTGATAACCAGCGACTGAACCAGCAACACCTGTTCGATGACCTTGTCTATCCCGTCGCCAGCCCTCACTTGCTATCCCAGCTCACGCTGACCAACTATCAGGACCTTACCACCACGCACCTGATAAACGACTCCATGCCCCGGGCGTCTTACAGCACTAACTGGGATGCTTTTCTTGCCAGACTGGGTCATTTTGATCTGGAATTACGTGGAGGCAGCGGCTATTCCCGGGCCGACATGGTTTTGCAGGCCGCCTGTGCCGGCCAGGGTATTGCCCTCGGGCGCCACTCCCTATGTGCCAGCGATCTCAAAGCAGGACAACTGGTTCGCCCCTTTCCCGATGTCATCCAGGATGGGCAGGTATGGCTGAGTTGTCCGAGAGAATATCTGAACCGCCCGCGGGTCAGCGTGTTTGCCGAATGGCTGAAGACAGAGGTCCGGCAACATCTGGAAGAGCGTGAGCACCTATTGGCCGGGGCCACTATTCATAAGCTGGACTAATGCCAGGCAATTAAGAATCATCGTTTGTCCGGGGACATTAATCAGAAGATCCTTTGTTGCATACCAATGACGACAAAGGAGTCACACCATGTCCATGCCCAGTCTGATTACTCTGCCCAACGGCCCGAAAATGCGCCCGACATTCACCCTGACTGAGATGAACCGGCGCCTCTCACAATTACGCGCAACCATGCAGCAGCAGGGAATTGATGCCGTAGTCCTGACGTCCATCCATAACATCAATTATTTTGGCGACTTTCTGTACTGCTCTTTCGGCCGCAGCTATGCCCTGGTCATTACCGAGAATGACTCTACCCTGATCACAACCAACATCGACGGCGGCCAGGGCTATCGTCGCAGCATCGGCAACAATCTTGTCTATACCGACTGGCAACGGGACAACTACTTCGCCGCTGTCAGAGAAGCCGTGCCCCAGTCTGCACGCCGTATCGGCCTGGAGTTCGATCACGTCAGTGTGGATTACAAAGAAAAATTCAGTACGGCACTGAATAACCCCTCATTTATCGACATAGCGCCATTTACCATGCGTATGCGCATGATCAAATCAGAGGAAGAAATCAATCTGATCAAAACCGGTGCTGCCGTCGCCGATATAGGTGGTGCAGCCTGCGTCGAAGCTATCGCCGAGGGCGTGCCTGAATATGAAGTCGCCCTTGCCAGTACAGCGGCCATGACCCGGGAAATAGCCAAACGGGTACCACATGCGGAACTGCGGGACACCTGGACCTGGTTCCAGTCCGGACTCAATACCGACGGGGCACACCACCCGGTCACAACCCGGAGGCTGAAAACCGGAGACATCCTCTCCCTGAACTGCTTTCCCATGATTGCCGGCTACTATACGGCCCTGGAGCGCACACTCTTTCTGGGAGAGCCCAGCGAAGAGCACCTGAAACTCTGGGAAATTAACTGCGAAGTGCATCGGCGAGGACAGGAGCTGATTCGCCCTGGCGTACGTTGCTGCGACATTGCAGCTGAACTCAACGAAATCTACCGCGAACACGATCTGCTGCAGTACCGCACCTTCGGCTACGGCCATTCATTCGGAGTTCTGTGCCACTACTATGGACGGGAAGCGGGACTGGAACTGCGTGAAGACATAACAACCGTACTCCAGCCCGGCATGGTGGTCTCCATGGAGCCCATGATCATGATTCCTGAAGGTATGCCCGGCGCCGGTGGTTATCGGGAACATGACATTCTCGTGGTACGGGAAGACAGCAGTGAAAACATCACAGGGTTCCCGTTCGGACCAGAGCACAACATTATTATGCCGTAACAGAAAGGTACAAAAGGGGGCAGGGTGAAACAACACCAGCCCCCAGCCCTTTATCTTCCAAACCCAAGGTAACCAAAATCCGCAATCTGGGTTACTCTTTAGAGATACCCTGCCGGGATTTTTCAGCCTTCCATTATTGGCCAGACATCCCGGAAATACACCCCAGATCCAGTAAGGTGCAGAAATGGCGGAAGCCAGTCCGGGACAGAAGCTACAGGAACTCAAAATCCGCTACATCGCAGGCCTTCCTGACCGAATGGACGAACTTCGGGACTCCTGGAACAGGCTCCAGTATGTCAGCTGGGACCCCAAGGCTCTGGCTTTTATGAGTCAGTGCGCTCATAAACTGAGTGGCAGCGGCGCCACCTTCCAGTTTCCGGACATCACCAACACTTCCCGGGTACTGGAACAACACCTGCTGGCTCTGCTGGAAAAACCCGATGCTTCCGCTGCCGAGCGCGGGCAGGTTGATCATGCACTCAAGGCACTGGAACAAGCCATAGCCCAGGCTACAACCTCAGAAAGTGAGCTTGTGGCTACCGAACCGAAGCCGGTTGTGGAGGAAAAGCGACAACACCGCATTGCCATTATTGAAGACGATACCAACCAGGCCGAACACCTTAAAAACTGGCTCGAGCAGCAGGGCTATAGCGGCGAAATCTTCGATAACCCATATGCCTATAGCCAACGAACAGAAGGCCAGCAGCATCACCTGATTCTGCTGGACATCAGCTTCCCCAAGGGGGCCCTGGAAGGCATCGCCTGGCTGGAGCGCATGAAATCCCGGATCGGCACCCACACCCCGGTTATCATGATGTCGGCCAGAAGCGATATGGTCGCCCGTATGCGTGCACTCCGGGCCGGGGCCGACCTGTACCTGACAAAACCTATTGACATGGGGGTTCTGGAGAAACGTATCCAACAGCTTCTGAAGAGCCCGGAAACCACCCGCCCCAGAGTGCTCTGGGTGGATGATGATGCAGACCTCCTTACCTACTACAACATCATGCTCACCAACGCTGGTTATGAAGTCGAAACCCTGAGCCAGCCAGTACGTATTCTGGAGCAGATCGAAAAGTTCCAGCCGGATGCCATTGTTCTGGACCACGAAATGCCCGGATGCCAGGGAGCTGAGCTGGCACAGCTGCTCCGGCAGGATGCCCGCTACATGACCATTCCCCTGCTGTTCGTATCCGCCGCACCTGAAGCCCGGGCACTGCTTGAACAGCAGAGCATTGGCGGTAATGAATTTTTCTCCAAGCCGCTGGATGATAAAAAGTTTCTCAAAGCCCTGCATCAGCACCTGACCAAAGCGCAGCTGATCGCCACACGCATCAATCTGGTAAGCCAGCGCAGGGAATCCCTGGGCCTGCAGAACCTGGACTACTTCCTGGCCGGCCTGGGCGATCTGCTGACAACACTCACAAATAAGCAGCAAGGCCAGAGCTACTATCTGGCCCAGGCCAGTATCGACCGCCAGGACTTTCTGCGGGCCCAGCATGGTGCCCGGGCCATGGCCCGCCTGAACACCCGCATGGAAAAACACTTTGCCCAACAGCTCACAGCCGGCAATTCAGGCTGCGCCCTGGGCGACGGCAGCTTTCTGTTCCTGCTGAGCACGCCGGCCGGCACCGACGGCCAGGCTTTTCTTGAACATTTCCATACCAGCCTGAGCACGCCAGACTGGGTTCTGGAGCCATCCACCCCGGTAACCCTGAGCCTGGGAGCGCTGACCCTGAACCACTCCCTGGATGAAGACAGTGCCCTGCTGGAAGTGGAAAAAGCCTGCACCGAAGCCATGGACAAGGGTGGTAACCGAATCCTGTGGCAGCAGGCACCGGAACCCTCACCGGAAGTCAAAGTCGATAACCGCATCCGGGAACTGATAGAGGCCCGCTCTTTCAAACTCCACTACCAGCCCATCGTCAATATGGAAACCGGTGATACCCTGTTTGAAGCCCTGGTGCGCCTGGTGGATGAGAACAATGTGGTGTATCTGCCCGGCCAGTTCCTCGACCAGCTGCCGGAAGATAACCGCAACCCCTTCCATGACCTGGACCGCTGGGTGATCCAGCATGCCGTGCAGGACCTGGCACAGCTCACCGGCAAAGCCTCCGCAAGCCATTCTGTCAGCGTGAAACTGTCGTCCCCCATGGCCGATATCGAGCCGCTACTGTCCCTGCTCAGCTCCACCATGCGGGACGCCCGCCTCAAGGGCAAACTCAGAATCTATCTGGCACTGTCCGGCTCCGGCGTCATAAAGGATGTGGCCAAAGCCAAGAAAATCCGGCAACTGGTTCAGAACATGGACTGCGGGCTGGTCATTGAGCATCTGGACATCAGCCCGGCCTCAGTGGAGCTGATAAAAGAACTGGGGGCGGTGGACCTCGTGAAACTGGCTCCGGCACTCGGTGCCCATGACAAGCAGACACTGGCTCTGGACCAGTTCCTTCAGCAACTGAAATCCACCCTGAATTCCAGCGAAAAAATAGTGGTCACCGGCGTGGAAGACACCAAAGCACTCACCTGGTTCTGGGAGCGCGGCATCCGCAACTTCCAGGGCTATTTTATCCAGGAGCCGAATCTGGCCATGAACTACGAACTGTGACCCACTCGCTACCTTTAATGCCTTCTTGAACTTTACGTAATGACAGGCCGGCACTGCTGATACAGACAACAGAGCATATTCAGTAGATGCGGAAAATAGCAGAGCAAATCCGCAGCAAGGCCCCTGTCACCGAAGACACTCAAAACGGCGCACTAAATGCGACATATCGTCGCATACCACCCATCTGAACAGACATACAATCCCCCGAATATTGCTTGTCTTTTCAAAAGGATGAGAACGCCCATCTGGCCTTTGCCCTATCCATCTCCAGCTGCATCTGAAAATTAACGCTTTGTAAGACCCCTTAATGCAGCGTAAAAGTATTAGATAGGAAGCGAATCTAATCCCACGCTCCCTGACCACGCAGCGTAAGGGATCTCATAGGGGTGTTATATGAAACAAAAGGTACTATCTACAGCGATTTTAGCAGTGATGGCTTGCCAGGGTTCGGCATGGGCAGCAACCGGGTTGAGCTTTAGCGACACGGTTAAGCTGAACAGCAACGGTGGAGCAAATAAAACCAAGATAGTCCGAATGACCAACGGCCGACTGGTTTCCGTATATGGAGACTATCTCGACCCGAACGACCACACAGTTTACGACGTCAAAGCACAGGACACGCGCCCGGCAAGAGATATTTTTGCCCGGTATTGTGATGCTGATTGCGGCCAGGCAAGCAGTTGGTCAGACGAAGTAAACCTTTCTAACACCGCCGCTAAGTCTTCCATTGATACCGACTGGGATGGTTACACCATCACCATTAATGCAGAAGGCGAAGTTGAAAGTACCACCAGAGAGGCCAAACCTTTCCCGGGCGATTCAGACAAACCCAATATCTTTAACACAGGCTCCCGTATTGTTGTTTCCTGGGTCGATAAATATTGTGAAGGTGAGGCAGGCCAGCCAACGGCCCAGCGCATGGTCAGTTACCGATCTCTGGAAAACCGCGAAATCCCTTTCAGCTGCACCTATGCAGTGACCAGTGATAATAACGGCACAACCTGGTCAGAAGCCGTGCAACTGTCAAGTGGTGAACGCGATGCCAAGCAGGACGTGAACCGTGGTCTTGCAAGTGGCGAATGGGCTCTCACCTGGCAGGAAGACCCCCGCGGCCTGCAACGGGGTGAAGCCGAAGGCCCGGGTGATGGTGCATCCGGTGCAAACACCAGTCATGGAACCGATATCTGGTATAGCTATGCACTTAAAAGCTGGACAGAAAGTGATAAGGGTATCTGGACAGCCCCCGTTCGCGTTACCGATAACTACATAGAAGGACAAGAAGCCGCTGGTAATTTCGACGCCATTAAAGACAGTAACGGCGTCGACATCAGTACATCCAATGGCGGCCAAAGCCCCGAAGGCTCAGCTTTTATTGAAGGAGGCAAAGCTGGTGCATCCCGGGCAAACCTTGCGTTGCAGTTCGGCTCTCTCGATAACACGCCTCAGGTCATCCTTGCCTACGAAGAGACCAAAGGCTCTGATGGTCTGGATGAGGGTAAATATGTCCGCTACCACACCTTCGACTGGAACAACCCTGCCATAGAAGCAGGCTGCATCATCAGTAACCCATTACTGAACGCCCGCCGTGTGCGCTTCGTTCCGCAGAAAGAAGCCGGACCGGTCAGCAAGATGCGACTTGGCATTTTCTGGAAAGAAGGTGAGTTCACCCAGGGCGGGCCCTCAGACATCATGTTACGTAAAGGCATCGTAAATGGTGGTAACGGCTTCTCGCCCGCTGAAATGGTACCGGCTGTTGACGCCAATTGCGCTGTTTCGGACTATGCCTCTGCCAGTGCTCTGAACAATGAGCCCGCACTGAACATGAGCAGCCGGGCAGACGTTGCCCAAGCGACAACCGATGCGGACATCGCCAACTCGACCCTGTCTGATGACACAAACCAGATAGTGGAAGAAAGCGCCAACGCACACCGCGGGTTGCTACGGGGCGACAATCTTTATATCGGCTACACCTATACACCTGTGTTGGCAGAACTGCTTTACACCAACACAAAAAACTACAACTTCTACCTGCGCCACTATGACGGTGCTAACGGCACTTGGTCTGCCCCAGAAAACAAGAGCAACGAAACCGATACGACCATCAACGTACGTGAGCCCCGTTTGGTTGGCACCCCGGGAACCAATGCCGAGAAATGCCCCACAGACCCCGAAGAATGTCAGGACAAAAGCAAGTTCTACCTTGCCTGGGGTAAACAGACCAACGTCTCTGCATGGAGCAATAATCCGACCAGTGAGCTTGATCTCTACGCTGCCCGCGTCGAGAACAACGGGGCTTATACCACGCCGGTTGTGCCCTTTGCGGGCGAGGCGGATGGCGTGGAAACTTTCGAGTCGCAAATCCGCATGACTCCAGCCGGTAATCGACTGTTCGCAGTCTGGAATCAGATTGAGGGTAACCAGACCCATGCAATGTACCGGGAATCTGAGGTCGTTGATCTGACAGATGAGAATACAGACACAAGTGATGGTGGCGATACGCTCATGGGTTGTAGCTACAATCCGGGAGCGCCATTTGACCCAACTCTGTTCCTGCTCACCGCTCTGGCTATAGGCGGGCTGACCGTACGGAAAATAAACGCCCGGTCATAAATCCGCCGGCACCCCAAAAACCGGCTCTGATATCAGAGCCGGT
This sequence comes from Marinobacter sp., assembly GCF_041595835.1. Taxonomy (GTDB): domain Bacteria; phylum Pseudomonadota; class Gammaproteobacteria; order Pseudomonadales; family Oleiphilaceae; genus Marinobacter. The sequence continues at coordinate 20,999 of NZ_JBFHJO010000030.1, read as the reverse complement.
TTTTTTAAAGAGTTCACGAAAACAGATACCACCCCGGAAACAACGCCGCATTCCAGGCCGCATGAAGAATCACACAAGGCAGCACTGACCCGGTCCGGTCCCGGAAGTAACCAAACACCAGCGCGGGTATAAAAACCAGCCACGCTAACAAGTCGGTGCGGTAAACCAGATGCCAGACCGTAAACATAAATGCCGCAAGCAGATTGGCGACCGAAAGGCCTGCCCGTTGTCGTCGGCCTAACCTGGTGTCACCCAGATAACCCTGGACTACGCCCCGAAAAGCCACTTCCTCGACAATCGGGGCCCATAGAATCAGGGAAGCGACTGGCATCCAGCCTTCTCCCTGCCAGGCACCCCCGCCAGCCCAGGCTCCAACCACCACACTCAAGCCGCAGCCAATGATTAATACCAGTCCAAATGGCCAACCCGTGAACAGCCCCTCAGGGCGAGTTAACCCCAACAGTTGTTTGAGCGAAACACGTTCGTGCATGGGTGCGATAACCTGTGCTGCAAAGCGTTAATCGTTGAATACTAGTGGATCTGCATAAAAAAACCCCGGCATTTGCCGGGGTTTCTGATCATACACGAATAGACTTAGTGCAGAGTTTGCTTCCGTCTGTTACGGATAACCAACCCACCCATTGCCGCCAGCACGACCAGAGGCAAGGTCGGGTCAAACGGCGATCCCGGATTGTAGCTACAACCGAAGAGCGTCCCACCGCCTTTATTGCTGTCAGTCTCAGGCGACTCCTCGACACTCAGATCATCGATTCTCACTGTGATGAGCGCTGCGCTTTTCTTTCCATTCACCTCAACCGTATAGATGAAACGATCGACTTTCGTTGGCTCATCATCAAACGTCAGGTTCTGCGCAGGGGTATAGACCACCTTATTGTCGGCAACAGTCACAGTACCAAATACCGGACCTCCCGCATCCTTAGAGGCAGGGACAGATACGGTTGCGGTGCCCATCGGCAAGTTGTCGTTGTCCAGAACATCAATCGTTACCGCCGAATTAATAAACGTTACGGCAGAATCATTTTCAGCGGTTGGCGCATCAGCCCCGGGGTATGAAACAACGTCAATAGTGACGGTCGCGATGTTTGAAACAGGGTTTGTATCGTAATCATCGTCATCGACCTTGCTATCGGTAACCGTCACCTTATAGGTGAAAGTATCTTGGCCTGTGAATCCCTCATCGGCTGTGTAGGTTGCCACGCCATCCCCATCAATACTGACCGATCCGTTCACTGGGTTCGTATCAACTGCAAATACTGCAGAGACATCACCATTGGCGATACGCTGGCTCAGGAGCGCTTTGTTAAGCAGATCGTTCTTCAGAAGATTGACCTCCACCGGGAAAACCCCAATGGCAGTCGCTGAGTCATCCAGAGCCTCCGGGTTCGGTCTCGGGGCCCTGTATGTGACCAGCAGAGGTGCCTTGCTGCCAGCGCCACCGTCAACCCAAGCCGGAATATTGTTACCACGACTACCCTCAAGCCCTCTCGCACGTGTCGAAATACCGGTTACGCGCAAAGTGATGTTTTCGTACTTGGGATGACCACTTTCATCCAGAATACCGTCACCAATATAGATAAAGACATCCATATTCTGAGTAGCCAGGTCATCGGCCAGAATCGAGTCGTAACGCACTTTATCATCGGCGGTTGTAGGCGTACCCAACAGCTTCTCGGCCCATGCTTCTAACTGGTCATCACCCACAATGCCAAAAGGGGCAACAGAACCAACACCCTCTTCTTCACCACCGGCCTGTCCATAACGCCAGTTGCTGCCATCCCACCAAGCTTCAAGCGCATCCGATTCGCCCCCAGGGATACCTTCGTTGTATCGGGCGATAGTGAATGGCGCTAATGAGTCAGATAACATGTATCCGAATATGCCCTGAGCGCTGAAAGAAGTACCTAAAGCCGCATCTTCAGACTCAGCCATGCTGAAAAAGTTTGGTGTGATCGCGCCATAAGCTGTAATTCTGCCGCTGAAATCGCCCCCACTGAAGATTCGCGTTGTCTTCTCGGGATCAGTACCTACATCCTGAGGAGGGAACAAACCGGCAGCCTGGTTAGAGAAGAAACCAGGATCAAACCGATCCCGAGCGCCATCATCAAACGCTTTCGGCGAGAAGGTAGAGAAGCGTTCCGGATTCCAGACAGAGATAGCCGGAGCACCGGTCTCACCTTCAAAGAACTCACGAGGAACTTCATTGCGCAGCTCAAACGCAACACCGTCCGTAGCAAAGTCGAACGGTATAAACTCATCTCCTACCCCGTGTCCCAGCTCCAACTCAATACCTAACCAACGCTCATCAGAGTTGTTGATCACTTTTTGAATAACACGGTAGATGCGGCCAATTCCAAACTCTTCACGGAAAGCGTTTAGCTCCTCACCGCCATCATCACTTTTCAGTCCCTTATAACGGATGTCTTTCATGCCAACATCGAAAACCATATCGACAGGTACATCTGCCTCGACAATTTCGAGGAAGTAACGCTTGGAACTGCCCTCACCATCGCTACAGGTCTTAGGAACAACAGCATTCAGTTCCTTATTGAATATCTCCCCGGAAGCCATGATGCAGTTATTTGTAGGGAAGTCGAAATCATCCGTGACAGTCTGAATACCTGGTGCCCGGCCACTGCCGTTGTCTAACTCCCAATAGACTTGGGCGGGACTATTGGTCTCCCACGGCACCAAGCCGGCGGCTACATCAGCTTTGGCAGCCTCATCGGTATAAATATAGGTTTTCGCAGTGGCTCCGCTAAAACCGTCTACAGTGTCATCAACCGTATAGGCATTGACCTGGTTCCAGCCGGTTAGCTGCGGAACAGAAACATCCGTGTATGTGTTGGGAATGGACTCCTGGGCTACTGCGGCCCCGGACAGAGAACCAGCGAGAATAAAGCCGGCGAAAAATGCTTGTGATTTCTGACGAGCAGAGGGTTTAAGCCCCCGCATGAACGAAAACGTCTGATAACGATGCTGTTTACTGCGCATGGATGTACTTCCTGTGAATACTGCATTTAATGTAAAGCTCTTCAACTTCCCCTCAACGTTGATCAGCAGTTTTGATTCAGAAAATTCGATTCTTACCGTAATTTTTAAAACGTTTTTTTTATCAATTTCTATGCAACCAACTCCCCTTCCCGCTATTCAACCGTGGCGCAAACAGCGGAGAAAAGGCTAACCAGTCGTCCGTATTTTCCCTTACTACTTTGTAACATTCGGCTGAATAGTACTCCTATAACCAGCCATTCCACTGCGTCAAATTGTCGCATTTTGATATCTATCAAGGATTGTGCTGAAAATTATTTCCGGCAAAAAAAATGCGGAGCCAAAGCTCCGCATTTTTTGCATTAACTGATATCTACAAAGCTTCAGGCACTCTGGGCCTGGCGCTGACCAGACCGTCCACGCTGGCCATTACCACCCTGACCCCGGGCACCGCTGCGCCCGCCAGGCTTATCGCCAAAGCTGCGAGGCTTGCCATCCGGCCGGCCATTACCGGAACCTTGCGGACGACGACTACGAGCTTTGCTCGGATCTGCCTTGGCTTTCGGCTTCAGCGGCAGGTTATTTTTAGGCTCAAAGCCTTCAATTTCCTTACGCGGCAGCTGCTTTTTAATCAGCCTTTCAATACCGGCCAGCATCTTACCTTCATCCGCACTCACCAATGACAAGGCATGACCTTTCTCACCGGCACGACCGGTACGGCCAATTCGGTGCACATAGTCTTCCGGTACATTAGGCAGCTCAAAATTCACCACTTGTGGCAACTGCTTGATATCCAGACCACGAGCGGCAATGTCAGTTGCAACCAACACACGCACTTCGCCAGCTTTGAAATCAGCCAGTGCACGCGTACGGGCGCCCTGAGATTTGTTACCGTGAATAGCTGCGGCTGTAATGCCATCTTTTTCCAGTTTCTGAGTCAGGCGGTTAGCTCCGTGCTTGGTGCGGGTAAACACCAGCACCTGTTCCCAGCCATTCTCTCGTACAAGCTTGCTTAACAGAGCGGTTTTCTGGCTCTGATCCACCGGGTACACAGACTGAACAATACTCTCAGCCGAAGTATTACGGGCAGCCACTTCCACCTGTACCGGGTTGTTCAACAGGCCTTGTGCCAGAGTGCGGATCTCATTAGAGAAGGTCGCAGAAAACAACAGGTTCTGACGTTTGGCCGGCAACAACGCAAGGATCTTACGAATGTCACGAATGAAACCCATATCCAGCATCCGGTCGGCTTCGTCCAGTACCAGAATTTCCACTTCGTTGAAGCGCACAGCATTTTGCTGATAAAGATCCATCAGACGGCCCGGTGTCGCTACCAGAACGTCTACGCCTTTACGCAGCTTCATCATCTGCGGGTTAATTTTCACACCACCAAACACCACTGCGGCCTTGGTAGGAACGTATTTGCTGTAGAGATTCACGCTATCGTGAACCTGAGCGGCCAGCTCCCGGGTGGGCGTCAGAATCAGCGCACGAGGGCCTTTGCCGGCACGTGGCTTTTCAGCCAGACGTTGCAAAAGGGGCAAAGTAAAGCCGGCGGTTTTACCGGTACCAGTCTGGGCCGCGGCCATGACATCTTTACCCGACAGAACTGCAGGAATCGCCTGAAGCTGAATGGGAGACGGGGTTTCATAACCCTGATCGGAGGTGGCACGAACCAGCTGCTCGGACAAACCGAGGGAAGAAAAACTCATATAAGGTGTACTCTTGATTATTTCTGCCTCCACGAACACCGTCGTCGGCGAATGCGGGCAGATGCCATGAAAATTCATGGGATAATAGACGACTACAGTCACGCGCCGAAGATGGGGTGACGTCCTCTGACAGGTCGTATGGATAGTTCGCAAAGTGGCAAAAGCCAGAAACTGCGGAGTCCCTAGAGGCAGGATGCAGGCACAGTAACAGAGCATCCGTGAAATAGCCATAGGTGGTTATAATGAGCAACCGTCCTATTCGCCCTCCTCATGGAACTCCCGTGCACGTCTCCGGTCACTAGCGGCCAGACCCTCTGTCACAAACAAAATACTGGAGACCCCATGCTCAGCGTAGGCGTTGGCCCTGTCAGCTTATCTATCGGGCACCTGCTGCTGGTGCTGGCCTTTATCATTGCTCTGCTCGTAGGAGGCCTCACCGGGCGCAAACAACAAACACCGGTATCCGGCACCCTGGCGGACATTTTCCTGGTGGCCCTGGCCAGTGCGCGCCTTGGCTTCGTCGTCCGTTACTTCGAGCATTACCAAAATGACTGGCTGGGCATCATCGATATCCGTGATGGCGGCTTTGATATGGTGACCGGCCTGATTGCGGCCCTGACTTTCGCCGGCTACCTGATGTGGAAGCGTACCCACATACGCCATGCACTGGGCTCCGCCATGGCCGCAGGCCTGATAACCTGGGGATTTACCACGGGAATCATCAGCCTGATCAACCAACAGATTCAAGGCTTGCCCGAAGTGGCACTGACAGACCTGAGTGAGGCGCCGGTTAACTTACAAAACATCGCCCAGGACAAACCCACCGTTATAAACCTGTGGGCCACCTGGTGCCCACCTTGTATCCGTGAAATGCCGGTATTGGAAGAAGCCCAGCAGCGTTACTCAGGCATCAACTTTGTGTTTGCCAACCAGGGTGAGCACCCGGAAACCATCCGCAAGTTCTTGCTGGAACACAACCTGAACCTCCGTCACGTAGTCAGCGACCGTGCGGGTAGTTTTGGCCGGGTTGTTGGCAGTCACGGCTTACCCACGACCCTGTTCTACAATGCACAGGGGACACTGGTGGATACCCACATGGGTGAACTGTCCCACGCCAGCCTGGCCCGGAGTCTGGAGCGGTTTGATGCAGGTTTTCTCAATCCGCCCGCTATAGGGCCCAAACCTTAACGGGGAGCAGGTCAGGCCAGCCAGAAGGTCACACTCATAGCCAGCAAGCTGGCCGCACTCAGCCCGGAAAGCGATAAGGCCAGCCCCCACCGGAAAGAAGCATCCCGGGCACGATACCCCGTCAGGCGCTCCATAATGAGGGCATTAGCGGCAAAGGGTGTACCAAATGCCGTAATACCCCAGCCGGTCACCATGGCAATGGCTAGCCCAAGCTGGGCTGCGGTCGGCCAAAGGGAGCCTAGAATCCCCCCCACCAGAGTGGCAATAATAATCGGGTTCATACCTGCCAGCCCTGCCATAAAAAACAGCCAGGGCACACCGGCAGCCATCAGGGCCCATAGCCACACCGGCATTTCCGGCTGACCACTGATCTGGCCCAATACCACCCCGCTGAGCACGGCTCCGATAAACGCAGACCCACCCACAATAGCCAATTCATTACTGACATGAGCCATGCTGGTCAGCGGTGGATTCTGGCCTTTTAGCCAGCCCGACACCCGATACAGCAGCACAGCGCCCAGACAGCTTAAGGCCACCGCATGAGCATAACTCAACCCAAACTGATGGCTGAGCCAGAGCACCCCCACACAAACCGCCAGAATCAGCCCGCCAAATCGCAGCCAACTGGCGGCACCGGCACGGGAGTCATCCTCATCAGAAATATCTGCTGACTCCGGCTCGCGCCAGCGCAAGCCCGCCAGCACCATAAAGACAGAAAACGGTACGGCCAGCAACAGCAATGAGATCAGACTTACCTGTGGCAACAAAGTCAGTGTGAGTACCACTGAAATGGACAAAGGCGAGAAGGTTGGCGCCACACCGAAGCCACGCAGCACCGCTCGTGTGGCATTACGGGTAGCCGGTGAATCACCATTGCGCCGTATACGCTCCCCCACCAGACTACCGACCACCGCCACCGAGCCAAAATTCAGGGGCACGGAAACCAGAGATGTCCCAAAGGCCAGGCTCAGATAGCGGGTGAGTGGCTTGCCACCAAACAAACTGGATGAGATCTGCTGGAGGTCCCGGGTACGGGCCAGTACGTTCGACAACAACATCACCGCCAGCATCAGACCGGTCAGGCGAGTCATGTTTCCGGCAGCCGTTACAATCAGCGCCGGATCATACCCCAGGGCAAAAACCAGCATGACCAACGCAACGGCAAACACCACTCTTGGCACATTACGCATATCCTGCCAGCCCAGAAGCACGGCCACGCCGGCCGCCACAGCACCAAGCAGCGGCATACCCGGCAGCAACGAAAACACTGCCGCTGTCAGAGCAAGATAGGAAAAAGCCGAACGTAATCCGGAGGGCAAGGCGGCATCCTTAGTCGAAATACGGGAAACCGGTATCGTAAGGATGCTAAAGAGCCCTGCCTATCCGCAATTATGATAACACCCGCCGCGACGCCAGGAACTCTAGGCCGGAGCGGCGAGCCCGTGCTGGCCGTCAAACTCAAGATAACCATCTGCAATCGCATCCGAGCACAGGACCTTGATATCCTTACGATAATCCTGAACTGCCACCCAGGGGCCGTGAGTGCCCTGACGGGGCAGGGTGTCTTCGGCCCGTTTTATATAACCCGAGTCCAGTGAGCCCATAACGGTGTCTTCGCCCCGGCTGTTCTCAGTATCCCGTGGCACCGCCACCTGGTGTCCATGGTTGTCCATATAATTCAGTAACCGGCACAGGTATTCACTCGCAATGTCGACTTTCAGTGTCCACGGGTTATTGGTGTAACCAAAAATCATTCCGGCATTGGGGACGCCTTCCACCATCACACTTTTGTAAACGACCTTGTCCTTCAGAATCACTTCCTGCCCATCAACCGTCGGTTTAATACCGCCAAGCATCTGAATATTCAGGCCTGTGGCCGGAATGATAATGTCAGCCTCCAGTTCTTCACCCGATTTCAGGCGAATGCCGGTTTCGGTAAATCGCTCAATATGATCCGTCTTGACCGAGGCAGTACCCGCTTTAATGGCTTCGAACAAATCACCGTCTTTCACCACACACAGGCGCTGATCCCAGGGGTTATAGTCCGGAGTAAAATGGCGCATATCAGCTTTGCCCTTGAGCTGACGCTCAACAATCCAGAGGAAAAACCTGCGCATGGCCTCCGGGCTTTTGCGAGAGCGCTGATACAGCAGCCGAGAGATGAAAATATTTCTTGCCCGGGTCAGCTTATATGACAGTTTCTCAGGCAGAAACTTTTGCATCACGAGGGTAATTTTGTCCGTAGAAGGCAGCGGCATAAGGTAGGAAGGCGAGCGTTGTAACATAGTGACATGCTTCGCCTTCTCCGCCATGGTCGGCACCAACGTAATTGCGGTAGCACCACTGCCTATCACCACTACTTTCTTACCGGTGTAATCCAGGTTTTCAGGCCAGTGCTGCGGGTGCACCACGTCGCCCTTGAACTCTTCTTCACCAGGAAAATCAGGCTTATACCCCTGATCGTAGTTGTAGTATCCCGTGCAACCCACCATAAAGTTGGCGGTGAAGGTTTCCGTTTCGCCGCTTTGTTCATTTATGGCTTTCAACGTCCAGCATCGCTCAGCGCTGGACCAGTCGGCCGTTTTCACCGCCAGGCCGTAACGAATGTGCTTTTCAACCTCTTTCTCTTCGGCCGTATCAATCAGGTACTGCTTAATAGAAGCGCCATCGGCCAACACCTTGGCGCCAGTCCAGGGCCTGAATTTGTAGCCGAAGGTGAACATATCTGAATCAGACCGGATGCCGGGGTAGCGGAAAAGATCCCAGGTACCACCAAGGGATTGCCGGCGTTCCAGAATAGCGAAACGCTTGGTCGGGCATGCCTGCTTCAGGTGACACGCCATACCGATACCGGAAACACCGGCCCCGACAATCAATACATCATAGTGTTGGTTGCTCATCCGCATTACTCCCGGGCTTATCTTTGTTATTGATGACCACTACGGTACGCGCTCTGCCTGACCTTGCAATTGGCCAGCCTTTCCATATTACAGAGCATTCACAGCCAAAACCGGTGTTCCGGAATATGAGAGAACCCGTTCATTTATATTAGACAATAAGTTTGGCGGAAAATGTCATTGCTCCCGGCTTGCTAACTGCGGGAAGATCAGAATTCGAAACGCTAACCCCGGACGACCTCTATGGAAGCTTATCTGAAGCCTACCGCTTTTTTTGATTACGACACACCTGAAGTGCAGGCATGGATCACTCAGCAGCTTGCCGGTGTGCCAGAGAGCCCGGTTGAACAGATCAAGACACTGTATCTGGCGGTTCGGGACGGCATCAGCTACAACCCATACGTGTTCAGCCCCGACCCCCGAACCTTCAGCGCCAGCTATGCACTGCAGGCCGGAGAAAGCTACTGCATACCCAAAGCCGTACTACTGGGCGCAGTGGCCCGCGCCATTGGCATCCCCAGCCGCCTGGGGCTGGCTGATGTACGCAACCATTTGTCCAGCCCCAGGCTGATCGAGTGGCTGCAGTCTGATGTTTTCCGGATGCACGGTTTTATCGAATTGTACCTGAACGGCCAGTGGGTCAAAGCAACCCCGGCGTTCAACAAGAAACTGTGCAAACTGATGAAGGTGGATGTACTGGAGTTTGATGGTGAGCACGATTCCATTTTTCAGGAATACACCGAGTCCGGTGCAGCTCATATGGAATACATCAAAAACCACGGCGTGTTCGACGACGTGCCTCACGAATTTATTCTGGAAGGCCTGATGGCTGCTTACGGTCACCTGTTCAGACAGGCCGAAGCAGCTCACAAAACGAACAACAGCCTTGAGCGGGATGTCACCGGCCGTTAACCCCAAAAAAACCGGTAGCCACGCTCTGTGGTACCGGTTTTTTTTGGGTCAGCCTGAAACTGCTCAGGCTGGCTTTATCACCTTACTCGGCCGAGTTGCGGATCAGGAAATCAAAGGCGCTCAATGCGGCTTTGGCACCCTCACCCATTGAAATCACAATCTGCTTATAAGGCACAGTAGTAGCATCACCGGCAGCAAATACGCCAGGGATGGACGTTTCGTTACGATCATTGACGATGATCTCACCATGCTGGCTCAGCTCGATATCACCTTTCAGCCACTCGGTATTCGGAACCAGGCCAATCTGAACAAACACACCTTCCAGCTCGACGTGATGCAGCTCACCGGTGGTCCGGTCTTTATAGTTCAGACCGCTGACCTTACCGTTTTCACCAACAATCTCGGTCGTCTGAGCCGAAGTCACAATTGTCACGTTGTTCAGACTGCGAAGCTTCTTCTGCAACACTTCATCTGCACGCATCTGGTCACCGAACTCGATCAAAGTAACGTGAGCTACCAGACCAGCCAGATCAATGGCCGCTTCCACACCGGAGTTACCACCACCTATCACCGCGACTCGCTTACCTTTGAACAGAGGGCCGTCACAGTGCGGGCAGTAAGCCACGCCCTTGTTTCGGTACTCTTCCTCACCCGGAACCCCCATCTGACGCCAGCGAGCACCGGTCGACAAAATCACGGTTCTGGACTTCAGCGAGGCACCATTAGCCAGGCGTACTTCGTGCAGGCCGCCGGCGTTTTCCGCCGGGATCAGCTTCTCGGCACGCTGTAGATTCATAATATCCACATCGTATTCATTTACGTGCTGCTCCATGGCAGCCACCAGCTTCGGGCCTTCGGTATAAGGCACAGAAATCAGGTTTTCGATGGCCATGGTATCACCCACCTGCCCCCCGAAACGCTCAGCCGCAATAGCTGTCGCAATGCCTTTACGCGCAGCATAAATCGCCGCTGCAGATCCCGCCGGGCCACCACCGATCACCAATACATCAAAGGCATCTTTCTGGTTCAGCTTCTCGGCTTCTTTAGCACCGGCATTGGCATCCAGCCTGGCAACGATTTCTTCCAGGGTCATACGGCCTTGCCCCCATGGCTCACCGTTCAGGTAAACGCTGGGCACGGCCATCACTTCACGCTTCTCGACTTCATCCTGGAACAGAGCACCATCGATGGAGGTGTTCTTCACCTTCGGATTCAGCACGCTCATCAGGTTCAGCGCCTGCACAACGTCAGGGCAGTTCTGGCAAGACAAGGAAAAGTAGGTTTCAAACTCGAATTCACCGTCCAGCGCCTGAATCTGTTCAATCAGATCCTGAGACGCCTTGGGTGGATGGCCCCCCACCTGCAACAGGGCCAGCACCAATGAGGTAAATTCATGGCCCATAGGAATGCCCGCAAAACGAACACCAATATCCGTGCCTACCCGGTTGATGGCGAAAGATGGCCGGCGCACATCAGCAGCCTCCTCAGTCCGCAGACTGATTTTTGCTGACATCGGCTCCAGCTCTTCCAGAAGCTCCTTCAGCTCCCGGGATTTCTGGCTGTCGTCATAGGCTGCCACCAGCTCGATTGGCTGCTGCAGCTTATCCATGTATGCCATCAACTGTTGCTTAATATTGGCGTCTAACATATTGGTTCGTCCCCTTCACTCAGGTGAAATCTGGTATTCGCGAAAAACGGATCGCAAACTGAATATGACTCTAAGATAAAGACTCACTATCAAATGCTCAAATTGATTACCTGAAAGAATTTGATAGTAAATCCCTATACAAAACCCATCCATTCCGCTTCTGAGCTCACAATAGAAAAAGGCCCGCAATGCGGGCCTTTTCGTAAGCTTTGCGGTTACAGCAAAACTTAGATTTTGCCGACCAGATCCAGAGACGGAGCCAAAGTTGCCTCGCCTTCTTTCCACTTAGCCGGGCATACTTCACCGGGATGGTTGCGAACGTACTGAGCCGCTTTTACTTTGCGCATCAGGTCGTCTGCATCACGGCCGATACCTTCAGCAGTGATTTCCATAGCCTGAATAATGCCATCCGGATCAATCAGGAAGGTCGCACGGTCTGCAAGGCCCTGGCCTTCACGCATCACACCGAAGTTATTGGTGATGGTGCCGTTCTGATCGCCAACCATGTAGTAGTTGATCTTAGCGATGGTTTCAGAGCTGTCGTGCCATGCTTTGTGGGTGAAGTGAGTGTCGGTAGACACAGAGAACACTTCAACACCCAGCTTTTGCAGTTCTTCGTACTTGTCTGCAACATCACCCAGCTCAGTCGGGCAAACGAAGGTGAAGTCAGCCGGATAGAAGAAGAATACGGACCACTTGCCTTTTACGTCTGCTTCAGAGATTTCTACGAACTGACCCTGCTTGAAGGCCGTTGCGTTAAACGGTTTGATTTCGCTGTTAATAATACCCATCTCAGAATAACTCCTGTTGGTACATTTGCGGGTTAATGAGTTTACGCTCGCTACAGTAACCAATAAGCAAGCCTCGGTGAAATTGATTATTTCCAAGATAAAGATAGGCCAAGCCTATCCCAATCAACAACAGGACACAAAGTCCCCAAACCAAAGTAAAAACGCCGGACAACCCAAAACGATTGCTTTACTCATGGCCGTTTATCTTAGGCCAGTTTAGCCTTGCCATGCACAACATCACTCACAATTCGACCATCCACCAGATCGATGGTCCGGTCGCAGGTCGCGGATAACCGCGGATCATGGGTCACCAACAGCACGGCACAGCCCCGTTCGCGATTGAAGCGGCGAAACAACTCGAATACTTCACTCGCGGTTTGGGTGTCCAGATTGCCGGTAGGCTCGTCGGCCAGCAACAGTGCCGGCTCGGTGACCAGTGCCCGGGCAATGGCTACGCGCTGCTGTTGACCTCCGGAAAGTTGATTGGGTTTGCTATCGGCCAGTTTTTCCAACCCTACCTCTGCGAGCAGATCACGGGCCCGCTGTACCGCAGATTTATCCGGTTTTCCCTGCGCCAACATTAACGGCATCAACACATTTTCGATGGCGGTAAAAGCCTGAATCAAGTGATGGAACTGGAAGACAAAACCAATAGAGTTACCCCGCAGGGCCGTGCGCCCCGCATCGTCCATTCCGTGGGTAGCCTGGCCCAGCAGATAGAGCTCACCACTGCTCGGTTTATCCAGCAGGCCAATCAGATTCAGTAAGGTACTCTTTCCTGAGCCTGACGGGCCGATCAGCGCCGCGAAGTCCGTACGCCCAATAGACAGATCGATGCCGTGCAACACCTCAATCTCATTGGCCAGGCCGACATTGTACGATTTGCGCAGCGCCTCCAGACGCATCACTTCATTTGCAGTATCAGACATAACGAATGGCCACCACGGGATCAAGGCTGGCCGCACGTCGTGCAGGCACGGCTGCCGCCAGCACACCCGTCATGGTGGCCAGAAGAATCGCCAATACCACCAGTATCGGGGAAACCGGAATATAAAATAAACCCGGCCCATAGGTGTTGAAGCCCCACACCAGAACGTAACTGGCGACAATGCCGAAGACCGAGCCCAACAAACTGAACACGGCACCCTGAATCAGAAACACCCGCAAAACCTGCTGTCGAGTGGCACCTGTGGCTCGCAGAATGCCGATTTCCCGGGTTCGTTGCACCACACTGACCGACAGCACACTGGCAATACCAAAGGCCACCGAGATGGCGACAAACACGATGATCATGTTAGTCGACAGACTTTGTGCACTGAGGGCGTTCATCAATTGTGCGTTCGTCTCAATCCAGCTTTCCGCATTCAACGACGTCAAACGCTCTACCTGCGCAGCAATGGCATTCGCAGCAAAAATATCCGTGATCGTGAGATCGATAACGGTAACCCCACCGGGGAGATCCAGCAGCGACTGTGCCTGTTTAAGATCCAGATACACATAACGCGAATCCAGTTCTCGCACGCCAAGTTCGAATATGCCGGCAATGTTCACTACGGTGTTATTCTGCTGACCGGTTTCCAGCCGCAGCTTGCTGCCCACGCGCACACCCAGGTCGTCAGCCAGCAACCTGCCGATCAGGGCATCGCCAGCCCCCACACGCAGATGCCCATTGACGATGTAATCCCCCAATGGAATAACGTTCAGATAACGCCCAACATCAATACCCATCAGCGCCACAGATTCCAGCGCTTCACCACGACGGGCAAAGGCCGGCCCGGACACCACTGGCGAAACGGCCATCAACCCAGGCAGCTGATCCAGCGTGGCGCTGATCTGTTGCCAATTGTTGATGGAACGCAGGCGTTGAGCACGCTTGTCTTCCTGCACCAATTGCACCGTTCCGAGTGCTGAGGGCAACACAACATTAACTTCATCCTGCGCCAACAACCGGATGTGAGCCTGAGTACCGAGTGTGCGTTCAATAATGTTGTCCTGAAGCCCCTGAATCAGCGCCGCAATAAACACGATCACAGCAACGCCCACCGCAACCCCTACCATAATCATCAACGATTGCACGCGACCTTCACGCAAAAATCCTATCGCCAGTTGCCACTCAATCCATAACGTTCGTAACACATGCATCAGTTGAGCTTCACTTCTTTGAACCGCACGCGTGATCCATCATCCAACGGCGCCGTCGCATCGGCCAGAATGGTGTCACCGCTGCTCAGACCGGAGAGAATTTCAGTCATAGCCAGGCCACGCATACCCAGCGTGACAGCCTGTTTCTGCACCTTACCGTCACGCACCACCAACACCTGCGCCTGATCATTCTGCACCTTATTAAGGGCATCATTCGGCACCGCCAGAGCCTGCTCACGGCGCCCGGTTTCAACATTCACCGATACGGTCATATCCTGCCGCAGAAAATCCGGCACTGGATCGACAGCCAGCCTCACTTCTACTGTGCCGCGATCGGGGTCAATACTGGGTGCAATGAAAGTGACTCGGGCAGGAAACGGCTTGTCCGGATAGGCATCTGTGACGGCCATAGCATTTTGCTGCAAAGCCAGACGTGCGAGATTTCGCTCATCGAAGGGCACGCGGATTTCCGTTTTCCCTTCCAGAGCAATAGTGAACAAGACTCGGCCTGGCTGAACCAAATCACCGGGCTCAACATCGCGGGTCAGCACAGTGCCTGCCACCTCTGAGCGCACTACAGTTTTAGCCAGTTGCGCCTCCAGGGCCGCAACCTGCTCCCGTAATACAGCCTCCTCAACACTGCCGGGTGCAACCGCTTTCACCGTCAAACGGGCTGCTTCGAAGGTGTTGCGGGCCAGGGTCTCCATTTGCTCAGCCTGCTCCAGCGCTTCGGTAGAAATCACCGAACGCCCGGCCAAATCCCGCCGCCGCGCCGTTTCTCTCTGAGCTTGCTCAAGCTGGGTCGCCGCCCGCCTGAGTGCCACCTCAGCCTGAGGACGCGTGTTAGTGGCCAGCTCCTCCAATGCAGCCTCCGCCTGGCGCAACTGAGCTGCAATATCATCCGCTCGCAACACCACAAGCGTGTCGCCAGGAGCAACCGTGTCACCTTCACGAACCAAAGTCTTCAGTACTACCGCTGTGATTTCACTACCGATCTGCGTGCGGGATTCTGTTGCAACCCGACCGGTGCCCACAACCGTTTGCACCAGGGGAGTCTCACTAACTACATAGCCCTGTACCAGTGGCCCTTGCCACCAACGCAACACCCCATAGGCCAGCGCAAGCACCAGAACGGTCAAAATAATCCAAGAGCGATAGTGGGCCGGGCGCACGATAGGACTCCAAGTTTCAATAACGGTGTAATACGCATACTGGCAGAGCATCAAAGGCTTGACCACAGGCGGGTAAGGCAACCCTACGAACAATCAGCAGAGCCAGGCAGTGCAGAGGGTTGACCTCGCAGAACCAACCGCCAGCACTTTACTGGTAACCGGCCTTTAAGCCCTTGTAGTAGCACGCAAATTCACGGCATACATACACAAAAACGCAACGGTTACGATTTAAAACAAACCATTAGGCCATTGATTTTTATACGCTTTTATCAACCACGGCTTCGTATTTGTCATTATTTTACAAATACAGCACACCCGCGCCTTTAAAAAAATCCGGAAGCCCCTGTATATTAACAATAATTCAGTATCCGCCTTGCCATTGAAAATGGCTGGGGCAGCCTATGAAAGGCTGGCTTTCCACCCAATCAGGAGTTGCTTGATGTCGGTCAAACAATGCCCGTTTTGTGCAGAAGAAATAAAAGCAGAGGCCATCAAGTGTAAGCACTGTGCTTCGAGTCTGGTACCGAATACCGCTTCTTACTCGACGAATACTCCAGTAGCCCCGGTTGCAGGGGATACAGGCACACTATGGCTACCCGTGCCATCAATGGTGCTAGGTATTTTCTGCGTATTGATGCTGTTTGATGATTCATACTGGGATATGGACACAGTGATGGGTCTGATGATCTTCGCAGGCACAGGCCTTACCCTGGGGATCATCAGCCTGTCGGTACAACAAAAAGGCAAAGGCATGGCAATCGCAGGAGTGGTGCTGTCAAGTATCGGAGTTTTAGCAGGGCTAGGCCTGCTGGTCGATATGTAACTGCAGTAAATAACTAACTAAAACTGATAAATAGTGGAAAAAGAAATATGGAACATTTTTTAGATGCATTTCGGAATTACGCAAACTTTAACGGCCGCGCTACCCGTCAACAGTACTGGATGTTTATACTCTTCTACATCATTTTTTACATCGTACTGAGCGTTATTGATGGCATCATCGGTACGTTCTTGCTTTCATCCATCTTTTCACTGGTCATGCTCGTTCCCAGCATCGCCTACGCCACGCGCCGGTTACATGACACGGATCGCTCCGGTTGGTGGCAACTGATCGCACTCATTCCGATCATTGGTACGATAGTGCTGATTGTCTTCCTGGCACAGAAGTCCTCCGACGGACAAAAGTTTGGTGCGCCGGTTAACGCCTAACCCAAACAAAACAAGTGAGGCGGGTGGTTGCTCTTCGCTACTGGTGCGCCAGTGCATAGTCAATCCCCGCACGCACTGCAACAGCCTACACGGCGTTGTAATGCCTGGGGTGACACGGGAGCTATCGGAATAGACCCCGATTCACACGATCCTTGGTTTGATTTCTCTTTTGGCAATTTTCTGCAATAAAACTTCTGTGATCAATGCTGTTAAGACAAAGCCAACAAGAACATACACAACATGTCCTGACGCTCTGCTGACATAAAAAAGAGCCAGTACCATCGCGATTAAACTAAGCATCGCAGCACAAAACACCAAAATTTTAGAACCATTGGTTTCGGTAATAATTTTCAGGTGGCCAAAATGGGTAATCATGTGAATAAACAACATGGATATAGACCCAATAGAAGCTATTTCTGACAAATCAAACAACAACGACAACAAAATAATTAAAAGCCCACTTATAATCAGGCCTTCCCGGCTATGCGCTATTGGTTTGCCAAACTGCGCAGGGAGCTCACCCTCTTTTGCCAGCTGGTAAGTCACATTTGTAACGGCATATAAATTAGCATTAATTGACGATGCAGTAGCAATCAGCGCCGTAATGGCCACAATCGTAAAGCCTACCTCGCCAAATATCGGCAATGCCGCCTCTGCCAAAGCGAAGTCCTTAGCTTCAATGACTTTTTCAACGGGTAAATTGCCAAACACAGCAAAAGCAATAGCAACATAAAGTACCATTACCAGAAGGATGGCAGTCATCATAGCCTTAGGGAGCGTTACCGACGGGTCAGGCATATCCTCGGCGGTATTGGTGATCACCCTGAAACCTTCAAAGGCAAAAAATGTAATCGCTAAACTATAAAATATATCGCCAGCTGCCGGATAATACTTAGCTGACAGCAATTCCGGATCTATAAAAACAATTCCAGCTATAGACAAGCCTGCTAATACAACAAATTTTACACCAACGATAATCCTTTCCCAAACAGCAACATCTTTTGCACCCTTCAGATTAATCAAAACAAACAAAATAATAATGCTAACTGAAAAGACGTGATGCAATATGCCCGAGCCTTGATCCGGCGGTAAAAAGGTCACCGCATAATTCCCAAACGCTTTGGCAATCAAGCTTAATGCTACTATTGCCGAAAAATACAGCATGACACCCATCGTGCCCGTGAATAGACCAACGCCGTAGGACTGAGAAAGATATTCTATTATTCCCCCGGATGAGGGGTAACGCGCCCCTAGTTTTCCCAATGAATAGCCGCTAAATAAAGCAATGATACCGCCGAAAAAAAATGAAATATAAACGGCACTTCCCGATATTGCACTGGCTTCACCCAACAGCGCAAATATCCCGGCGCCAACCATCGCCCCCACACCCATAGAGACCGCAGACCAGAAACCAATAGGCTTTTTTGATTTATGCATACGAACCTTTATTTATAGAAGCCAAGCCCAACGCGCCGCAGCTTCAGCAAAGCCATCAACTGCCAGCGTGAGCCACCTTACTTCGTGAAAACAGCCATGAACCCAGTGTTAGTAATGCATATATGACAAAAATGAAAATTAATTGCTTAGGCTGATTCATAAATTCATAATACAAAATAAGTGCAGCTCCAACAAAAAGAGCAAAAAAAGAAATAACAGTGATAAAGAGTGACGAGCCCGTTAAATCACGAACCTTAAAATTGGCATACGCCATTAACAACGACACAAGCAAAAATGTAACGCTACCGAACTCAAGTATCACCTCAAGGTTACCGGCAAGTACAAGAGCAAACGCCAGGGCAGCCATACTTATAATAGAAAAAACAGGAATATGGTTAACCCTCTTAGACAAAATTGCAGGAAAATAACCATCACCTGATATAACGGCCATCTGCCGTGATGCACCAAATACAGTACCACTTATTGCACTGCTTGTTGCCAAGAGCGCTCCCAGTATCACAAGGTCGGTCCCCCAGTGACCAAGAACACTACCAGCACCCGAGGCAAGCGCATACTCTTTATTCTTAATAATCAATTCAAAAGGTATAGCCAGTATGGCGCCCAAAGAAATAATAAAATAAATCAAAACCGCGAGAAAAAGCGAGGAATATATAGCCTTTGGAATATTCTTCTCAGGGGCTTCCATTTCATCAACCGCATTGATAACCAGCTGAAACCCCTCATAAGCGACAAACGTCAGAGAAGCTACAATTAAAACGGACAACACACTCACGTCGTTTTCACTTTCAATCAGAACCGGAATAGTTGTACGACCATTACTAATAAGAACGAAGGATATAACAACCAAGATAACCAGCTTGGTATAAACCATAACATCCTCTATTTTACCCATACCTTTAACACTCCAGATATTGACAAGCGTAAAGATAAGAATAATGCCCCCAGCCACAACTTTTCTAACCATCTCACTATCAGAAAAATAGAAGCCACTGATTGCATAGGATGCAAAGGTATAGGCATAAAGAGCCAGCGTGCTTATATAACCAAAAATCACCCACCAACCAATTAGTGAAGCAGCGAAAGGAGAATCAGGGAATGTTCTCTTATAAAACGAGTAAGTTGCACCTTCATCTTTATAATAGACACCCAGTTTGACATAAGAATAAGCCGCAAGAGAAGCTATCACTCCACCAATAACAATAACCAATGGAGTAAAAACACCTACCAGGGACACCGAAATACCAAGAATTGTGAAGATCCCACCCCCAACCATTCCACCAAGTGCAATAGCAATCAGCTCAGGAGTACCAAGAGATTTTCTTCTTGCTCTATGAATTGAACTATTTTGATTATTCGTAGAAATCATTTATTCCTATCACAGGTTAGAGGAACTTTTTGCTACGCTCCGAGAACTATATTTTTCGAATTATTATCAATCTTATACGCTAAGCTCTTTTAACGCTGATAGCGCCATATCAGCCTTAGCCGATTGCACAAATATATGATCATGATAATACGCTGCAATAACGTTAGCGCTAATGCCTTTTTCTGCTAACTTTGTTGATACAGCTGCGGTTAAACCTACAGCTTCAAGACTAGAATGGACAGTTAAAGTAATTTGCCGAAATGATCCTTCAAACTGCAGACCAGCATTTCGTGCAGTCGCCTTTTCCAAGACTAAAGTTAAGCCCTCCGGCTCAAGAAATGTTGCTACCGGATCAAGAGAAACATAATCAACCAACGAACCAGAAACTGTACAAAATACAAACTCTGTATCTAGTAATTTTGGTTCCATCAAGCGCAACAGCGCATCGAGCTCTGTAGTTCCGGACATTTTTTCTCCCCATATAGCGAATACCAAAGTCCACTGTGCACCAGCATTCAATGCCAGTACCCGGGCAACCATTATTTTTTAAAGATCACTCTTTCCATCCAAATTTTTTCCGAATTCGCTTAGCCCATGCAGGCCTTTGTATTTTATAGCTGTATATATTTTCGGGAACAATCATATCCGGGTTGGCTAATACAAGCGCGTCGAAAAAACTTCGCCGATCAAACCCACGATAATTTCCATACATGAGTTGCTTCTGCTCCCCGTTTTTGAGCACGATCAGGTTAGAAAAAAATTCTTGCCCTGTATCACTGACTTGCTTTAATTCCTTGATATCTGAAATGCTGACCTCCCAACTCACATCACTGAAGGTCGGGTCAAAATAGGACAAAGTGGTTGGCGTGACACAAACTCTGATTTCCTTATTTTCAAACCAGAACCAAAATGCCAATCCAAGTAAAATAGCCTCAACAACCCAGACAGCAATATCAAGAATGTCAAAAAGTTGTGTTAATGCATCTTGATCGCTCGTTAAACCAGGGAGATATTTGTGTGCGGCCAGGTATAGAAGAAGCGCCACTACAGCATTAACGACAAGTAACAATGCTGAGGAACGTTGTTTTCTGGTAAAAATGAAGTAAGTCGTCATTTTTTTGCCTTCGCGAGAATCTACCACTGGAGAATTAGCGGAGCGCAGCGTGGGTGTGTCTGCTGGCAGCCACTGGTTATGTGATGGTAGCTCAATCTGGCAGGCCCTCGAACTCTGGCACTTCCCCTAACGCCCCATCCCAGGCAGCTTTGCTGGATAAAAAGATGTGCGCTGTTGGCACCATAGAGATTTCAGTGTCCAGGCACCCTGCGGGAACGACGAGCAAACCTTCGATCTGATTGCTTGGCAATGCTGAGCCACACAACTTACAAAAACTTTTATTATGACGAGTGCCTGGAAGCGTAAAGGATGCTACAGCACCTTCACCCGACAGCCAGACCAGTTCTGCTGACTGAGAGAATAGATTTGCCGCGTGAGCCG
>NZ_JBFHJO010000029.1:0-34544 GCF_041595835.1 Marinobacter sp. | reverse complement strand
TGTCTGGCGCGGAGTTATTGGTTGCCTTGTCTGTCACGACGTTTGCCTGCTGGTCAGTCTGTGTGTGGCGCTCCGGTTTTCTGGAGCACTCTGAAATTTGAAAACGCGCATTATACGCTGGCTGGCGCTGCTTTTCTAAGTACCCGTCAGTCCTTTGTTTTAGCTGGGATCAATCAAAAGAATGTGAGACCCACCTGGAACAGTTTTTCCACGTCCCGGACGCGGGATTTATCGACCAGGAATAGGATGACGTGGTCATCCGGCTGCACTCGCAGGTGGTCATGGGCAATCAGCACTTCACCCTGGCGAACGATGGCGCCGATAGTAGTGCCCGGTGGCAGGTGAATTTCATCCAGCCGTCTGCCGACTACTTTGGAAGAACGGTGATCCCCATGCGCTATGGCCTCGATGGCTTCTGCAGCGCCCCGGCGCAGGGCATGAACATTTACAACGTCGCCCCGGCGTATGTGGGTGAGCAGGCTACCGGTGGTGGTTTGTTGCGGTGAAATCGCAACGTCAATGGTGCCGCCGTGAATCAGGTCCACGTAATCCGGGTTGTTGATCAGGGTCAGTACCTTGCGGGCCCCCAGACGCTTGGCTAGCAAGGATGCAATGATATTGGTTTCGTCGTCGTTGGTAACCGCACAAAAGACATCGGTGCTCTCGATGTTTTCTTCCAGCAGGATGTCTTTATTGGCAGCACTGCCTTCGAGGACAACGGCTTTGCGCAGTTTTTCAGACAACATGACGCAGCGATTGTGGTCACGTTCGATGATTTTTACCTGATAACGGTTTTCGAGCGCGCGCGCCAGGCGGTATCCGATATTGCCGCCTCCACAGATAAATATTCGCTTGTAGGGCTTGGATAGCGGTTGCAGTTCGCTCATTACTGAGCGTATGTGGTCCGTTGCAGCAATGAAGAAAACTTCATCGCCGTCTTCGATCACAGTATCGCCCTTGGGCATGATGGGGCGGTCTTTTCGGAATATAGCTGCAACCCGGGTGTCGATTTTCGGCATATGGGTGCGCAAGTAGGACAGCTCACGGCCTACAAGCGGGCCGCCTTCAATGGCTCTGATGGCCACCAGCCGCACCAGGCCTTTCGAAAATTCCAAAACCTGAAGCGTGCCCGGATATTCGATAAGCCGGGTGATGTGCTTGGTCACCAGTTGTTCCGGACTGATCAGAACATCTATCGGGAAGCCCCGAAGGCTGTCCAGGTCTTTGACGGTGTCTTTATTGTAGAAAAGGTCGGGTTTAGCCAGGTACGAACCAGCACGAACCCGACAGATGGTGGTCGGAGTTTTGTGCAGTAATTTGGCAACCTGGCAAGCCACCATGTTGGTTTCATCGCTGTTGGTCACCGCGATGACCATATCTGCGTCTTCGGCATCGGCTTCGAGGAGTACTGACGGGTAGGACGCCCGGCCATGTACGGTGCGGATATCGAGGCGATCCTGCAGTTCCCGGAGGCGATCACTGTCGCTGTCTACTACGGTGATATCGTTGGCTTCATTGGCCAGGTTTTCCGCCAGCGTACCGCCGACCTGGCCGGCACCGAGAATCAGGATTTTCATGCTTCAGGTTTCTCCAGCACGGCGTAGAAAAAGCCGTCATGGCTGTCCGGATCCGGCAGCAAACTGCGGCCGGCGTTCATGTCCTGGCCCCAATCTGCCTCTATTTTAATCAGGTGTGCTTGCTCCTGGTGTTTCAGGAATCGTTGGATTATACGGTGGTTTTCCTGAGGAAACACCGAGCAGGTGGCATACACCAAACGGCCTCCGGGTTTCAGGATAGACCACATGGCGTCGAGTAGGCCAAGCTGAATGCTGGCCAGAGGAACGATATCGGATTCTCTGCGCAGCAGTTTGATGTCTGGGTGCCGACGGATCACGCCGGTGGCGCTGCAGGGAACGTCCAGCAAAATGCGGTCGAAAGCTTGGCCATCCCACCACTGTTCAATATCGGCTGCATCGGCCTGTACCAGTGTGGCCACAAGATCGAGCCGGTCAAGGTTTTCCTGGACTCGCGGCAAGCGCGCTTCAGATTCGTCTATGGCGATGACTTCAGCAAGCCCGGCGCAGGCTTCAAGAATGGCGCAGGTTTTTCCGCCGGGGGCGGCGCAGGCATCCAGTACTCGCTGGCCGGGCTGAAGATCGAGAAGTGTGGTACACAGCTGGGCAGCTTCGTCCTGGACGCTGACGGCACCGTCTTCAAACCAGGGCAGGCGGTCGACGGGTACCGGGTGGTCGAGTTGGATGCCAAGAGGGGCGAAGCGTGTTGCTTTGGCACCAACACCAGCATCGGCCAGCAGATTCAGATATTCATCCCGGTTGAAACGCAGAGCGTTGACGCGCAGAGTCATCGGCGCCTGGGTGTTATTGGCTTCGAGAATAGATTGCCAGTCGTTCGGCCAGTTGTGACGTAGTTTTTCGACCATCCAGGCCGGGTGACTGTATTGGCTGCTATCGTCGCTTGGTTGTGGAGCACCTTCCCGTTCGGCAGCGCGCAGTACGCCATTGACCAGACCGGTCAGGTGCGGTTTGTCCAGTGCCCGGCAGGCTTCCACGGTTTCATTGAGCACTGCATAGGTGGCTTGTTCACTGAACCGAAGTTGGAATAACGCGACCAACATAAGGTGGTGAATAACCCGGTCTGGCTTGCGAAGGGGCTTTTTCAGGCGTTGATTCAGCTCCCCTTCCAGCCGGTGAAACCAGCGACAGGTGCCGTAACAAATAGCCTGTAGTTGCGGGCGTTGTTCTGGCGCGAGGTCGTTCAGCGCAGGCGGCAGGCACTGTGATAACGACTGGCCGTGTTCAACTGCCAGCAGGACATTGGCGGCGACAGCGCGAAATGGCAGGGGCTGATAGGCCATGGTCAGTGCAGCTCCTGTTCGGGCATCAGTACTTGTTTGCCGCCGTTGATCAGGTCATTCACACTCAGAGCGCGAGTGCCGGGTAGTTGCACGGTTGTAACTTTAAGGCTGCCCTTCCCGCAGGCAATGTCGATGCCTTCCCGTTCCCTGCGCATTACGGTGCCAGGGGGCTTGTCGCTGCCCTGCTCCAGGGCCTGGGCCTGATGCAGGCGGATGCGTTGTTCGCCAAGATCCGTGAAGGTGCCGGGCCACGGGTTAAAGGCTCGGATAAGGCGCTCGATTTCCTGTGCGCTCCGGGTCCAGTTGATGTGACCTTCTTCTTTAGTGAGCTTGTGGGCGTAGCAGGCATCTTTGTCATTCTGGGGTTCGCCGGCCAGCTCGCCTTTGCCGAGTTTTTCCAGGGCCTCAACAATCGCTTTGCCGCCCATATCGGCCAACCGGTCGTGCAGACTACCGCCCGTATCGTCTGAATTAATGGGGGTTGTGACTTTCAGCAGCATGTCGCCGGTATCCAGGCCCACATCCATTTGCATGATGGTGATGCCTGTTTCTGCATCGCCTGCGGCAATGGCCCGTTGAATCGGCGCGGCACCGCGCCAGCGGGGCAACAGGGAAGCGTGGATATTGAGGCAGCCGTGGCTGGGAATGTCCAGAACTGCCTTTGGCAGAATCAGGCCGTAGGCCGCGACAATCATCACATCTGGTTTCAGTGCGGCCAGTTCCTGCCGGGCTTCTTCAGATTTCAGGCTTTGTGGCTGGAATACCGGGATATCGGCATCCAGTGCAACTTGCTTGACCGGGCTGGGCATCAGTTTGCGACCACGGCCGGCCGGGCGGTCAGGTTGGCTGTATACGCCAACCACGTTATGGCCAGCGGCGAGAATGGCTTTCAGGGCAGTGGCGGCAAAATCCGGAGTTCCGGCAAAAACAATGCGCACGGTGGTGTTATCTCTGTGTCGTTGAATACGAAAAAACCGGGTCGCAACCCGGTCCTGACTTCGGTCTGATGTCGAGCGGCACCAAGGTGCCGAATTCAGGCGCTCTGCTTGTGCAGCTTTTCCAGCTTCTTACGAATCCGGTTACGCTTGAGTGAGCTCAGGTAATCCACAAACAGCTTGCCGTTCAGGTGGTCCATTTCATGCTGGATGCAGACGGCCAGAAGGCCGGTGGCTTCCAGAACAAACTCTTCGCCGTTGCGATCTTTTGCGGTAATACGGCAGTGCTCAATGCGCTCCACATCTTCGTAAAAGCCGGGTACAGACAGGCAACCTTCCTGCATGGCTTCAGGCTCGCCATCGAGAACTTCAATCTCAGGATTGATGAATACTCGTGGCTCGCTTTTATCTTCTGACAGATCCATCACGATGATTTGCTTGTGAACATTCACCTGGGTAGCTGCCAGACCAATGCCGGGGGCATCGTACATGGTCTCGAACATGTCGTCGATCAGTGTCCGGATGTCGTCGGTTACCTCATCCACCGGTTTGGCGATGGTGCGAAGGCGCGGGTCCGGATATTCAAGAATGTCTAAAATCATAGTGCTTCGGCTTCTCTGAAATGCGACGGTGTACTGCGCAAATTTTCTTCACGAATCTATTATGAAGAATGTGTGATGTGCCTATTATCCGATAAATTAGCGATTGATTACAAACTGATCAGTTAATAGTTAAAATCTTTCGGTTGTTCGTCAGAATTCACTGGAAGAACAAAAGATAACATCACAAATCCCTGGACATCTTCTATAGTAACGGGAATAACAACGTAATAAGCTGCGGGATTACCGTGGTGACATTACCGAACGCTTAGATTCAAGGCACGCGATCAAGGATACAGACAATGAGGAAACTGTTGTACGCTCTGGCAGCCACTACGCTGCTCTTTACCTCCTGGGCCCAGGCGCAACCAGAGTTCAAGGCTGACCATCCTGAGCGTTACATCGTCGTCAAAGGGGATACCCTTTGGGACATTTCAGGCCGCTTTCTGAACAACCCCTGGTACTGGCCAGAAATCTGGCACGTGAATCCCCAGGTTGCTAACCCACATTTGATTTACCCGGGCGACCGTTTGGCGCTGGTTTACATTGATGGCAAGCCGCGAATTACGAAGGTGGCTTCCGGTGATGTGAAGCTATCACCACAAATTCGTTCAGAAGTGATCGATACGCCAATTCCGGCTATTCCGCTGGATGCTATTGCAAGCTTCCTGACCGACACTCGTATTGTGACTCCGGATGAAATCAACGGTGCACCTTATGTGCTCGAGGGTGAAGACAGCCGCATCATTACGGGTGCTGGTGACAAAATTTACGCCCGTGGTGAAAAGCCCGCTGAGCGTGTTGGTGTGTTCCGTCGCAGTCAGGAATTTGTCGATCCGGATACCGGTGAATTCCTGGGCCTGGAAGCTCGCAGCATAGCCCGGGGCAATGTGGTGGCTGAAAACGGTGACGTGCTGACGGTGAATCTGACCCGTTCGAGCGAAGAAGTTCGTATTGGTGACCGTTTGCTGGTGAATGAAGATCGTCGCCTGACCACCAACTTTATGCCCAGTTCTCCGGATGATCAGATTGAAGGCAAAATGATCTCTGTAGACGGCGGCGTGAACCAGATTGGTCAATACAATGTGGTTGCCATCAACCGTGGTGAGCGTGACGGAATGAAAGCGGGTAACGTGCTGGCAGTGTTGAAAGCGGGTAACCGGGTACGTGATCCGATCACCAACGAAACCATTGAACTGCCCTCCGAGCGCGCAGGTCTGCTGATGGTATTCCAGGTTTACGAGAAAATGAGTTACGGTCTGGTACTGAAGGCAACGCGTGCGTTGTCTGTGGGTGACAAGGTGGTTAACCCCTGACGTGATCATGCCCGCCTGGCCTGATTGTGCAAGTGGCTGGTGGGTTTGATAGCAGTACCATGAAATGGCTGGGCCGGAGCGCCCGGCCATTGTTGTTTTCAAGGATGAACAATGTCGGAACAGAAATTTCTTCAGTCTGAAACTGGCCGTTGGCTGGTGCTCTCCCTACTGCCCAGGTTTGGTGTTCGCGTTCGCGAGCGGGTGCAAGCCCATACCGCCAGTCTTGTTGATGTCCTCGAGTTGAACTCAGCCACCCTGAAAGCCTTGGGGATGGGCCGTGACGCGATTGAGTTGGTGGATGCCTGGCAGGCGGGCATAACGGATCACAGGAAACTTCAGGAAGCCCTTCGGATACATCAGGCCTGCGCGCAGCATGGCATTACCATGATTGGTCAAAGCCACGCGGATTACCCGGAGGCTTTGTGTCATATTCATAATGCTCCGTTGTTGCTGTATGCCTTGGGCGACAGTCGTCTGTTACTGCGGGATCAGATAGGTATTGTGGGCAGCCGGAATGCGACCCGCCAGGGCCTGGATCATGCTCGTCGTTTTGCTGCAGAGTTAAGCGCCAGGGGCCTGCTGGCCACCAGTGGCCTGGCTTTGGGTATTGATGGAGCGGCACACGCTGGTGCACTGGATGCCGGACACCCGACCACTGCGGTAGTCGGGTGTGGCCTGGACCGGCTTTACCCGGCACAGCATAGGAAGTTGGCGCACAGAATTATTGACCACGGGCTGATCGTCTCGGAGTACCCGCCGGGCACGCAGGCCCGCGCCGCCTATTTTCCGCAGCGAAACCGGATAATCAGTGGATTAAGTCGTGGCGTACTGGTGGTAGAGGCTGGGTTAAAAAGCGGGTCTTTGATCACAGCCAGAACGGCTCTGGAACAGGGGCGAGAGGTATTTGCCATCCCGGGCTCAGTCCACAGCCCTGTGGCCAAAGGTTGTCACCAATTAATCAAGCAGGGCGCGCGACTGGTAGAAACGGCCGATGACATCCTGGAAGAGCTGGGTACCTGGTGGTCGATGCAGGACAACGCGCCGGCACCGGCGTCTTTGATCGAGCCGCACAAGCCAGATCTGGATAGCCGGGAAATCGCGGTGCTCGAGGCTTTGGGGTATGATCCACAATCAACCGATGCACTGAGCCTGACCACTGGTTTGCCGGCTGATCAGCTGATGCAGTCACTCCTGCTTCTGGAACTGGAGGGTCTGGCTTGTTCCGCTCCCGGCGGCTATCTGCGGGTGCGCTGAACGGTGCGTTTTCATTGTTTGAGCAACCGGCTTGTACGATTTTTTTATGGCGCCGAAGTTTTCGTTGAATGCCTGGCAGTTGCATTGTGCTCGTCGTACGGTGCTGGCTGGTGGTGTAATCGCCTACCCGACCGAAGCAGTGTGGGGGCTGGGGTGCGACCCATGGAACCGTCAGGCTGTCGAGCGCATTCTCGAACTGAAACAGCGCCGTATGGAAAAAGGCATGATTCTGGTGGCAGCGTCCATCGATCAGGTGCGGTTTCTTCTGAACCCACTGCCCCGAGTGTTGCAATGGGAAGCTGAACAGTACTGGCCCGGGCCTGTCACCTGTCTGATTCCGGATGTGTATGAACAGATTCCGGAGTGGGTGCGCGGCAAACACCGTTCTATTGCAGTTCGAGTGACGGATCATCCTCTGGTAAAGGCGCTTTGTGACGCCACTGGTATGCCACTGGTTTCGACCTCCTGCAACCCGACTGGTCGTCAGCCCGCCCGCAATATCTGGCAAGTTCGCAGGTATTTCGGCAAGGAGCTGGATCATATTGTACCGGGTGCACTGGGGGGCAATCGCAACCCCAGCCGTATTATCGATATCGTCACCGGAAAACAGTTTCGTTAGGAGTAACTATGTCACAGCAGCCGGATTCCCAGGCGGTTAAAGAATATTTGTTGGGTCTTCAGGATCGTATTTGTCAGCGCCTGGAAGCGGTGGACGGAAAGGCTAAGTTCATCCGGGATAGTTGGGATCGCCCGGAAGGTGGCGGCGGTATCAGCCGGGTGATTTCCGAAGGCAAGGTGTTTGAAAAAGGCGGTGTGAATTTCTCTCATGTGATGGGGGCAACCATGCCTGCCTCAGCAACCGCGCATCGTCCTCACCTTGCGGGTGCACCCTGGCAAGCCATGGGGGTGTCCCTGGTGATGCATCCGGAAAATCCTTATGTACCAACCTCACACGCCAACGTTCGCTTTTTTATTGCTACCCCGAAAAACGGCGATCCTGTGTACTGGTTTGGTGGTGGTTATGACCTGACCCCCTATTACGGTTTTGACGAAGACTGTGTGCATTGGCATCGTACGGCGCGCAATGCTTGTCAGCCCTTTGGTGAAGATGTTTACCCGAAGCTGAAACGGTGGTGTGATGAATATTTTTATTTGAAGCACCGTCAGGAACCCCGAGGCGTTGGAGGCCTGTTCTTTGATGACCACAATACCGGTGATTTTGATCGGGATTTTGCTTTTATGCAGGCCGTGGGCGACAGTTATATCGAGGCTTACGAACCGATTATACGGCGCCGGATGGGTCATGCCTGGGGGGAGCGGGAACGTGATTTTCAGCTCTATCGCCGGGGCCGCTATGTGGAATTCAATCTGGTGTATGACCGGGGCACATTGTTTGGCTTGCAGTCGGGTGGCCGGACGGAATCCATTTTGATGTCACTGCCGCCGATGGTGCGCTGGGATTACAGTCGTGAACCCGAGCCGGGCAGTGAAGAGGCTCGGCTGAAAGAACATTTCCTGGCCGACCGTAACTGGCTGGAGGGTATTGATGAAAAATGAACTCTATGCGGTGGTAGGGAATCCTATCAGCCACAGTAAGTCGCCCAGAATACACAGCCTGTTTGCCCGGCAAACGGGGGGGCCCATAGAGTACACGGCTATTCAGGCCCCGCTGGAAGACTTTGCAGGAACGGTAAAACATTTCTTTGAAGGTGGCGGCAAAGGCCTGAACGTGACGGTGCCATTCAAGGAGCAAGCCTGGACTCTGGCAGAGCACCGAACGCCCAGAGCTGAAATGGCTGGAGCTGCGAATACGCTCTACCTTGATCAAGATAATGACTTGGTGGCCGATAACACGGATGGTGTCGGCATTGTGCGGGATTTACATGACAACCAGAAAGTACCGTTGAAAGGTGCACGCATTCTTGTTCTGGGCGCTGGTGGGGCCGTTCGGGGGGTGCTGGGACCACTGTTAGCTGAACAGCCCGCAGCACTGACGATTGCAAACCGGACGGTTGCGAAAGCCGAAGCCCTGGTGCGGTTGTTTGCCCATAGCGCAGAAAACATTGCGTTATCTGCCTGTGGTTTTGATCAGCCTGCACAGCCCTACGATGTGATTATCAATGGTACCAGTGCCAGTTTGCAGGGGGATTTGCCGCCGATCTCCGCAAATGTGATCGGGCCAGACACGGTTGTGTACGACATGATGTACTCTTTGCAGACAACCACATTTAATCAGTGGGCGAAGGACAACGGTGCTCAACGGGTTTATGACGGTCTGGGCATGCTGGTAGAGCAAGCGGCAGAAGCATTTTACGTGTGGCGGGGTGTTCGCCCTGAAACTGCACCGGTTATAGACGAACTTAGAAACGACTGAGCCGGATTCACCGAGTCCGGCCTTATGAAGGGTAGGTCATGGATATTCTGACGCTTGTAGGACTGCTTGCCGGGATTGTCATCGTGTTGCTTGCCATGTTGGCTAACGCATCGATTATGACCTTCCTGAACCTGCCCGGGCTGGCTATTGTGCTCGGCGGTACCTTTGCAGTCACCCTGGTCAAATTTCGAATGGTGACGGTGGTCAGCGCCTTCCGTTTAGCTTTACGTACCGTTTTTACTGATCGACTGCCCCGTCCCGCCTCTTTGATATTGGAAGTAGGCGAGCTTGCGCGGGTCGTTCGCAAGGAAGGTATTCTGGGGCTGGAGAACCATGAAGCCAGCGATGAGTTTCTGAAAAAAGCGATTACGTTGTGTGTGGATGGCCATCCGCCAGAACTGGTCGAAGAAGCGTTGCTACAAGAAAGTCAGCAAGTTGCTGAGCGCTACGAAGTGGCAGAGCGGGTGTTCCGCGGTATTGGCGAATCTGCACCGGCTATTGGCATGCTGGGTACGCTGGTGGGGCTTGTCCAGATGCTGAATACTCTGGATGACCCTTCAGCGATCGGTCCCGCTATGGCAATAGCCTTGTTGACGACCCTGTACGGGGCGTTTATTGCCCAATTGATCGCTCTGCCCCTGGCTGAAAAACTTCAGTTAAAGGCGGAAGACGACGCCCGCAATCAGATGCTGATCATAACCTCCATCAAGAGCATCATGAGGGGTGAAAATCCCCGGGTGATGACAGAACTCCTGTCATCCTACGTTTTTCCCGAACACCGTACCGATCTTGAGCCTGAAAAGGGAGCTTGAGGTTTGCTGCCCCGGTCCCTGAAAAAGAAAAGAGCTAAACAAGGCGCTCCAGACTGGATTGTAACCTTTGCTGATCTGGCAACGCTGCTGCTTACTTTCTTTATTCTTTTGCTGTCGTTCGCTGAAATGGACGTTGAAAAGTATCGGGCCATGGCTAACTCCATGTCGCTAGCTTTTGGCTCCAGTAATGTACTGGGCGATGATGTGGGGGGGTCTCCGATTACTCTGGTGGAATCTGACACGGTGTCTTTGCCGGAACCTTCAGAATCTCTTCAGGACCAGCCGGAATTTATTGATGAGCGAATGGAATCTTCAGAGATCCGGCCGATTCCGGGTGGTGTTCTGGATCTCGCATCGCGTTTGGTTCGAGAATTGGAGCATGAAGCCGCGGAAGGAACTCTGCAGGTCAATTATGATGAAGACCAGGTTGTTATTCGGTTTTCTGAAGATGCTACGTTCCGTTCCGGTGATGCCGCCATCAAACCAGAAATGATGCCCATCATTGAGCGAGTTGTGACGGTGCTGTCCACCTGCCAAGGGGATGTGGTGGTTTCAGGCCATTCCGACGACCGTCCGATTTCCAGTAATAAGTACCGCTCTAACTGGGATCTTTCTGCCGCCCGGGCGGTCTCTGTCGTTCATGAGTTGGTTTTGAGCCGGCAGATACCCGCTGACCGGGTTGTCGCTGCAGGCCGGGCCGAAACCCGCCCTCTGGTGGCCAACGACACTCCGGAAAATCGCGCACTGAACCGCCGTGTGGAAATTTCGATCCGCAATCCTGTGTGCCAAAACGAGGAAGACGTCACCGAACAGTCTGTCGAGATCCTTCCCTGAAGGCTTATGCTTGCAGCGTAGATCCTCATAGTACTTTCATATAACTGACGAAGATTCAAAACCTTATACTGTGCGGTCTAGCAACTTTGAACGCATAGGGAGCATTATCAATGAGCGGACCGGATAAGCCGAAGGTTATTGGCGAAGACTGGAGTGACGAGCGGGTTAAAAGCTTTCTGGACCTGGAGCCTTGGGATAAGACGATTCAGGCAGATCACTTTGTGCTGCTGCGGGCCTATGAGGCCATGCGGGCTGAGGACTTCGAGCGGTTTGTCGGATTTTTTGTAGCGGCAGGCCGTAATCTCAACGCAACGGATGAGTACGGAGAAACTTTGTTGGATCGTATCTCCAGACATGGCCGCAGTGGCGATTACGCCCGCGCGTTAGAGAACGCAGGCGCAAAGGCTGCTGTTGGAAACTGATTCGTGCTGAGCTTATTCTGAAGTTTCGAGATATTCGTTTTTCAGCTTCACGTAGTTGGCAGCGGTGTATTTGAAGAAGGTTTTCTCTTTATCAGTCAATGCTCTGGCTTGTTTGCAGGGCGAGCCGACATACAGATAGCCTGATTCAAGCCGCTTGCCCGGTGGTACCAGTGTTCCAGCCCCGATAATCACTTCGTCTTCTACAATAGCACCGTCCATTACCGTGCAGCCCATGCCGACGAGTACACGGTTGCCAATGGTGCAGCCGTGGAGAAGTGCTTTGTGGCCAACGGTGACATCATCACCAAGAATCAGCGGCCAACCGCCTGGGTTGAAGTTGCTGGCGTGGGTGATGTGCAAAACGGAACCGTCCTGAATGCTGCAGCGGTCACCAATGCGGATTTTATGCATGTCGCCGCGAATAACGGTCATTGGCCAGACTGAGCAATCTTCGCCCATTTCCACATCCCCGATCACCACTGCGCTCTCATCTATCCAGGTGCTTTCGCCAAATTGTGGTGTGGTACCCTTGTGAGTTCGTACATTTGCCATTACATATACCTTTTACAGGCCTCGAATTGAGGGGAAGAAATTGCCTGAAAGTACCTTAAACTGAAATAGCTGAGAAGGGGACTTATGACTAACCCGCTACTGACTGACGATCTGCTGCCGAAGTTCGGCGATATTCGCACCGAACATATGGAAACGGCGATTGACCAGATTCTCAGCACGAACCGGACGAAAATTCATGCGTTGGCACAACAGGACGATCCTACCTGGGACACGCTGGCGCAGCCTATGCAAGCGCTGGAGAACGATTTAAGTAACGCCTGGTCGGTGGTTTCACACCTGAATGGTGTGATGAATAACGATGATCTGCGTAAGGTGTACAAGAGCTGTCTGGATAAACTGACCGAATACAGCACTGAGGTCAGCCAGAATGAAGCCCTGTGTAATGCCTATAAGAAGTTGGCCGCACGGGATGACTTCAGTAGCCTCAGTGAAGCCCAGCGCAAGTCTATCGACAATACCCTGCGGGATTTCCACTTGGGAGGTGTTGACCTGCCCGAGGACAAAAAGAAGCGTTACGCGGAACTGTCCCGTGAGTTAGCAGAGCTCTCCAATAAATTCAGCGATAATGTGCTGGACGCCACTCAGCATTGGTTCAAACACATAACGGATGTCAGTGAGTTGGCCGGCGTGCCGGAAACGGCCATTGAAGGCGCCAGGCAGGCGGCGCGGCAGAAGGAGCTGGATGGCTATGTGATCACTCTGGACTTTCCCAGTTTCTTCCCTGTCATGACCTATTGCGACAATCGGGAGCTGCGCCGGGAAGTGTACGAAGCATTCGTAACCCGCGCGTCTGACCAAGGGCCGGATGCGGGCACCTGGGACAACACGCCGGTGATGGCCGAAATTCTTAAACGACGTCATGCATTGGCTCAGCTGTTGGGCTTTAACAATTACGCCGAACGTTCTCTGGCCAAGAAGATGGCTCGCAGTGTCGATGAGGTTCTTGCGTTCCTGAATCAGCTGGCGGCGAAATCAAAGCCTCAGGCAGAGAAAGAATTTGCCGAGCTGAAGGCTTTTGCCAAAGATGAGTACGGTATCGACAACCTGAACGCCTGGGATGTTGGCTATTACAGCGAAAAGTTGCGCCAGAAGCAGTACGACATTTCCCCGGAAACTCTGCGCCCCTGGTTCCCTGTGGATAAAGTGGTGCCGGGCTTGTTCCGGGTAGCCGAGAAACTGTTTGGTGTTCAGATTGAAGCAAAACCCGGGGTGGAATCCTGGCACGAAGATGCCAAGGCGTACTGCATCAGCCGCAATGGCGAGCCGATTGCCTGGTTTTATCTGGATTTGTTTGCCCGTCAGGGCAAGCGTGGCGGTGCCTGGATGGCCGATTGCCGGGTGCGCTGGCGTAACCTCCAGGGGCACCTGCAACTACCGGTGGCTTTCCTGACCTGTAACTTCACACCACCAGTGGATGGCAAGCCTTCACTGTTGACTCACGATGAAGTCACTACCCTATTTCATGAGTTTGGTCATGGCTTGCACCACATGCTTACTCAAGTTGAAGTGATGGATGTGTCCGGTATAAATGGCGTTGCCTGGGATGCGGTGGAACTGCCCTCACAATTTCTGGAAAACTGGTGTTGGAATCCGGAATCTCTGGGCCTGATTGCCAGTCATCATGAAACGGGTGAGCCGTTACCGGAAGACCTGTTGCAGAAACTGCTGGCGGCAAAGAACTTCCAGTCTGGCATGGGCATGGTGCGCCAACTGGAGTTCTCCTTGTTTGACTTCCGCTTGCATGCGGAATATACCGAGGAAGCCCCGACTAACCCGAGGGATATGCATCAGAAAGTACGGGAAGACATCGCAGTGATAGAAGCTCCGGCATTCAATCGCTTCCCTAACGCGTTCTCCCACATCTTCGCAGGTGGTTACGCAGCGGGTTATTACAGCTATAAGTGGGCGGAAGTGCTGGCGGCGGATGCCTTCTCTCTGTTTGAGGAAAAAGGCATTTTCGATCCGGAAACGGGTAAGGCATTCATGACTAACATTCTGGAAAAAGGTGGTTCGCAGGAGCCTATGGCCTTGTTCAAGGCGTTCCGTGGCCGCGAGCCCAAGGTGGATGCGTTGCTGAAACAATCGGGCATTACAGGCGAAGTGGCCTGATACAATGAAAGCTGGCCGTATTCTTGCGGCTGGCTGGTTAATCTGGAGTTGAGTTATGCCGAGTCCAAAGCGTTTTATCGCCGGTGCGGTTTGTCCCCGCTGTGCGGAGATGGACAAAATTACGATGTTCACGGACGACAAAGGCGACCAGGTTCGTGAATGCGTGGCTTGCGGTTATACCGATGCATTGTCTGACCTCGAGCAGCCTGTGGCTCCGGAGCTGGAAACACGGGTGAATAAGCGGGACAACGAGGACGATCATACGGTTAAACAGGTGGTATTTTTTAAGGCTGGATCTGAGGACTGACTGTTTTGGAGGCTGGCTTTGTAGCCTGTTGGTTAAGGAGATAGTCGGGGATCGGGAGAGGGGGCAAAAACTATCAGGAAAACCACGTTTTCCGTTTTTGACTCCTCTCCCGATCCCCTTTTTTCTGACCTTTTTATAATCGCCTGGGTGTTTTGAACGTTTCGATTACAGCACCATAGCTGCCAACCAGCCAAAGCCAAGCAGTGGCAAGTTGTAGTGCAGGAAGGTCGGTACAACCGTATCCCAGATGTGATTGTGCTGACCGTCGACGTTCAAACCGGCCGTAGGCCCAAGGGTCGAGTCAGAGGCAGGGGATCCTGCGTCACCCAAAGCTCCGGCGGTGCCAACCAACGCTACGATAGCCAGTGGGCTGAAGCCCATTTGCAGCGCCAGTGGCACGTACAATGCTGCAATGATGGGAATAGTGGAGAACGACGAACCGATACCCATGGTAATCAGCAGGCCTACCACCAGCATCAGCAATGCGGCCAGAGGTTTGTTCTCGCCGATAGCGGCAACCGAACCTTCTACCAGGCTGGTGATCTCGCCGGTTTCCCGCATCACTTCCGCAAAACCATTGGCGGCGATCATGATGAAGCCAATCATCGCCAGCATTTTCATGCCTTCGGTGAACAGGTCATCCGCTTCCTTCCACTTCACCACGCCGGAAACGTTAAACAGTACAAACCCTGCCAGTGCGCCCAGAATCATCGAGCCCAGCCACAGCTGAACCACGAACGCCACAACAATGGCCAGCAGGGCCATCATCAGGGTTTTCGAGCTGTATTTCACATCCACCCGCTCAGTCTGGCTGATAATTTTGAGGTCATAGCTACGATCACCGCGGTAGCTGAAAAATACGGCGATTATCAGGCCGGTGAACATGCCAAGAGCCGGCAGAGCCATGGCTGACATAACGTTCAGATTGCTGGCATCAACGCCATTGTCGGCGACGTTGGCCAGCAGGATTTCGTTTAGATAGATGCCGCCAAAGCCAATGGGCAGGAACATGTACGGGGTGATCAGGCCGAAAGTCAGCACACAGGCCACAAGCCGGCGGTCCATCTTGAGTTTGGCCATCACGAATAGCAGTGGCGGAACGACCAGCGGGATAAAGGCGATGTGAATGGGCAGGATGTTCTGGGATGACATCGCTACCGCGACCAGCAGGCCGATAATGATGAAACGAATGCCGGTTGCAGCGCCGCCTTCGTCTTGCTTACCTACCAAAGCCAGGGCTTTGTCGGCTAACGCGTGGGCCAGACCCGATTTGCCGATAGCAACAGCGAAGGCGCCGAGGGTGGCGTATGACAACGCTACGGTCGCACCACCGCCCAGGCCGGCGTTGAAGGCATTGATGGTGGTTTCAATCGACATGCCTGCAATCAGGCCACCAGATATGGCGCCGATAATCAGGGCAACAACAACGTGAATGCGGCACAAGCTCAGTATGAGCATGATCAGTACCGCGGCAACAACGGCATTCATGGCAAGCTCCGGGTAGGAATTGAAGGTTAACTGGCGCTCGGTCAGCGCCGACTGCACGAAAAGTGGGCTAATGTGCAGGAAATGGCGGCGCCAGTCAAAGTGGTTGTGTTGTTGTTAGTTCGTATCCAGCCGGGCGAATCTGGGAACCAGTTCTCCAGCCACTTCCACCGTTTCCCGGAACATGGCGAGAGGCCTTACCCACAGACTGTGGTCGCCGTACAGGCAGCGATAGACGACGAGGGGCTCTTCGGTTTCACTGTGTCGGGCAACGCCGATAACTTCGTAATCTCTGCCTTTGTAGTGGCGGTAACGGCCTGGTGTGATGGTTTGTGGTCGGCTCATGAATATTGCCCTGTGAAGTAGTGAGCTGTGTTTCCTGGCTGTTTGTCCGGCCCAATCTGTTTGAGCATATTAAAGCTCAGACCACGAACTCCCGGTGGTTAGTTTTTGAGTTTATACCGGCCTGGCCCAAGAAAAATAACGGCCAGTGCTGTAAACAGGAAGAAGCCTTGTAGCTCCAGCGACCAGCCGCCGTTGCTGCTGAGTGACAGCAACTGGTGGCCATGAACCAGTGCGATGGCGACAACCATATTGAAGACAATAATCAGGGCGCCAATACGGGTCTGATAGCCCAGAATAACCATCAGCGGTGCAATGATTTCTCCGATATAAACCCCATAGGCAAGTATTGCCGGCAGATTATGGCTGACAAGTTGCCCTTCAACGAATCCGATTCCGTTAATAAGCTTAGCTACACCATGGAACAGCAACAGGCCGCCGAGGGTGAGCCGGATAATTAATTTTCCAAGATCTGCGTTGTCCAGCAAGGGTGTTATCTCCGGAAGGGTATAGGGTGGTTGTGTATTAACGGGCCTCAGTTTAACCGGTTGCCCCTGGGTCATAAAGATGCGGGGCTAACCTGAGTGGCTGGCGAAATGGCAGAGGCGTGTACTCAGAGTATTTTGGGACGAAATGAAATATGGATATGGTTGCGCTCCAGCAGGTGCCCCCAAAACTGACGCATCCAGTCCCAGGCCTGATTGTTGACCTGGTTGACGAAAGGCTCTAGATCCAGGCTGTAGTAGTCGGGTGTTCCGGCAATTTGTAAGACTGTAATGGTGATGGCGTCATCCAGCTCGTTGGCAAAGGGTTCGCCGATTAACTCGTGAACCAGCAGGTTTGCACGAGTAGCTTCAAGATCAATCAGTTCACTGGCGCGGATTGAACGGTTATTGTCGTGCATCTCTTCCATCAGCCGGTGGCACAGGTAAGCACGGATCAGCAGGCCATCCAGCCCATCATATTGGACAAGCAAGACCGAAGGCTGTGTGAAGTATCGGGCGGCCCCATCAATAAATGGCTGAAAGAGCTCCAGTATACCCGCTTCCCGCGCGCAGGCGTCCACGCATTCAATAAGTCTGGGCGCCATTTCGATGTACTCAATAGCAAACTGAAACAGGTTGTTTGCAGGGTTATTTCCGTCTACCACAATAGACGATGGCAACCGGCCGGCCTTCTCTTTCATCTGGCGTAGAAAGGTGCCAGAGTGAGCCTCTTTCCGCCGGGCCTGATCAATAATCTCAAGGACTGCCTGTGGTGTCATTGCAGGATATGCCGCTGTTTGTACTAATTGAGGTCGCAAGGCGCCTCCTTGGTCTATCCAGGAGCAACCGGGAGCAGGAAAGAATGGGCTGGCTACCACAACATGCCTGCCGTTTGTGATTATTGTAGCCAAGTTTTTCCAGAGTGCCGGTGCCGGACATTAAATAAAGTTACAAGGTGATGACTGGGCAAAAAAAGATTAGTGGCTTTGGAACCACTGGTTATTGTGTGTGTAACGCCAGCACAGCCAGCCCATGCTGACGGCTCGGGCCAGCATCAGGCTGACCAGCGATAACCATAGACCGTGGTTACCCCAGCCGGTGGTTAGCCACCATATCGGGAGAAAGACGACAAGCGCTGAGAACAACATGGTGTTCTGCATTTCCCGGGTGCGGGTGGCACCAATGAAGACTCCATCCAGAAGGAACCCCCACACCGCAGCGAAGGGCAGCACCCATAACCAAGGCAGGTATTGCCAGGCCGTAGTCTGGACTTCTTCGATACCTGTGAGCAGGCTAATCAGCCAGTGCCCTCCTAGCACAAATGCGATGGTCAGCAGCAGAGCGCCCCAGATGGACCAGCGTAAGGCGCTGCTGAATACAGTTTTGAACTGCCGTTTACTACCCTTGCCAATCGCTTCACCGATCAGCGCTTCAGCGGCGTTGGCAAAACCGTCCAGGGCGTTGGATATCACCAACAGGAAGGTGATCAGCACGGCGTTAGCTGCGAGGATGATATCCCCCTGCTGCGCACCCTGAGCGGTAAAAAAGGCTAGCACGAGTAACAGAGCAATGGTGCGAACCATGATGTAGCGGTTCACCTGCAGAATGCGTAAATAATCGGAAACTTGTCCGAACAGTTCCCTGGTCAGCTTTTGGCCTTCGGGCATGCGCTTAAGCACGATCGCGAAGCCGATCGCCGTAGCGCCATACTCCGCCATTACCGTCGCCATAGCGACTCCGCGACTGTTCCAGCCCAGGACGGTGACAAAGAAGATGTCCAGAATGATGTTAATGCCGTTAGCGATGATCAGCATCACCATGGGGCCACGCGGAAACTGGGTGCCTATCAGCCAGCCGACCAGGGTGTATTGGCACAGTACTGCCGGCGCACTCCAGATTCGGATAGCGGCATACTCGGCTGCCAGTTCAGCCACAGACGGGCTGGGGTTCATCAAGTGTAAGCCGAGAGTAATCAACGGCTGGTGAAATAAAATCAGTAACAGGCCGATACCTACGGCAAGCACTAAAGATCGTAGCAGTAGCGCCACTTGGTTAAAGGCATCTCGCTGCCCCCAGGCCTGGGCGGCGAGCCCGGTTGTACCCATGCGCATGAATCCGAAGGTCCAGTACAGAATACTGAACAGGTTTGCGCCAACCGCCACGGCACCAAGGTATTCCGGATTTTCCAGGTGACCGAGCACGGCGGTATCCACCAGGCCCAATAGTGGCACGGTGAGATTGGTGAGCATCAGGGGCCAGGCCAGCACCCAAAGACGCCGGTCTGTTGAACTAAATATGGCCTTATACGATTTGATGATCAAAACGGCGCGCTTATCTTTTTTAGGTTTAATGGTTTTTTAGTGTTTTTTTGATCTGTGTCTACACTGATTAATGATGTATCCATAAGCAGGCTTTCACTCGCGGAAGTTCCGGCGTTGCGAGCGCGGGAACCGATCGTAGAGGGATGACGCAAAATCCAACAAGAATAACACTCTGTGGAGACACAGTATGCGCGTGCATGCCAAGCGGGCAATCGCCCTAGTCGCTGGTTTGTTGCTACCGGCTGTGGTCATGGCTGACTGGACCATGAACATGTCACCGGGCGTTACCGGTACCAGCAACGAGATATTCAGCCTTCACATGACCATTCTATGGATCTGCGTTGCCATCGGCGTGGTGGTTTTCGGGGTCATGTTCTGGTCTATTTTTGCTCACCGTAAGTCGCAGGGCCACAAACCTGCAAACTTTCATGAAAATACTTTCGTTGAGGTGCTCTGGACTGCCATCCCTTTGGCGATTCTGGTGGCTATGGCTGTGCCTGCGACCGCTACGTTGATTGAGATGTACGACACCACGGAATCCGATATAGATATCAAGGTTACCGGATATCAGTGGCGTTGGCAGTATGAGTATATTAATGATGATTTCAGTTATTTCTCCAGCCTTTCTACACCACGTGCCCAGATCGAGAACCGTCAGGAAAAAGGCGAAAACTACCTGTTGGAAGTAGATAAGCCGCTGGTGATTCCCGTGGGTAAGAAGGTGCGTCTGCTGCTTACGGCAAACGATGTAATTCACTCATGGTGGGTGCCGGAATTTGGCATTAAGAAAGATGCTATTCCAGGTTTTATAAACGAAACCTGGACCCGGGTTGATGAGCCCGGTACCTACCGCGGCCAGTGCACAGAGCTTTGCGGTAAAGATCATGGTTTCATGCCCGTGGTGGTCGAGGCCGTTCCGGAAGAAGAATACATCGCCTGGGTGGCTGAGCAGAAAGCCGCGGCCGAGGTGGAGCGCCAGCTGACCGAGAAAGACTGGACTCTGGAAGATCTGATGGTGCGTGGTGAAAAAGCTTATGCCAGTGCCTGTGCGGCTTGTCATCAGCCGAATGGCGCAGGCCTTCCACCCGCCTTCCCGGCGCTGAAGGGCAGCCCGGTTGCAACCGGTGATATTGCTGTTCATATCGAGACAGTCGTGAATGGGGTATCCGGCACAGCGATGCAGGCCTTTGGCGGCCAATTGAGTGAAGTCGACCTGGCTGCAGTGATTACCTACGAGCGGAATGCCTGGGGTAATAACACGGGTGACATGGTGACGCCAAAAGAGATTTTTGATTACAAAAATAAAGAGTAGTTGACGCCAGATAACAACAATCACCAGCCATAACAAAACGGCGGTAACGGGGGTTTTCATGAGTGCGGTTGCAGGTACCCACAGCCAGGAACATCACCACGGCCCGGCCAAAGGCATTAGCCGTTGGCTGTTGACTACCAACCATAAAGACATCGGTTCTATGTATCTGATGTTCAGCTTCGCTATGTTCCTGATAGGCGGAAGCATGGCGATGGTGATCCGGGCAGAGCTGTTCCAGCCTGGCCTGCAGATTGTTCAGCCGGAATTCTTTAACCAGATGACCACCATGCATGGTTTGATCATGGTGTTTGGCGCGGTTATGCCTGCGTTTGTGGGCTTGGCCAACTGGATGATCCCGCTGATGATAGGCGCGCCCGATATGGCTCTGCCACGGATGAACAACTGGAGCTTCTGGCTGCTGCCCTGTGCATTTCTGATCCTGGTTTCCACCTTATTCATGGAAGGCGGAGCGCCTAATTTTGGCTGGACCTTCTATGCGCCTCTGTCAACAACCTACGGGCCCCCGAGTACGACCTTCTTTATTTTCGCCATCCACATTATGGGTGTGTCATCGATCATGGGGGCCATTAACGTTATTGCCACGGTCCTGAACATGCGAGCGCCGGGTATGTCATTGATGAAAATGCCGATGTTTGTCTGGACCTGGCTGATTACCGCATTTCTGCTGATTGCGGTGATGCCGGTCTTGGCTGGTGCGGTAACCATGATGTTGATGGACATTAACTTCGGCACCAGTTTCTTTGATGCTTCAGGTGGTGGTGACCCGGTATTGTTCCAGCATGTGTTCTGGTTCTTCGGGCACCCTGAGGTATATATCATGATTCTCCCGGCGTTTGGGGCTATCTCCCACATAGTGCCGGCGTTCTCACGTAAGCGTCTGTTTGGCTACGCCTCTATGGTGTATGCGACGGGCGCGATTGCCCTGCTTTCTTTCCTCGTATGGGCGCATCACATGTTTACCGTGGGGATTCCGCTGGCGGGCGAACTGTTCTTTATGTACGCGACCCTGTTGATTGCCGTGCCGACAGGCGTGAAAGTGTTTAACTGGGTGAGCACTATGTTCCGGGGCTCCCTGAGCTTTGAGGCCCCCATGTTATTTGCGGTGGCCTTTATCATTCTGTTTTCAATCGGTGGCTTTTCCGGCCTGATGCTGGCCATTGCGCCTGCGGACTTCCAATACCACGATACGTACTTTGTCGTTGCGCACTTCCACTATGTACTGGTGCCGGGTGCGATCTTCGGTATCTTCGCTTCTGCATACTTCTGGTTGCCCAAATGGACCGGCCACATGTACGACGAGACATTGGCGAAAACGCATTTCTGGCTATCGTTTGTCGGCATGAATCTGGCCTTCTTCCCAATGCACTTCCTGGGTCTGGCCGGTATGCCGCGGCGGATTCCGGATTACGCTCTGCAGTTTGCGGATTTCAACATGGTATCCAGTATCGGGGCCTTCATGTTTGGTGCCACCCAGCTGCTGTTCCTGTTTATCGTTGTAAAGTGTGTGCGAGGCGGCGAAAAGGCACCCGCAAAACCTTGGGACGGTGCGGAAGGCCTGGAATGGACGGTACCTTCACCGGCGCCTTATCACACCTTTGCGACACCGCCGGATATCAAGTAAGCAGGAGCGATGGCCATGGCCGGACAGCAGCAGGGTAAACGCAGTAATAGTCGGGTTATTGGTTGGTGCATGGCGGGTGTTGTCGGCATGTTTGCCTTTGGCTTTGCTTTGGTGCCTCTGTACGACGTTTTTTGTGACATTACAGGAATTAACGGCAAGACCGGCGGCCGATATGAGGCGGGCACAAGTTATCAGGTGGATGAAGACCGGACGGTTACAGTGCAGTTCCTGGCAAGTAATGGCCCTGGTATGTCCTGGGAGTTCCGTCCCGTGGTGCGGAGTGTGAAAGTGCA
The DNA here is from genome assembly GCF_041595835.1 of Marinobacter sp. Lineage (GTDB taxonomy): Bacteria > Pseudomonadota > Gammaproteobacteria > Pseudomonadales > Oleiphilaceae > Marinobacter. The sequence goes on along the minus strand of NZ_JBFHJO010000029.1, from coordinate 12,254 downwards.
TCCGGGTGAGCCGGTCACGGTGAACTTCTTTGCTTCTAATCCGACCGGGCACGCTATGGTGGGGCAGGCGGTGCCAAGCTTGTCGCCATCGGAAGGGACTCTGTATTTCCATAAAACCGAGTGCTTTTGCTTTAACCAGCAGGCTCTTGAGGCCGGGGAAAGTGTGGAAATGCCCCTGATTTTCATTGTGGACCAGGAGTTGCCTGAGCACATTACCAAGCTGACGTTGTCATACACCCTTTATGATCAGGGCAAGCCAGTTGCAGTCTCTGGCACAACAACGGCAAAAAAAATAACCAACAATAACGGCTAAGCCATCGGAGACAGCTATGGCGGATCACCAGACCTACTACGTTCCCGAACAGAGCAAATGGCCTATCGTTGCCACGATTGGCCTGGGTGTGACCCTTTATGGTGCGGCGTCGATTATGGTCAACGGCAACCAGGGACAAAGCACAACGGGTGCCTGGGTGATGTTCCTGGTAGGTGCCATGATTATGGCTTATATGCTATTTGGCTGGTTCGGCAGTGTCATTCGTGAAAGCCGGGCAGGCTTATACAGCGAACAGATGGATCGTTCTTTCCGCTGGGGCATGAGCTGGTTCATTTTCTCTGAAGTGATGTTTTTTGCCGCCTTTTTCGGGGCGCTGTTCTACGTGCGAGTGTTTGTGGTGCCCTGGATTGGCGGAGAGGGCGACAGAGGCAGTACCAACATGCTCTGGGAAGGTTTTCAGGCCAGTTGGCCGTTGGTGAATAACCCTGATCCACAGGCGTATCCAGGGCCAAAAGAAGTTGTGAGTGCCTGGGGGCTTCCGCTGGTCAACACGATTCTGTTGGTAACCTCTTCCTTTACCGTAACCATTGCCCATCATGCTCTGAAGACCGGCAACCGGGCTAAGGTGAAGCTGTGGCTGGCGTTAACCGTTGCTCTGGCTGTGGTGTTTCTATTTGTTCAAGGCTACGAATATGCCCATGCCTACAGTGATCTGGATTTGACGCTGCAATCTGGCATCTACGGCAGTACCTTTTTTATGTTGACCGGGTTCCACGGCGCGCATGTGTTACTGGGTACTCTTATGCTAACGGTCATGCTGATTCGGGTTACCAAAGGCCATTTTACGGCAGATAACCACTTCGGTTTTGAGGCGGCATCCTGGTATTGGCACTTTGTCGATGTGGTCTGGTTGGGGTTGTTTGTGTTTGTTTACGTGGTTTGAACGAAGCCGCGTCAGGGAGTGGGGTTGAGGGTGAGCGCGCCGGTCCAGAGTGCTATCAGCACCAAGGCTAGCAAGCACACGCTCAGGGCAACACGGATAGCGAGAGAGTTCACGACTCGCCGGGTTTTGCCACCATCGTGGATCAAAAAAAACAGGCCGCTGAACAGGCTCACAATGACGGCCAGAAGCAATATTACGATGGCAATTTTGAGCATGGAGTATCCCGTTATTATAGGTTGTTATGATTTTAGACTGCCCGAGCGTTGTCCGGAGCATGTACTCACTATAGCAAAGCACGGGTAGGCCGTTCTGATGGCTCGCCGATGGCATATAGATTGGCGCCTGATGGTGTTCACCGGATTTTTACTGCCCTTACTTCTTGGTTTGGGCGCCTGGCAGCTTAACCGGGCTGGAGAGAAACAAATCCTGTTGCAAGCATGGCAGCAACAATCCGTGGATACACCATGGGCAGAGTTGGTTGCTGGTGACCTGCGTCCTGGCCGACCCGTAGCCCTCACTGGATTTTATGGTGAGCAGACTTGGCTATTGGATAACCGCACCCGGGACGGTGTGCCAGGGTACGAGGTACTGACGCTGTTCCTGCCAATTGATGGGCCCCCAGTGGTGGTTAACCGGGGATGGGTCCAGGGGGCGCGTACCCGGGACCAGTTGCCCATGATTGAAGTGCCAAAAGATCTGCTCACGTTGGAAGGGTGGCTGGCAGAGTATCCCGAGCCGCCGGTATTGGGGAATCCGGAATCTTCAGTGGGCCCTTGGCCCCGACGGGTTCAGGCCTTGCCGATGACGGTAGTTGCTAACGTTGTCACCAGCCCTGCTCCGATGATTGTGATGCTGGCCGATGTACAACAACCCGGTGCCTACCGGGCCGACCGGGTTCCGGATGTGATGGGCCCGCAAACCCATTATGGGTATGCAGTCCAGTGGTTTGCGCTTGCGGGTGTGCTGACTATATTGACAGTAGTCGCGAGTTATAGGCGAAGCGAGACATAACAATAATGAATGACAGAAAGGCTGGAGCCGATAATGACAACGACAACGGCTGACTCCGTTAGCGGGCGTAATGCCCCAACCCCTGAACAGACCCGCCGTGGCCGGCGCACTGCCCTCCTACTGTTTGCGGTCGGTTTTGGGCCTATGGTTCTGGCAACCATTATGTTTTACACCGGCTGGCTGAATCCTGCTGGCCACTCCAATCAAGGCGAACTGGTTCAGCCGGTGGTGTCAGTACAGGCGCTGAATCTTAATGCTCGCGGTGGTGAGCCACTGGCTGATCGGTTTGGTGTTGATAAGGAGGCGCCGAAATGGCTACTGCTGGTGGCTGCAGGAACCTGCACCGAAGATTGTGAACAGCTCTTGTATCTTGCCCGACAGGTTAATATCGCTCTTGGAAAGAATGCATCCAGAGTGAGTCGTGCGGCCTGGCTGGGCCGGACCCCTGCGGCACTTGACGCTCGCTGGAATGAAGAATACGAGTCTATGGAGCGGCTGAAGCGCATGCCCGGAACCATGCCTGCGTGGCCTGAAGGCATTAATCCGGATGTGGAGCCACGAATACTGCTGGTAGATCCATTCGGAAATGTGATGATGCATTACGGTGCTGAGCATACCGGCAAGCAGATGCTGAAAGACCTCAAGCAATTATTAAAATTATCTCAGATTGGCTGAGTGGGAGGTCCGGGCAGTGAATCAGACGACAGTACTCGCTCGCAAAATGGCCAACTGGTCTACCCTGGCGTGTGTTCTTGCGATGGTGGTTATCATGTTAGGCGCATGGACTCGCTTGGTACATGCCGGGCTGGGTTGCCCGGATTGGCCTGGATGTTATGGGTTTCTGACCGTTCCTCAGAGTGAAACCAACATGGCTATTGCCAATGCCCGTTTCCCGGAAACTCCAGTGGATGTGGCTAAAGGTTGGCCGGAAATGATTCATCGCTATGCTGCAGGCACCTTAGGGCTGGTGGTGTTTGGCATGGCGGTTGCTGCGTTTCGTCATCGCCGAGAGCAGCTTCCATTGAAATTGCCGCTCTTTATTGCCGGGTTCATCATTCTTCAGGGTGCCTTTGGTATGTGGACGGTGACTCTGAAACTTTGGCCTCAGGTGGTGGCGTTGCATCTGTTGGGCGGGTTTACCACACTGAGCATGCTGCTGTTGCTGACGCTGAGACTGCGCAAACGAGCGCAGAGTCACCGCCCTTCCGAGAAAGTGCTACCCCCTGAAACTCTGAGCAGGCTGCGGCCATGGCTATACGGTGGGCTATTGCTCGTTGTTCTTCAGATCGCTTTAGGGGCCTGGACAGCAGCCAATTACGCGGCAGTCGCCTGTACCGGTTTGCCCACCTGTAATGGTCAGTGGTGGCCTGAAAGTATGGATTTTCAGCACGGTTTTGATGTTGCGCAGCATGTCGGCCCGAATTATCTGGGGGGGCAACTGGCAGCCGGCGGGCGGGTTGCGATCCATATGACTCATCGCCTTGGCGCCGTAATTGTGCTGCTGTATCTGTGTTTCTTGCTGGCCCGGCTCTGGCGTAAGCGTTGCGATAGCAGTCTGGATAACAGCATATTGCTGGTGGCTGCGGTTTTGGTTATTCAGTTTAGTCTGGGCCTGGCCAATGTCTGGTTACACATCCCGCTTGCTATTGCAGTTGCCCACAACGCCATGGGGGCAGGACTTCTGCTTTCGATGGTTAATCTTATTTGGCGGCACACCCTATTACCGCATCCACAAACAGCAACGGCATCCCATACAACAACCATAAACCGGGAGGTAACGGCATGAGCGAGCAAGTAAAAGCGCTGCCGGTCCATCAATCTGCAGGAACATCGGCTCATATCTCCTGGCGGGACTATCTGGAGTTGACCAAGCCCCGGGTGGTGGCTTTGATGATTCTTACCTCTTTGATCGGTATGCTGCTGGCAGCCCCTGGAGTGCCCGCTTGGGATATTTTGTTATTCGGTAACCTGGGCATAGCTTTGCTGGCAGGTGCGGCAGCGGTGGTCAACCATGTGGTGGATCAGAAAATTGACACAGTGATGGCGCGTACCCGAAAGAGGCCTGTGGCAACTGGTCGCATTGCGCCTGTTGATGCGATTTTGTTCTCTGTGATGCTTGCAGCGGCCGGCATGGTTGTCCTGATTTGGCAGGTGAACGAATTGACGGCCTGGCTCACCCTTGCCTCGCTGGTAGGTTATGCCGGTGTTTATACCCTGTTTCTGAAGCGTGCTACGCCTCAGAATATTACTATCGGTGGGTTGGCGGGAGCCATGCCACCACTGTTGGGCTGGACGTCCGTCACCGGGCAGGTGGAAGGTCATGCGCTGCTGTTGGTGTTGATTATCTTTGCCTGGACCCCGCCCCATTTCTGGGCGTTGGCTATTCACCGTAAAGAGGAATACGCCAAGGCGGGTATTCCCATGTTGCCGGTCACCCATGGAAACAAATACACCGAGCTGCATATTCTGCTATATACCCTGATGTTGCTGGTGGTGAGCCTGCTACCTTTTGTCACGGGGATGTCTGGCGGTATTTACCTGATTGGTGCTCTGGCGCTAGGCTTGAGGTTCCTGCAATATGCCATCCGCTTGTTAAGGGGGGATGATCGCCGGGTAGCCCTGGATACCTTCAAGTATTCCATTGTTTATCTGATGGCACTGTTTGTTGTACTGCTGGTGGATCATTTCGTGTTCTTCTGAGCGGAGAATGTCGCACTAACCTGAGTTGGAGGCCCCATGGGGCGGTCGTTACGTATTACGCTGACAGGATTATTTTTGGTGGTTGCCCTGATCTTTGGTTTGACCGTCGGTCGTCAGGTATTTCTGGCCAGCGATGAGCCGGTACCGGCACCCGATCTGAGCCAGTACAACACCTATGTGTACGATCAGCCCCGGGAATTGGTGGAATTCACCCTGATCAACGAACTGGGTAAAACGGTAACCCGGGAAGACCTGAAGGGTCGTTGGACCTTCGTATTTGTGGGGTATACCAACTGCCCGGACATCTGCCCTGCGGCCATGGCGAACCTACGCCAGACCAATAACCTGTTGCCAGCCGAACTGCCTCAGCCAGACTACCTGTTGGTGAGTGCCGACCCGGAGCACGACACACCGGAAAAACTGAAAGCCTATACCGGATTTTTTGGCGAAAACTTCCACGGCCTGACGGGCGATCTGGATACCTTGAGAGCGCTGGCAAAAAGTGTGAGTGCTGTTTTTGTGCACCGTGAAGTAGATGGTCAGTTGCTGGTGGACCATAGTGGTCACTTAGCACTGCTGAACCCAGATGGCAAACTCCAGGCACTGATTCAGCCACCGCATAAACCACAGGAATTGGCCGAGGCCTACGAACGAATCTACCAGTGGGCGAAAGTGAATCATCCCAGAGCATCTGGCGCCTGAAGGCTTTTGGCCAAGGTCTCACTGACAAAAACGCGTGTCTACCCTACACTGCCCGGCTCTGAATCTCTCTGAAAGGCCGGGCACCGACCATGACTTCACCGCAGAGTGTCACCCCTAAACAGTTATTCACCGTCCTGCTGGCCGGCAGCTTGGTGCTGCTGGTGGTACATACCCTGGGGCGGTTTATCTACACGCCTTTGTTACCGTATCTCGTGGCCGATAACCAATTCAGTGCCTCAGAAGGCGCAGCTGTGGCCACCTGGAACTATCTCGGATACCTGATGGGCGCAATGCTGGCCATCCGTTGGCACCGGATTGATCAGATTCGCTTTATGCTGCCGTTATTTATGGCCGTGCATATCATCACTACCCTGATCATGACCCAAACGGACCATCTCACGGTGATATCCGTAACCCGCTGGGTAAATGGCGTGGCTAATGGTGTGGTGTTTGTTCAGGCGCCCGCGCTGATTCTGGAATGGTTGGTGTTACGCAATCGAGCCACCCTGAGTGGTTTGGTTTACCTTGGTGTCGGTGTGGGTTTATTGGTCTCCGGAGGTTTGGTATCTGGCCCGGCAGAGTTTCTGGATGGTGCTCAACGTTGGTGGCCTGCAGCGATACTATCCATTCCCCTGGGTTGGTGGGGCGTTTTACAGCTTAGGAAGTTGGACGTTTCTGATAGAGAACACGATGATTCCGGTCAGGTCATTACCAATACACCATTGTTCGACCGCGCCAGCATCCCCCTGTTTCTGGCGTATGCTGGCGCGGGCTTGGGCTATATCCTGCCCATGACGTTTCTGCCACTACTGGCAAATATTGAATTGCCGGATGGCCACTATCTGCAGGATGGAACCTGGACCCTGGTGGCCTTGCTGACCATTCCTGCTCCCTGGGTCTGGAACAAGCTCGGCACCATCATGGGCGACATCCCTGCTTTGCGGCTTAATTTCCTGATCCAGCTTGCTGGCGTGCTGGCTGCTGTAATTTTGCCTGGAGCGGTTGGACTGATGCTGTGTGCCGTGCTGGTTGGTAGTACTTTTCTTGGCACTGTGTTACTAACTCAACGTATAGGCCGGGCTTTGCATCCTCATCAGGGCCCAAGGCTGTCGGCGGCTATGGTTGCTCTTTACGGATTCACTCAGATGGTTGGCCCATGGTTAACAAAACAATGGCTGGATGCCGGTGGCACTCTGTTGTCTGCATTCGGTATTGGTGTGGCGGCACTGGCCTTTGGGTTGGTGTTTGCGTTCTTTGTACCTCACCCGCGCCACCCCTGAAACTCAAAGGTTAAACACAACCCAAACCCATGTTGCCGATAGACGCCATACTCCCAGAGCTAAACCAGACCTTGAACCAAAGCACCACCGCTTTGCTACAAGCCCCCCCGGGCGCGGGTAAAACCACAAGAGTGCCCTTGGCTTTGTTGGAGGCCGAATGGCGGGATAACCGAAAAATTCTGATGCTGGAGCCCCGGCGTCTGGCCGCCCGCTCGGCCGCCCGGTTTATGGCGATGCAGTTGGGAGAAGCTCCGGGGCAAACCGTAGGCTACCGGACTCGGTTAGATACCAGGGTGTCCGCCAACACGAAAGTTGAGGTGGTTACCGAAGGTATTCTGACCCGATTGATTCAGAACGATCCGATGCTGGAAGACTACGCTGCGGTTCTTTTTGATGAGTTCCATGAGCGTTCTCTGCAGGCCGATCTGGGCCTGGCTCTGGTGCGGGAAACCCAGCAGGCATTGCGAGAAGATCTTCGGGTGTTGGTGATGTCGGCCACCCTGGACACAGCTCCTATTGCTCGTGTGCTGGGGGATGTACCGGTAATCAGCAGTGAAGGTCGCGGGTATCCCGTCGACGTGTTGTATCGCCCGGTTGCCCGCAATGGTCGGGTGGTGGATCAGGTGGTGGCTGTGGTGCAAGAGGCTGTGCAGGATCAGACGGGGTCCTTGCTGGTGTTCTTGCCCGGTGCTGGTGAAATCCGTCGGGTTGCGCAGCAGTTGCAGGGGTTGTTGTCGGGTAACGTGATTATTGCTCCGCTATATGGGAATTTGAAACCTGATGAGCAAGACCGGGCCATTTCACCGGCTCCGGAAGGTGTCCGAAAGATTGTGCTGGCCACTGCCATTGCCGAGACCAGTCTGACCATCGAGGGCGTTCGGGTGGTCATTGATGCGGGCCAGCAGCGCAGGGCAGTGTTCGACCCCAATAGCGGTATGACTCGTCTGGTTACTGGCCGTGTCTCCAAGGCTTCGGCTGAGCAGCGTAAAGGCCGGGCCGGACGTGTAGAACCGGGAGTATGTTATCGCTTGTGGAGTGAAGCGGATCAGTTCGGGTTAGCGGAGTTTACTCCGCCGGAGATTCAGGAGGCGGATCTGGCACCTTTGGTGTTGGAACTGGCCCGGTGGGGCGCCCGGTCACCGGAGCAGGTGGCGTGGATTGATCAACCTCCGGCAGCTCATTGGCAGCAGGCGGTGGGTTTGTTGCAGTGGTTGGATTTGCTGGATGCCGAGGGTGCGATTACCGATCATGGCAAGGCCGCCCGGGATTTGGGTATGCATCCGCGCTTGGCTCACATGGTGATCAAAGGCCGGGCTTTGGGTTTGGGGCAGTTAGCGGCTGAATTGGCGTCTTTGCTGGATGAGCGCGATTTGCTGGGGCCGGGTTTCGGGGCGGATATGCATGAGCGCGTTCGGGTGTTGCGAGGCGAACGGGGGCATCGTGGATTGGATCCGGCCCGGCTGAAAGCGGTACGGCAGGCTGCACAGCGCCTGTATCGGGGCGAAGCCTCCACAGCATTGCCAACCGAAACCGAAGTGGGTCGGGTGTTAGCACAAGCCTATCCGGATCGTATTGCCCGTCGGAGGTCTGGCTCAACGCCGCGTTATCGGCTTAGTAATGGCAAGGGTGCGTTATTGCGGGATGAAGATTCACTGGCCCGGCAAGACTGGCTGGTAGCTGCTGACCTGGATGGGAAAGCCCGCGAGGCTATGATTTATCTGGCAGCTCCGGTGGATTTGGCTGATCTGGAGCAGGATCTTTCTGTTCATATTGAGGAGCGGGATGAAGCGCTGTGGGACGACAAGCGCGGTACGGTTGTGGCCCGGAAAGTTCGTAAACTGGGGGCACTGGTACTGGCAGAGAAGCCCTTGGCACAAGTAGCACCGGAGTTATTGCAGCAAGGCTTGCTGGATGCTGTCCGGCGCAAGGGGCTGGACAGTCTGCCCTGGACACCGGCTGCGTGCCAGTGGCGCGCTCGGGTGCGAATGCTGGCACATCAATTTCCGGGCGATTGGCCTGAGATGAGTGACAGTGCTTTGCTGGCGTCGCTGGAGATTTGGCTGGCACCGTATTTGTCCGGCATGAAGCGTTGGAGTGATCTCGAAGGTATTCAGCTGGTTCAGGCGCTGAATGGCTTGCTGGATTATCCCCGGCAACAAAGGCTGAATGAACTGGCGCCGCCGTCTTTATCGATTCCAACGGGGCAGAATGTCACTTTGGATTACAGTGCCGAGAATGGCCCGGTGTTGGCGGCAAAACTGCAAGCTCTGTTTGGCTGGACAGACACTCCGAAAGTAGCTGGTGGCCGGGTACCTGTAGTGATTCACTTGTTATCTCCGGCTCAAAGGCCATTGGCCGTCACAGCGGATCTGGCCAGCTTCTGGAAGAACGTCTATCCGGAGGTGCGCAAGGACATGCGTGGCCGCTACCCCAAACACCCCTGGCCGGAAGATCCGCTCACCGCCCAGGCTCAGCAGGGAACGAAAAAACGCCCAGCTCGCTGACCCGTCCGCTGACCAGGTGCACTGGCACCGGCTCGAAGTAGATATTGCGAACAGTGATATGCGGGCCTGTCGGTGCCCGGAGCTCTTCACCGGCCATCTCTTCCAGGCTTACTTCATTGTGGCCGACCGTGCTGTCCTTGAAACTGTCCGCCAGTACCCAGAACGGTTTGCCTCTCTCCTTTGCTAAAAGTGCCAACGGATAACTTCCGCTCTTGTTGAGGAAATAACCATCACCGAGCCAGGTGTCGCAGCCGCACAGTATCAAATCGGCTTTTTGCAAAAACAGGCCCATCTGGGCATCTGTAATTACAGTAACGGGCACGCCCAACTCATCCAGCTCCCGGGCCAGAGTATAACCCTCATTGCCGGGGCTGCTTTGAGTACAGATCACCGAGAACTGGTGATGTTGCTGTACCAGTAACCGGAACAGGGCCAGAACCTGGGAGCTTCGGCTGTGGGTGAACAAGGTCGCATTGGCTGGAATGAGAGCCGCGGAAGCTGCCGCTACCCGCTGGTTGGCTGAAACCAGCTGGTCTAGAACAGCGTCCAGAATGGGAAGAGCTTCATGAGAAATAGAAGGATTGGCTTGCCAGCGTCCGAAATCTTGTCGGCAACGTTCAATGGCATTCGCCAGCGGTACCATACTGGGGCGCGTTTTGGCGAGAACCGTGAGCAGTCGATCCAATGCGTTGGCTGTTACCGGGCCTGTCGATAGCCATTGGCGTACCTGTTGCAACGCTGCGACGGCCAGTTGCGCGGCACCGGATACGGTGTCTGCACGCACGGTTTCAACTATTTTTCGGGCTTCGGAATCGAGATCTGAGAGGTCCATGCCAGGCTCCGGTATTCAGCAGATGTCATTACGGAGCCTAGCAGGAAATGCGGAGACGTTACTTGATGATGGTACGGCTTTTATTCAGGTAAGCCGCGCCTTCCTGTTTCACGGTGTTCGGGGCGGCATGCTCTGAGGCCTTATGTACTTTTTCCAATCGTTCGGCGATGTCGTCCAGCTCATCATCCAGTTTTTCCAGGGCATTTTCCAAGGTGTAGGTGAGCTGGTGCACTTCGTTCATGGCTTCCGGGGTCAGCTCGCCGGCCAACACGTGTTCCAGCCGGTTGTTGTACTCGGAGAAATTGGCTACGGCCTGTTCCAGGGTGTGCGAGGGTTCACCTTTGAAGTGATGGTAGTCGTCATCGGCAACCGCCGGTACGGTAAACAGAAGAGCCGTGCCGATTGCGGTGGTCAGAGTCAGGAGTTTTGTCATGGTCATGTCCTTGCTGGTTATTCGTAATGCAAATTATTATCGTTAATGATGATTCTGACCATGAGATAGGTCAATTATCTGACGCTAAAGAGCTGCAAGGCTGAGTAACCTGGCATCACTGCCCCGAACCCCGGGCACCTTTGCGGCACAAGCGATGCAGACCGGGTGCTGTTCCCGGAATTATGGGTATAAATGCGCATTTGTGGTGATCAAAAAAAAGCCTGATGATCGCGAAATCTTACGGGTGCTGCAGCCTTGCTGTGGTGCCTTTTTTTATGCCTGTTTTCCCTGTGGAGGGATGCACCACTGATGATCGACGCTGCCAACGCTAACATTGCTGATTACTACGACGCCGATACTTTTAAGCGTATTAAGGAGTTTTCTGAAACGAAGGAAACGCCATTTGTCGTCATCGATACCGCCACGATCAATCGTCAATACGATGAGTTGGTGGATGGATTTCCATATGCGAAGGTTTATTACGCGGTGAAGGCTAACCCGGCTCCTCAGATTCTGACTATGTTGCGGGATAAGGGTGCCAACTTCGATATCGCATCGGTGTATGAGCTGGATAAAGTTCTGACTCTGGGCGTAACCGGCGACCGCATCAGCTATGGCAACACCATCAAGAAAGCGAAGGATGTTCGTACTTTCTATGAAAAGGGTGTTCGCATGTTTGCCACGGATTCAGAGGCGGACCTGCGCAATATTGCCAAGGCTGCACCAGGTTCGAAGGTGTATGTGCGCATCCTGACTGAAGGCACACTGACAGCGGATTGGCCGCTATCCCGCAAGTTTGGTTGCCAGACGGATATGGCTATGGATCTGTTGGTGCTGGCCCGTGATTTGGGCCTGGTGCCATACGGTGTATCGTTCCATGTGGGTTCTCAGCAGCGTGAAATTGGTGCCTGGGATGCGGCGTTAAGCAAGGTTAAGGTTATTTTTGAGCGTCTGAAGGAAGAAGATGGCATTGACTTGAAGATGATCAACATGGGTGGTGGTTTTCCGGCAAATTACATCAGCCGCACCAATGAGCTGAGTGTTTATGCTCAGGAAATTGCTCGCTTTCTGCAGGAAGACTTCGGGGATGACCTGCCGGAGATCATTGTTGAGCCGGGCCGTTCACTGATTGCTAATGCCGGTGTGCTGGTCAGTGAAGTGGTGTTGATTTCCCGGAAGTCGCGCACAGCGTTGCACCGATGGGTGTTTACCGATGTGGGCAAGTTTTCCGGGCTGATTGAGACGCTGGATGAATCGATCAAGTTTCCGATCTGGACAGAGAAGGCGGGTGTGGGCGAGGACTGTGTGATTGCCGGTCCGACTTGTGACAGTGCTGACATTATGTATGAGCACCATAAGTATTCGCTGCCGTTGAATCTGGCCATTGGGGACAGGATGTACTGGCTGACTACGGGAGCCTATACCACAACATACAGTGCTGTTGAGTTCAATGGGTTTCCTCCGCTTAAAGATTATTACCTCTGACGTGGAGCTGGGTCAGGATCGTTCTAGGTTCAACCGGAAGGCGATGGGGAGCACCAGTAGGCAGTAGCCGAGCATCACCAGAACCGCATG
>NZ_JBFHJO010000028.1:0-35297 GCF_041595835.1 Marinobacter sp. | reverse complement strand
TTGGTGGAGACGGCGGGAATTGAACCCGCGTCCGCCAGCACTATGCCTTGAGATCTACATGTTTATGTCCTTCTATTTATTTAACCTCAAGCGACCCGAAGGCCAGGGTGCAAGAGGCGAGTTCTTTAAATCTTAGCCGCTAGCCAGTGAACTCTGGATAACGGAGCATCCCGTAAGCGATGACGTCCTGAAATGTAGCTCTGAGCTACGGGCGACTCAGTCAGGACGACTAGCAGCTTACGCTGCTAGTGCGTAGTTTTCGTCGTTTGCGACTATTGCATTGCAGCTTTGGATTAACGAGATTCGCTGCCATCTCGACATGCACCCAAGGGTTCGCCACCAGCGTCGAAGCCATGTCGTCCCCTTACCCACAGTATATGTGGGCGTATTGCTGAACTTCAAGGTTTCTTTGTTGCGGTTTGTACTGTCATGCCGTGTTTTCGCGCATAATACGTTGTTTCTGGCGGTTCCAGTCACGCTCTTTCTCTGTGGCGCGCTTGTCGAATAGCTTCTTGCCTTTTACCAGGGCTATCTCACATTTCACCTTATTGCCTTTCCAGTACAGGGCCAATGGCACGCAGGTTTGGCCTGCCTGACTTGTTTCCCCGATCAGTTTGGCCAGTTCTTTAGTGTGTAGTAGCAGTTTGCGAGTGCGGGTAGGGTCGGCGATGACATGGGTGGACGCTGCCGTCAGGGGTTGGATGTGAGCACCTAGTAAATAGGCTTCTCCATCTTTCAGCAACACGTAGGCATCGGTTATCTGGCCCTTACCAGCCCGCAATGATTTCACTTCCCAGCCGAGCAGGACAAGGCCCGCTTCAAAGCGTTCTTCAATGTGATATTCGTGCTTCGCCTTTTTATTGAGGGCGATCGTACCGCTGGTTGGTCCGCTTGCTTTCTTCTTGCTCATGAACCCTTCTCGGAATCTGCAAAATGACTCTGCTGGCGGAGAATATGACTGCCAGCAAAACGGGCATTGTAGCTCAGGACAGCCAGACGGGTCACGATTTCGCCTCCAATGGCATCGACTTGGTCGTCCCTGCCGGCTTTGTTCGGCTACAATGACGTGCCTTTTGTCGTCAGGGATCAAGATGTCGAACAAGTATCAGACTTCCATCGGGTCGTTTACCCGCAAATCTACATTCTTCTGGGCCTCTGTTGGAGCAACGGTCGGGCTGGCGAATTTGTGGCAGTTTCCCCATCTGGCGAGTATCCATGGGGGTGGTCTGTTTGTCCTGATTTATCTGGTTTGCCTGCTTTTGGTCGCGCTGCCCTTAATGGTGACTGAAACGGTGATTGGCCGGTATTCCCGTCATGGCATTGTGTTAGCGATGGATGGCCTGGTTAAGAATGCGGGTTGTTCCCCATGGTGGCGGCTGGCGGGGCCATTAAGCATTCTGGCGGCATTTCTTGTGTTGTCTTTTACGGCTGTCTTTGGCGGTATTGTTCTGGCCTATATCTTTTTTGGCGCGGCAGGTAGTTTCAGTGGTGCAACTACGGTTGAGGCTACAGAGATCCTGGCGGATTTTGTCTCAAGCTCAGGGCGTTACCGGGAGTTTATGGGCTGGCACGCGTTCTTCTTAGTGCTGGTTGTCTGGGTTTCTGCTCGCGGGGTGGTGAACGGTGTGGAGCGTTCACTGCGTATGATCGTGCCCGCTGCGTTGTTATTATTGTTGGCTCTTTTTGTTTTGTCTGCCAGCCATGGGCGTCTTGGTTCCGGCGTCGAGAGTATTCTCGCCATACGTCCTGAAGATGTCAGTTTTGATAGCATCCGGGCCGCCTTTTTTCATGCGTTCTATACGCTCGGCCTGGGTATGGGGGTGTGGGCCGTTTTCGGGGCATACAGTACGTCGCACACACACTTGAAACGGTCCATTGTTGCGGTTGTGTTGATGGATACATTGGTTGCGATCATTGCGGGAATGATGATGTTCTCGGTGCCCTCTGATGGAAGTAATCTGCAGGGTGAGCACGGGTTTGGGCTGCTGTTTGTTTCTTTACCGGTCACACTCGCTCAAGTTCCTTATAGCCAGGTCGTCATCACTGCGGTTTTTTTAGCGGTACTTCTGATTGTCTGGGCGACGGCGATTTCGTTGTTGGAGCCCGTAGTCGCATCATTCAGAGAGTGGACGGGGGCACCAAGAGGTTGGTCCGTCATTATTGTGGGTACGGCGGTATGGTTTGTGGGGCTGGCGTCTCTGTTTTCGTTCAACGTATGGTCGGAATATCGGTTGGCGGGCGCTACAGCATTCCGGTGGCTTGAGCTTCTGACGGGCGGGGTTCTTATTCCGTTAGTCGCGATATTAATAGCGACATTTACCGGTTATTGTCTTACGAGAAGGTTTTCGGCTGGCATGCTGGGAAACGCTCCCGTGGCGTTCCGGAAATCCTGGTATTGGACGATGCGGCTGGTATTGCCTGTAATCGTTGCCTGGATTGGTGTTCAATATACAGCGTTTTCGTTGTCCAATTTGTGCGAAAATGGTGGCTCGGCGTTGTGGTGCTCGGAGAATGAAAGTACGGCCGTTCAGTCGCTGCCAGAATTTGAGCCTGCGGTAGGTGCGGGTCCTGAAGTTGAAGCCGGTTCCAGTGTGCCTGCGTCGGCTAAGCCTGAGGCCGGGCCGGGGGTTAACGCCGACGACAGTGCCCCCAAGGGGGATGATATCCTTTATCATAGCGTGTAACGGACCGCTTCAGTGTGGTCGTGCCAGATTGTATAGAAAGGCAGGAACTCCGGTTTTATGGCTCATCAGATAGATAAGACAGCGCTGGTTATGCACTCGGCGGAACGTATGTTTCATTTGGTCAACGATATAGCTCGTTACCCTGAGTTTTTACCTTGGTGTGCCGGTGCTGAGGTTCATACACAGACCGATGCGGAGATTATGGCGTCACTGGAAATTGCTAAGGGGGGCGTTCGGCACACGCTAACGACCTGCAATCAGCTGTTAATGCCTGAAGCCATTGAGATGAAGCTGGTGGAGGGGCCGTTGAAGAATCTGACGGGCCGGTGGCACTTTCGTTCGCTGGACGCGAACGCTTGCAAAGTGATTCTGAGTCTGGAATTTGAGTTTTCGGGTTCGTTGGCGCGAATGACCTTCGGTCCGGTCTTTAACCAGGCGGCTAACACTATGGTTGATGCGTTTTGTCGTCGCGCTGATGAAGTGTATCGGGGAGAGGTATTCTGATGCAGGTTGAAGTCGCTTATGCCCGGCCAGACAAACAGTTGATTCTGAAGGTGACGGTGCCAGAAGGCACCACTGCCCTTGAGGCGGTTAAGGCGTCAGGCATCACAGGTGTTTTTCCTGAGATCAACCCTGATGAAATCGATATGGGCATTTTTGGCAAAGTGATAAAAAAGCCGGAAAGCCACACGATACATGAAGGCGATCGAGTGGAACTTTACCGGCCGCTGATCATCGACCCGAAGCAGGCCCGGCTTAACCGGGCGAAGAAAAAGGCCTGAGCTGCTAGTAAGCGGGTGTTTCTTCTAACAGCTGCGCTTCGTGGTGGCTGTAGGAATCACCCTCGTAGTACACGATAATGCGCTGTTGTTCGATATCGCCGCCCTGGCGCTGGAATGTATAAATATAGTATTCCCTTGATGGGTCTACCGGATTAAGCATAAGGGGAGTTCCAAGTAGCGCATGAACCTGGCTTCTGGGCATGCCTGCGGATAAGCTTGTTAGTTCCTTGTCGGTTACAATATTTCCCTGTTGGACGTTGATCTTGTACACGCCGGGGAAAACGCATCCGGCCATAGATAAAACAGTAATGAGAACGATAGCGGTGAGCTTTTGCATCGCCTGGGGAAATCCTCTATCTTGAATTCGCCTGCCTGGGGCAGGCGTGAAACGGGTTGACCGTTGAACGGCGGCTTCCATCATACCGGAAGCCGTAAGGCACACCAAAGAGTGAATACTAGTATGCCATCTGAAAACGCCGAATTACGAAAAGTCGGTCTTAAGGTTACTCTGCCGAGAGTTAAGATCTTCAATATTCTTGAAAATGCTAAAGAGCACCATTTGAGTGCTGAGGACGTTTATAAGAAGTTGCTGGATCAGGGCGACGACGTGGGACTGGCGACTGTCTACCGGGTGTTGACTCAATTCGAGACCGCAGGTCTGGTTTTGCGGCATAACTTCGAAGGCGGCCACGCAGTCTTTGAAATGGCAGGTGATGATCATCATGACCACATGGTGTGTACCCAGACGGGTGCAGTTGTTGAGTTTGTGGATGAGGTTATCGAGGAACGTCAGAAACAGATTGCGGCGGATCATGGGTATGAAATCGTCGATCACAGCCTGATTCTTTATGTCAGGCCTGTAGCGTCGGGCAAAAAATAATCTTGTTGATATCAAAAAAAAGGGGCCTGCGTATGCGGGCCCCAAAGCTCTCAGAATCGAGAGGGGATTTAGTGATGGGTCGCCTGACCCTTTACAACCATCTCTCTGGCATGAGCGATTGTTTGTTCGGTCATGTCTACCCCGCCTAGCATCCGTGCCACTTCATCAATTCTGCCCTGATCGTTAAGGGGCTCAATTTTCGAAAAGGTTGCGTCTTTCTCTGTGAACTTGCTGACAAACAGGTGTTGGTGGCATTGAGCTGCAACCTGCGGCAGGTGGGTGACGCATAGCACCTGGCCGTTGCTGCCCAGAGCCCTTAGCAGCTGGCCTACAACTTCGGCTGTGCCACCGCCAATGCCTACGTCTACTTCGTCGAACACCAGTGTTGGGGTTGTTGAGGTTTGTGCGACAACCACCTGGATGGCCAGACTGATACGTGACAACTCACCGCCAGAGGCGACTTTTGCCAAAGGCCGTGCCGGTTGACCGGGGTTTGCGCTGACAAGGAATTCAGCTTCTTCCAAACCGTGTGCCGTAGGCTCGTTGTCATTACTGCTCTTCAGGTGTGTAACAAACTGAACTGACGGCATGCTAAGTTGGCTGAGCTCCTGTGCGATGCGCTGGTCGAGCTCTGCGGCTGCCTGCTTCCGTTTGGTTGAGAGTTGTTGCGCAACCGCGTCAAAGTCAGCTCTTTGTGCTGCAAGTTCGGCTTCAAGTCGTTCCAGGCTGCCTTCGCCGCCCTCAATCTCAGCCAGCTCGGCACTTAAGCGCTGGTGAAGCTCAGGGAGTTCGTCCGGTGTAATACGATGTTTCCGGGCCATTTGATACACAGCACTTAATCGTTCTTCAACTTCTGCCAGGCGAGCCGGGTCGGCTTCGTAATCATCAACAAAGCGGCGAAGACTGTCTCCGGCTTCGGAGATCTGGATGTGGGCCTCGTTGAGCATTTGGATGGTATCGGCCAGTGCCGGAACTTCAACGGGAAGTTGTTCAAGTTGTTGTAGGGCTTGACGAACTGCGCTCGCTGCACTTGACTCGTCTTCTGTGCAGAGCAGCGCGGCCTGATGGCTGTAGTGTAAAACTGAGTCTGCCTGGCTGAGTTGGGCTTGTTCTTGCTCCAGGGCTTCTTGCTCACCTTGTTCAAGTGCGAGCCTGTCTAATTCTTCAACCTGGTAGCGAAGCAGTTGCAGTTTTGCTTCGGCTTCATCTGCATTTTGTCGCCGCTGCTCGAGCTTTTGCCGGGTTAGGTTCCATGTCTTCCAGGCTGACTTGGTTTGCTCTGCCAGGTGTTCAGCCTCTGCAAATTCGTCGAGCAGTTTTCGGTGGGTGTCTTTGCGTAAGAGCGACTGGTGTTGGTGCTGGCTGTGAATGTCCATCAGTAAGCCGCCCAGCTCTTTCAGTTGGGATAAGGGGCAGGGTTGCCCGTTAATAAATGCTTTGGAACGCCCGTCTTTGTTTATTGTTCGTCGTAGAATGCATTCATTTTTTTCGTCAAGATCGTGACTTTCAAGCCAGAGGCCCGCATCAGGAATGTTGGATATGTCGAAGCAGGCGGTAATGTCAGCGCGATTCGCTCCATGACGAACGGCGCCAGCATCGGCTCGGCCGCCCATGGCCAGGCCCAGAGCATCAAGGACTATGGATTTGCCTGCGCCGGTTTCGCCAGTCAGGGCTGTCATGCCTTTGTTAAACTGAAGTTCAACGCGCTCGGCTATCGCGTAGTTGGATACCGTAAGTTGTGTAAGCATGCCGAAAACCTCCGCTTGGGCCGGGGTGGCCTCTGATAAATCAAATCCAAATACTGTTTGCCTATACAGTTGCTGTGAATATATACAGTGATTTGGTTGTTTGCAAACTGCGGAGGCTGAAAATTTTAAAGAATCGGTGATCAGGTGGTTGAATCCTGAGGGGGGGAGCCCCATATCGGTTCGCAAAGCAGGTTTTCCCGCCGCAGGCAGGCGGGCTCTATTCGCCGGAAGCCTTCGGGCCTTGAATAACGTTATTGGGAGTGATCATGAGTGCTGACGATAAGCGTAACGAGCAAGTAGACGAGCACAACGGGGTTGACGAAACCGCAGCTGCTGAGCAGCAAGCTCAGAGCGGTCAGGCTGAGTCTGGTGAAGGTTCGGAGCTTGAGGTTCTTAAGGCTCAGCTTCAGGAATATCAGGATCAGGCTTTGCGCGCCCAGGCAGAAATGCAGAATGTCCGTCGCAGAGCGGAAGTGGATGTAGAAAAGGCGCACAAATTTGCCCTGGAGAAGTTCGTAAAAGAACTATTGCCGGTAGCTGACAGTCTGGAGAAGGCCGTCGAAAGTACCGAAGGCCATGAAAGTGCAGGTGAACTGGTTGCTTCTATTCGGCAGGGCGTTGAAATGACGCTGAGTCTGCTTTTAGGCAGCCTTAAAAAGTTTAGTGTGGAGCAGATCAATCCGGTGGGCGAGCCGTTTGATCCGCAGCACCATGAGGCCATGTCTATGGTGCCCGCTCCCGATGCCGAGCCTAACAGTGTTGTAGCGGTGGTTCAGAAAGGCTATCTGCTTAATGGTCGTGTTGTTCGTCCGGCCATGGTGGTTGTTGCTAAGGCAGATAGTGCACCAAAAATCGACGAGCAGGCTTGAAAAACTGAATAAAGCGCCAATATACCGATTAAACAGAAGCGGCCGGAGTGAAAGAACCCCGGATAGATTTCAGCAAGATTTGGAGTGAATCGATGAGCAAGATTATTGGTATTGACCTGGGTACTACAAACTCCTGCGTGGCTATCATGGATGGCGACAAGGTTAAGGTTATTGAAAATGCTGAGGGTGACCGCACCACCCCTTCCATCATCGCGTACACGGACGATGGTGAAACTTTGGTTGGCCAGTCAGCCAAGCGTCAGGCAGTAACCAATTCACACAATACGCTATATGCCATCAAGCGTTTGATCGGTCGTCGGTTTGAAGATGACGTCGTTCAGAAAGATATTGAAATGGTACCGTACAAAATCACCAAGGCTGACAATGGTGACGCTTGGGTAGATGTTAAGGGCCAGAAAATGGCTCCGCCACAGATTTCCGCAGAAATTCTGAAGAAAATGAAAAAGACTGCTGAAGATTATCTGGGCGAGACAGTCAGCGCTGCGGTTATCACCGTTCCTGCTTACTTTAACGATAGTCAGCGCCAGGCAACCAAAGACGCCGGTAAAATCGCTGGGCTGGAAGTTAAGCGGATTATTAACGAGCCGACTGCTGCTGCTCTGGCCTACGGTATGGATAAGCAGACTGGCGACCGTACTGTAGCTGTTTATGATCTGGGTGGTGGTACTTTTGACCTGTCTATCATTGAAATTGCCGATGTAGACGGTGAGCACCAGTTTGAAGTGTTGGCCACCAACGGCGATACCTTCCTGGGTGGCGAAGACTTTGACTTGAAAGTCATCGAATATCTGGCAGATCAGTTCAAGAAAGATAGCGGAATAGATCTGCGTGGTGACTCTCTGGCTATGCAGCGTCTGAAAGAAGCGGCCGAGAAAGCTAAAATCGAGCTTTCCAGCAGCCAGCAGACTGACGTGAACCTGCCGTATGTGACTGCGGATGCGTCTGGTCCCAAGCATATGAATGTCAAACTGACGCGTGCCAAGCTGGAATCTCTGGTAGAAGAGTTGGTTCAGCGCAGTCTTGAGCCCTGCAAGGTGGCTCTGAAAGATTCTGGTCTGAGCGCAGCTGAGATCGACGAGGTTATCCTGGTCGGTGGTCAGACTCGTATGCCGCTGGTGCAGGAGAAGGTTAAAGAGTTCTTCGGTAAAGAGCCGCGTAAAGATGTTAACCCGGACGAAGCGGTTGCCATGGGCGCAGCAATCCAGGGTGCGGTACTGTCGGGTGACGTGAAAGACGTACTGTTGCTGGATGTAACTCCGCTGACCTTGGGTATCGAAACCATGGGTGGCGTAGCAACTCCGTTAATTGATAAAAACACCACGATTCCGACCAAGAAGTCTCAGACTTTCTCGACAGCGGATGATAACCAGACTGCGGTAACTATCCACGTAGTTCAGGGTGAGCGTAAACAGGCGTCACAAAACAAGTCTCTGGGTCGTTTCGATCTGGCCGATATTCCGCCTGCTCCGCGTGGTGTTCCGCAGATCGAAGTTACCTTCGATATCGATGCTAACGGTATCCTGAACGTATCTGCGAAAGACAAAGCGACGGGTAAAGAGCAGTCTATCGTGATCAAGGCATCTTCCGGCTTGAATGACGATGAAATCGAGAAGATGGTTCGCGACGCCGAAGCCAATGCAGAGGAAGATCGCAAGTTTGAGGAGCTGGTTCAGGCCCGCAACCAGGGTGATGGCATGGTGCATGCTGTGCGTAAGACTCTGGCCGAAGCTGGCGACAAAGTAAGTGACAGTGAGAAAGAGTCGATCGAAGCCGCAATCAAGGACCTCGAAGAAGCTCTTACTGGTTCTGACAAAGAGGCCATTGAAGCCAAAACTCAGAAGCTGACAGAAGTGTCTTCCGAGTTGGCCCAGAAGATGTACGCGGATCAAGCTGAGCAAACCGGCGGCCAGGAAAGTGAAGAGGCCAAAGCTGGTGACGATGCTGTCGACGCTGAGTTCGAAGAAGTCAAAGACGACAAGAAATAAGTCCTAAGTACATCAGGTAGTTGGGAAACGCGGGCAGGAGTCCGCGTTTTCCTCGTTATAGCAATAGGGTTTTAAAGCATGGCCAAGCGTGATTATTACGAAGTGCTCGGAGTCTCCCGGGACGCGGACGAGAAGGACATAAAGCGGGCGTACCGAAAGCTTGCGATGAAATACCATCCGGACCGTAACCCGGACGATAAAGATGCCGAGAACAAGTTTAAAGAGGCCAGCGAAGCCTACGAAATCTTGATGGATTCCAGCAAGCGCGCAGCATATGACCAGTTCGGTCATGCTGGCGTAGATGGTCAGGCAGGTGGAAGCGGCGGTTTTGGTGGCGGCAACTTCTCCGATATCTTTGGCGACGTGTTCGGCGACATCTTTGGTGGCGGCGGTGGTCGTGGCCGCAACACCCGGGGTTCTGACTTACGCTATACCCTGGAGTTGGATTTAGAAGAAGCCGTTAAAGGTAAAACCGTAAAAATAACCATTCCTGGCCATAAAGAATGTGATGCCTGTGACGGCAGCGGAGCTGAAAAAGGCTCCCGCCCAGAGACCTGTACAACTTGTCATGGCGCTGGTCAGGTGCGGATGCAGCAGGGGTTCTTTACTGTTCAGCAGGCGTGCCCGACGTGTCGTGGTGCTGGCCAGATCATCAAGAATCCATGTAGAAAGTGTCACGGCCAGGGCCGCGTGAGGCAAGAAAAAACCTTATCGGTCAAAGTGCCACCGGGAGTGGATACTGGCGACCGTATTCGCCTGTCTGGCGAGGGTGAAATGGGTGTAGATGGCGGGCCTTCCGGTGATTTGTATGTGCAGGTGGCTGTTCGCGAACATGCAATTTTTACCCGTGATGGGCGTAATCTTTATTGTGAAGTGCCCATCAGTATCGTAGATGCGGCTTTGGGTGGTGAGCTGGAAGTACCGACGCTGGATGGCCGTGTAAAACTGAAAATTCCTGCGGAAACCCAGACCGGGAAATTATTCCGGTTGCGAAATAAAGGGGTTAGCCCTGTGCGGGGTGGCCCGTCCGGTGATCTTCTGTGCCGTGTGATGGTCGAAACACCGGTTAACCTGACAAAACGCCAGAAAGAGCTGCTGGGTGAGTTTCAGAAGACGTTGGATGACTCCAATGGCTCCGATCATGCTCCGAAGAAAACCTCTTGGTTTGAGGGTGTGAAAAATTTCTTCGATGAAATGAAATTCTGAGGGCAACATAGATGCGGGTAGCAATCATTGGCGCCGCCGGGCGCATGGGTAAAGTGTTGATCGAAGCTGTAGATGGTACCGAGGGTCTGGAGCTGGGTGCCGCTGTTGTGGAGCCCGAAAGCAGCCTTGTTGGTGCCGATGCCGGAGATATGACGAGTGTGGGCAAGACTGGCGTGAAGCTGGCAGCTAGTCTGGCTGAGGTGAAAGACGACTTCGACGTACTCGTTGATTTCACCTTCCCGGATTTGACTTTGGAGAATGCAGAATTCTGCAAAGCAAACGATAAAATGCTTGTCATCGGAACAACCGGTCTGACCGACTCGGAGAAAGAGCGGCTAGCCCAGGCGGCAGAATCTGTTCCCATTGTCTTTGCGCCAAACATGAGCGTTGGGGTTAATGTGGTTCTCAACCTTTTGCAAACCGCTGCCGCCACTCTGGGGGATGACTATGACGTAGAAGTCATCGAAGCGCACCACCGCCACAAAAAAGATGCGCCTTCCGGGACGGCGCTGCGCATGGGCGAAGTTGTCGCAGGTGCGTTGGGGCGTGATCTGAAAGAGTGTGCGGTTTATGGGCGTGAGGGGTTTACCGGTGAGCGTACCCGCAAAGAGATCGGGTTCGAAACCATTCGTGCTGGCGACGTGGTGGGTGATCATACGGTTCTCTTTGCCACCGAAGGTGAGCGAATTGAAATTACCCATAAGGCAAGCAGTCGGATGACTTTTGCCAAGGGCGCGATGCGCGCTGCGTTATGGCTGGAAGGCAAGCCTGCAGGTCTCTACGATATGCAGGATGTGCTAAGTCTTAAGGGCTGAGCCAGATGGTTCCGGCGCTAACTCTGGGGCGGGGTGCTGGAGTCGGTTTTTGCCATTTTCGAAGGCCAGGGCAGGCGCGGAGAAAGCCGCATGTCGTAATTGACGCGAAGAACGGCAGTCTCAAGGCAGATTGCAATTCGCGATGGACAAAAAACGCCAAACTTCGTAGAATAAGTCGATTTTTTTTGCACCAAGCGTACCTTTGAAAAGTTTCTAGGAAAGCGGGACCGGGTTCACACTCAGTCTCGCTTTTTTGCAACCTGACTTTGCGCTTGCGTTCCTGTTCGTGACGAACTTACGCCACTCGATGAGGATACAAGCCTTGAGCACACCAGCAATCCTTGCACTCGCAGACGGAAGCCTTTTTTACGGCACCGCCATCGGCGCAGACGGAGAAACCAGCGGAGAGGTAGTATTCAATACTGCCATGACCGGCTATCAGGAAATCCTGACTGATCCGTCCTATTCACGCCAGATCGTCACCCTGACGTATCCGCACATCGGCAATACCGGCGTTAATGAAGAAGACGTGGAATCCGATCGCATACACGCGGCTGGCCTGATTATTCGTGACCTGCCTCTGATCGCCAGCAGCTGGCGCAGCCAGGGTAGCCTTGACGACTACCTGCGAAGCAACAATATTGTGGGCATTGCTGACATAGATACCCGTCGCCTGACTCGCATTCTCCGGGATAAAGGCTCTCAGAATGGTGCAATTGTCTCCGGCGCAAACGCCACAGCCGAGCGTGCGCTTGAACTTGCTAATGCCTTCCCCGGCCTGAAGGGTATGGACCTGGCAAAAGAAGTTACTTGTGAAACACCGTATAAGTGGACGGAGACCGAATGGGATCTGGTCACAGGATATGGCGAACAAAAAAATGCCAGGTTCAAAGTTGTTGCGTGGGACTACGGCGTGAAGCGCAACATCCTGCGCATGTTGGCTTCCCGTGGTTGCGATATCACCGTTGTTCCGGCCCAGACTCCAGCCGCTGACGTGCTTGCCATGAACCCGGATGGCATTTTCTTGTCTAATGGCCCGGGAGATCCGGAGCCTTGTGACTATGCCATTCGTGCGATTCAGGAGGTGCTGGAAACCGACATTCCGGTATTCGGCATTTGCCTTGGGCATCAGTTGTTGGCGATCGCCAGTGGTGCCAAGAGTATGAAAATGGCGCACGGCCACCATGGCGCCAACCACCCGGTACAAGACCTTGCTAAAGGTACGGTTATGATTACCAGCCAGAACCATGGTTTTGCGGTGGACGAGTCAACCTTGCCTTCGAATGTTAAAGCCACTCATAAATCATTGTTTGATGGCACCCTGCAGGGGCTTCGTCGGACTGATAAGTCGGCTTACAGCTTTCAGGGGCATCCTGAAGCTAGCCCTGGGCCGGGTGACGTGGCGTCTCTGTTTGACGAGTTTATCCAGTTGATGGAAGCACGATCCGCCTAAAGGTGGATCACCACGGATAACGTATAGGCGCCGCGTTTTGCGCTGCAAGAATTCAAAAGTTGCTGACAGGTTTACCACGACATGCCAAAACGTACCGACATCAAAAGCATCCTGATCCTGGGCGCCGGCCCCATTGTGATCGGGCAGGCGTGCGAATTCGACTACTCTGGAGCCCAGGCCTGCAAAGCCCTGCGAGAAGAGGGTTACCGGGTTATTCTGGTGAATTCCAACCCGGCCACCATTATGACCGACCCGGCCATGGCTGATGCTACCTACATCGAGCCTATCACCTGGCAAACAGTCGAAAAGATTATCGAAAAAGAAAAGCCAGACGCCCTGCTACCCACTATGGGAGGTCAGACAGCCCTGAACTGTGCGCTGGATCTGGAAAAATACGGCGTGCTGGATAAGCATGGTGTTGAGATGATCGGTGCTAATGCCGACACTATCGACAAGGCTGAAGACCGCAACCGTTTCGATCAGGCCATGAAGAAAATAGGCCTGGAATGCCCGCGTGCTTCTATCGCTCATTCAATGGATGAAGCCTGGGAAATTTCGAAGGACATTGGCTTTCCTTGCATTATTCGTCCGTCCTTCACCATGGGTGGCTCCGGTGGTGGTATCGCCTACAATAAAGACGAATTTGAAGAAATTTGTACCCGTGGACTGGATCTTTCCCCGACTAATGAGCTGCTGATTGATGAGTCGCTGATTGGCTGGAAAGAGTACGAGATGGAAGTTGTTCGTGATAAAAACGACAACTGTATCATTGTCTGTTCTATCGAAAACTTTGATGCGATGGGTGTGCACACCGGTGACTCCATCACGGTTGCCCCGGCTCAGACCTTAACCGACAAAGAATACCAGATAATGCGTAATGCCTCTTTGGCGGTGTTGCGTGAAATTGGTGTTGAAACGGGCGGTTCTAACGTCCAATTCGGTATACACCCTGACACCGGCCGTATGGTCGTGATCGAGATGAATCCTCGGGTATCCCGTTCATCAGCCCTGGCCTCAAAAGCGACGGGCTTTCCGATTGCGAAAGTCGCTGCGAAGCTGGCCGTAGGCTACACCTTGGATGAGCTGCAAAACGAAATTACCGGCGGGCTGACGCCGGCTTCGTTCGAGCCCAGCATCGACTACGTTGTCACAAAAATTCCTCGCTTCACCTTTGAGAAGTTCCCGCAAGCGGATGCTCGTTTGACCACCCAGATGAAGTCCGTTGGTGAAGTGATGGCGATCGGTCGTACGTTCCAGGAATCTATGCAGAAAGCGTTGCGAGGCCTGGAGGTTGGCTCAGAGGGCTTTGATGAAAAGCTGGAAGATCTGGATTCAGAAAACTCTCGTGAAACACTGACCACCGAGCTGAATGTTCCTGGTGCCGAACGTGTTTGGTACATCGGTGATGCGTTTCGAGCGGGTATGACCGTTGACGAAGTATTTCAGCATACCAAGGTAGATCCTTGGTATTTGGTGCAGATTGAAGATCTGATTAAAGAAGAACAGGCGCTGAAGACCGCGGGTAAAGCGGATATTGATCATGCCACCATGTTCCGCCTGAAGCGGAAAGGCTTCTCTGATGCCCGTATGGCTAAGCTGCTGGGCATTTCGGAAGCCAGTGTGCGCAAGCTGCGTCACGACCTGGGTGTCCGTCCGGTCTATAAACGTGTTGATACGTGCGCGGCAGAGTTTGCGTCCAATACAGCTTATATGTACTCCACTTATGAAGAAGAGTGCGAGGCAGAGCCTACAGATCGCGAAAAAATCGTGGTTATTGGCGGTGGTCCTAACCGGATTGGTCAGGGTATCGAATTCGACTATTGTTGTGTTCATGCGGCTCTGGCTATGCGCGAAGATGGCTACGAAACCATTATGATCAACTGCAACCCGGAAACGGTGTCTACTGATTATGACACTTCCGACCGGTTGTATTTTGAACCGATCACGCTAGAAGATGTGCTGGAGATTATTAACGTCGAGAAGCCTAAAGGCGTGATTGTTCAGTACGGCGGGCAGACACCCCTGAAGCTGGCTCGTGGCTTAGAGGCTGCGGGTGTGCCCATTATCGGGACCAGCCCGGATGCCATCGATCGTGCGGAAGATCGTGAGCGCTTCCAGCAGATGATTCAGCGCCTGGGTCTGCGTCAGCCAGAGAACGCTACTGTCCGTAGTCACGAGGAAGGCATCATTGCCGCCCGTGAAATTGGCTATCCGTTGGTGGTGCGTCCGTCCTACGTATTGGGCGGTCGAGCCATGGAAATCGTTTACGATGAGGCCGAGCTGACCCGCTATATGCGTACGGCTGTTCTTGTGTCCAATGACAGTCCTGTGTTGCTTGACCACTTCCTGAATGCTGCAATTGAAGTGGATATCGATGCCATCTCAGACGGAACGGATGTTGTGATCGGTGGCATCATGCAGCATATCGAGCAGGCGGGTATTCACTCTGGTGACTCCGCCTGTTCGTTGCCACCATACAGCCTGCCTAAAGATGTGCAGGACGATATGCGTGACGCCGTGAAGAAAATGGCTATCGAGCTCGAAGTTATCGGCTTGATGAACGTTCAGCTTGCCTGGCAGGACGGCGAGATCTTTGTGATCGAGGTGAATCCGCGGGCGTCCCGTACGGTGCCATTCGTGTCAAAGGCGATTGGTGTATCTTTGGCGGCCGTTGCGGCTCGGGTAATGTCTGGCAAAACCCTGAAAGAGCTGAATTTCACTCAGGAGATTGTGCCGGCGTACTATGCGGTAAAAGAATCTGTATTCCCGTTCAACAAATTCCCGTCTGTTGACCCGATTCTTGGGCCTGAAATGAAGTCCACCGGTGAGGTGATGGGGCTGGGTGATAGCTTTGACGAAGCTTTTGCCAAAGCATCTCTGGCGATCGGCGACAAGCTGCCGACAGGTGGTACTGCATTCATGTCCCTGAGGAATGTGGATAAACCGGGTGCTATCGAGTTGGCTCGTGAGTTGGTTGGTGCCGGCTTCAGGATTATTGCAACAACAGGGACTATGAAGGCGTTGGAGCAGGCAGGCATCTCAGTTGAACATGTCAATAAAGTTCGTGAAGGGCGTCCGCACATCGTTGACGCGATCAAGAACGGAGACGTTCAGCTGATCATTAATACGACGGAAGGTCGTAAAGCAATTTCTGACTCATCACAAATTCGTCAGTCCGCTTTGCAGAGCAAGGTAACCTATACAACGACTCTGGCAGGTGGCGAAGCCTTCTGTCGAGCCATTAAGTTTGGTCCGGAGCGTACAGTTCGTCGCCTCCAGGATCTGCACGCAGGGAAGTAAGATTATGTCTACTGAAAGAGTTCCCATGACGAAGCTTGGTGAATCCCGGCTGCGTGAGGAGCTGAAAAAGCTGAAGTCCGAAGATCGTCCGCGAGTGATTCAGGCAATTTCTGATGCGCGGGAACACGGCGATCTGAAAGAAAACGCTGAATATCATGCAGCTCGTGAGCAGCAGAGCTTTATTGAAGGCCGAATTCAGGAAATTGAAGGGAAGCTTTCGGTGGCTCAGGTGATCGATGTGACCACCATGGAGAACACCGGCAAGGTTATTTTCGGTACCACTGTCCAGCTCGTGAATATGGATACAGATGAGGAGGTCACCTACCAGATCGTTGGCGAGGATGAAGCTGACATCAAGGCAGGAAAGCTTTCCGTCTCCTCTCCGATTGCACGGGCTTTGGTGGGTAAGAACGAGGGGGATGTGGTGGCTATCCGCATTCCTTCCGGCACTGTCGAGTACGAAATTGCCGAGGTGCAGTACATCTGAGGTGTGGCAGACAAAAGAAAAGCCGGCTGGGGTTACCTGGGCCGGCTTTTCTGTCTCTAAGCGTTTATTTCGCTCTGAGCAGGTTGGATAGCTTCGGGTTGGGCTTTTTAGCCCGGCGCAGAATAACGGCAATTTTTCCAATGGTTTGCACCAGTTCAGCCTTGGAGTTTTTACAGAGCTCCTCGATGGCCTCTTGGCGGGCTTCACGATCCTGACTGGCTACTTTAATTTTAATCAGTTCGTGGTCGTTCAGGGCGCGATCCAGTTCCTCCTGGAGTCCTTCGGACAGGCCTTTATCGCCAACAATGATAACCGGCTTAAGGTTGTGGGCAATGGCCCGGTACTCCCGGCGCTGTTCCGCTGACAAACTCATGATGTAATCTCTTTATCAATGTAATTAACAAAAGGTCAGCGGCGTATAGGCTGACAACGACGTATAATTTCGCAATTGTAACAGATAGATTTACGCGACAAATGGCTGTAATCACTTACAGGCTTGGTTTCTCGCCTAGAATGTTGAATTGATTCAGCTTGCGGGTAACTTAAAGGTGTGAGGGAACGTTTTGGTGCTCTCTGTGTCTGTTACGGGTAGGCCGCTTCTGGTTTACCAGCGTACAATTGGTGTAAGGTGTCTGAAAAGGGTGAGCGGCTGTGCTGCTACCCCGTAATTCACAGGTGATGATCCTTGAACGATATGGCAAAAAATTTGGTTCTTTGGCTAGTTATAGCCGCCGTGCTGCTGATGGTGTTTCAGAATTTTTCTCCCACCACCAGCGGGCAACAAGTTAATTATTCCCAGTTTGTCGAAATGGTCCAGCAGGGCCAGGTTCGGCAGGTGACTATTGATGGTTTGGAAATACAGGGCCTTCGGGGCGATGGCTCCCAGTTCCTGACCGTTCGCCCTCAGGTGCCAGACACCAAGTTAATGGACGACCTCCTTGCCAACCAGGTTGAGGTTATCGGTAAGGAGCCAGAGCGGCAGAGTTTGTGGACTCAGCTACTGGTTGCAGCATTCCCGATCCTGATCATTATTGCGTTGTTTATGTTCTTTATGCGTCAGATGCAGGGCGGCGGGGGCGGCAAAGGGCCTATGTCGTTCGGGAAGAGCAAAGCCCGGTTGTTGAGCGAAGATCAGATCAAGACCACCTTTGGTGATGTGGCCGGTGTTGATGAAGCCAAAGAAGACGTCAAAGAGTTGGTGGACTTCCTTCGTGATCCAAGTAAGTTTCAGCGTCTGGGTGGCCGAATTCCGAAAGGTGTCCTAATGGTTGGCCCCCCGGGTACTGGTAAGACTTTGCTGGCAAAAGCGATTGCCGGCGAAGCGAAAGTGCCGTTCTTCTCTATCTCCGGTTCAGATTTTGTGGAGATGTTTGTCGGTGTTGGCGCTTCTCGCGTGCGTGACATGTTCGAACAGGCCAAGAAACAAAGCCCATGCATTATTTTCATCGATGAGATTGATGCGGTAGGTCGTCACCGTGGCGCTGGTATGGGTGGCGGTCACGATGAGCGTGAGCAGACCCTGAACCAATTGCTGGTTGAGATGGATGGTTTTGAAGGCAATGAAGGCGTTATCGTGATAGCTGCTACCAACCGTCCGGATGTGCTCGATCCGGCGTTGCTGCGCCCAGGCCGATTTGACCGTCAGGTTGTTGTCAGCCTCCCGGATATTCTGGGACGTGAACAGATTTTGAAAGTGCATATGAAAAAGGTTCCGCTGGCAGAAGGCATTGACCCGTCTGTGATCGCTCGTGGTACTCCGGGCTTTTCTGGTGCGGATCTGGCAAACCTGGTGAACGAGGCGGCCCTGTTTGCTGCGCGCCGAAACCTGCGTTTGGTGTCCATGGAAGAGCTGGAGCTGGCAAAAGACAAAATCATGATGGGCGCAGAGCGTAAGTCCATGGTGATGAATGAGAAAGAAAAGCTGAATACCGCCTACCATGAAGCTGGTCACGCGATTGTAGGGCGGTTGATGCCCGAGCATGATCCGGTTTATAAGGTGAGTATTATTCCTCGCGGCCGGGCTCTGGGTGTGACCATGTTCCTTCCGGAGGAGGACAAATACAGTCATTCCAAGCGTTTTCTGATCAGTTCGATCTGTAGTTTATTTGGTGGTCGAATCGCTGAAGAGCTGACGTTGGGATTTGATGGGGTTACCACGGGCGCGTCGAACGATATCGAACGGGCCACTGCAATTGCCCGGAATATGGTTACTCGCTGGGGATTGTCTGAGAAACTGGGGCCGCTGCAGTACGACACTGACACTGAGGAGCCTTTCCTTGGTCGTTCGGCGGGGCAGAGTCATACCGTTTATTCGCCGGAAACGGCCCAGCGGATTGATGAGGAGATTCGAAACATCATTGACTCCTGTTACGAAACCGCCAGGCAGATCCTCGTTGAAAATCGTGGCAAACTGGATCTGATGGCGCAGGCTCTCATGAAGTATGAAACCATTGACCGCTTCCAGATCGACGACATCATGGAGGGGCGCGAGCCTCGTCCCCCCAAAAACTGGGGTGATAACGGCCCGTCCGCAGGTGGTAAGCCTGAAGGCGCTGAGCCAGCGCCGGAGCCGAAAGACTCTGATGATGGCCGTCAGCCCGGAGTAGGGCGACCGGCTGGCGAGCACTGATTAGCTCGCAAACCTGAAGCAATACACAGCGCCGCCCGAATATAGGGCGGCGTTTGTTTTTGTGTTTACGAACGGTTTTTCAGGATGTGGTTCTATGAAGATGAACTTTGCTGGTCGGGTACTTGACCTCTCGCATTGTCATGTAATGGGTATTCTTAACGTGACTCCTGATTCTTTTTCGGATGGGGGGCGGTTTAATAACGCCGAGGCTGCGTTGCTTCGTGCGCGGCAAATGGTCAGTGATGGTGCTGCATTCATTGACGTTGGTGGAGAATCCACCCGGCCGGGCGCTGCAGAAGTGTCAACTCAAGAAGAGCTGGACAGGGTGTGCTCTGTAGTTGAGGCCATCAAGCGGGAGCTGGATGTGATTGTTTCCGTAGATACAAGTAACCCGGTCGTGATGCAAGAAACGGTGAAAGTGGGCGCGGGCCTGATCAACGACGTGCGAGCTTTGCAGCGTGAGGGTGCCCCGGAAATGGCAGCAAAAGCCGGTGTCCCCGTTTGTATCATGCACATTCAGGGTGAGCCTGAGAATATGCAGGACTCGCCTCGTTACAGAAATGTGCGCCGCGAGGTGAGTTCGTTTTTAACGGAAAGGGTGCGGGTGGCAGAAGCTGCGGGTGTTTTACCTGAACATATCATTCTCGATCCGGGTTTTGGGTTTGGTAAAACTGTGGAGCATAACGTTCAATTACTGGCGAATCTGGAGCAGATGCGTGTACTTGGGCATCCACTGCTGGTCGGAATCTCAAGGAAATCTATGTTGGGCGCTATCACAGGGCGAGAGGTTCATGAAAGGTTGCCTGCCAGTCTTGCAGCCGCGACAATATCTGCCATGAAGGGCGCAAGCATTCTTCGCGTGCATGACGTCAAGGAAACGGTGGACGCCGTTAAAATAGTAACGGCTGTAAAGGAGGCGATGTAATGTCCCAGCGTAAATATTTTGGTACCGATGGCATTCGGGGTCGCGTAGGTGAGAAACCCATTACCCCTGAATTTATGCTTCATCTTGGTTGGGCTGCAGGTCAGGCTTTTAAAAAAGCAGGGCAGCGTAACAGTGTGTTGATCGGTAAAGACACTCGCTTATCCGGTTATATGTTTGAATCCGCGCTAGAAGCAGGCTTGTCTGCAGCGGGTGTTGATGTGAAGTTGCTTGGGCCCATGCCTACACCAGCTATCGCTTATCTGACGCGAACTTTTCGTGCGTCTGCCGGTATTGTGATCAGTGCCTCTCACAATCCGCATCATGACAATGGTATTAAGTTCTTCTCCTCAGCCGGTACAAAGCTTGATGACGCTACCGAACTGGAGATTGAGCGTTGGCTTGATCAGCCAATCCAGGTTTGTGAGTCTAGTGAGCTTGGGAAGGCGAGTCGCATAGACGATGCCCCTGGTCGTTATGTTGAATTTTGCAAAAGTACGGTTCCGAACGAA
Organism: Marinobacter sp.; assembly: GCF_041595835.1. GTDB lineage: Bacteria > Pseudomonadota > Gammaproteobacteria > Pseudomonadales > Oleiphilaceae > Marinobacter. The sequence continues at coordinate 15,004 of NZ_JBFHJO010000028.1, read as the reverse complement.
TTGTCGCTTGAAGGGCTTCACATTGTGCTTGATTGTGCTCATGGTGCGACATATCACGTGGCGCCAAAAGTATTCCGGGAACTGGGCGCAACGCTGACAGTAATCGGCGGCGAGCCGGACGGGCTTAATATCAACCTGAATGTCGGCTCAACTCACCTGGAAGCGCTTAAACAGGCGGTTCTGGATAAAAGAGCAGATTTGGGAATAGCCTTTGATGGCGATGGCGATCGTGTGCTGATGGTTGATCGTGATGGTTCAGAGGTGGATGGCGATGAGTTGCTTTATATTCTCGCTTCCCAGCGCCGTGCTGAAGGTCGCTTAGAGGGGGGGGTGGTTGGAACGCTGATGACCAACCTTGGCGTTGAGCTGGCTCTAAAAGAGTTGGATATACCATTTGAGCGGGCAAAGGTAGGTGACCGGTATGTGATGGAGCGCCTGCTGGCTAACAACTGGGTAGTCGGTGGTGAAGGCTCCGGCCATATGGTGATTCGCGACTGTATCGGTACCGGAGACGGTATTGTCTCTGCTCTTCAGGTGATGCTGGCGATACGCAACTCCGGTAAAACCCTGGCGGAATTGCGTAAGGGGATGAATAAACTTCCGCAAACTATGATTAATGTGCGGGTGGCTCAGCGCTTTGATCCTCTTGGTCGGCAAGATATCGTTGAGGCGATAAAAAAAGCTGAAGAGACTTTGGGTGATGACGGGCGCATATTATTGCGCGCCTCTGGCACCGAACCGCTCATTCGTGTGATGGCTGAGGGTAAGAATGCTGGTGGTATTGCACGCATTGCTGAGGAGCTGGCTGGGGTGGTTGAGCGGTCAACTCCCTGATTCAAAACGGGGCGGTTGTACAGAAGAAATGTCTGCTGTATAGTTCGCCCTCGCTGACGGTCGAGACGTTTGAGAGTTGATATGCGCCGTAAGATTGTAGCCGGAAACTGGAAAATGAACGGGTCGAAAGACCTTGTGCAGCAACTGGTTGGCGTAATTTGCGATCATGCTGTTGGACTGGACAGCGGGGTCGAGGTGGTGATTGTTCCGCCTGCGCCATATATCACGCTGGTTCAGCAACAGGCTGATGGTAAGCTGGCCTTGGGCATACAGAATGTCAGTCAGTGGCAGTCCGGAGCCTATACCGGCGAAGTGTCTGCTGATATGGCGAAAGATCTGGGTTGCTGGTATGTGCTTGTGGGTCACTCCGAGCGCCGGCAGCTGTTTGGTGAAAATGATGAAGTGGTTGCCCGGAAGGTCGGGCAGGTGCTTGAAAGCGGGCTGACAGCAATGCTCTGTGTGGGCGAAACCCTTGAGCAGCGCGAAGCTGGTGAGGCTGAGCGTGTGGTTGCCGGGCAGATTAAAAGGGGTTTGGCGGGCGTTAGCGCCGACCAATGGTCAAGAGTGGTTGTTGCTTATGAGCCTGTCTGGGCGATAGGCACGGGAAAAACCGCCACGGCCGAAGATGCGCAGGCCATGCACGCAGAGATCCGCAGTGTGCTTGAAAGTATGAAAGCACCCTCGGAAGAGATTTCGGTACTTTACGGCGGCAGTGTAAAAGCGGATAATGCTGCCGCTCTGTTTTCAGAGCCCGATATTGATGGTGGTCTTATAGGTGGAGCTTCCCTTAAGGCTGATGAGTTTATTAGTATCTGTCGGGCATTTCCGGCGGGTTCATAAGCCGAAACATATACGAGAGTCTGTATGGATTGGATCGAAACACTAATAGTCGTTGTTCACGTCGTTATCGCCGTGGCGCTGGTGAGTGTCGTCCTGATTCAGCAGGGTAAGGGTGCTGATGCCGGTGCGGCTTTTGGTGGCGGTGCATCCCAGACAGTTTTCGGTAGTCAGGGTAGTGGTAGCTTTCTGACTCGGATGACCACTCTGATGGCGGTTGTCTTTTTTGTTACAAGTTTTTCTCTGGCGATTTTTGCTAAGCAGCGCGCAGAAGTTGCGGGCGAAGCCGGTATTCCGGTACTTCAGGAATCGTCTTCTGCTCCGGTTCAGGCCGAGCAGGTGCCAGGCATTGATGGTGCCGTGAGCGATAAGGCTGGGGAGTCTGATCTTCCTGATCTTGAATAAAGAGTAAAGCCCAGGTGGTGAAATTGGTAGACACGCCATCTTGAGGGGGTGGTAGCGAAAGCTGTGCCGGTTCGAGTCCGGCCCTGGGCACCAATTTAAAAAGACGGCTTGGCGAAACCAGGCCGTCTTTTTTTGTCAGTCCTTGACCGCTCCGCCTGGTATCTCTATACTTCTGCGGATATTGGAGTCGGTGATTTGTCCTGGCTTCCAGGCAGGCCAGGTGTCTGTCGGCAGATTTCCGTTTTTTGGGTTGGTTTTCTGCGAATTCTTGCAACAAAAAGCCCCATTTAAAGGGGCTTTTTGATTAAGGGGCCTGGCGCAAGGGCCCTAGTGCATAAAAAGGGCTGTTGATCAGCCCTTTTTTTGTTTTTGTACTTTGAAAATTCTTGAGACGGAGGCGGCGACACTTGTCAGCCAAGCTAAAACAACTCGAAGACATACTGCGTCCCGTAGTGGAGGGGCTGGGGTATGAATTCTGGGGTATTGAATTCCGTTCCCGTGGTCATCAGTCCATGCTTCGGGTTTTTATTGATGATGCTGAGAACGGCATTGGTATTGAAGACTGCGAAAAAGTCAGTCGCCAAGTGAGTGGTGTCATGGATGTGGAAGACCCCATTCAGAGCGAATACACCCTGGAAGTTTCATCTCCCGGGATGGATCGTCCTCTTTTCCGCCTTGAGCATTACCGGGCTTTTGTTGGTCATAAGGTTCAGCTCAAGCTGCGCATGGCGTTTGAAGGGCGTCGCAAATTTTCGGGTCTGATCAAAGGCGTGGAAGGTGATGATGTTGTAGTTGTGGTCGACGACCATGAGTACTTGTTGCCATTCGACAGCATTGATAAGGCCAATATCGTTCCGATTTTTGAATGATGTATTCAAGAAATTTTTTAGATGTATTGATTCTTTTGAAGGCAGGGCAATCCCATGAGTAAAGAGATCTTGCTGGTAGTGGAATCCGTCTCGAACGAGAAAGGCGTCGATAAGGACGTGATTTTCGAGGCTATCGAGCTAGCGCTCGCCACTGCTGCCAAAAAACGTTATGAAGATGAAGATGCGGATATCCGCGTTTCCATTGACCGCCGTACAGGCGAATATGAGACCTTCCGCCGTTGGTTGGTGGTAGACAATGATGCGGTTCCGGCGCTTGGCACCGAGCTGACCATGCAGGAAGCGGAAGAAATTGACAGCTCTCTTCAGCCAGGCAGCATACATGAAGAGAAAATTGAATCTGTAGCTTTTGGCCGCATTGGCGCCCAGGCTGCAAAACAGATTATCTTCCAGAAAGTTCGTGAAGCCGAGCGCTCCAAAATCGTAGACAGCTACCGTGATCGTGTAGGTGAGCTGATCTCCGGTACGGTCAAGAAGGTCACGCGGGATAATGTCATTGTAGATCTTGGCAATAATGCTGAAGCACTTTTGCCCCGGGAACACCTGATTGCGCGTGAAACCTTCCGTATGGGAGACCGCGTGCGTGCCCTGTTGCTGGAAATTCGCACCGATCACCGTGGCCCGCAGTTGATCATGAGCCGTTCTGACGCACAGATGCTGGTTGAGCTGTTCCGAATTGAAGTGCCGGAAATTGCCGAAGAGCTTATCGAGATTCGTGGCGCGGCCCGTGATCCTGGTTCTCGTGCAAAAATTGCAGTAAAAACAAATGATCGTCGTATCGATCCGGTTGGTGCGTGCGTTGGTATGCGCGGATCACGGGTGCAGGCCGTTTCTAATGAGTTGGGTGGTGAACGCGTCGATATCGTGCTGTGGGATGACAATCCCGCGCAACTGGTTATCAATGCGATGGCTCCGGCTGAAGTGGCCTCGATTGTGATGGATGAAGATCGCCACACCATGGATGTCGCGGTTGCTGAAGATAACCTGGCTCAGGCGATTGGTCGCAATGGTCAGAACGTCCGTCTGGCAACAGAGCTTACCGGCTGGACGCTGAACGTGATGACCGAAGAGGAAGCCGGAGAGCGTCAAGAGCAAGAGATGACTCGCTTGCTAGAGCATTTTACTAAACACCTGGATGTGGATGAGGAACTTGCTGGCGCTTTGATTGAGGAAGGCTTCTCTTCTATTGAGGAAGTCGCTTACGTTCCGATGGAAGAGATGCTGGCGATTGACGGCTTCGACGAAGATACCGTTACGGAGCTTCGTAATCGGGCCAAGGATGCTCTGTTAAACCAGGCTCTGGCAAGTGAAGAGGCCCTTGAGGGCTCGGAACCTGCCGAAGATCTTCTGGAAATGGAAGGTATGGAGCGTGCTCTTGCGTTCAAACTCGCTGGCATGGGGGTTTGTACAATGGAAGACTTGGCTGAGCAGTCGGTTGATGACCTGCTCGATATTGACGGAATGGATGAAGAGCGTGCAGGACGGTTGATTATGACGGCACGCGCACCCTGGTTTGAAGACCAGGCCTGATTCGGGAGAGGAGGACCAGTATGACTGATGTAACGGTAAAACAACTGGCCGCAGATGTAGGCGCTCCCGTGGATCGTTTGCTGACGCAGATTGTTGAAGCAGGCCTGAAGGCCCGTGGTGAAAATGACGCTGTGACCGGCGATGAGAAGCAGCAGTTGCTGGATTACCTGAGAAAGAGTCACGGTGAAGGCGATGCTGAGCCCAGAAAAATTACGCTCAAACGCAAGACCACGACCACATTGAAGGCAGGTAAAGCTAAAACTGTGAATGTGGAAGTACGCAAGCGTCGTACCTATATCAAACGAGCGGAGATACAGCCAGAGGCAGAAGCCGAGGCAGAAGCTCCTAAGCAGGAAGAGCTGGCAGATCAGCAGGTGCAGCAGGAAGCTCCGCAAATTGCTGCTGAGCAGGCTCCGAACCAGCCAGAAGCTGAAGCGCCAAAAGAACCGGCGGAAGACCGTGTAGAGCCGGCAGTAACGAAAGAGCCCGAGCCGGTCGTTGAAACCTCTCCTGCGGACATTCCGATGCCTCCGCCAGAGGATGATGGCCGGGATCGCAAGCCTAAGAAGAAGAAAGAGAAGGTACGTGAGCGCGGCGATGAGAGTGAAGAAGGCAAGCCGAAGAAGAAACAGGCTGGCCACCGCGGGCCTCGCAGCAGACCAGTAGACGAACCTTTGGTGATTTCCGAGGATGAGGATGACTCCCTTCCACGCAAACAGCTGCGGGCCAAAAAGAAAACGAAAGAAAAGCGTCATGCTTTCGAGAGGCCAACCAAGCCCATGGTTAGAGAAGTACAGATTCCAGAAACGATCACAGTTGGTGATCTCGCCCAGCGCATGGCAGTTAAAGCCGCTGATGTTATCAAGACCCTGATGGGTATGGGCGTAATGGCCACTATCAACCAGGTTCTGGACCAGGAAACCGCGGTTCTTGTCACCGAAGAGTTGGGGCATAAGGCAACGACCGTCAGTGACGACGCCCTTGAAGAAGAAGTGCTGAGCAAAATCAGCGTTCAGCTTGAAGGCAAAGAGAAAATTAAGCGTGCTCCGGTTGTGAGTGTGATGGGTCACGTTGACCATGGTAAGACGTCATTGCTTGATTATATTCGTCGCTCGAAAGTTGCCGCGAGTGAGTCCGGCGGTATTACGCAGCACATTGGTGCGTACCACGTTGAAACTGAGCATGGCATGGTGTCTTTCCTGGATACCCCAGGCCACGCAGCGTTTACAGCGATGCGTGCTCGAGGTGCTCAGTGCACGGATATCGTTATTCTGGTTGTGGCGGCTGATGATGGCGTTATGCCTCAGACCAAAGAAGCGGTACAGCACGCGAAGTCTGCAGGTGTGCCTCTGGTTGTTGCCATTAACAAGATGGACAAGGAGGAAGCGGACCCGGATCGCATCAAGAACGAACTGGCTGCATTGGATGTGATTCCTGAAGATTGGGGTGGCGACGTTCAGTTTGTGCCCGTTTCTGCCCACACCGGTCAGGGTATTGATAACCTGTTGGAAGCGGTGTTGCTGCAAGCGGAAGTTCTGGAGCTTGAAGCATCCCCTGACGCTTCCGCGAAGGGTGTGGTCGTTGAATCCAGTCTGGAACGTGGTCGTGGTTCTGTTGCGACGGTGCTGGTACAGAACGGTACGCTACGCCAAGGCGAAATGGTTGTTGCAGGCTCATTTTACGGCAAAGTTCGCGCAATGACGGATGAAGCTGGCAAGCAGGTTAAATCTGCAGGCCCTTCAATTCCGGTCGAGATTCTTGGTTTGAACGGTACTCCAGACGCCGGCGATGAGTTTTACGCTGTAGCGGATGAGAAGAAGGCCAAGGAGCTTGCCGAGCACCGTCAGACTCGTGAGCGTGAAAACCGTCTACAGAGACAACAGGCTGCCAAGCTTGAGAATCTGTTCGAGAATATGGGCAAAGATGAGGTTAAAACCCTCAATGTTGTTCTGAAAACGGACGTGCGCGGTACCCTGGAAGCCATTACCAAGGCGTTGAGGGACCTGGGTAACGACGAAGTTCAGGTCAAAATGGTATCTACAGGTGTTGGCGGTATCGCTGAAACCGACGTTAGCCTGGCTATGGCGACCAACGCCGTGATCTTCGGTTTTAACGTACGAGCCGATAATGCCGCCAAGCGTCTGGTTGAGAAAGAAGGTCTTGATCTGCGCTACTACAGCATCATCTACAACCTGCTGGATGATGTGAAAGCGGCTCTGACTGGCATGCTGAAGCCGGAATTCCGTGAAGACATCATCGGTATTGCTGATGTTCGCGACGTATTCCGCTCACCGAAATTCGGCCAGGTTGCAGGCTGTATGGTTACTGAGGGTACTGTATATCGCAACAAGCCTATCCGCGTACTGCGTGACAACGTGGTGATCTTTGAGGGCGAGCTGGAATCTTTGCGTCGCTTCAAAGACGACGTTCAGGAGGTTCGTAACGGCATGGAATGTGGTATCGGTGTTAAGGGTTACGACGTAAAAGTAGGCGACCAGATCGAAGTATTTGATCGTGTTCGCGTTGAACGTCAGCTCGAATCTACGGGGGCCTAATGGCACGGGATTACAGTCGCATAGATCGCATTGGCGATCAGATGCAACGAGAGCTGGCCCAGATCATCCAGCGTGAGGTAAAGGATCCTCGCGTTGGTATGATCACGGTAAACGATGTCAAGGTTAGCCGCGATCTGGGGTATGCCGATATTTATGTCTCGTTGTTGTCGACAGACGAGCTGACAGAGCAATCTCCGGAAGTTAAGGAGTCTCTGGCAGTCCTGAATAAAGCATCGGGCTTTCTGCGAGGGCACGTGGGTCGGGCTATGAAGTTGCGAGTGGTGCCTCAGCTACGCTTCCATTTTGACAGCTTGCTAGGGCAGAGCCGGAAGCTGGATCGTTTAATTCGCGAGGCTGTGGGTGATAAGCCTGCTGTTGTTCGGGATGACGGCGGTGACTCTGTTTCTGATAGTCCGGAGCGTGACATTTGAGTCGAAGACGTAAAGGCCGTGACGTAAACGGCATTCTGGTGATCGATAAGCCTCAGGGCGTCACCTCAAACGGCATTCTTCAGCAAATCAAACGCTTGTATGGGGCAGCGAAAGCGGGCCACACTGGCGCTCTTGATCCTCTGGCTACTGGCGTTCTGCCTCTGTGTTTTGGCGAAGCGACCAAGTTTTCCCAAACGATGCTGGACAGCGATAAGGCCTACATCACGACGGCTCGTCTTGGTGTCAAGACCGAAACCGGCGACTCTGAAGGCGCTGTTGTTGAAGAAAAACCCGTCCCGGCGTTAACGGAAGCTGGGATTGAAGCCGTTCTGGCGAACTTCCGGGGTGATATTCAGCAGGTTCCTTCCATGTATTCCGCGCTTAAACATCAGGGTAAGCCTTTGTATGAATATGCGCGGGAAGGCATCGAAATAGACCGGCCTGCACGGCCTGTCACGATCTATGAGCTGAAACTGTTAGCTGTTCGTGAGAACGAGCTCGACCTGGCCGTGACCTGCACTAAAGGTACGTACATCCGCTCATTGGTGGAGGATATCGGCGAACAGTTGGGATGTGGTGCTCATGTTGTGGCGCTCCGTCGCACCCTGGCGGCTGGCTATACCCTTGATAATGCACACGATGTACAAACGCTGGAAGCGATACGTGAGCGTGGCGAAAGCCTTGATGGCTTGTTGTTACCTCCGGAAAGTGCGTTGACAATGTTTCCGGAACATCGGCTTTCCGGTCCTGCGCTGGTGTCGATATTGAACGGACAACCGGTTAGAATACCGGGTCAGCCCTATGAGGGGTTCGTGCGTGTATACGGCGAACACTCTTTTGTCGGGTTGGCTGAAGCTCAACCGGAAGGCGAAGACACCGTGCTGGTGCCTCGTCGACTGGTCAAGAACGACAACAGCTAACGCTGTTATCGATTAGCCGGGCTGTAGAGATGCGCGGTTCGGCCGGATTTATCAGCATCGCAACTAATGAGGTGTAATATGGCACTTTCTGCCAGTGAGAAAGCTCAAATCGTAACCGATTTTCAGCAAGGTGAAGGCGATACCGGTTCCCCTGAAGTTCAGGTGGCTCTGTTGACCGCTAACATCAATAAGCTGCAGGAACACTTTAAGGTCAATAAGCAGGATCACCATTCCCGCCGTGGCCTTATCCGTATGGTAAACCAGCGTCGTAAGCTGCTGGACTACCTGAAGCGTAAAAACGCTGACCGTTACCTTGAACTTATCAAGCGTTTGGGTCTGCGTCGCTAATCGGGTTTTGTGACCTGAAGGCTGCCCCGGGGATTCCCGGGGCAGCCGAGTTTCTCTCCCGCTGTCTGCGCTTGTTCTTTTGGGCAACCAGATGGCTGTTTGCTGCAGTTGATTTGTCCGTGACACCGAAGGATTTTCCCTGTCGTAATGGAAAGCCGATATTGAAAGCAGGTTGTCGAAAAGCCGGGGCTTTGCCGGGTTTTTGCGACAGCCTGTTAGCTTTCAGACAGGTTGCCTTTCGGTTCACAGTTCAGGCTGCTGCAGCATAAATAGAAAACACGGGCTATGATGAATGGTTCATCCGGCCACGTATTAAACAGTTGAAAAGCAGGAGTAAATTGTGGATCTGCAACCACGTAAGAAAACATTTGAAATGGGTGGTCACACCTTCACTCTGGAAACAGGGCGCGTTGCTCGTCAGGCAACCGGTTCCGTTCTGGTTACTTGTGGTGATACCTCCGTTCTTGGCACCGTTGTTGGTGTTAAAGAGGCAAAACCTGGACAGCCTTTCTTTCCGCTGACCGTAAACTACTCTGAAAAGACCTACGCTGCGGGTAAAATTCCCGGTGGTTTCTTCAAGCGTGAAGGTCGTCCTTCCGAGAAAGAAACTCTGACGTCACGTTTGATCGACCGACCTATCCGTCCGCTGTTCCCCAACGGCTTTATGAATGAAGTGCAGTTGATCCTGACGGTAATGTCGACTGACAAGAAACAAGATCCCGATATTGCAGCTATGCTGGCAGCTTCTGCTGCACTGTCGATATCTGGCATTCCTTTTGACGGCCCTATTGGTGCCGCTCGCGTTGGTTTCACCAACGATAAAGGGTACTTCCTGAATCCGTCGTTTGAAGAGCTGGAAACATCTCTTCTGGACATGGTTGTTGCTGGTACTGATGAAGCGGTTTTGATGGTTGAATCCGAAGCCAAAGGCCTCTCTGAAGATCAGATGCTGGGTGGCGTTCTGTTTGCCCACCAGGAAATGCAGGCCGCGATCACCGCCATCAAAGAGTTCGCAGCTGAAAACGGTAAGCCACGTTGGGATTGGCAGCCTGAGCCAGAAGACACAGCCCTGCTGGATGCGATTAAAGCGGAATTTGCTGACCAGATCGAAGAAGCCTACGCCATTCGCGACAAGATGGCTCGTTACACGCGTCTGGGCGAAATCAAGACTGCAGTTGTAGAGAAGCTTGCCGGTGAGGAAGAAGGCCAGCCGTCTGCTGATCAGGTGAAGAAGTACTTCGGCAAGGTTGAGAAAGCAATCGTTCGCAAACAAGTTATCGATGGTAAACCGCGTATCGACGGTCGTGATAACAAGACGGTTCGCCCGATCGAAGTGGAAGTCGGCATTCTGCCTTCTGTTCACGGCTCTGCATTGTTCACCCGTGGTGAGACTCAGGCCATTGTCACAACGACTCTTGGTACCACCCGTGATGTGCAAACCATCGACGCACTGGAAGGTGAGCGCAAAGATCCGTTCATGTTCCACTACAACTTCCCTCCATACTCCGTTGGTGAAGCTGGCCGTGTGGGTACACCAGGTCGTCGCGAGATTGGCCACGGGCGTCTGGCTAAGCGTGGCGTGCTGGCCGTTATGCCAACGATTGAAGAGTTCCCGTATGCTATCCGTTCTGTCTCAGAGATTACTGAGTCTAATGGTTCCAGCTCTATGGCTTCTGTGTGCGGTTCAAGCCTTGCGCTGATGGACGCGGGTGTACCGATTAAAGCTCCTGTGGCGGGTATCGCCATGGGCTTGGTTAAGGAAGGCGAGAAATTCGCTGTTCTGACCGACATCCTGGGTGACGAGGATCACCTGGGTGATATGGACTTTAAAGTTGCTGGTACCAAAGACGGTATTACTGCCCTGCAGATGGATATCAAGATCAACGGCATCACTGACGAGATCATGGAGCTTGCGCTGGAACAGGCACACGCTGCGCGTTTGCACATTCTCGGTGAGATGAACAAAGTCATCTCCGAACCACGTACGAAACTGTCCGATCATGCGCCGAGCATTACAACCATTAAGATCCATCCCGACAAAATCCGTGATGTGATTGGCAAAGGTGGTTCTGTTATCCGTGCTATCTGCGATGAAACCGGCGCGTCTATTGATCTGGATGACGATGGTAACGTGAAGATCTACGCTGACAACGCTGAAGCTGCACAGGCTGCGATGAATCGTGTGAAGGAAATCACGGCTGAAATCGAAGTAGGTGCTATCTACAAGGGTCGCGTAGAGCGGATTGTAGATTTTGGTGCGTTTGTGAACATTCTGCCTGGCAAGGATGGTCTGGTGCATATTTCCCAGATTTCTGATCGCCGCATCGAGAACGTGACTGATGAGTTAAGTGAAGGTCAGGAAGTTCTGGTTAAGGTGCTGGATGTTGATAACCGTGGCCGGGTTAAGCTGTCCATGAAGGAAGTCAAAGAAGGCGAGCAGGCGACTGACTTTGCTGACTAAGATTTCTTAGATCGTTATGAGAAAACCCGCCATACGTTGAGTCTGGCGGGTTTTTTTGTGCCTGGAATTTGGAAATTGCGAGCGACGAACATTGGGTCTACATTGTATTTGGATGAACAAAAAATGCACAGTTTGTCATGGTTTAGGATGTCTTTGACACTGTATTCATCTTTTGACTCAGGGATAGTGATATGAAAAGTTGTAGACTCGCAATCATATTGTTGGCTGCTGTCGTTATGGCAGCGGGCTGTACATCCGTATCAAGGCAGTTAGGAAGCATTACGGACAATAAATACGCTGAAGCGCGAAGTGGCACTGTTTGGGTTGTGCCACCACCACAACTTGAACCACCTGCAGCCGGAGATCGAACGGTTTATATTTCTTATCGGAATATTTCGGATAGCGATATAGATCTTTTGGATTTGCTCAGGCAGTCGGCTCGGGATCAGGGGTGGACAATAGTGAACGACCCGGATGCCGCACGTTATAGGTTACGCGCTTCTACCCGCTTTTTCGGTGAAGTAGAGCCCGAGTCTGGCGGCGCAGGCCAGGCTAATACCATGGGCGCTATCACTGGCGCTGCTGTCGGAATTGGCACGGGCTATGCGCTGGCGGATGCGACCAATAGTGGTGTTATTGGTGTTGTTGGTGGTGCAGCTACTGGCGGTTTGGTTGGTATAGGAATATCCAATGCGTCCAGGCCGCGGGAGTGGGCATTGATCATCGATGTGGTGCTGGAAGCCCGGCAAGATAAAGCGGTAGAGTTTGAGATGGTGACGGATTCCGGCAGTCGCACCCTTGATGGTAGCGGGGCAGGGAACGCCCGAATGGTTTCTGCGGGTGGTACAAGCCAGGGCAACAGCAGTGTTGCCACGGCTAAGCGTAAGAGTAACTACTTTCCTCACGGCATCCGCTTGTCTGTCTGGGCTAACCAGATGAACATGAAGGAAGAGGAGGCGCTGCCTGAAATTGAGAAGCGTGCGAAACGTGTGGTCACGCAGATGTTGCCCATGTAAGTTGCTTTTCGGCACTCAAGATATTTAACCAATGCCTCCGGCCGGCGTTTGTGGTTTGTCCGGAGGCTGGCTTGCAGGTTACTTGATTTATATCAGACGGATATCTCGTTAGTCTTATTGAACCATTATTACCATCTGGTTAGACTCTTTCCCTTGGTGCTGAACGGCATTTGAGAAAATGCAGTACTTTCTCACGTTCCTATCTCTGACTTATTCGATTAACACCCGAGTGTGAAAGAGAAGAGCTAGGCAGGATGCTCAGTTCTGTTCCAATCTCCCTTGAACAGCCTAATGGACCAGGTTATGACCAACCTAAGAAATTTGTTTATTGTGGCGTTAGTCGCTGTGGCTTTTGCCGGCTGCACGACCGTCTCTCGTCAGCTCGGTGAGCTGACGGATAATAAGTACGCTGAAGCCCGTAGTGGAACAGTATGGGTGGTTCCACCACCACAACTCGAGCCGCCTTCAGGCTCTGATCGCAAAGTTTACATCTCTTATAGAAACATCAGTGATGCGGAGCTGCCGTTACTGGACCTTTTGCGCGATTCTGCAAGAGACCAGGGCTGGGAAGTTGTGAGCAACCCGGACGCAGCTAAATACCGTCTGCGCGCTTCTACCCGTTTCTTTGGTGAAGTTGAGCCTGAATCCGGCGGAGCCAGTGCAGCCCGGAATATGGGGGCCATTGCCGGTGCGGCAGTTGGTGTGGGAACCGGGTTTGCGGTTGCGGATATGACCAACAGTGGCGTTGCTGGCGTGGCGACTGGCATCGGTGTCGGCGGTTTGGTTGCTGTGGGGCTGAATAACGCTTCCCGTCCTCGCGAGTGGGCCTTGATTATGGACGTGGTTTTGGAAGAGCGTCAGGCCAAACCGGTTGAGTTTGAGATGGCAACAGATTCTGGCAGTCGTACTCTTGATGGTAGCGGCGCAGGAAACTCGAGAATGGTTTCTGCGGGAGGCACAAGCCAGGGCAACAGCACTTTTGCCACGGCCAAGCGCACGAGTAACTACTTTCCTCACGGCATCCGCTTGTCTGTCTGGGCTAACCAGATGAACATGAAGGAAGAAGAGGCGCTGCCTGAAATTGAGAAGCGTACGAAGCGTGTCGTAACGCAGATGTTGCCGATGTGATTTGCCAGGCAACAAAGAGTGTTCCGCTCTTTGGTTGCTAACACATCGTAATAAAAAGCCCGTAATGACTTCGTCGCTACGGGCTTTTTAAATGTCTGGGACCTGGTTTTTAGGCTCGGTCTGTGGCGTATGAGCATTGTGATTTATGAACTCCAATACGGCTTCCCGGTAGGCAGGAATGATGAAGGTAGCCGCGTGGGGAGTGTCGGTCTGTAGGAACTGTTTGGGTTGAGCTGCCGCGTCATAGAGCATCACACCGTGGTGAAATGGAATGATGCTGTCGCGGGTACTGTGGATGATCATCAGTGGCACGGGTGAGATGGAGGTTATTTTATCGGTCCCTTCATAATCACCGGGAATTGTCCAGCTCAAGGGGATTTGGAAGGGCCAGGTTAACCAGAAACTGCTGAGCTTTTCGCGAGCTATGTAGCGGAAGCCGGAGAAGGTACCATCGAGGATCACGCTGTTGAGCCCTGGTTCTTCGTTGCGTTGTTGCCATTCGCTGGCAAGGACGAGTCCTAGAGCACCACCCAGGCTTTGGCCGAGTATGATCAGTGGTTGTTTTGTGTTGGAGTTGTGCCGGGCCAGCCAGCGCAGACCTGTTTCTACGTCGTGCAAGGCACCCTCTATATCCGGAGCGCCGGTGGATTGGCCATAGCCACGGTAGTCTATGGTGAAGACGTTGAAGCCCTGCTCAGGCAGCCAGGCTGCGTTGAGTATGTGGGCACTGATATTTTGAGCATTGCCGTGCAGATAATAGACAGTGCCTTTTGCGGGTTCGTCTAGCAAGGATGGCAGCCACCAGCCGTGGAGGGTTTCTCCGTCTGTGGTGTTCAGGTAGACGTCTTCGTATTCCAGGTTCAGGCGGTCCGGGGTGATGTAGATGGTGTTGTCAGGAAAGAAGAAGACGCTGCTGCAGCCGCCTTGCAACAGCGCAAGAGACACCAGAACAGTAGCCGCCAGTGTTTTTGAATTCAGAAATATGTGTGGATACCTGCTTGCCATGTACTTTGGAGCCTGTCGAAGTGGTCTTCTCGGGTGAATTCAGTAAATAGGCTGAATTCGCGGCCGATGTGTAAGTTAGCCTTCAGGTAGAGCTGATCTTGACGGTGTTGGCTGCTGATGATCCAGGCTTTGGTTTTTACGCCGCCGAGTAGGCTGAAGCGATTGCTCTGGTGTAACAGCCCAAGGTCTGCACCGGGGGCGAAATCATAGCCGCGGCGAATCTCGTCGTTGATCTCCACGTCAGCAGTGGCGACAGCGAAGGCCTGACTGTTTGTGCCGAGGCGCCAGCTTCCGCCTGCTCCGCCTTCAAGATAGGGGGCGAGCACTCGCTCTGACTCGGTATCCGTTCTGCGAGCTCCGAAACCTACCTGCCAGGAGGTGGGCGAGAAAAATTGGTTGCGGGGGCTCAGGGAGCGAATCTCCACACCGGTTATCTGTTCTATCTGAAGTTCATCGTTGTCGTGGTAAAGCCGTGCATCCAGCCGAAGGAACTGAAGTTGTGCGCCGGTGCGGTAACCTTCTGGCGGGTCTGCAATGTCGTGATAGGCGGGGCGGATGGCCAGTTGGGTGAACTCTTTATGTGCCAGCTGGCCTGAGCTCAAACTAAGTCGGAAGGTGTCGTGGCCTTGATCATCCCGTACGATGGG
>NZ_JBFHJO010000027.1:0-36542 GCF_041595835.1 Marinobacter sp. | reverse complement strand
GCCATTCACCAGCTTCATGTTCCATGTGGCGGTTTCATTGTTGCCTGCAAGCCCACCACTACCATCGGAATCATTTATCACGGACAGGTTGAGCTCGCCCGTTATGCTGTCCCATGTGTAAGTCCCGTATTCACCACCGCCGTTAGTGCCCACTTTCTGAAGCTTCCCATACCATCTCCTTATCAATTTAATGGAACTACAACTGGGTGTTCCCGGGCACGCTAACATGGATTTTTATGGGTTGACGTCCCCCATTTAGGGAGGGGTGATATGGTGAATCCGGACCTGCGATATGGCTGAAGAGCGCGAGCGTTGGGTTCTGAATTTACACATCTGCCTATATCTCCAATTCTGTAAGCGTGCTAAAACGTCGTCGCCCAACGTCAGTCTGCTTTTTTGGGGCAACCGGGTATTTATCTATTCATCAGGGTTTCAGCATGTCAGACAAGTTTTTTTACAAAGGCCGACAGGATGCGCGCCAGCACCATACTGCTTATGGCGGCTTCCAGACCAAGGCCAGCCAAAAGAGTGGCACCAAGAAATTTCCGCTATCGCTGGTCGTTACCAGTGAGGCCCGTAAGCAAGAGATTGAGGCCCGGGTGGCTGAGCATCAGCTCTATGCGAACGTTTCAGTTGATACGAGAGAGGGTGCCGTTGAGTCTATCGCCGGACTCACGGTTATCCTGAATAAGGGTGAGACGATAACCTCTGAAAAAGCACCTGCCCGCAATGATCCATGCAGTTGTGGCAGTGGCCTGAAGTTCAAGAAATGCTGTGGCTGAAGCTGGTCAGGTAGAGGGGGGGAGAATTCTATGACTGTTTGTGGTGTTGAACTGAGTGGCAGCGATGCCGTGGTGTGTTTGTTGAGTCTTGACCGGGGGCAGTTCAGTTTGCCGGAATGCAGGGTTCGTAAGCTTTCACTTCCCAGGAACCACACCCGGGAAGACTTGAAACAGTTCCAGAAAGCATTTGCTGCCTTGATGGCTGAGCACGGGGTGACCCGTGTTGTGATCAAAGAGAGAATGCCGAAAGGTAGATTTGCGGGTGGCGCCATCAGCTTCAAGATGGAAGCTGCGATTCAGTTGATTGCGGATGCTGGGCTGGAGGTCAGGTTGCTCTCGCCGGCTGTTATCAAATCTACGCTGGCTGCAAAACCGTTGCCGGTTCCATTTTCTGAAACTGGCTTGAAGGTGTTTCAGGAAACAGCATTTATTGCTGCATATGTCGGTCAGATGACGAAGTAAGTCGGTCAGGTCTCTTTTGTGGCGATATTTTGATCAGTTTCGGCTATCCTGAAGGGGTTGCATACCTACAATAACAAGACCTGAAAAGGGATAATGTGATGCCCCTGTACGACTTCATCATCGAAGGTGGTCGTTATTTCGACGGCACCGGTGCGCCATCTTCCATTTCTAATGTGGCAATCAAAGATGGCCGGGTTTCGAAGGTTACTGCTGACCCTATACCCCATGAGCAGGCCGGTCGCGTGATCGACGCTGCGGGTAAATGGGTCACACCGGGATTTCTGGATACTCACACTCATTACGATGCCGAGCTTCTGGTGAGCCCGAGCTTGT
This sequence comes from Marinobacter sp., assembly GCF_041595835.1. Lineage (GTDB taxonomy): Bacteria > Pseudomonadota > Gammaproteobacteria > Pseudomonadales > Oleiphilaceae > Marinobacter. The sequence continues at coordinate 34,965 of NZ_JBFHJO010000027.1, read as the reverse complement.
CGGAATCTGTCCGTCATGGCGTGACCACCGTGCTGGTGGGCAGTTGTTCCCTCAGTATGATTTGCAGCGACTATGAAGATGCTTCAGATATCTTTACTCGCGTTGAAACCGTGCCACGGGAGCGGGTACTGCCAATTCTGAAGCAACACAAAACCTGGTCGACTCCGAAGCAGTGGGTAGAGCATATAAAACAGGTGCCTCTTGGCCCGAATGTTGTCAGTTTTATGGGCCACAGCGACATGCGGGTTGGGGTTATGGGGTTGAGCCGGGCCACAGATTTGGCAATTCAACCTACGGAAGAAGAAATGCAGACAATGGAACGTTTGCTGACGGAGGCTTTGGATGAAGGCTTTTTGGGTCTGTCGACGATGTGTCTGAAGTGGGACAAGGTTGATGGTGATCGCGAGTGGTCCAAGAGCTTGCCCAGCACTTACGCGAAGTGGGGTGAGATTGCCCGTTTGAATAAGTTGGTGCGACAGTATGGCCGGGTGCATCAGGGAGCGCCGAACGCCGCCACGCCGCTGCAGATTCTGCAATATGTCCGGGAGTGCGTGGGATTGTTGCGGCGCCCGCTGAAAACGACTTTGATCAGCCAGATGGACCTGAAAGGCAGCGCGGCGCTCACTACGCTTACCCGGTTAACGTCGATATTTACCAATGCATTACGGGGAGATTTCCGTTGGCAGGTGTTGCCAACACCGTTCACGGTGTACGCCGACGGTATTGATGTGGTGTTTTTTGAAGAGTTCGGAGCTGGTGAAATGGCTCTGGATCTGAAAGATGCGGTTGAGCGTAACGACCTCCTTAAGAGCGAGGATTACCGCCGTAAATTCCGTAAATTCTATGGTGAAAAACTGAGTCCCCGGGTTTGGCAGCGGGACTTTGGAGACGCGATGATCATCGACTGCCCGGATGAATCATTGATTGGTAAGAACTTCGAAGAAGTGGCTCGGTCGCGCGGGATTCATGTGGTGGATTTGTTTCTTGATCTGGTGGTTGAGTTTGGCAAGAAGGTTCGCTGGTACACCACCGTAGGCAACCACCGTAAGTCAGTTCTGAAGCGGATGGTGAAGGACCGTCGCGCTTTGATAACGTTCAGTGATGCCGGTGCCCATATTCGTAATATGGCGTTCTATAACTTGCCTTTGAGGATGTTGAAGCTCGTGCAGGAGTCCGTCGATGAGGGGGATCCGGTGATGACCCTGGAGCAGGCGGTTCATCGCTTGACGGGCGATCAGGCTGACTGGTTTGGTATTGATGCAGGCAAGATCCGGGAAGGCGATCGAGCTGATTTGGTGATACTGGATCCTTCAGGCTTTAACCAGAACCTGGAAGAAGTGTCCTGGGGCGAAATGGAGAACTTCAACCTGCAACGGTTGGTTAACCGAAATCCGGGCATCGTGAAAACCGTGATGGTTAATGGGAAGCTGGCGGTCGATGATGAGCAGTTTCTGCCAGAGTTTGGTCGCGAGCGGGGCTACGGTTCGTTTATTCCTGCCCGCTGAAGGGGGATTGGGGTAACTCGGTGTTGCTTCCGGAGCCGGAGATTATCAAAGCTGTATTTTTCCTCTGAGCGCTTTTGTTTTCCCTTTTTGAGTTTTTTTATCTACCCGTCGCCGCTGAGAGCCCTTAGTGGGGCGGGTTGCACGCCGCGCTTTTTGCGTTTTTACCGCTTCTTGAATTAATTCTTTCAGGCGCTGCAGGGCGTCTTCCTTGTTCAACTCCAGAGTCCGGGATGACTGTGCCTTGATGATCACAATACCGTCTTTGCTGATGCGCTGGTCTGATAAGGCCATTAGCCGCTCTTTGTAAAAGGGTGGCAAGGATGAGCGCTGAATGTCGAACCTGAGGTGTACCGCTGAGGCCACTTTGTTGACGTTCTGGCCTCCAGGCCCTTGGGCCCGGATTTGAGTTATTTCTATTTCCCAGTCGGCAATTTCTACGGCATTGGAAATTTTTAGCATAGGTAGACACGTTGTTGGTGTGATGATCAGCTTCAGCGTACGGTTACTATCATCCTACGCAATCATTAAGCAGATCAGAAGCGGAGGGTCAGATGGGGCGGCACCGGTGCACTGATACAACTACACACTAAGCATGCTTGATTTTTTGAGGTTTAGCACAGATCTTGAATAAAACAGAGTTCTGCGAGGAAATGTTATGACGACTGATACCAAGCATGTTGTTTGCCCCCATTGTCACAAAGTGAATCGCGTACCCACGGATAAACTCACCGCCGGCGGCAATTGCGGCGCCTGCAAACATCCCTTATGGCCTGACAAGGTTCTGGAATTAAATGATCAGAGTTTTGTGGCTCATACCGGGCGTAGTGATGTGCCCGTGTTGGTTGATTTCTGGGCCAGCTGGTGTGGTCCGTGCAAGATGATGGCACCACAGTTCGAACAGGCCTCTCGGCAGTGGAAGGGCAAAGTACGGTTTGCCAAACTGAACACTGAACAGCATCCGGGGCCTTCTGGCCAATATGGTATTCGTAGCATTCCTACGATGATTCTGTTCCGGAATGGGCGGGAAATAGCGCGACAGAGTGGTGCTATGAGCGAGGGTCAGATCAGTCAGTGGTTGCAAACTCAGGTCTAGGGCGCTTGCTCCAGGTCAGGCCGCATCATGGCGGCCTGACGCAATGTCTCTGTCACTGAGGCGGGGTGTTTTCTGTCGGAATGCTTGGGAGCCTGGCGGCCCTTATCCGGGCAAGAACCTTCTCTCCATCACAGGTTCCGTTGTCGATTCCCGCGGCTTTCAGACGGGCGTCCAGGTCTCCATTCTGTTGCTCCTGATCCAGTTCGGTCAAAGCAGCGTCAATCTCTTCGGCTTCATTTTGTCGGGCACGTATGCGGTTAGCAGAAATGTTCAGCTCTTCCATATGGCTGTGCAGTCCTCTTGCATGTCCCCGAAGTTGGCGGGTTACCTGTTCGGCGTGCCGGTTCGCCTTTGCAAGGCGCATTTCGCTGTGAAAGTGCTTCAGAGCCCTGCTGGAATCCCGTAGCTGACGCCTGAGTTGAGTTTCCTGCTGCTGGAGGCGCGCATACTGCTGTTGTTGCCGTTGAAGCAGTGTTTCATCTTCTGCAATTAGGTTGGCGAGCTCCAGAGCCAGAGATTCTTCGTGTTTTTCCAGCGCCTGGCTGGCTTGTTGCTCTCGTTTGCTGATCGCTGACCGGAGGGCCTCATTGTCCTGTTTCAGTCGGTTCTTTTCTGCCATCAGGCACGCCAGTTCCCGTTTTGAACGGGAAATTGCATGCTCGGCATCTCGTAGCTCCTGTTCAAAGATGCGAATGTCATTAGCCTCTACCAGCTTAGCCACCGGTTCATGGGCGGATGCCCGAAACAGGGTTTCCAGTTTACGCCAGATGCTCATGTTGTTACTCCCCGTATTCCTTCAACAGTTGGTGGGTGCGAGCTTCAGAAATGCGGTTAACAATCCGGTGCTGCTCGTGCTCATCGCGTAGTGTTTTAGAGAGGGTGATGGTGGTGCTTACAAGAAAGAGGGCGCTGATGGCCATGTAGCCTTTTAAAACCATATCTACAGGGGCAAGAACGACACCTGCGGCGGCGGCAAAAAGTGCCACCGCGAACGAAACCTTCACAAAAAATACCCAGGATGCAGAATTGCTCTTCAGTTCGCTATCCATGATGAACTCCTTTTGACTCTGTGGTTTGGACGGCTGCACTGTGCGATATCGCTTGAGAGGGTGCGAGAGCTTTTCCTAAAGTATCGAAGGTCTATCTCATAAGTATTGAATAGTGATACTTTTGTGCGGATAAGAAGAAGCGAGGAGGTGTAGCTATGGCGCAAACCAGTGCCATCGTCAGTGAACTTAAACGACAACTTCGGTCCCATGGATTGACCTATCAGGATGTTGCTGAAGCGCTGGAGCTTTCCGTGGCGAGCGTTAAGCGTTTGTTTTCCGAAAAGCAATTTTCGTTGAAGCGTCTGGATCAGGTCTGCAACCTGATGGGTATGGAAATCAGTGATCTTGTGCGCAAGCTTGCGCCGGAACAAAAAGTAGATCAGCTCACGCTGGAGCAGGAAGAAGAGCTGGTATCGGATGTGCGTTTATTGCTGGTCGCAGTTTGTGCGATGAATCGATGGCGGTTTGATGAAATTCATATGAATTATGAGATATCTGAGACGGATTTGATTCGTTATCTTGCTCTGCTTGACCGAATGGGGGTGGTGGAGTTGCTGCCCGGCAATCGGATTAAATTGCTGATCAGCCATGATTTTACATGGCAACCAAATGGCCCTATACAGCGCTTTTTTGAAACTGAGGTGCAACAGGATTTTCTGAAATGCCGCTTTACACGTGCCGGTGAGTTAAGGTTGTTTGTGAGCGGGATGCTTTCTACACAATCTAATGAGGCTGTTCAGCAGAAGTTGAAGAGACTTGCATTGGAGTTTCGGCACTGTCATGAAGAAGATCTTGCGCTACCCCTGGAACAACGCTTTGGTGTCAGTCTGATGATGGCTATGCGGCCGTGGGAGATTGAGGCTTTTGACCACCTTCGGCGGCCGGATGCTCGTAAGGACTATCCGGGGCGGGTCCGATAAAACCTGAATAAATTGGCCCCCAAAGAATGCCTGGTTGATCTCGGAGATTGAGCGTTTTTTCTGCTAGTATCCGAGCTTTCATGTACCACGGGCAAACGAAGTCCAGCGCGAGCATTGCTCTGGCAATTCGTGGCTGCCAGTCAATTCACTCATCGTTGTTACCTGTTGGAGAGCGAGCTTATGTCTGCGCAAACTGTCTGGATTACGGGGGCCTCGTCGGGCATCGGAGAAGCTCTGGCTCTCCAATACGCGAAAGATGGCGCTGGGCTGGTGCTGTCTGCCCGCCGGGAGGACGAACTGAAACGTGTGGCAGCCCGCTGTGTTGAAGCCGGCTTGCCGGAAGACCATATTTTAGTACTTCCGCTGGATGTGACCGATTGGGCGTCGCATGCAGAAACAGTACAGACTGTTCTCGATCGTTTTGGCGCGGTTGATTTGCTGGTGAATAACGCGGGGGTATCACAGCGTTCACTCTGTAAAGATACTGATATGAGCGTCTACCAGAAGCTGATGGATGTCGATGTGATGGGGCAGATAGCCCTGACCAAGGCGGTGCTTCCGCACATGTTGAACCGGGGCTCTGGACATTTGGCAGTTACTGCCAGTGTGGCGGGCAAGGTTGGTGCGCCTCAGCGAACCGGGTATTGCGCCGCCAAGCACGCGGTGATGGGCTTTTTTGATGCTCTTCGGGCCGAGGTAGAAGGCGAGGGGCTTCATGTTTCGACGATTGTACCGGGCTTTATCCGGACGGACATTTCCAGAAATGCTTTGTCTGCAGATGGCTCGCAGTACGGTGAGCTGGATGACGATATTGCCGGTGGAATGGATGTCACGGAGTGTGCTCAGGTGATCTTTAAAGGCCTGCAGGCAAAAAAACGTGAAATTCCTGTCGGTAAGGGTAAAGAAATGGCCGCTCTGTGGGTGAAACGTTTGTCCCCCGAGCTGGTTTTCCGCCTTGCCCGGTCCATGAAGTAATCAAAAAAGCGAGTCGTCCTGATGAAGTTTCCTGTTGTTACGGTGACTCTGGTTGTTGCTGCGTTAGGTTATGTGTTCTGGAACCAGACCCAGGAGCCTTCGGCTCCGGTTGCCCCGGCCGATTTTACCAATCTGGCTGCGAACCCCGCTGAGCGCAGTGCTGTGGTGGACCTGGCGGTTACCCAGATACCTGAACTGTGCGAACAGGCTGCTGGCAAGGGGAGCGACGCACAGGCCAGAGCCGAGTGCATTAAACTCGCTGAATCCCGCACGTCTTCCTGTCGTCGTATGGTTTATGACCTCTTTCCTGACCTGGTGGCATCTGACGCGGTATTTCGGGATATCTCAATTACCATGATGAATTGCCTGGTTCCCCAATCCGGGGTTGTTCAGCCCTAAGATCATAAAAGGTATCAGGATTTAAGCATGGAAAGCTCTCTCTATTTTGCGCTTGCAGGGATCGCTCTGTTTATTCCCATTGGGGCGATACTGGGATTTGTGGCGTTTGTTCGCCAAAGTGATCAAACCTCCCGTATTGAAGAGTTACGCCGCGAAGTTCAGGCTCTGCGTAGTCAGATTGCCGGGGTGAATGGTACGCCTGGGCAGGAAACAACTGAAACCGTGCAGACGATTCCTGAGCCAGTTCCTGTGGCGCAGGTTGTTCATCAGGAAGAGCCTCAGACACTTGAGCCTGAAACTGAGCCATTACCCTCCAGGCCCCCGCCTAAGCGTCTGGAAAATCAGTTTTTTGCAGCTCTGAAAGAAAACTGGATGGTATGGATTGGGGGGCTGAGTGTCAGTCTGGCCGGTATTTTTATGGTTAGTCACTCCATCAGTGAAGGTCTGATCGGGCCTTCACAGCAACTTTTGCTGGCCCTGTTGAGTGGTTTGCTGTTGCACGGCGGGGCTGAAGTGATGCGCCGCCGCCATCTGGGGACTGATCAGGTATTTGCCGCCTTGGCGGGCGGCGGTAGTGTGACGTTATATGCTGCGCTGTTAGCTGGGGTACATCATTACGAACTGGTGTCGCCTGTCGTCGCACTGGCAGGGTTGGCGGTTGTTTCTTTGATGACCATGGCATTGGCGTTAGTGCATGGGCCTCTGCTCGCCGTGATGGGGTTGGGGGGCGCTTATCTGGTGCCCTTGCTGGTTGGTGGCGAGGGCGGCAGTGCTGCGTTTATCCTTTCTTACAGTTTCTTGATAACTCTTAGTTCTGCCTTGCTGATGGGCTATGTTTTTCGGACATGGCTCTGGTTTATCACGCTGGCTGGCGCTGTGTTCTGGTGGCTGTTGGCGGTGCTCGCCTACAACGATGGTTTGGCTTTGGCGTGTTATGTGTCTGCCTTGTTCATGCTGTTCTCGCTGGCCCCCTGTGAACCTCTGATTTCGGCAAATCGACGCCGGGAAGCCTTTTTACTGTTATTGCTTGCCTGGGGCGCCTCTATTGCTCTGCAATATGCCTCGCAGCCTTTGTTCCCGGCCTGGCTGGTCCTGTTACCCGTTGCCATTCTGACGCCGGTCAGTCGTGGAGTGCTCTGGTATCTGCCCTGGGGAGCCGTGTTGACAACAGCTCTGGGTTGGCTGGCTTATGCCATTCGTGGCTCGGCACCGGATGTGTTGCTACCCCTGGCTGCAGAGCATCAGGCTGGCCTCCTGGCCTATTTGATGATCGCGGCGGTGATAACGGTGTTGTGCGGTCTGTGGCAGTGGCGAATTCAGTTGGAAATCAGGCGTTGGCCGTCTTTAGTTATGCTTTCACCGGTGGTTTGGCTGGTGCTGGGCTGGTTGTTGGTTCAGGGCGGTGTTCCTTCGGGGAGCTGGGCGCTCGTCGCTCTGCTGGCCGGTGCGGTATACGGTGCCCTGGCCTGGCAGATAGAGCGGCGAGGTGTTTATAGGGCTGGGCTTGTCTGGGCGGTTTTGGCAGCCCACGCCTGTTACTCTCTTGCGGTGGTCATGTGGTTGCGTGAGGCTTCACTTACGCTGGCTTTGTCGATGCAGTTTGTCAGTCTGGTATGGCTGGCGCGGCGCTATCAGGCGTCAGAGCTTTATCTGGTATTGAAGGTTGCCTTGGCTGTGGTGGTCGCGCGCCTGACGTTTAATCCTTGGCTGCAAAGTTATGATGCCGGCACCCACTGGTCTTTATGGACCTACGGTGGAACCACACTCTTCGCGGCAGTGGCAACTTGGCTGGCCGGGAAAAATAATGCTATCCGGCCCTGGCTGGAAGGTGCGTCACTGCACCTGTTGGTGCTTTTCCTCGGTACAGAATTGCGTTACTGGCTCTACGATGGCGACATTTTTGCTCAGGAATACAGCCTTACTGAGGCAGCGCTCAATACGTTGCTGTGGGGCTCTCTGGGCATTGTGTATGTGGTCCGGTCTCGTGTAAGCCTGTCGTTGGTTTGGTTGTACCGGCTATTTGCCAGCGCTCTGACCGTTCTCTCGGTAGCCAGTTATCTGATGGTGGTTGCTGTTCATAATCCCTGGTGGAACAACGACATTATTGGCGCAACACCTGTGTTCAATATGCTGTTGTTAGCCTATGGTGCCCCGGTTCTTCTGGCTTTGGCCACGAGTCGGTTCTCTGATCTGCTGCCTCGCAGATGGTTGCTCTACGTGGCCTCTGCAGGATTCCTGCTGTTCACCGCGCTGGAGATTCGGCAGTTATGGCAAGGTAGCGAACTCGCCTGGTGGCATGGCATTGGGGAAGGGGAGCTTTATACATACTCCGTTGTCGGTATGGTGTATTCGATAGCCGCCATTCTCTGGTCCACCCGCAGTGGAAGCGCTGGTTTGCATAAGGCTGGTATGGCGTTGCTCGGTGTTGTGATTGCAAAAATATTCCTGGTGGATATGAGTGGTCTTCAGGGGCTTTGGCGTGTGGCAGCTTTTATGGGGCTTGGCCTGGCACTATTGGGGTTGGCTTGGGTGTATCGAAGAACCAGGACGATCGAGGATCAGGCTGAAGAGTCATCAGCCACGCTATAGCGCCAGAGAGCGTTGCCGAAGACTGGCGTTATCTATAAAGTTAACAAACACTCACTTAACTAAAATGCAGTAGATGAGGACACAGAGGTGACAGAACTCGTAACTTACGAACTGAACGAAGGCATTGCCACGATTACCCTGAACAATGGCAAGGCCAATGCCCTAAGCCATGACGTGTTTGAAGCTCTGAATGCCGCGCTCGATCGTGCAGAGCAAGATAAAGCCGTTGTGATTCTGACAGGCCAGCCCGGCATGTTCTCCGGCGGTTATGACCTGAAGGAAATGCAAAAAGGCATGAAGGAAGCTATGGCTTTGGTAAAAGTGGGCTCAACTCTGACCCGTCGCCTGTCTGCATTCCCTCTACCGGTTATTGGTGCCTGCAGTGGCCATGCCATTGCCAAGGGTGTGTTCATTCTGCTGTCTGTGGATTACCGCATTGGTGTTGAAGGTAATTTCAAACTGGGGCTGAACGAAGTGGCTATTGGCATGACCATGCATCACGCCGGTATCGAAATAGCCCGTCACCGTATGCCTGCGCCTTATTTTTATCGCTCCGTTGTGAACGCTGAAATCTTTAACCCTGAAAGCGCAACTGCTGCAGGTATTCTGGATGAAGTGGTGGCTCCTGAGCAGTTGATGGAGCGAGCGAGGGCTGTGGCTGGTCAGCTTAAAAAACTGAATATGCGTGCCCACAAGCAAACCAAGCTGAAAACGAAGGCAGGCTATCTGGCTACGCTGGACAATGCCATCGAACAAGATGCAGCCCACTCTGACTTGATGGGTTAATCGTCCAGGGTTGGTGCTGGCCTGAATTTGAATAGCCAGGCTAGCACCAGATCCGGCAATGTTTGTATGCGTGTGTTGTAGATACATGCACTGTCGGTATAGCTGTCACGCAGCAGTGACAGGTAGTTTTCAGTATTTGTCATCAACTCCATAAACTGCAGTACCACCTGATGGTTCTTCAGGTCCGGATAACGCTCCAGTTTTGCTTTTAGTGACTGTGTCGCAGATTGTTCCTGACGAATGGTTTGCCCTACCTTATGGGTGGATTCCAGGGTGACCGGGGGCGCGGCCCTCAGTGTGGCAATGGTCGTTAGCAGCTCTTTCTCATGGGCCATGCTGACCTTTACCGCATCCTCTAGCATGGGCCACAGATCGTGCCGCTGTTGCAGGATGGTGTCTATATTGGCCCTGGCCCGGCTTACCCGGTTTTTCAGAAAGACCAGATCGTTGTAATGCAGAATGGTGGTGTAAACGCACAGAACTAATGGCACGACTAATGCGGAAATCAGGAGGTTGTCGGGGCTGAAACGACCGTCAGCTATCAGAAAACTGGTGGCCGTGAACAGGAAAAGCCCTAAGCTGGCAGCAATGCCTGCAAAGCCCCAGGCTCCCTTGTGTAATACGATCTCGGCTTCATCAGAGGCATTGATCATGAAGGGTAAGCCCGGTTCGTGTTGAATGCTGAGGCGATCGGGTTGCTGCTGATCCAGGCCGGCGAAGCCGAGACAGTAAATGTCGGCTCCCGGCTCAAGGTATTTTACGGTATGTCGTTGATTGCCCTCTCGGCTCTTGTGATGCCCCGAATATTCGAATGTTGCACCTTCGGGGTAAACTAAAATGCCTCCCTGATGACTGTTCAGTCGGAAAGGTACGTGCTCTGAGTGAGATTCAATCGTTCTCCATTTATCGTCTTTTCCAGAACCTTTGCTTTCTTCGATCTTGTAATGATAGGCCACGCATTTTTTGTTGGTCAGGGGGGCATGCAGTGGCGGGTGCTGGTCATCGGATTCTACCTTTCCACTCAGTTCGGCTAAACCAAAGCTGAGCCCTTTTGTATTGCTGGTCGGCACTGCTTCGATCAGGCGTTTGAGTTTAATGGAGCGAATAGCTTTGTGCATCAGAAACGCGGCCAGAATTAAGCTGCCGATTGCGAGAAAAATACCGATGGCACTGAGCGTGTGTTTGGTTGGATGATGTCGGGCCAGTGCCTGTTGCACCAGTAGCTGGGTTTCTTCATTGAGCTCAGGCAGCGGTAGGCGGTTTTCAAGTTGTTGCCTGAACATCCATCGATCGAACCACCCGTTGGTGCTTTGGTGAATGAGATGATTCAGAACAGCGACGTCAGCAAGGGCGAGAGTGGGGGCTTCACTATCCGCGAGCTTTTGGTAGCGCCCTTCGTAGAGTGTGGCTATGGCCGACCATTCTTGTGTCATCCGGGAAACCCCAACCAGGCTTAATGTGCCTGATACAGCCACGGTCATTGTGAGTGCGTACACCCACAACCGGTGAATTTTCAGAAGAATCAGCCCCAGAGCAAGGCCCATAGCCAGTAAGCCGGTGGCCAAGGATATATGGGCTCCGGAATCGGAATATTCTTCACTCGTGTTGCTGCTGGGATCAAAGGTAGAAATAACCGAAGGCAGGCTGAATGCCTCAAGCTGCCCGAATTTCAGTTCCTGGTGGTCTGGGTCAAACTGCCCGATGATTGTGGCGGTTTCTGTCGGTTTCAGTGCCCATTCGGAATAAACGTAATCGTCGGTTTGATCGTGCCAGGTTCGGCTCAAGCCCCAGTCGATATCTTCTGGTTCAGAACCCGGGTTGACAACGACCGAACCGGATTCATCCTGGAGTTGGAACTTTCCTCCAAGATGGCCTGAATCTATCGTTCGCAGTTTTCGATCGCCGTCTGTGTCCCGGTATTCCTGCTGCTTCAGGTAACGTACATATACGGCTTGGGTTTTGGAATAAGGGGCGGTGTAGGTGCCCAGTCTGTCTGAAACCTGACCGGTCACAAGGTAAGGCCCCTGTGCCAGTATTGAGAGGGGGGTAACAGGAAGGCGCTGGATTTGCCGGGCTTGTGCCAGTTCGTTCAGGCCCTGGTCCATAAAGTGATAAGCGCCGGCCAGACAGGCAGTGGTGAAAATGGCCAGAATAAACGTGCCAACAGTGCTGCGTGCCGCTTTGTGCTGCATCTGCTTTCAATACCCTTTGTTGTTGGCTTGTGAAAAGTGCAGTATAGCTGATCAAATTAGCTGCACGCCCCTGAAACTCAGTAAGGCCGGTACTTGCAGCGGAGTGTCCTTACCTTGCTAACATAGTTATCCACAGAATCTGTGGGTAAGTCACAGAAGGAACGCCTGTCATGTCTGGAAAAAAGGCCAAGCCTGTTTCGGCTTCTGCCATTGAGAAGCACGTTTATAAAGTCTTTCCTAATGATATGAACTCACATGATACAGTTTTCGGGGGCATGATCATGGCGAAGTGCGACCGGCTGGCTCTGGTAGTGGCTGAACGGCATTCCGCGTATGTATGTGTAACGGCTGCGGTAGATTCCATATACTTTCGCGCGCCTGCCAAGGGTAACGATACCTTGTTGTTCAGCCTGGCTCTGAATCGTAGCTGGGGGTCTTCCATGGAGATCGGGGCAAAGGTTGAGGCCGAGAACAGTTACACCGGGGATACCAGGCATATTCTTTCAGCGTTTTTTACCTTTGTGGCCCTGGATGATAAGGGCAAGCCTGTGGATGTGCCGGCGGTGATTCCTGAAACGGATGAACAGCGTCGGCGCTACTCCAATGCCGAAATCCGAAGGGCCGGGCGGCTGAAGACAAGGGCAGAACTTTCCCGGGCAAACCGTTGAGCAGTGGTCGCATCTTTTTATCAGTCGTGGTATATCAGCGCCACAAGTGATCAATTTAATTGGAACCAGTAACATGCCAAAAGCGAGTGAGATTAAAAAGAATCAAGCGGTTGAATACGATGGACGTGCGTATTTCGTAAAAGACATCGAGCGCTCGGTGCCTCAGGGCCGTGCCGGTGGCAGCCTTTACCGCATGCGGATGTACGATGTTGTTTCCGGGCAAAAGCTGGATGAAACCTTTAAAGATTCAGACATGCTTAATCTGGCTGATCTGGTTCGCCGTCCGGTTACCTTTTCATACGCCGACGGTGATGAGTATGTCTTCATGGATAACGAAGATTTCACCCAGTACATGTTGAATAAAAGTGCTATCGAAGATGAGTTGTTGTTTATCACTGAGGACACTCAGGGGGTGATGGCTATACTGGTCAGCGATACGCCGGTGGCTCTGGACTTGCCACCCACGGTTGAATTGACGATTGCAGAGACTGACCCGTCTGTTAAAGGTGGCTCTGCCACGGCCCGGACCAAGCCGGCACACCTGACAACCGGTCTGGTTGTGCAGGTGCCTGAGCACATTTCGACAGGCGACCGCATCAAGGTTAACGTGGAAGAACGTAAGTTCCTCAGCCGGGCCTGAGCGGCTTAGGTGCTGAGTCAGAAAAAGTCTGAGAGAGGGGCCCGGATAGGGGGCTCCTCTCTATAGTTCCAGCCTTTCCAGTTTCTTCATGAGTTTTGCCCAGCCGATGGGCAGCCGCGCTTCAAGCTCAGCGAGTCTTGATGCGGGCAATGTCACTGAATTTAAGCCGTGCTTGCTTCCGTAAATAACCCAGTTGTTGGTTTTGCTTCTGAACATCAGAAGGAGGGGGAACTGGCGCCGGAGTTCTCGTACCAGATTGCCGTCGGGCTCGGGCATGCGGTGGTAGTTCAGGGCCAGCCAGCCCGTGCTTGTAAGTGCCCGGCTGCAGGCTTTTATGAACTGCCGCTGAGCCTGGGCCGGGCTCATTTTATCGGCACTGTAGAGGTCCGTCAGGATAATATCTGTGGAGCCCTCTGGCATGTTATCTACCGCCAAACGTGCATCCTGAATCTCTACTTTTAACCGGTCGTTGTCAGGCAGGTAAAACCATTCTCTGGCAATGTCTGCCACTTTCGCCCGTAACTCGAAAACCTGAATGTTACTCTCCGGCAGGAGCTTGTATAAGCCATGGGCCAGTACTCCTCCTCCTAAACCAAGCACCGTAACATGGCTTGGTTCCCGGAAGGCAATGGGGAGCAACATCGCCCGGTTGTATTCATGCACGGGGAGATGGGGCGTTGAGCGAATGATTTTGCTTTGTTCGAATATGGAGTCAAAACTGAGGACGCGATGCTTGCGACCATCAATAACCAGGATGTTCCCGTATTTATCCTGGTCGACGTGAACAATATCGCCTGCAATGCTGAGATATTCGAGAGCTTTGTGCATCAGTTAGCCGCGTAGCGTTGGTGTAAGATGCCGACGCGCTCAACGTAGGCTTTGGTTTCGGCGTATGGTGGGATGCCTTTGTAGCGCCCTACGGCGCCCGGGCCTGCATTGTAAGCGGCTGTCGCGAGCCGGGTGTTACCCTTGAAGCGAGCCAGCATCTGGGCTAAGTAGTTTACGCCCCCTCGGATGTTCTCTTCTGCTTGCATCGGGTTCAGAACGCCGAGTTCTTTCGCTGTACCGGGCATTAGCTGCATCAGGCCTTGAGCGCCTACAGGCGAGATGGCTTGAGGGTTAAATGCAGATTCAGCATGAATGACGGCTCGCACCAGTGCAGGGTCTACGTCAAATTCTTTGGCGGCGGCCTGGATTTCGTTCTCGAAAGGGCTAAGAAATAGCGGAGTCTTGCGCCAGTCTACTTTTGAATTGGGGTCGCAGGCGTAGCAATGAAAGCTGATTACGTCGAAACTGGAGTCGGCGGGTTTTGTGCTGCTGTAGGCCACAACGCCGTGTTCATCCTGGTAGCGGTAGACGGTTTCGCTTTTGGTTGAAGGGCGTGGCTGGTTTGTGTTTTTTACGTTTGTAAATTCAATCCGGCCATCCGGGTGTACCACGCGCTTTATCGTGTCTGCCTGTGCGCTTGCACTCAATGCCCACAGGCACGAGGCCAAAAGGGATATGATGCAGAATGTGAGGGGGGTGTAGCTAAGCTTCATTTCATGACCGGACTTCAGTATCGGATGCTTTAATGTACCGTTATTATCGCGGGAGATGTAGCGGCAAATGTAGGCTTTTTGTGTGCTTGTGAGAATTTTCGCCCGGCAGGCGTTATTTCCGCTAGACTTGAATCCAAGTTACCTAACCAGGAGTTTCTTATGCCTTTCTCTCCGATTCATCTTGCTGAACTGAACCTGTTACTGCAGTTTCCTTCTACTTCGACTCAGGAAGGCATCAAAGTGCACTCCAATGAAGCCGCAGAAGATATTGTTCAGGCGGCAGAGTCTTTATTTGCCAAGGGGCTGATTTCCCGGCATGACGGGGGTTATCTCACGCCGATGGGCTGTGAGGCTGTTGAGTTGACTCAGAAGCTGCAATCTATGCTTGCAGGTGGTTGAAGGCCGGTGTTTAGCGTGGCCCTGATCTGTTCAGGGCCAAGTTCATTTGAAACGTGGTATCAGATTCAGTTTGTTTTGTTCACTGGATATATTGAACGAGACAGCGTTGGCTTACAGCCAATTATGCCCCGGGCCTGCGTGTGGGCATGCAGATACCAGCGTTGACCTCCCTGTGTGAACGTATTGCTTTGTATCTCGAAGGTTGTGGTTTCCATTGTTGCGGGAATCAGGGTTCCATCGGCGTGGCGGTATACACAGGCCGCAGTTAGTGTGGCTGGCTGGCCGACAGGCAGCGCAATAAAACCATCACTTCGTAAGACCGGCTTTTCTCCGTTAATTTCCGCGACCTTCAGGCAGGGACCGAAGTGAATCCGGTTGTTCTCACCGACGGTTTCTTCCAGGCAATGCTGTGCACTTAGCAGAATGATGTTATCCCCGATGTCAGACTCTTGCCCGGGCAAGCTTTGGCAGGCACTCAGAGTCAGGGCTGCTAGCAGAGGGAAGGTCGCTCTAATCATAGTTGGCTCCTGGGGGTTAGCTGCAGGTTTCCCTGGGAATCGGATCTCAATGCGTCGATCAGACGGCGGTCCCGATTATAGATGTCATGTCGTATTTGGAGTCTGCCCGATTTATCAACCCAGGCTGTCCAGTACTGAAGGTGTACCGGTACAGGTTTTTTCAGAACGACGTTTACGGGCTCTTTGAGTTGCCTGGCCTGGGTAATGTTATCGCTATTCCAGTCACTATTACCGTTCAGTAGCTTTTCGGCGAGCTCAAAGGGGCGCTCAACGCGTATGCATCCGGAACTGATTGTGCGGTTCAGACGGCTGAATTGATATTGTCCGGGAGTGTCGTGCAGGTATACAGCATGTTCGTTCGGGAACATAAACTTAATCTGCCCGAGAGAGTTTGTTGGCCCGGGCTGTTGCACGAGTTGGTATGGAAAGTTGTCAGCTGTCAGCGCGCCCCAGTCGACCTCGCTGGGGTCAATTTCTTCGCGGTTAGCCCCCCAACCCCGGTATACCTTGAAGTTCAGGCGCTCCAGATAGCTGGGGTCACGTTGAATTTTGGGTAGCTGGTCTTGAATCATCAAGGTACGGGGGACTGTCCAGGTAGGGTTAAACACCAGATAACGGATGCGATCACTGAACACCGGGGTTTGCCGGAAAGGGCCTCCGACAATGACCCGTTGGTGCAGTACTTCCTGACCATTCTCTACCATAACCATGTCGAACCCGGCGATGTTCACCAGAACATAGGTGTCTCCCAGAGTGTCCGGCAGCCATCGCCAGCGCTCCAGGTTGGCGTCTATCTGGCGAATTCGTTCTATGGGCATCAGGTTAAGGGCGGCCAGGGTTTTTCGCCCAATGATACCGTCAGGGTCCAGACCATGGCGTGCCTGAAAAGCAGGTACCGCACGGATCAGGTTGCCGGTATAGAGTTGGTGGTCAGCGTCCTCTCCGGACTCGTAATGTGTGTCGTTGTCGGCAATGGGAAGATCACCCAGCAGAATCAGTTGCTCGCGGATGGTGGCCAGACGTGGGTCGCTATCACCGGGGCGTATTGTCGGGCCAGGCTTGTGCAGAGGCCAGGGCCGCCCAAGAAGGGAGGAAAGTTGTCGGCGGTAACTGGCCAGCCGTTGATAGGCCGGGGCTGGAGGTTTGAGTGATTGCAGTGTTTGGTAAACCGTTCCGCTCTGCAGTGCATTTTCGAGTATCGTGTGGAGCTCGCGCTGCCTGCGGTTGGTGGTCCATTCTGCCTGAATGGTTTGTGGGTTTACCTTGCCTTCCAGCAGGTGTGATGCAAGTACCAGAAAGGCATCGGAGAACACCATATCGACGTCTGCCTGGAGTTCTGGCTGAGGGGCTTCCAGCGATGGCCGGGTAATTGCAAGCAGGGCTTTCTGATGATAGTCGGCAGGGTTCAGGCCTTCGTCGGCAACTTCGTTAATTGCACGGATTAACTGGTCCTGGGTGGCTCTGGATGTCCATGCTGCGGTGTAGTTCCTGGCTTCATAGAATTGGGCGAGCGCTGTCTGCGCCAATAGGGGGGCTCCGTGAACAGTGACTGGGTGGCCCGCTTGTAATACCTCAATGCGATTGATAATACTATCGTCGCTGTAAGCATATTGCGTGAACACCAGTAGCATGGCTATTAGTCGGTAGCATTGCCTCCCCACCCGGCTTGTTGCACGCTGCATATATTCCTCTTTTAAATCCTGTGTAAAGTTGGGCTGTCAGATTGCCGGTGGCTCGATTGATTGAGTCTGCTGGTTTAAATATCTGACTTAACTGTTGTCCAGTATATCCTTATTACACTGATCTTTGTGTGGAGCGGTTTTGTTCGTTCCGGGCTGGTGTTTGCCGGGGATTCCAAGTGGGATTATTTTTGTGACCGTCAGTCTGTATTCGGTGTCTTAATATTGTTGATAAGTCGTTTCGCAGCGGTAGTAAAACCGTGGATGTGGTGTTGTTGATACTCGGGGGGGGCGCGCGGTTGGCTGCACCCGGAAACGTCCCTGTTTTCCGGGTGGCTATAAAGCTGCTTTGACCAGGCTCCTGTTTGTCAGGATCCGAGTAAGCCTGCGTAGGCCGTGTAAAAGAAAGCACAGGACCCAACCAGAATAAGGCTCCAGGCTGGAATGGTCATCAAAGAACGGGCCGGCTTGATCATAGCTACCTCCTTCGGTATGGCTAATCAGTACGCGGATACCTTCAATGTAGACCAAGCTTGATAGATGTCACGAATTGTTTTTTGAGTGCTGGTTCACGCTTTTGACCAAAAACCTCGGTTTTTGGCCTGAGTTTTCCCGTTAATGACGGACTAAAGTCGGCTAGTATGGAGTGAATAAGAATAAGTGACTTTCTGAAAATGTGAAGATAACAATAATAAGGAGTTTTCATGGCTATCGACCCCCAAAAGCTGACTTCTGTGCATAGCCTGTTCTATTGGGCAGAGCGGACTCCGGATAACGTTTACCTGACGCAGCCCTTCCCGGATGGCCATGTTGAAGATATTACCTGGGGGCAGGCTGCCGACCAGGTATGCCGGATGGTTGCTTATCTGAACAGCCTCAGGCTACCAGAGAAAAGCAATATCGCAATTCTTGGTAAGAACAGTGCCCATTGGATTCTTGCAGACCTTGCTATCTGGTCGGCGGGGCATGTCAGTGTTCCTCTATATCCGACACTCAATGGCGAGACGGCGGCATATGTTCTGGCTCACAGTGATGTCAAACTTTTGTTTCTGGGTAAACTGGATGGGACCGCTGATGGCTGGAATGATATCAAGGGCAGCATTCCGAAGGACCTGCCAATTATTTCATTGCCACTATCGCCTCGGGATGACACGCCAAAATGGTTGGATATCATCGCAGAACACGCCCCGGCCAAACCGAGGTTGCCAGCCCCGGATGACCTGGCAACGATCGTCTATACGTCTGGCAGTACCGGTCGTCCCAAAGGCGTGATGCATAGCTTCCGTACTATGATTTCTGTCGCCGATGGGCTGCAGCAGTTGTTTCCGGTTACCTCCAGTGAGCGGATGTTGTCCTACCTGCCTTTGGCACACGTGGCAGAACGGGCTGCGGTACAAACTCAGTCCTTGTATTACGGTTTTCACCTCTATTTTGCCAATTCGCTGGATACTTTTCAGGAAGACCTGCAACGTGCCAGACCAACCTTGTTTTTTTCGGTCCCCCGGTTGTGGATGAAATTCTATCTGGGTGTGAACGCGAAGTTGCCCCTTAAAAAACAGAGAGTGTTGTTTAATATTCCGATCGTTAGTGCCCTCGTGAAAAAGAAGGTGCTTAAGCAGCTTGGATTGGATCATTGCCGGGCAGCACTGACGGGTGCCGCGCCTTTGTCTGCTGAGATTATCAATTGGTACCGCAATCTGGGGCTTGAATTGCTCGAAGTGTATGGAATGTCAGAAAATTTTGGTTACTCTCATGTCAACCGGCCCGGGCAGGCAAAAATCGGTACTGTTGGCATGGCGAACCCGGGAGTGGAACACCGGATTGGTAATGACTCAGAAGTGGAAGTAAGAAGTCCGGGGCAGATGTTGGGTTACTTCAGGAATGAAGAGAAAACCCGGGAAGATATTACGGAAGATGGTTTCCTGAAAACAGGTGATATGGGTGAAATTGACCAGGCTGGCTATCTTCGTATTACTGGTCGCGTGAAGGATCTGTTCAAAACGTCCAAGGGCAAATACGTGGTGCCTGTCCCGATTGAGAACCGCTTTAATCATCCTGCGGTAGAAGTCGTGTGTGTGGCGGGGGCGAATCAGCCTCAGCCATGCATGATGGTGCTGTTGTCAGAGGAAGCGAGGCAGGCGTTGGACAACGGTGTTGATCGCGCCGGGCTGGAGCAAGAGTTAGCGCGGGAACTCGAAGCCGTTAATGATGGGTGTGAATCCCATGAGAGGCTGGCCTTTGTGGTTGTGGTCAAAGAGCCGTGGACGATGGAAAACGGCATGCTGACGCCAACCATGAAAATCAAACGCAATGTCATCGAGAATTTTTACAATCAGAAAATGGATGGTTGGTTTGCCCGGAGAGATAAAGTTGTCTGGGAGCTTTGATGGTTCTATTTCCCATAAAAAAACCGGCATGGAAACATGCCGGTTTTTTTATGGGGTCAGGAAAGGCGTTAAACTCCGCCCTGCGCCTGAGGCATATCTTGTACTACGGCTGTGGCTTTGCGATTTGCAATACGCAACTTGCGGCCAAGAAATTGTAGCCCCTGTTTGACCGCTGCACGGGTATACTCGCGGCGCAACTCCACGCCATTGTGGAGGATGCTGGATGGCTGTGGGCGAATGCTCACGTTTTGCTCATGAATCATGGTGCCTTCCTCCTTAACCGGGTGGCTGGGTTTGTTAGGTTATAAACTATTCTAGAGGTTCTTATTTGCAGCTTAAATACGGTAAACTCCGTACTCATGTTGCAAATATGCAGTAGCTATGGACTGGGATTATCTTCGATATATACGGGCTCTGGCAATAGCCGGAACCTTCGCAAAAGCCGGTGAAATGCTGGGTGTTCACCAAACCACTGTTTTAAGACGGCTTGATCAGATGGAAGAGTCGCTGGGAGTGCGCTTTTTTGAGCGCAACCGCGATGGTTTGCAGCTTACCGCCACTGGCGAAATGGCCTACCGTGAGGCCGAAAAGCTGGCAGTCGAGATGGAAAACCTGGAGCGAAAGCTTATTGGTCAGGATGGCGCGCCGATTGGTAAGGTAAGAATTGCCTCTGAAGATGCCCTGATGTACGAGCTCTTGAGCCCGATTCTGGCGGCATTGGTGCGAGAGTATTCCGAAATTGAGTTGGAAGTTCTCACGGACAATGACGTGGCGAACCTGAGCCACCGGGAAGCCGATCTGACATTGCGCCCCGAGAATAAACCTCAGGCTACTCTGGAAGGTCAACGTATAGCCGCCATCGATTCCGCCGTTTATGGGTCAACCAATTATTGTCGTCGGAACAGGAAGATGGATATCGAAAATCGTCCGGAAGACTGTACCTGGATTATCCCTGACGAATCTTTCAGTCACCTGGCGGCGGGCAAGTGGTATCGAAAACAGCTCAAAAATGTAAACACCGTGATCCGCTGTAACAGTTTGCAGTCTATGCACGCTTTAGCCCGGGCCGGTGCTGGGCTGGCGGTTTTACCCTGTTATCTGGGAGAGGCTGCGAAGGAATTGAGGCGGCTGTCAGACCCGCTTGAGGGTGAGAGTGTCGATCTCTGGCTGCACGTAAATCAGGATACCCAGCAGATGGCGAGGGTTCGGATTGTGATGGAGTTTTTGGTCGATCGCCTGAAAGCACTGGGGCCGGCTATTGAGTTTAGCAATACGCTATAACACCAGGGATACTTGCCGCGGGGCCCGTCTGCGTGTCATAAACGGCGTTATTCCAGCAACAGGATAATAGAAAAATGCGACTGAACTCCCTGGTTAAACCTCTTTTAGTCACTGGGCTGCTTATATCTGGCTGGGCTCAGGCCGCGTTGGATGCCGGTAAAGTTCTTGAGGCATCGCCCATTGATGACATTGTTGCGCAGTATCCTGCGATGATGAGCCAAGGTATTCGGGATGGCCTCAAGCGCAATGGTCAGGTTCCTCCCATGGTGGCAGACACCATTGGCTATGTGGTGAGTAATAGTTTCCGCGCAGAAGATATAGAAAGAAACATCGTCTCAAACCTTGAGGCATCCATGACCAGCAAACAACTGGCGGAGGTGCATGACTGGTACCAGACACCTGTGGCGGAAAAGATTGCCCGGGCAGAGATTGCGGCATCCGCGCCGGCAGTCTGGTCGGAGGTGCGCCGCCGGGCACCTGAGCTGAATAAGACCCATAAAGGGACCGATAGGGAAGCGCTGTTTGCTCGTTTTGACCGGGCGTCCCGTGCTACCGAAAGCGCTGTTGATACTGCCATCGCGCTTCAGGTCGGGCTGTCTTCTGCCATGGCTGCTTTGTCGGGGAATTCCGTGAACTCTGAGGTTTTGTATCAGCGCTTGGAGGCACAGCGTCCGGCCCTGAATGGTGTTGTTGGGCAGCAGGTCTATGACAGCTACCTGTTCACTTACCAGGATGTCAGTGCTCAGGAAATGGGGTTGTATCTGGGGTTTCTGGAAAGTGAGGCTGGGCGAAAGTTCACTGAAGTGGTAACGGAGAGTATTCAGCAGGCGGTAACAGGACCGATTGAAAATATTGGCAGCCAACTGGCCCGTTTTATGGCTTTGGGTGGAAATAGTAGCCAGTAAAGCCGTTTGCCTGCGCGATAAAATGCGCAGGCAAACGATCAGCACTTAGCTGCGGGAAGTGACTTCCAGCAGGTGGTAGCCAAACTGAGTTTTGATCGGACCGAGTACGGTGTTCAGTTCGCCGCTGAATACAGCCTTATCGAACTCGGGAACCATTTGGCCCGGGCCGAAAGAACCGAGGTCTCCGCCGTTCCGGCCAGATGGGCAGGAAGAGTGTTTTTTTGCTGCCTCTGCGAAGTCCTGGCCACCTTCGATGGCTTTTTTCAGTTCTTCACACTTTGCTTCGCTGTCTACCAGAATGTGGCGTGCGGTTGCTTGTGCCATGATCAATATCCTTTTTTGGATGGGTTTGAATTTCTGAGTTCGAATGCTGCCCGTACAGCGCTCCAGAGGCAAGTGCTTTTTATTCGTGTTTATGCGGCCTCACAGTCCTGCGCGCAAACCTGTACAATGCCGGGTTTGTCTAGCCGGCGCAGCGCCGGCCCTCACGTTTATAGGTTCTTTTCTTGATCTCCACTGCCAATATCACAATGCAATTCGGGGCTAAGCCTCTGTTTGAAAACGTATCTGCCAAATTTGGCAGCGGTAACCGTTACGGCCTGATCGGCGCTAATGGCTGCGGTAAGTCCACTCTGATGAAAATTCTTGGTGGTGACTTAGAACCGTCTGCGGGCCAGGTTATGCTGGAGCCGAACATTCGCCTGGGCAAGCTTCGCCAGGATCAGTTCGCTTATGAGGATTGCACGGTGATAGATACCGTGATCATGGGCCATGAGGAACTGTGGCATGTAAAGAAAGAACGGGACCGTATTTATTCTTTGCCTGAAATGAGTGAAGAAGACGGCATGGCCGTAGCAGACCTGGAAGTAGAGTTTGCTGAAATGGATGGCTACACCGCTGAATCCCGCGCGGGTGAATTGTTGCTGGGCCTCGATATTCCACTGGATCAGCATAATGGTCTTATGAGCGCCCTGGCTCCTGGCTGGAAACTGCGCGTTCTGTTGGCTCAGGCTTTGTTCTCGGATCCGGATGTACTGCTGCTTGATGAGCCGACTAACCACCTGGATATCAACACCATTCGCTGGCTTGAAAGTATTTTGGTGGCTCGCAGCAGCACCATGATTATCATTTCGCACGACCGCCACTTTCTTAACAGCGTGTGCACGCACATGGCAGACCTGGATTACGGCGAGCTTCGCCTGTTCCCGGGCAACTACGACGAATACATGACCGCAGCCACCCAGGCCCGCGAGCGCATGTTGTCAGACAACGCCAAGAAAAAAGCCCAGATTGCAGAACTGCAGCAATTCGTAAGTCGTTTCTCTGCTAATGCGTCGAAAGCCAAGCAGGCAACGTCTCGGGCAAGGCAGATCGATAAAATTCAGTTGGAAGAAGTTAAACCCTCAAGTCGTGTGAGTCCGTTTATCCGTTTTGAGCAGGAAAAGAAGCTGCATCGTCAGGCGGTTAATCTGATTGGTTTGACCAAGGGGTTTGATGGAAATTCGCTGTTTAAGCGCCTTGATTTGCAGATTGAAGCCGGGGAGCGTGTTGCGATCATCGGCCCAAACGGCATTGGTAAAACCACGCTGTTGCAGTGTTTGGCCGGTGCTTATGAGCCGGATGCCGGGGAGGTGAAGTGGACCGACAGCGCAAAGGTAGGTTACTTCGCTCAGGATCACTCTTCTGATTTTGCCTGTGACGACACTTTGACTGACTGGATGGCGCAATGGACTGCCGGCGGCGAGCAGTTGGTTCGCGGCACGCTGGGGCGGATGCTGTTTTCGGGTGATGACATTGGCAAATCGGTGAAGGTGTTGTCGGGGGGTGAGCAGGGGCGAATGTTGTTCGGTAAGCTGATTCTGCAGAAGCCGAATGTAATGTTGCTGGATGAGCCCACCAACCACTTGGACATGGAGTCCATTGAGGCGTTGAACCTGGCGCTGGAGAACTATCCGGGCACGTTGATTTTTGTGAGCCATGACCGGGAGTTTGTTTCTTCGTTGGCGACTCGGATTATTGAGTTGAAGCCGGATGGGATTGCGGACTTCAGTGGTAGTTACGATGATTACTTGCGGAGTCAGGGTTACCTCTGAGTCCGAGATTAATCTTTAACTTTGGGTGTTTGCGGTCGGGTGGGTAAGCCTTTCCAAAAACCGCTCCTGCGGCACATCCATGTAGCGCTTCTGCTTCGCCATCCATGGCTACGCACATTCTTGGAAAGGCTTACCCACCCAACCGCTTAAGCTTGTGAGTGGTCTTCAACTGAACTTAAGGGTGATTAGATGAGTGAATCAGAGGTTGTAAACGCAACGCGAAAATGGGTCGAAGACGTTGTGGTTGGTTATAACCTTTGTCCGTTTGCCAAGCGTGAGCTGGTGAAAGACCGGGTTCGGTTTGTGGTTACTGATGCAGCGACCGAAGACAAGCTTGTTCAGGCGTTGCATGCTGAGCTGCAACTGCTGGAAGACCAGCCGGATGTTGAAACCACCTTGCTGATTCATCCGGGTGTGTTGCAGGACTTCTATGCCTACAACGAGTTTCTGGATACTGCGGATGCCCTGTTGAAGTATCTGGAACTGGAAGGCATCTACCAGATCGCCAGTTTCCATCCGGATTACCAGTTTGCCGACACCGAGGCCGGTGCGGCAGAGAATTACACGAACCGTTCTCCGTACCCTATGCTGCATATATTGCGGGAAGCGAGCCTGGAGTCTGCGATTGATAGCTATCCCGACGTAGATGGTATTCCCGACCGAAATATCGAACTAATGAACCGGGAAGGCGCAGATAAGTTGAAAAGCCTGCTTAATGCCTGTTTCTCCGAAACAGAAAACAAGCGAGCTGGGGAGTAGAATACGGAGCCGGTGAGGTAAGCCGTTCCAAAAATGTGCGCAAACTCCCAAGCAAAACCAGAAAACACGAAAGAGCCAAACCAATGGGACTGCTTTTCGAACAAATAGACAGCCAACCCTCGGTGATCGGGGAAATCACACTGCGCCGCCGCAGGATACCGGCACTGGGCGAGCGGGATATTTACGAAGTGAAGCTGGGCGAAGAATTTCTCATGTCCAGCATGTTCGTTGATGCAGAAGTGGCCCTTTCGGATATAGGCTTGCGCGAAACAGAAGGTGACAACCTCCGTGTTGTCGTTGGTGGTCTTGGGCTGGGGCACACGGCCGTTTCTGCACTTAAACACGATCGCGTGGCCGAGCTGCTTGTCGTGGAATATCTGAAGCCAGTTATTGGCTGGCATCAGCAGGAACTCGTTCCTTTGGGCAAAGACCAGAATGACGATCCTCGCCATCGTTACGTTCACGGCAGTTTCTTTGATATGGCCGTAGCCGACCCAGCCTGTGGCGGCTTTGACCCTGAGGCTCCAGGTAAAGAGTTTGATGCCATACTTCTGGATATCGATCACTCGCCCCGTGCTTTGCTGCACGATTCCAGTGCCAGTTTCTATACCATCAGGAATATCAGCCTGATGGCCCGGCAGTTGAAGCCCAGGGGTATTTTTGCCATGTGGTCAAATGAAGGCGAAGACGCTGAGTTTATGGCAGTTCTGAATGAGGTGTTTGAAGATGTAGCCTGCCACGTTGTTAGCTTTTATAACCCCTTCCAAAACAGGGAATCCTTCAACACGGTTTATGTGGCTCGTAAACCGGGTCTGAGTCAACACTGATGTCTGGCTCGTATTACTCTTATCAGTTACAGGCACCGCGAGTGCGGACTGAGTTTTTCCGTATGTTACCCATATCGCTCTTCGTGGTGGCGTTTGGGGCGGCTTTTGGCTTGGCGTCTACTCAGGCGGGCCTTTCTCCCTTTGAATCCATCTTGATGAGCGTCACGGTGTTTGCCGGTGCTTCCCAGTTCGGAGCTCTGGATTTGTGGGGGGCAGAGGTGTCGGTTATTCCGGTACTGGTAGTGGTGTTTGCGATTAATGCCCGGCATTTGCTGATGGGAGCATCTCTGTATCCAATGCTCAAGGATGTTTCGCCAGGGAGACGGTATGGGCTGTTGTTGCTTCTGACTGACGCCAACTGGGCGGCCTGTGCTCAGGATTATCAGAACGGGCGGCGTAATCTGGAAGTGATTCTGGGTGGCGGTTTTGTATTGTGGTTGGCCTGGGTTATTGGTACAGCTTTTGGGGCCTATTTCAGCGGACTGCTGCAAAACCCGGAGGCTTATGGGTTGGATATGGTGCTTGGCTGCTTCCTCCTGACGATGGTGCTGGGAGGTAAGAAAACGCCTCGGGTGATGGTGGTGTGGTTAACTGCAGGTGTTACTTCCTACGCAGCATGGAGATGGCTGCCCGCCAATATGCATGTGGTAGTGGGAGCCTTGGCTGGCGGTGTGATTGGTTTGTTCTGGCTGGAGCCGCGCTCGTTGAATAGTGCAGAAGAAGGGGGGGAGCATGGTCATTGAAACCACCGCCACCGGCGTTTTTGTTCTGATTGTACTTATGACGTTAGTGACTTTGATTACCCGTTTTGGCGGTGTTTTTGTGATGTCGTTTGTGCAGATTAACCCGCGGGTAGAAAGTTTCATTAACGCCATGGCCAGTTCCGTACTGATCGCCATTATCGTACCCATAGCCGTATCTGGTGACGCTGGTGCAATGGCCGCCCTGGTGGCTACAGGTTTTAGCATGCTGGCGATTCGGAAGCCACTTCCGGCTATTTCCATCGGTCTTCTGACCGCTGCTCTGGTGCGCTATTTCGGCTAATGCTCAGGTTTTTTCTGGTTAAATCCTGTTCAAGTTTTCCCTTTCGTTGCCGATAACCCATGCAGGTTAGTTGAGGCGCGTACATTATGATTTCTTCCAGTCAGATCTCCTTGTTTCAGAACGGTTCACGCCAGGTAACGGTTCTGGATAGCAGTCAGCTGCGTATTACTCAGCAGGGCGCGGGGGTGCTACAGCAAGGACAGCAGTCTGGTGCAACTGAATTATCTCTGTTTCGTCAGGCGGCCTATCGCTACAGTAGTCAGGAGCAATTATCGTTCAGCAACGCAAGTCAGGTGAATGGCGACAACAAAACCGCTGTTTACACCAGTGCGGAGCTGATCGAACAATCCAGTGATCTGCTGCTCCTTGGCCAGCAGGCTTTGACCGTTAGTCGGGCAGCGCTGGGTGGCGAAGCGGTGGGTGACGACCAAGGGAGTGTGTCGGTCACCGCCGGCCGCTATATGTTCTATTCTGAACGTGAAGCCCGCAGCTTCGCTTCAACAGGAAGCATTAGCCTGGAGAATGGCGAAACCATCGATTTTACTTTGTCTTTGCGGCAGTCCCAGTCGCGCACTTATGAGTATTCTGAGCTGGTGCAGATTCAGGAACGCCCGTTGACAGATCCTTTAGTGATCAATTTCGGTGCTTCTACGGCACGGCTGACAGACACTTTGTTTGAGTTCGATATGGCAGGTGATGGTCAGACCGGGCAGTTTGCGAGCCTGGGTTCTGGCAGTGGTTATCTGGTGCTTGACCGGAACGGTAACGGCAAAGTCGATGATGGTACTGAATTATTCGGGCCTCAGTCTGGCTCCGGTTTTTCTGAGCTGGCCCGTTTTGATGACGACGGTAACCGCTGGATTGATGCCAGCGATGAGGTGTTTTCGTCACTGTCTGTGTGGGTGCAGACTGCAGATGGCAAAGAAGCTTTGCGGTCCCTGTCCGAGGTTGGTGTGCAAGCGCTCTATGTGGATAGCGCTGAGGATCGTTTTACTCTGGCGAATTCTCAGGGTGTTCCTTTGGGGCAAATCAAGGCCTCAGGCATTTATCTGACCACTGACGGTGAGGTTCGTACACTGGAAGAGCTGGATCTGGCTGAGCAAAAAACCGAAAAAGTGCCTGTTGAAAGGGAGTTTCTTGGTGTACGAGGAAATAACGGAAACGGTAATCTGGCGGAAAATGGGGTAAACGCTGCGGGTGACCCGGTGGCTGAGGCTTCGGTTGACCCCAAGGTTGCGGCTATTCAGAAGGCCCTGGAAAAGCTGAAAGAAATCCGTGAGAAGCAACAGGAGTTTATTGATGCTTCAAAACAATGGAGCAAAGATAAATCCCCGCTTGATGACTATTTCAGCATCATCGACAGGCTCCGCGTGGCGTTATTGAACAGTCAGAGCGAAAAGAAACAGGCTGCGAGCCGCTATCTGGAGTTTGCTCGCCAGTAACCGGTCAGCCGCTGTTACTCTGTATTGTGAGTGGCAGCGGCTGGCACGGGCTGTTCGATTATTTGGCTTTACCGCAGCGTTTTTCCATGTCCTTCCGGTGTTTTTCCATGCGTTCCTGATGCTGTTTCTGACGCTCGTCGTGTATTTCGCTCCAGATCACACGCTGTTCATCAGTAAGCTTCAGGCGGTTGGCCATTTCTTCGCGCTGTTTCTGCATCTCGGCGCGGCGCTCCTGCATTTTTTGCTGACGTTCTTCTTTGCTGAACTTGCCTTTGCCGTCACGGAAGTCGTCGCACATTTCTTTCTTGTCTTGTCTGCCTTCATGGCCTTCCATGCTTTTTTGGGCCAGGGCCATAGGGCTGGCAGCGACCAGAGCGGCCATCAGGATGCCGGCAGTAACGATAGATTTGTTAACCTTCATGATATTCACCTCGTTGGTTTGGTCTGTCTATGGTGCCCATAGTACGCCTTATTACGTCAGCTGGTGTCAGGTGTGTGTAAAGGTTGGGTAAAGAGAAATTCCGTCACGGCAGGTGCGGCTGAGGGGCGTGATAGACTGTATCCAGGCATAGTGAAGAGGCATGGTTATGCAAAACAGGGTATTGCTGGTCGAGGATGATGAGGAGCTAAGGCAACTGTTGGCACGTTACCTGACAACGCAAGGTTTCAGTGTCAGAGAGGCGGCCAATGGTCGTGACGGGCTGTTGCTGGCTTTAGGTCAGGACTGCGATATTGTGGTTTTGGATATCATGCTGCCAGACATCAACGGTCTGGAGGTCTTGCGTGAGCTCCGAAGTAAAACGCATCTGCCGGTGATGTTGCTGACGGCCCGGGGTGATGAGACAGACCGTATTGTCGGTTTTGAGGTAGGCGCGGATGATTACATTCCTAAGCCCTGCAACCCCCGGGAGTTGGTCGCCCGGTTACAGGCCTTGTTGCGGCGGGTGGCCTGGGATCAAAAGACTGATGTGGATGCAGCCCGGACATACGGTGACCTTAGGGTTGAG
The DNA here is from genome assembly GCF_041595835.1 of Marinobacter sp. Classification (GTDB taxonomy): domain Bacteria; phylum Pseudomonadota; class Gammaproteobacteria; order Pseudomonadales; family Oleiphilaceae; genus Marinobacter. The sequence goes on along the minus strand of NZ_JBFHJO010000027.1, from coordinate 6,267 downwards.
CCTGATCAACGGCGGATTTACCACAATGATACGCCTTTGGAGCTCACGGCTACTGAATATGAAGTGCTGCAAGTGTTGCTGGCCCACGCTGGCAGCGTTGTCCGGAAAACAGATCTGATGCAATGGGCGCTGGGGCGCAGGCTTGAAGCCTATGACCGTACACTGGATATGCACGTCAGTAACCTGCGCAAAAAACTGGGTAACGATGAACCGCCCAGAATTGAGACCGTGCGGGGTCTTGGATATAGCTATCGGGTGCCTGCTGAATGAAGCGTTTCATGTTTCCTTTGTTTTGGCGTATTTTCCTGTCGATCTGGCTGGCCATGGCGGTGACCGTGGTTGCGAGCAATTTCGCAACACACTTCTTGCTGGACCGGGAGCGGCAAGCCATTGAGCGGCAGGTTGGCCTGCATGAATTGGCTCTCGAAGCACTGAACATGCAACAGCAGCGAGGCAGGAACGAAGCCTGGCGATTTCTGCGGGCTGAGGGGGAGCGGCGTAAACTTAATCTGATGCTGGTTGACAAAACTCATGGGCAGCATCGATTGCCGTCTAACATCCGGGAGCGTATGCAATCGGGCTGGTATCCGAATAAGCCCGCAGTGATCGAGCTGGAGGGGGGCTATCAGCTGGTAGCGTGGCCCCGGATGGGGGGGCATGGTTGGCTGAATCCCGGGTTTTTCCGGTTTATCGAACTGGGGCTTGGGTTTGTAATGATTTCACTGGCCTGTTGGTGGATCGCTCGGATGGTGTCCCGGCCTCTTAAACATATGGAGGGCACCGCCCGGTCAATTGCTGAGGGGGACCTCCGGTTGCGGGTAGCTGATCACATTGCTGGTCGTCGTGATGAGGTGGGGCAATTGGCTGCGGCCTTTAATGCCATGACAGATCGTCTGTGCCAGTTGCTGGACCGGCAGAGTCATCTGTTAAGAGATATTTCCCACGATTTGAGAACACCTCTGGCACGGCAGCGAGTCGCTATTGAGCTGGCTAGTGATGGCGGCTCAGAACCGGCTTTGATGGAAAGTATCTTGCGGCAGAATGAGCGGCTGGAAACCATGACGGGTCAAATTCTGACGTTGTACCGGGTTTCAGAGAGTGGTGACTCGTTCGAAAGAGAGCCGGTAAAGCCGTTGGCAATGATCAATCGGGTCTTGGGGGACGCAAGTGATTATGCTGAAAATCAGGGCGTTGACTGTAAACTGATTGCTGACGATGACACTAAATCAGTTTCTGTTTTGGGGGATGCCGGTTTGTTGCAGCGGGCTTTTGATAACGTGTTGCAGAACGCACTGGATCATACGCCACCGGGTAAAACCATCGACGTGTCATTGGCTTTGGTGCAGGGCCAGGTTGAAGTGGTCATTGCCGATGGCGGTCCGGGCGCGCCGGATGATCTGTTGCCTCAGTTGTTCGAACCATTCTTTTGTGCAGATAAATCCCGCGGTGGGCAAGGTTGGGGTTTGGGACTGGCTATTGCCCGGGATATTATCAATGCCCACGATGGTAGCATTGCAGCCAGAAACCGGCCGGAAGGTGGACTTCAGGTGACCATCCGGTTACCGGTTTTTTTTGGGGGCTGATAGCTTTTTAGTGGGTACTGAGGCGGGCGTTTGTCCGGCCTTATCATCGCCGGGTTTCAGGTGAGCAGCTGCCGAAAAGTCGATGCCCTCCTGCAATTCGTCTTCTTCAAAACGTATGCCGCAGGCGGCTTTCCGGATTTTTGCCGGACTGGCTGTGCCGGGCGAGCCATTATTACTGTCGTTGGATGTCATAGGTTGCCTCATGAGTAAAGATTATCCGGTTCCTGCAGGATACCTTGAGCGTGAAACGGAAGTGAAGAAAAGCCGTTTTATTGCCAGAGTGTATCCGGTCAGTAGCCGTGACGAAGTGCGGGAACGTGTTGCTGAGGCTCATCAGGATTATCCTGATGCCCGCCATGTTTGTTGGGGCTATCAAATCGGCCGTCCGGGCTCTGCGGCAGAAGCCGCCATGAACGACGATGGAGAGCCGTCGGGCACTGCAGGCAAGCCCATACTGAATGTTATTCAGCACAAGGATATGGGCGATGTACTGGTTATCGTGATTCGTTATTTTGGTGGCGTCAAGCTGGGGGCTGGTGGGCTGGTTCGTGCCTATGCCGGTGCCGCTGAAAGCGTGTTGTCTGAGGTGGCGCGAGAGGTTCATCAGGCACGGGTTCAGGCTCATGTAGAGCTGGATTTCGCTGATGAACAACCTCTCAGGCACTGGTGTGACGGGCATGAGGGAAACATCGAATCCATCGATTACAGTGCTAACGTACACGCTCTGGTTTCTGTTCCAGAGGCTCATCAGGCAGACTTTTCCGCGTTTTGTGATGCCCAGAAGCTGGATTACCGTTTTGACACCTGAGCCGGATGACAAGTCGGACAGATGAGGCTGTGCGTATACTGGGACTGATAGCCTCCAATGCAGGAGAATAGTTATGCGAGTTCTATTGATTGCGGTTATGACGGCGATATTGGCCGGTTGTGCCGGTAACGTGGTGACTGATTACAACTCTGCGACGGTCTTTGGCAATTACAGCCAATGGGCTTATGCGCCGTTGGATGGAGGGTCTGGTGTTACCTCCCTTGATGATGCCCGGGTCAAGGCGGCTGTTGAGCGGGAGCTTAATCGCAAGGCCATGAAGCAAGTGGAGTCTGAAAACGCCGATATGCTGGTTCGCTGGCAAATTGTTCCAGAGGAGCGTCTTGAGCAAACTGGCGTAGGGCTTGGGTTTGGTTTTGGTCGTGGCAATTTCGGCTGGGCAATGTCTGCACCGCCGCCTGTGCGTGAGGTTACTGAAGGCAAGTTGGTGGTGGAATTGGTGGATCGGCGTAGTGCTGAGGTGGTCTGGCGCGCGGTCAGTCGTCGTTATCTGAATGAAAACCAATCACCAGAAACACGGCGCAAGTTGATTGATGAGGTTGTCTCGGAAATGTTTTCCAAATACCCTCCGGGCCTGAACTGATTACAGACAGGGTTTTGTATATGGGTGGGAAGAAACGAGAAGGTGGCCTGGTTTTCTCCACGGAGCAGGGGCGCATGTGCCCAGGATGCCGGAATCCGGTTTCTGAGTGCGCCTGCGGGCAACCTGAACGGCCTGAAGGCGATGGTATTGTGCGGGTTAGTCGCGAAACAAAGGGGCGGAAAGGTAAGGGTGTTACGCTGATTACCGGTATTCCTCTGGATGACAAAGCACTGAAAGACTACGCCAAAGTGCTAAAAGCAAAATGTGGCACAGGTGGTACAGTAAAAGGCGGCGTAGTGGAGATCCAGGGTGACCACCGGGATCTTCTGGTGCCTCTTCTTCAGCAGAAAGGCTGGACAGTAAAACGGTCTGGCGGCTGAGGCTTTCATCAAAGACGAATATTGCGGGGAGTGATGCATGCACCTATTGGTACTGGGCGCTGGAGTTGTTGGGGTTACTACGGCCTGGTACCTCCAAGCACAGGGGCACCAGGTTACGGTGGTGGATCGTCAGAGTCACTCGGGTCTGGAAACCAGCTATGCCAATGGTGGCCAGATCTCAGTCTGCCACGCTGAGCCCTGGGCGAATCCGTCGGCGCCTCTGAAAGTACTCAAATGGCTGTTCAGGCCTGAAGCTCCCCTGTTGTTTCGCCCAGGCATGGACCCGTATCAATGGCGCTGGGCTTTATCGTTCCTGACGCAATGCACCTCTGCCAGAGCGGTTCATAATATTCGTCAGATGATTAATCTGGGCACATACAGCCGCGGTCAGCTCCAAGCCCTGCGTAAGGAAACTGGCCTCGAGTATGATCAGCTCACCAAGGGCATTCTGCATTTTTATACGAATCCTCAGGAGTTTGAGGCGGCTCTGGAACCTGCACGACTCATGCGCGAATTTGGGTGTGACCGGCAGGTCGTTGACGTGGACCGCGCGGTGGAGCTTGAGCCCGCCCTGAAGCCCATCCGCCACCGTATTGCCGGTGCTACCTATACCTCTGATGATGAAAGCGGCGATGCCCGGAAATTCACCCAGGCTTTGGCCGAGCGCTGCGCAGCAGCCGGAGTCGAGTTTTTATATGGCACTGAAGTGCTGGGGTTTGATAAATCCGGGGATCGAATTCTAGGGGTACAGACGCTGAGCAACGGCAAACATCAGATTTTGCGTGCTGACAGTTATGTGCTGAGCCTGGGAAGTTTCAGTGCTGTGCTGGCCCGGAAGTTAGGGCTGTTTCTGAATATTTACCCGGCGAAGGGTTACTCCATTACTGTTCCCGTGAAGAACGAAGAAGCTGCCTTCAATGTCAGTTTGACCGATGATGAATACAAGTTGGTTTACTCCAGGTTGGGCGATCGTATCCGGGTGGCAGGTACGGCAGAGCTAAGTGGTTATAGCCGGGAGCTGAATTTCACCCGGTGCCGGAGCATTGTTCGCAGAGCTGCGGAAATTATGCCGGAGGCTGGCTGCTGGGATCAGGCTGATTTCTGGACCGGGCTTCGGCCTGCCACACCATCCAATGTGCCCTATATTGGCAAAAGCCATATGAGGAACCTGTACTTGAATACCGGGCATGGAACCTTGGGCTGGACTCACTCTTGTGGCTCTGCAGCGGCTTTGGCGGATATTGTTGCCGGGCGAACGCCGGAAGTGGATTTCACTTTTTCAGGGCGTTGATGTTTGCCCAAAAAAAAACCGGCATGTGATGACCAGATGCCGGTTTTTTATGTCTTCCTGATCAGTCTGCTAACTGATCCCGGATCAGTTTTTTGTTGATCTTGCCAACGCTGGTTTTCGGAATATCTTCTACCAGGTCAATTTGTTCTGGAATAGCCCATTTGTTGATGTCGCCATTTTCCACAAACTGCAGGAGATGCTGCTTGATGTCTTCCTGGCTGATATTTTCACCGGGTTTCAGGGTGACCAGCGCATAGGGTCGCTCACCCCATTTTTCGTCAGGAATACCAACTACCGCAGCGCCGGCAACCGCAGGATGCTGGCTGATCAGATTTTCGAGATCCAGCGATGATAGCCATTCGCCGCCGGTTTTGATCACATCTTTGATGCGGTCTTTAATGGTCAGGGTATTGTCCGGCTCCATCGATGCTACATCAGCGGTGTGAAGCCAGCCACCTTGCCAGAGCTCTTCGCCTTTTTCGGGCTCTTTGAAATAACTCTGAGTTAACCAGGGCGCTCGGGCAACGACTTCACCTTTTGCTTCGCCGTCATGGGCAACGGGCTTGCCATCCGGGTCAATAATTTCCAGCTCTACCATAGGGACGGCAATGCCGGTTTTTACCCGGATGTGGGTTTGTTCTTCCGTGGACAGTTCCAGGTCTTCCGGTTTGAGATGGGTGGTGCTCAGCAGCGGGCAGGTTTCCGACATACCGTAACCGGTGTACATATGAATGCCCAGTTTGGCTGCCGCATTACACAGGCCTTTAGTGAGAGCGCTGCCGCCGATCAGGACATGCCAGTTGCTCAGGTCTGCGGTTTCGATGGACTTGGTGGCCATCATCATCTGCATAACCGTTGGTACGCAATGGGATGTCGTTACCTTGTGGGTTTTGATCAGGTCGACCAGAAGTTCCGGTTCGTAACGCCCGGGATATACTTGCTTCACACCCAGCAGGGTGGCGACGTACGGAACGCCCCAGGCATGTACGTGGAACATGGGCGTGATCGGCATATAGACGGAAGATGACCGCAGAAGCGGCATTTCATCATATGCCGCCAGGGTGCCGCTCATGGTAAGAGTATGCAGAACCAGCTGGCGATGGGTGAAGAAGACACCCTTGGGGTTTCCCGTTGTACCGGTTGTGTAAAACGTGGTAGCGACGCTGTTTTCGTCAAAATCCGGGAAATCGAACTGGGGCTGAGCTTCGGCTAACAAGGCCTCGTATTCGCCCAGAGTATCGATGGATGTGGCTGCGGCAGTGTCATTGTCAGTGAGCTGAACCCAGGTTTTAACCGTTTTGATCTCGTCTTTTACACCCTCAATGATGGGCATGAAGTCATCGTGAACCAGTACAACGTCGTCTTCGGCATGGTTCATGGTGTAGACAATCTGATCGGGTGACAGGCGTACATTCACCGTGTGAAGAATGGCGCCAATCATCGGAACAGCAAAGAAACACTCAAGATAGCGAGGTGTGTCCCAGTCCATCACGGCTACTGTATCGCCGGGTTTAACACCGGCATCGGTAAGGACGTTTGCCAGTCGATGAATACGCTCTACCAAATCTTTATAGGTGTACTTGCTGTGATCGGCGTAGATAATT
>NZ_JBFHJO010000026.1:0-37833 GCF_041595835.1 Marinobacter sp. | reverse complement strand
CACGTCACCAGGTTGGGAACCTGGAGCTCTACCATTGAGCTACGCCCGCCTGCATAATGGTTACCACAGCAATATAAGCCCGAGCCTGAGTTCGGGCAAGTCCCTTTGGTCTGGAGTCTGATGGATCCCACGTTTACGCTCATTGGCGCCCTGATGCTGGTCTTCAGCATTGTTCTCAGCCCGATTTCCAGTCGTGTTGGCATGCCGGTACTTCTGGTTTTCCTTGTGGTAGGTATGCTCATGGGGGAAGACGGCCCCGGTGGCATTGAGTTTGACAATGTTGAACTGGCTTTCCTGATCGCCAGTCTCGCGCTGGCCGTGATCTTGCTGGATGGTGGTATGCGCACGCGGGCTCAAACCTTCCGGGTAGGGCTCCGGCCAGCGCTGATACTGGCCACACTCGGCGTTGCCATGACCGCAGGTGGGGCAGCCGTTGTTGCCTGGTGGGTGTTCGATTTGCACTGGTTGATGGCACTTCTGATCGGTGCCATCATTTCTTCCACCGATGCGGCGGCCGTTTTTTCCCTGCTGCAGGGCCGCGGCCTGCACCTGAATGAACGGGTCAGCGCCACGCTGGAAATCGAGTCCGGCAGCAACGATCCGATGGCCATATTTCTTACCCTTATGCTGGTGACGCTGATCAGCGAACATCAGGAGGGAGCCTTCGCCTCAGGCCTGTTAATGCTGGTTCAGCAATTCGGAATCGGCGCACCGGCTGGCCTTTTAGGTGGGTTTCTCATTGTTGCCCTGGTCAATCGGATTCATCTTACCCCGGCGCTTTACCCCATTCTGGTGGGAGCAGCTGGTCTCGCCGTTTTCTCAGCTACCAATGCGGTGGGTGGCAGCGGCTTCCTGGCGATCTATCTGAGCGGCGTTGTCATCGGCAACAGCCAAGTCCGGATGATGCCGATGATACTGCAGGTACACGATGGTTTGGCCTGGCTGGCACAACTCTGCCTGTTTCTGATTCTGGGACTGCTTGTCAGCCCATCCGACCTGATCCCTCTGGCTGGCGGAGGGCTGATTCTGGCCTTCGCTCTGATCTTCATAATCCGACCATTAACAGTGGTAACGACCCTCTGGCCCTTTGGCTTTAACCGCCGGGAACTCGGTTTTATCAGCTGGGTAGGCTTGCGTGGTGCCGTACCGATTGTACTGGCCTTGTTCCCCGTCATTGCCGGGCTGCCAGATGCACAACTGGTATTCCATGCCGCCTTCTTTATCGTACTGGTTTCCCTGGTCGTGCAGGGCACGACCATGGCCCCTCTGGCCCGAAAGCTACGACTTGAAGTGCCTGCCAGTGAAGCACCGTTCCGCAGGCTTCCGCTTGATGCTCCTGCCGCCGGAGACCATGAACTAATGCTGTTCCCATTGCGTGGCAAAAACTGGCAAACTCCCAAAAAACTCGGCATTTTGCGACTTCCCGAGAACACAGCAATAGCCGGGGTTTTCAGAAACAGACAATGCCTTCAGCCCACGAAGGAATTGGAGGTTTATTCCGGTGATGTGCTCGCCCTGTTTGCAACGCCAGTGGTCGTCACTGAACTGAGCAAGGCACTCAGTGGCCGGGAGGCCCCCAAACACCTCGCAGAAAGAGCCTTCTTCGGTGATTTCGTATTAAATGGCGATGCTATGCTTGGCGATGTAGAACAGGTATACGGCATCGAATTTAGTGATTTACCACCAGAACTTTCCCTTGCCGAATGTTTTGCCCGGCGCACCAAAGGCCATCCCGTGGTTGGCGATATTGTCACCGTCGGCCCGGTTACTCTGGTTGCCAGGGCCATCGAGGCCGATCGCGTAACCAAGGTCGGCCTGAAGATGGAAACATAATGAAAATCCGGGCAGGTATACCGAAAGCCAAGAAATTTAACAAAACCTCTTATCAATACCCCGGCAGGCTATGCTATAAACACTATGGACAAAATTTAACCTTTGTATCAAGCATGCCGGTCCTATGATTGTTCGAGCCATTCTTACCACTCTGATTCTTTCCCTGCCCGGCTTTGTGCAGGCTTCTGAACTACTCGCCAGAGCAGATGCCCGTATTGCTATTCCGGAGCCTACAGCTGACCACGAATTTAAAATTACCGAGGTGGTAGTAAAGAAAAGTGAACGGCGACTTTATCTGCTCAATGGGGAAAACAAAGTAAAAACTTACCGGATCTCTCTGGGTGAGAATCCAGTTGGTCACAAGCTGTATGAAGGCGATAAGCGGACCCCTGAAGGCAGTTATCTTCTTGACTGGCGCAACTCTAACAGCGATTTCTATAAATCTATTCACATATCCTATCCCAGCCCGGAAGACAAAGAAGCGGCTGAATCCTGGGGGCTTAACCCGGGCGGCAGCATCATGATTCACGGGCTGCCCAACAACGCCGGAGATCTTGCTTTCGCGTTTACCGGACTGGACTGGACGGACGGCTGTATCGCCGTTACCAACGACGAAATAGACGAAATCTGGTCATTAGTAGACGATGGCACCCCCATCCGAATCCTTCCCTGAGTAAATGCAGGCACAAACCTGTAATACCGGGTCCGGCATTACGTTGTTGTCATGACCTATGGAAATTCACCTATACATAGTTAACATTCTGTTGCAGAGTGTTTTACACTTGTAACTATTCCGGTAGTCACTACCTACTGGCTTAATTGACAGGAAGTCGTCCGATTGACTTCCGAGTCACAGGAAATAAAACGACCAATAAGGGGATTTACAATGCGTAAACTGACGATCGCTGGGTTTGCACTGGCTACCGCTCTGACTGCAGGCTGTGCCACAACTGATCAAGCCGCTCTTGACGAAGCAAATGCAACTGCAAGCTCCGCTGAGCAAACTGCTAACAACGCCCTGAACTCTGCTAACAACGCCGCCAGCGCTGCTCGCACCGCTCAGCAGACTGCTGAAGAAGCTCTGGCTGCTGCCCGCGCTGCTCAAAAGTCCGCTAACGAAGCGAATGAACGCGCCAAGCGTATGCTGGAGCGTGCCAGCCAGAAGTAAGGCTGACGCTTAGTGAAAAAAGGCCGGTTTAACCGGCCTTTTTTTATGACCCTCAGAAATACAACGTCTGCTCGGGCTTTGTTTTCGTCTCTGCCGCCTCAGACATCTCATCGGTCGCCAGCTGCGTCAGCTTTTCACCAATCATTGTCGGTATGCCATCCGCCTGATCAACCGCAATCTCGATAGCCAGTCGCTTTACCTGAACCTCTGGATGCTTCCTCTGGAAAGCTTCAACTTTCATCATCACCTGGCGCCAGAGTTGCTCACGATCTTCAGGGGTATAGTCTTCCCGCGGGCGATGCACCTCAAGCCAGACCTCGCCACCAGACACCCCGACCTTCACAGGCTCATGGATCACCCGGACTGACGTGCCTTTTTCTACCTGATACACAAACCGGGAGATGTCCTCGTTATACATGCGGAAACAGCCGTGACTAACCGCCATGCCCACACCAAATTTCTTGTTGGTACCGTGTATCAGATAGCCCTTCTCACTCAGCAGCAAGGCGTGGCTGCCCAAGGGGTTTTCCGGCCCTGCCGGAATCATTCTGGGCAGGTGCTGGCCAGAGGCCTCATATTCCGCACGTACGCTGGCGGGAGGGTACCAGGCTGGCGATTCAAGAGGCATCGTCACTTCGGCATGGGTGAGAGGCGAGGGATTATCTTCCGTGCCAACACCCACCGGATAAACCTGAACACCGCTATCGGTGAAATAATAAAGGCGATATTCCGCCAGATTAATCACAATACCTTCACGAGGAACATCCGGTATGACGTACATTCGGGGTAAGGTGATCATGGTGCCTTCGCCTGGCAACCAGGGATCAATGCCGGGATTGGCCTTCACCAGCTCGAGATAGCCTAAAGCTTGCTCACTACCAATGCCTGCGAAGGTATCCTCATAAGCAGTGGTGAATACGTCCAGATCACCTGCCAAATCATCGTTCAGCGGGAACGTGGGGACTCTGGCTGAGCGATCCGTTTTTTCTTCCGATGCGTAGCCATCGCCATTATCCACAGCGGCTTGCGTTGCAAGAGGTTTATCACTGGCTTGGAGCCCGGGCGCGAACAGCACAACACTCAGTATCAGGGCAAAAAAGTATTTAAACTGCATAACACTCCGATTCTTCTCAAGCTCTCTCCGTACTGACTGACCAGCACAAAGCTCAAGAGTTCATTAAGGTTGTCCACACCGTAACCGCGGCCAACACAGCAAACAGGATGCTGGCGCTTATACGAGCCGTTGCCAGCGGCATCCTTTCCATTAACCAGCCTCCCGCCAGAATCACCGGCACATTGGCAATCAACATCCCCAGGGTTGTGCCGATGATAACCCACATTGTATCGGTATACTTTGCCGCTAACACCACGGTGGCTATCTGGGTTTTATCACCGATTTCAGCAATAAAGAACATGACGGTCGTTGCGATGAAAGCGCCCATGCCTAAAAATCTGGAGTCATCACTATCATCTTTATCCGGAATCAGTAGCCAAAGAGCAATGGCTACAAAGCTTGCGGCGAGAATCCAGGGCAACCATTCACCCGGAATCCAGCTGGCAACCCAGGCGCCCAGCCATGCTGACAACGCATGGTTAAGTATAGTGGCGATCAGGATGCCAAGAATAATAGGCATTTTGGTGGCATATCTGGCAACGAGAAAGAGGGACAAAAGCTGTGTTTTATCACCAATTTCAGCAATAGCGACAGCCAGGGTTGAAGCGGAAAAGGCCTCCATCAGGCAAAATCTCCAAAACAGGTTTTAAGCGCGCATTTTCCAGACCGGAACAGCCGCAATAGCCACAAACAATGCCACCAGCCACCATGCCGACTCAAAAGCCTGAGCCGTAGGCAACCCCTTGACATGCTCACCAAACTCAATGGCCAGAGCCACCATGTTGACCCCCAGAGCCCCGCCCAACTGCCGGGCGAAATTAATGCTGCTGGAGCCCGCTCCCATCTGCTCTGGTGCCAGAGGATTCAAAGCACCAATCGACAATGCAGGAAGCATAAAACCAATACCGATCCGGCCCAATACGGCCCAGAAAGCCAGCCAACCGAAGCCGGCGTACTCTCCCATCCATGCAAACAAAACTGCTGAAAGTGCAAACATTGCGATCCCAAAAAGCACCAGGCTGCGAGCGCTCCTTTGGTCTGCCATCTTGCCCGCCAAAGGAAAGATAACCCCAAGAACAACACCCGCCGGTAGCATCAGCAAACCCGCTTCAGTTGCCGAAAACCCAAGCGTAGTCTGCACAAACAGTGGAATCAGGTAGGTTGAACCAAACAGGGCGAGCCCGAGGGCCATCGCGCCCATGGTCGCATACAAGAACGCCGGCTGGCGCAGCAAAGTAAGATTGACCAGAGGGTGTCTGGCAGTGCGCTCCCGAATGACGAAGCCAACCAACAGAACCAGAACAGCAATCGCCTGCGCCATTATACGAACTTCCTGGCCACCTAACGCCTGCAAGCGAGTAAGTGTGTCCAGAGTTAATGCAATTGTAACGCCCAACAGGGTAAGGCCGGAAAAATCAAACGTATACCGGGCCGGCCGTGATGAAGATACCGGGAGAAATCGCCAGGCCATCCACACCCCTGCGAAAGTCACAGGCGCTGGCGCAAACATGACATAGCGCCAGTTAAACTGATCAACCAGAAAGCCACCCAGCACCGGCCCCAGCGCAGGTGCCAGAATCACCCCCATGCCATAGATGCCCATCGCCTGGCCACGACGGTTAACGGGAAAGATTCTGAAAACCAGATACATGCCCATCGGTTGCATCAGGCCAGCCATAGCACCCTGACCAACCCGTGCAGCAATGAGCTGCCCCGGGGTATCAGCAAAACCACCAGCAACGGAAATCAACGTAAAAAGCGTCATGGCACATACCAGCGTCGGCCGCACGCCGAAGCGGTCAAGCAACCAGGTAGACGCCAACATCGTGGTGGTCATCGCGGCAATAAATCCAGTTGCCAACCAGTGTACTTCACCTTGGCGGAGACCGAATTCAAGCATGATGTCATGAAGGGCCACGTTGACAACAGTCGCGCTAAGTACCGTAGCCATGGTCCCCACAACAACCGTTACCACCGCCAGCCAACGCCAGCGATCACCGTAACGGGCTTTCAGCCCTTCGACAGAGTTATCTGGCAAGGCTTACTTCTGCTTTTCCGCGTTTTCCATGATTTTATGGAAAACTTTGAGGGCACACTCAATGTCCTTGTCGGAAACGCCTTCCAGCATTTCTTCTCGCAAGGTCGCTGCGCGCTCGGACAGCTCATCCATAAAGTTCACACCTTCCTTGGTAAGATGCAGCCTGCGAGCCCGGCGATCATTCGGACAAGCGCGACGTTCAATGAGATTCTGTTGCTCCAGACTATCCAGCAACCGGACCAACGTCGGGTTCTCGATCGCCATCAAACTCGCCAACTCTCTCTGGGTCAGCCCTTCTCCACCTTGCTGGAGGTACACCATCGTGCTCCAACGGGCCTGAGTGACCCCCAGATCTTTCAGGCGTTCGTCCAACATCTTGCGCCAGCGGCGCGTAACCCGGGCAACAGCAAAGGGAAACTGATCTCTCACAATTTTAACTCCTTTAAAGGGCTGGCCTTGGGAAACCCCGGCAACCAGAAAAACACTAACTATATTAAACCTTCACCAATAGTAAGCTAGCAATTGGCATGAGAAAAGATTTGAATGCAAAAATATATACACAGACATATCCCAGGCCCCTTAACCGGCCTGACGCCTTTCCTCCTGCATCTCTTCAACTTCCGGCGACTCCTGAAACTCTTCGTTTCGTGGGTCAAGCTCGGAAAGAACCGCAGAAGCTTCCGGCATCGCAGGAACAAAGTCCTCTTGCTCCGCTACTGGAATATCATCGGTATGACTAATACGGTAACTGGTGATCACCGCCAGCAAAATCAGGAAACCGGCATTGCCATAGAACAGCCCCGAAGGTCCCAGCACATGAATCAATTTAGCCATCGTGATCGGGCCTATCACACTGCCAATGCCGTAGCTCAGTAACAGTGTCGCACTGGCAGCGACAATACGGTTGCTGTCCATACGGTCGTTAGTGATAGCGACAGCGATAGGGTACAGAGTCGCCGACAAACCGGTAAACAACCCGACAAGCAACGTCAGCAAAGTCAGGCTGGCGGATCCAGAAACAGCAACACCTGCAGCGGCAGCGGCCGCCATCAGGGACACCCAGAACATAACTCTCCGACGATCAAAACGATCGCACACACGGCCCAACGGCCAGGCCAGCAACATGGCTGCAACAATGGCACTGGCCATGAAAGTAGAGGTTTTCCCGACATCCAGCCCCACCAACGTGGCGTACACAGGGCCCAAGGCATAAAACCCACCAATCAACACGCCGCTGATCAAAGCACCAGCGACCCCCGAAAACGATTCCCGCGCCAGCTTGAACACAGACATCCGGCTGGCCTGCTCAATAACCGGGGCTTCCATTCTGGTAAGAGACAACGGAATCAGGGCGAGAGTTAGCAGAATGGCCGCCAGAGAGAACGGCAAAAAATCCGACGGATTACCCACGTTGACGACCAACTGGCCACCCGCAGAGGACAGGTAAAAAACAATCTGATAAACCGCAAACATCGAACCTCGGTTAGCGTTGGTTGCACGGCTGGAGAACCAGCTTTCTATCACCACCAACACACCCGCAATACTGAAGCCGGACAATACTCGCAGTAACGCCCAGAACACAGTGGATACAGCCATCGGATACATCAATGCAGCCACCGCAGCCATGGCCGCAAAGACTGCAAATGCCCGAATATGCCCGACACGACCGATAATGTTGTGAACATAAAGGGTGCCAACAACAAAGCCGATGGAATAGCACACCAGCACCCAACCAATAACATCTGGGGATACCGCTTCAACACTCAGGCGAATGCCCAGAAGAGTCATCAGAAAAGCGTTGCCACTGACCAGAAATATGATGCTCAGGATCAGTGCTGACAAAGAAGTGAGCATTCGGGTCATAAAGACTCCGGATTGTTGATAACAGGGAGTGAATATCAAAAAGGATAGCAACACTATCCTTTGCCAGCAGATCGCATTTAATCAGGCTACCCGCCGGCAGGAACTAGGGAGTTGCCGAGACTTGTACTACAATGATGTTGATTTGACATTGTTTTACATTAATGGGCCGTAACAGAACCCGACAACCGTAGCGGGTACCATAAGTCACACGTTACTTACTGGATCATGAGCGCCTGGTTATGAAGAAAACTGACTGGCCCATTCGTTGGGATCTACTGCTTCGCTATCGACTCATCGAAATTATCGCACTGTGGGAAGGTCGCCTGACAACCAACCATATTTGCCACAGTTTTGGCATTGGTCGGCAACAGGCGTCAAAAGATATCAACACCTACCTGAGAGAACTGGCTCCTGGCAATCTGATTTATGACCGGCACCTGAAGGGCTATGTTCCTGCAAGCGATTTCAAACCAGTTGTGACCCATGGCGAGGTGTCCGAGTATCAGGATCTCCTTACCCAGCAGCAAAATCTCAGTGAGACTTTCTCTGAACTTGAACTGGGTATGCCCGGCAATACCATTATTCCGGGCCCAGCCAGATCTATTCCGCCAGAAACCATGCGCGCGGTTGTTAACGCTACTCGCCATCATCGCCAGCTTAAAGCCAGCTACGTCTCTCTCAGCCGGCCAGAAGCAGTAGAAAGCCTGCTCGAACCCCACTCACTGGTCTGCACCGGCAATAACTGGCACATTCGTGCCTGGTGTGGCTCCAACAGGGAATTCCGGGATTTTGCACTCAGTCGTTTCCAGAGCCACCCTGAAGCTTTGCGCCAGAAATCCAGGTACACCGCTCAACACGATGAAGACTGGCAGCGGACAGTTACCCTCAATATAGCTCCCGACCAGCGCCTGACTGCCGCCCAACAGAAAATCATTGCCCGCGACTATGGTATGGAGCACGGTTTTCTGCAGGTGAAAACCCGCGCGGCGCTTGCACCTTATGTGCTTTCCCAGCTGGGCATAACGTTCGACAGCAGCCACCCTGACCCACTGGTGCAGCAATTGGAACTCGTCAATCCAGACCAGCTAGGCTTCGGCAGCAAGCGGGAAAGAGCCCTGAAAGCGGCAGCCGGTCTCTGATAGACTGGCTCCGTGACCAAGCTACCTCTACTCACCCTGATTACTATTGCCGGGCTGCTGGCCTTCCCGGCACTGTCTGCCTCGGCCAATAGCTGTGGCGCTCCTGCCACCGCCATACATCAGATTCAGGGAGCCGGCCCACACTCGCCTATGGTCGGCAAAACGGTCTCTATCGAAGGTATCGTTACCTTCGCCGCAGGTTATAAGGGTGGTTTCAACGGTTTCTACCTCCAGCAGGCCGACACAGAAATCGACGACAACCCCAACACTTCCGAAGCCCTGTTCGTCTACACCCGTCGTAAGGCCAGTCCGGGCCAACGTTTGCGCCTAACCGGTTCTGTCAAAGAATTTCATGACTTAACCGAACTTGTCGGCATAAAAAGCCTGGAAGTTTGCGGCCAGGAGCCGCTTCCCAGACCTGTCGAGGTTTCATTGCCTTGGTCACAGCCTCCTGAAAGTCTTGAGAACATGCGGGTGCACTTCACCAGATCTCTCACGGTTATCGAGCACTATAATTTAGCCCGCTTTGGGGAGATATCTCTGGCGAACCACGACCAGATAATGCCAACAGAATACCTTCCCCCCGGGCCGCAGGCTGTCCAGCAATCTCTTCGGAATCTCCATCACCGTGTTTTACTGGACGACGGTAAAAGTCTGCAAAATCCCAGGCCCATACCCTGGCTGAATCAGGGGCAGGAAAACACCATACGCACTGGAGATACCGTCACCGGCTTAAGCGGCGTTCTGGATTACCGATTTGGTCAGTGGCGTGTTCAACCAGACAAACAACCTGCTTTCGCCAGACCGAAGCCAAGACCTGCTCCGCCGCCCAAGCCGTCAATCGACTCCATCCGGGTTATGGCCCTGAACCTGCAGAATTATTTTAATGGTGATGGTTTTAAGGATGGATTCCCAGCTCCGAGAGGCGCAGTGAATGCCGGGGCGCACGCCATTCAGTCCAAGCGCATCGTTAGCGCCATCAAACTGGCCAATCCTGACATCCTTGCTGTCACTGAGCTGGAAAATGATGGTTACAACCATAACAGCTCTCTGGCGCAACTTGCTCAGGCCCTCGGAAATACCTGGCACTTTATTGCAACTCCGGACCAGGATGGTTCGGATGCCATACGCACAGCTCTACTTTTCCGAAAGGACAGGGTAAAGCCGGAAAACATGCCTCTGCGCCTGAACTCTGCCGCGTATAAAAATCGGGGCCGACCTCCTCTGGCCCAGATTTTCAGCCCACTCGCAGGCGGGCAATCCGTCCGGATTGTGGTGCCACACCTGAAATCCAAATCCTGCCGTAACGCAAAGGGGCGAGACTCGGACCAAAACGATGGCCAAGGCTGCTTCAGCGACTACCGAACCCGTGAAGCTCAAGCCATCACCGCATGGACAGCCTCACTCCCCGTTCCGGAAAACTTCGCTGGCACCCTTATCACGGGTGACTTCAACAGCTATGCTTGCGAAACACCGATAGATACCTTCCGAAAAGCGGGCTTTTTGAGCCTGGTTCACCACTTTCACCCCTGCATACCAGGCGATTGCCCGCATCACAGCTACCGATACCGGGGCGAGAAAGGCTCTCTGGATTACGCCTTCGCCACCCATAAGCTGCTACCCAGAGTGGTTGCCTCCGGTGTCTGGAATATCAACGCTGACGAACCTCGCGCCCTCAATTACCAATATGCCCCCGACCTCACCGGACCTTGGCGCGCATCAGATCACAACCCTGTGATTACGGATCTTCAGCTCTAAAACACCCAGAGTACAGTTGCTATTCAGCCCACAACAACGGGGCCACGCGGCAATAGCCCTGGCGTGCCAGACCACTACACTGAAGGTCAACACACAATAACGAGATCGTTACCCCCATGAACCTTCCAACCCCCAACTTGTGGCCTGCAGCTCGTATAGGTCAACGCTGGCTGCTTCGAGCCCATCGAAAAGAAGCCCGTGTGGATGGCCACCGCATGGTATTTCTCGAAAGAGGTAAACCCGGCCCCGACACACCAACTCTGGTATTGCTCCATGGTTTTGCCTCAATGAAGGAAAACTGGGCATTGTGGATGCAAAAACTACCCGCGGACTGGCATCTGCTGGTACCCGACCTGCCCGGTTTCGGGGAAAGCCAATACCACCCTGAAGCCTGCTACAGCTATGAAAACCAGGCACAACGGCTCAGCCAATGGCTTTCCACATACGCTCCCAACAATCTTCATATCGCGGGCAGCTCCATGGGCGGCGCTATTGCCTCCGTACTCGCCCATATTCTGGAAACAGGTCCACGGACGGTTACCTTGCTTAACAGCGCCGGAATCCCTGAACATACTGGCGCTGATCTCAGCCCGCCGACCAGGTCAGACAGAGACTCAATTCTGATTCCCCGGGACTGGGCAGGCGTCTACCGTATGTTCAACAGCGTAGGTAAGGGCAAACCAACCCTTCCCGGAATTGCCATGACGGGCCTACTGGGCCCAGATCTTCTTCAGCGTCAGAATGCTCTCCGGCACATCTTTAACGATATGGTCGCCGATGCACTGGCGCCAGCCCGCTATCTCGGCAACGACACGCCGCCCCTGCAAGTACAGTGGGGCGAGAAAGACATCATTACGCCAACTCGATGTGTAGACTGGTTCGCTACAGCAACGCCTGAGGCCGAAGTGCACGTTTTCCGCGGCGTCGGGCACCTGCCAATGCTGGAGAGCCCAGTCCGTTCAGCCGCGGTTATGGAAGCGTTTATCCGCCGTCATAACTGATAAACCGGAATGTCTCAGCCAATTTCTGAGTTGGCCTCTTCGGCCAGTTAAGCCGTCAGCCAAGTCATGTGACTGAGCACACCAGAGGGCCATAATTGAATCTACACACATAAAAACAACCATCGTTGACAAGGAAACTCATGGGCGCCTCAGTTTCTAATACACAGGATCTGGGCATGCCGGCCATTTATCTGCACACTCTGGCCGAGCTGCTCCACACCATTGGAGTAGATGAGAAAGACCTGATTCTGCGAGTAGGTCTGGACCCAGCCCGCCTGAACTCCGCAGATCTCAGAGTCAGCCAGGCCCAAGCGTCTGAGTTTGTCACTCGTGCGGTCGTCGAAAGCGGCGAACCCGGGTTAGGAATATTGCTGGCAAAGGAGCTAAAACTGCCGCTACACGGTGCCCTGGGCACAGCGGTCATGAGCAGTCGCACCCTTGAAGAAGCCCTGGAACTGATGACTCGCTACCTGACACTCCGCGTACCCCATCTCAAGGTTCAGAAACACATCTCGGGGCCGAACGCATGCTATGCCGTGACCTGTGAAACAACGCTCGGTCCAATGCTGAACTTCGTTCTGGATGCGGTGTTATTTGGTTGTGTGTCCATGGGAATACAAATCACTGGCACGATGATCCCGGGTTTACGAGTAATGCGCAGAGGAGCAGAGCCGGGGCACATTCACCGGTTCCGACACATGATCGGCATTCCGGTAGAATACGGTGCGGAGGAAAACGCGCTGGTGATTCCGCTCAGCCAGCTCAGTCTGCCGATACGTTTTTGTAATGAGCAGTTGGCAGCCAGCGCCAGAGAGCAGTGCGAACAAGCCCTGCAAGAACTTGAGGAAGATGCCGGATTTGCCTGTCGAGCCCGAAGGGTGATTGAAACCAGCCACCCTTTCCCGCCTAAACTGGCCCGGGTTGCCAGTGCCTTATTTGTCTCAGAACGGACACTGAAACGCCGGCTTCAGGAAGAAGACGTTAGCTTTCAGAATCTGGTTGATGAGATTCGCCTGGATCGCGCCCGTGATCTGCTGAGCAGTACCGCCATGAACCTGACTCAGATTGCGGATGCTCTGGGTTATGCCGATGCCGCCAACTTTACCCGCGCGTTCAAACGCTGGACAGGATTTAGCCCGAGCCACTATCGCAATCGGGAAGTTAAGCTAACAGAACAAGCCTGATCACCTCAGGATCAGTCTATTCCAATGATTTTGTGCATTTGCAGAGTCAGACGCCACTGCGGATTCGCCAAACAATATTCCGTAGCTTTCCGGGTGTTGCTCTGTTTAACCGGATCACTGCCGTGCTCTGGGATAGAAGGCGAGGCCATTGGCGACAAAAAATAATGCCTGGCCCGGATCTGCCCCACAAATCGCTCAGGCATCGCTAATGGCTGAGGATAAACCAGCTTCAGTTCATCGCAGTCGGTGATGACCACTTCAGCATTTGCCTTGGGGCTGACGCACAGCCAATCAATGCCTTCTGGTGCCCGCAAGGTGCCATTGGTTTCCACTCCAACCTCAAAACCAGCTTTGTGGAATGCGTCTATAAGCGCTGCATCCAACTGCAGTAATGGCTCTCCACCGGTACAAACCACATAGGGGTTACCGGAGGCATTCGGCCAAAGACTCTGAATGTGAGCCACCAGAGCTTCGGCGGTTTCAAACAGGCCGCCATTCTGACCATCTGTACCAACAAAATCGGTGTCACAGAAGTTACAGACAGCGCTATCCCGATCACTTTCCCGGCCGTTCCACAAATTACACTTACTGAACCGGCAAAACACTGCGGCACGACCAGCCTGAGCACCTTCGCCCTGTAAGGTATAAAACGCTTCTTTGACCCGATACATCAGGCTTTGCTCTCATAATCCAGAGGGTCTTCAAGTCCCTGTTCAGCAAAAGCCTCAAGGCGCTCTACACAGGAACCACATCGCCCGCAGGCCCGTTCCCGGCCGTTGTAGCAAGTCCAGGTTTTGCCATAATCAAGCCCCAACCTAAGCCCTTCGGCCAGGATGTCACCCTTATCCATCGTCATAAACGGAGCCTCGATCGCAACCGGCTCGTAGTTTGCCACTTTGCACACGGCATCCATTTTTTCGACGAACTCAGGGCGACAATCAGGATATATCGCGTGATCACCGCCATGAGCACCGTACCAGACTGCCTGCGCATTTACTGTCACGGCATAACCGGTCGCCAGCGATAACAAAATCATATTGCGGTTAGGGACAACGGTGGCTTTCATGCTGTCCTCCTCATAATGACCTTCCGGCACCTCAGTATCGGAAGTCAAAGCGGAGCCAGCCATGACGTCACTCATAGCGCGGATATCAATAACCTTGTGAGGAATGCCTTCAGCCTCACAGACCGCGCGAGCAGCCTCCAGTTCACGTACATGACGCTGGCCATAATTAAACGACAGCGCGTACACATTGAGCCCTTGGGCCCGGGCAAGGTGAAGCAGGGTAAAGGAGTCCATGCCTCCAGAGTAAATAACAACAACTGTGTCCGTCATGGAGCAATCACCAGAATAAAAGAAGGATTATCACCGGGGTTTTATAAATCGTGACGATATTGTAACAGCGCGGTGCCCACTTGGGCCCGCGCAAAGGGAAGATCAGGGATAAAATCAGATGAAAAGGCGACTATTCCGCCGCAACAGGCCGGCAAATACTAGTGAAGCCGCAACGCAATAACTTCCAGACCTTTACGGGCCGTGTGCAATGTCCAATAAGTTGCCAGCACCATCAGTGCTGCACCGACGACCGTAAAGGACAGACTTTCTCCTACGGCCTGGCCCTTCGCCATAATCAGATAAACAGCAACCGCAACAACCAGCGCGATTTCTACGACAAAATCAGAAAGGAATTTTTTAAGTGCGGGAGCGGGGTCTTCGGACATTTTCTTAGGTTTCAACCTCTGTTTGCTTGGAATATAGGTGATCTTTCAATGTACAAATTATCGCCAATTATGAGAATTAAAACTGTACGAATTAGTGGCTACGAAGTAACCGAGACTTTATCCTGCACCGTTTTTCAGGCAAAAAAAACGCAGCCATAAGGCTGCGCCAGAAAGGAGAGATCCAAACGACACCTGCACCGCAGGTGGCAAGGATTACACAACGTAAAAACACGTGACGATGCGAATTATGAATCGCTCCGTTATAACCGTCTGTACGGGTTTGCCGAATCACCAGAGCTCTTGCAAACCCCATAATTGGCTATACACTGATTACCGAACCGAATCTATAGAGCTGATATGACCAGAATGATTATCCAAAACACCATTTCAAAAAGCGCTGAGTGCCCCGTCGGGCAGGCCCAGCGTGCCATGGTAAAAGACATCTAACGGCTTTCGGTCCAGTCCCCGGGAGCCATAGCAGCGACCGGGGCAGCTTCTCTGCCAAACCCCGGTTGCTTCCAGCTCCGGGGTTTTCTGTTGTTGGAGCAGCAAAAAGGCAAGGAGAATACAATGAAAAGACAACCACCCAGGCGCGCCGCTAACCAGCCGGTCAGCAACCGCAACGCTCCGGTCAGACGACCCGAGAAGCTGCCGCTACTCGATGCCATTTGCAAAAAGCTGAATCAGCGAGTCAATCTGGACGACGAGCAGCGAGTGCTTGGAGTTTATGAACGGGGATGGATTTTTAAAGGCGTGTTAGGCAATCTGGACGGCGCTGAAGCCCGCTACGTGAGAGCTCTGGCAACCCGCTATAACTCGTGGATTGCCCGCCAAGTCGCATAACCCTGAAGCGCCGTTATGCTGAACCGGTCAGTGGTGCCGGTTCAGCCCTCTAATAATGGCCATATCCCCACCGTGTACCATGGCGAAGTTATTCACCACATCGTGAATTTTTTCCTGGGAATAAGGCTTCACCACATAGCCGTTGGCACCCGCACTGATGGCTCGCTGAATACTCTCAATGGAATCATCTGCAGTCACCAGCACAATGTGCTGCTCCTTTCGGATATCCTTGAACTCCGTCATCAGCTCATGGCCATTGCCATCCGGCAATCCCAGATCCAACAAAATAATGTGAAACTCACTGGCTTCAAAAGCGGCTCGAGCAGAAGCAGCGTTATCACACTCCACCACCTGAGAGGCTCCGGCCTTGTAGAGCATATCAACAAGCCTTTCCCGCATAAGCGCTTCGTCTTCCACCACCAGCACTTTTAGATCAGTCATCCAGTATCTCCTGTGTTGTCCAGCTCATTCAGTAGGTGTCGTGCTCGGTTCGGTGAGGCAAGTCCAGCGGCGCTGGGCCTGAATGCTCACGGTCACGGGCTACATCCGGGGCTGGCCTGTTCGCTTCTCTTTCAGAATATTCTGCCTGCCCCGACCGGGACAGAAGGTTGGCAATACTTACAGCGGTGGAGTAAAGCGAAATCGCAATAATCAGCAGGACCGGCTGCACAAATGCGACAAATCGGGGAACCTCTGCATTCCCGGTCATGCTCAATAGCAAAATGATCGCTGGCCCAAGCACCACAAACAAAGTCAGTGCAATAAAAAACACGATACGTTCTTTATAGCGGCCCAGATCCTGATTCGTCACCAGGCCAAGCACGAACTTGCCGATAGCCAACCCGGCAAGAATGGCCGCAGCTATACTGAGATCCGGCTGCATCAACGTATAATAAAGATTACCATCCCACAGCCGCTGCATGGCAATGACCAGAAACGGAAAGAGTACAAACAGGATATCGGCATAAGTGCCATACATCGTACTCAGTGAATACTGTTCCTGCTGGTGTCGGTTTTCGGTCATTCGTCTATTCCTTTGTAGTCCCGGTTTCCTGGCCAGCTTCTGCCAGGGCCTGACTGATCATGTCGTTAAGCTTTGCTAACTCCGAACCGAGATGGCCCCAATCCGGAACTTCAGTCCTGATACACTGCTCCAGAACAGCAGCCTGCTCAGTCATCGACGGATACCCCATGGCACCGGCTGTACCCTTAATTTGATGACTTTCTAGCTGCAAGCCAACAAGATCCCTGGCGCTCAGTGCGTCATTCATGCGTTGCCGCCGGCCCGCAAGCCCAGCAAGAAATCTTGAGGATAAATGCCCGATACCTTCTTCAACAGCTTCCATCCCCGACGGTGCGGTTCGCATATACCTGTCGAGCAAGGCCTCAAGATGGCCTTGATCAATCGGCTTACTCAGAACACCGTCACAGCCGGCCTCCAGCAAGGCATCATTCTCAGCCTGGTCACCGGCAGTAAACGCAATAATGGGACGACGGAAACCCGCCTGCCGTAACAAGCGGGTAGCCGCGACCCCATCCATACCCGGCATATGCCGGTCCATCAACACAAGATGCACGGTATCGGCCAAGGCCGTACGCACAGCTTCATCACCCGACGCAACCATGACAGGCTCCGCACCCGTGCGCCGCAACATGCGCTCTACCAAACGGCGATTATCGTCACTGTCTTCCGCCACCAACACCCGACCACTGTATCGTCGCTCCGCCTGTTCCTGCTGGTCTGGAGACAACGGAAGATACCGGCTCAGCGCTTCGTAAAAGCACTGTTTATCAATGGGTTTTGCAAGGTGTTCATTACAACCGGCCAAACGATATTCGGCAATATCTTCGGTCATCACATTGGCTGTCAGAGCAATGATCGGCGTGTTAATGCCCGCCTCACGCAGCGCTGCTGTCGCATCACGCCCGTTCATGACCGGCATCTGGATATCCATCAGTATCAGGTCAAACGGCTCTTTGGTGGCTCGCTCAAGCGCCTCAGCACCATTGGACACGTGCACCAAATCTGCACCGGTCCGGCCAACCAGCAAGGAGACCAGGCGCCGGTTCAGCTCGTTATCTTCAGCGCACAGTATCCGACCCGACAACTGCGGTGCCACTACCACCGAAATAGCACGGCGATGCTGTGTGAACTCCGAAGCATCCCGTAAGAAATGAACCTCATCAAGCGGGCCAGTACTGATATACACCTCAAACTCACTGCCTTCGCCATAAGTACTGGTGACCTGAATACTGCCACCCAGCAATTCCGCCAACCGGCGGGAAATACTCAGGCCAAGCCCGGTGCCGCCGTACTGCCGCGAAATCCCGCTGCTTCCCTGAGCAAAGGGATCAAACAATCTGCCGAGTTGTTCCGGCTTCATGCCAATACCGGTGTCTACCACTCGGGCATAAAGCATTTCCCGCTCTCTGTCGCAGCGAACAATGAGCGAGATAGAGCCATTTTCAGTAAATTTAAGCGCATTTCCACACAAATTAATAATAATTTGCCGGAATCGGGTAGGGTCTGTCTGAATCTTTTCTGGCAGCGGATAATCGCAAACAATGCTGAAATCGAGACCCTTTTCTGTCGCTCTGGGCGCAAAAAAAGCTCGTATTTCGTCCAGCATTTCCGGAAGGTTAACGGGTACTACATCCACATCAAGCTTATTGGCATCGATTTTTGAGTGATCAAGAATGTCATTAACCAACTCCAGCAAATGCCGTCCACTTCGAACAACGGTTTCCGCACTATCTCGCTTTTCGTCATCATCCAGGTCTGGGTCCAGCAACGTTTCACCGTAGCCAATAATGGCTGCCAGCGGCGTTCGGATTTCGTGACTCATGTTTGCCAGGAACTGACTCTTGGCTTGAGCCGAGTTCCGGGCAAGTTCTTTTTCCAGCCGTTCCTGCTCCCGCTCCCGCTCGACCTGAAGACGCTGATGGCTTTCAGTTGCATCAATACATGTGCCTTCCAGGTGCAGGGGCAAACCGTCCCCATCGTATACAGTGTGTAGCGAGATAGTCGCCCAGCGTTCTTCCCCCGCCCGGGTCACATAGTTGGCCTCAACTCCCTTAACCGTGCCTTTCATTTCCAGCTGTGCCACAACCAACCGCCGCAACTGCTCGTCGGCAATGCAGGTTTCCAGCACGTCAGGGTTCTGCTGCAGTAACTCCCGGCTGCTTTTGTAACCCAGCAACTTTGCCATCGCCGGGTTAGCCGTCACAAAGCGCCGGTTTGGCGACATCTGAAATACACCTTCAATCACGTTATCAAACAAGGATTGGTAACGTTGAAGGTTGGCCAGAGCCCGTTTGTTCCAGGCCAACGCTTCGCCCTGGACCTGTTTGATCTGGTCGGCGAGGGCAAACGAGAACAAAATTACCTGAGCTGTCAGCCCGAACTGGGGGGCATATGAAGTAAACGTGTTCAGCGGTAAATAACCCATTACCGTAAGTGCGTATACGCCAAAACCAATCAGGGCCAGAGTCCAGGCAAAGAAATATGCACGAGCAGCCGGGTTGTAGTAACGCCATGAGAGATAACTCACCACAATCAGAATGCTGCTGAGCAGGATAGACGCCACCACAATCCATTCCATCGTCACTGAATACGGCATGAAGAGTGACAGCACAAAGGTCGCAACAACGGCGTAGAGGCACAGTACGAGGACGTGGTCCAGGTCTGGCGACCGCTGCCGGGTTTCCAGCAATGAACGGGCCATCAGCAGCCCGAAGAACAGAGTAAAAATAATCTGGAAGTGCAGATATTCCTTGCTCAGCAACGCCGGGCGGTGTTCAAGCAACTGAAACCCATGCACCTGCTCGGTCGCAGTAAAGGTCGCGGCACCCAAGAGGTAAAGCAGATAGTAAATATGACTGCGTTCACGTACAGACACGGCCACAAACAGGTTGTACGCCAGAATCGCGAGAATAGAGCCGAGCAGCACACCACGAATCGCTTCGTCTATGGACATTTTTTCAATGTAGTTGTCGGGATGCCAGAGGGTAATGGGCAGCCGAAACGCATTGGTATTAGTAATACGCAGGAAGACGGTGGTCGTGGTGCCCGGCTGAAGTTTCAGACGGAATGTCGGATTGGGCACCGCCAGATCACGGTCTTCCCAGTCATCGTAATAACCCGCCTGCCGTTGACTGATCACCTCGCCATCGCGAACCAGGTAAAGGCGGACCTCATCAACCAACGGCAACGCCAGCTCCAGCATCCAGTCTGATGAGGATTTCAGGTTCCGGGCATTCAGATCAAACCGTGCCCAGTAGGCAGATTCTGTATAACCAAAGTTCAACACTCCACCGTTATGGTGGGTGAAGTCGCCTGGGGAGAGGGCTAGCACCTGACCAATAGTCAGGCTGTGATCCCGGTCTTCAATGTATGAAAGGCAGCCGCCAAGATCCCGGATACTTTCGGTATTATCGCCGAGAAGCAGCTGGCCGTCATGACAACTGCCTGTCTGGGCCAAAACCAATGAAGGTAAGACAATAAAAACCAGGATCAAAAACCTGAGAAGCACCCGAACCAGGGCATCGGTAAACCGTTGGTGCAAAATGTGATCTCCGAGCGGGCAGCTGTATACTTTATCGTTTATTGTCAGCACACATCACTTTAGCCGTTCATAACGATTTTCGCACCCTGGGGTCGCCTGAAATGAGATATTCCTGTCTTTTTACCGCTATTCCTTTAACTGTAGCCGCACTGGCAGGGTGTAACTCCGATAGCTCAGGCTCCACAACACTTAATCCCGCCAACGATGTAGACCTCACGTTTTCGACATTTGACCTGGCCGACACGCCTCAGGCGCCTGACACCCTCAGTCATACTCTTTTCAGTGATTACTATCCCGGTATTGAGCCTACAGGGATCGATAACACCCCTGAAAATCATCAGACGGCTGAGGAAATCCGGCGTCATATTGATATCTTTATTGGTGCAACACCGGCAGAAGATGGAAAAAACTATACGGAAGTCCGAAACCCACTGGATCTTATCCATCAGGTGATCAGCGTGGGCCAGGTGGACAACTTTGACGCCGGGCGCGAGTACATCAGCAACCGGATAGCCGACAGCATTGCGGGTACTTACAACTCACGCAGCGCAGGCGCCCTGATTCGGTTTACTGACCAGGAAGCAAGCCAGAATCAGGAACCCCTTAACAACCGGGAGTGGTATTACCAGACGCTCGACTGGCGCTACCTGCCAAAGGGGCCAGATGAAAGCAGCCTCGATGAAAAAGTCTACCGCACCATTCAGTACGTGGCTCGCAGCGTCGATGTATCTGAGCAGGCCCGGCAGCCAGAACTCATCAGCGTACTGGCCGGAGCACGATTCAGCGCCGGTCAATTCGGGAGCACCGGCTATAACCAGCCAGAGCTGGCTACCGCTGACTTTGTCAGCCGTAACCACGGCGGTATTGAGCTTCGACAGGAGTTCGTAGGCGCAGCCCAGAAAGACACGCTATTTATTAAAAACAGCGAACACCCGGTGCTCGATCTCAGCCGGCATGGCGTGGTTCTTGATGACACCAGCCCTGACTGCCTGAGAATAGAACTGAACTATGCCATGAACAAAGTACAGATCTACACGTCGAACGGCGAACCCTCAAGAATACAGGACCCGGACGCAAACCCGGAGGACTATGAAAACCCGGAAGATATACCAACTATTTCCAACCCGGATTACTGCGTCACTCAGACAGAGGACCGGGCAAAAACAGAGTGGACGGCGGCGTATTCGGGTAACCGGGGCTAAATTTTACATCCCCCAGTTCTGCAGAAAGCCTTTCTTGCGACGGATCATCCGTTCATAGGCGGATATCATGATCTCCGCGTGGGGAGCCTGCACTAACCTCAGCGATGCTATCCGGCGCTCAAGCTGCCGCACTTCATCACAAACCTGCTGCTGCACATGGCTGCGAACACTGTCGTGCTGCCCCAGCTCAACATGGCGAAATTCGGGTATGGGAACGTTTGATCGGTTCATAACGCAGGGTCTCATCCATTGAGTTTAGTGAAAATCCATTTCCAACGCACGGAGTCTGCCGAACTGTCAGACAAAACGCAATCCCGCTAAGCCAGGTTTCGTTTATGTTTACCCACCCGTTACCACTAAAACAGCTTCACGCTGGCGCCAGCAAACGCTGCTTGTTGTCCGGCAAAACCGGGAACTGCTTACCCACGGTATAAACAAAGCGTGCCAGAGCGGGCAAATGATGCCCGACTATCGGAAAACCTGTATTCAGAAGGCTGACCGATATATCTCTCGCTGAGTCCGCCCAACAGAACTTGTTAATCAGCCCTACGTGGCCAAAGGCATACCTGCTTTGTGGGCCCCAGAGCCCTACCGGATTCCCACCGAGCATCATCCCAGCACTGAAACGCATAGGGATCAACATGGTCCTATCCATCTGCAGCGAACCAAACTGCTGAATTGCTCTGCGAATGGTGATTTCACTGCAGATTCGCTTGCCTTCCCATAACCCACCATTCAGCATCATCTGGAAGAAACGATTCATTTCTTCAGCAGTACCGCACAAATTGCCAGCGGGAATAACAGCTTCCTGGAACCGGGGGTCATTAGTTACCCGTGCAACGGTTTGAATGTCACCCCCGAGCGCCCGGTTCACAATCCAAGACACCGGAAAACGTGGCGTAGGGCCTGTGGCGTAATTTGACGCCAATTCATGTAAATGCTCCGGCGCCACGCCATAGGTAAACCACCGCATCCCCATGGGCTTGCGCAGGTATTTATCCAGGTAGTTCTCAATACTATCGCCGGTGACTTTCTCCAGCACGCGCTGAAGCACAAATCCACCAGTAATCGCATGATAGGCCACCTTGGCACCATCAACTTCCACCGGCCGTGCAGCACAGAGCAAACGCCATATTTCGTCACGATCCCATAACACATCAATAGGCGTGTCTTTCGAGATGGCTGGAATTCCCCCCCGGTGAGACAAAATCTGATGAACCGTTATGGTTCGTTTACCGTTCTTACCAAACTCAGGGCAATAGTAGGACACCGGGTCCATCAGGTTTACCAGCCCCTGTTCGGCCAGCATGTGCATCAACAGTGCCGTAACAGCCTTCGATGCGGAAAAGTAGCAAATGGGGGTTTCCGTGGTCATGGGTATACGTGGTACGGCCGGGGAATCACTCGGGCCATTGCCATGGGTATGCCCCAGCGCCCGGTGTAATATTTGTTCGCCCCGGTGCCTTACCGATACCTGTATGCCCGGATGAACTCCGGTGCGATACAGTGATTCCACGCTTTTCCAGACCGCCTCTACCGCATCCCAGGACACACCAGCCTGCTCAGGATGTTCACCTGAACTGTCCCGGTACGTAACCGTTGAAAGATCCTGAGGAACCTTACATGCGTGCAGGGCACGACGGGCGAGTGAATGCATAACTAACGCCTTTTATAGTTGTCATTGTTCGATGTTGCCCTCTTTGGGGCACTGTTTTCGGCCGGGCACCCCGGCCTCATGTCGTTTCATTATGTACCCGCATCGCCGGCGGCGCTATGGCCACACAGTCCCGGCCTTGCTTTTTGGCCTGATACATCGCCTTATCCGCCGCAGCTGACAGTGTGCCAAGGCTGGTACCATGGATCGGATAAACTGAAACCCCAATGCTGACCGTTACCGGCACCTTGTGCCCGGATTCAAGCTGCACTGGCTTGTGGCGTACTTTCTTGCGCAATCGCTCAGCGGTTTCTAAAGCTTCTTTTTCACCCATCTCAGGCAGTACAACCACGAATTCCTCACCACCAAAACGGCCTACCGAGTCCACACTTCTAACGCTTGACTCCAGAATCCTGCTGACTGAGCATAAAACAAGATCGCCGGCCGCATGCCCCCAATTATCATTAATATTTTTAAAATGATCGAAGTCTATCCACAAAATGGCCAGTGGGCGCTGATAGCGCTGCGCCCTGACTAACTCTTCCTCGAGTACCCTGTTCAGTTCGCGGCGATTCAGCAGCCCCGTGAGAGAATCTCTCGTGGCCATTTTTTCCAGTTCCTGTTCCAGTTTTTTACGGTCGGAGATATCCAGAACAATCCCTTCAAGCACCGTGGAGCCATCATCCTCCTTCAGACCACAACCACGCGCCCAGACCCAAACCTTCCGTCCATCTTTTCGGGTTATAGGGTACTCCACAGAAAAATGGGCCCCAGTCTGAGCCGTTCCGGAAATTTCCCGAGCGACCTCGCCACGCTTAGCTTCAACGATTAGATCAATAAAACTGACAACGCCGCGATCAACCAGCTCTTCCGGGCTATAGCCCGTGAGCTGCTCACAGCCAGCAGACGCAAAGAGTAGGGTGCCCACGCCATCATCCCGGCAACGGAAAGCCATTCCTGGCAGGTTATCCATCAACACCGTTAACTGCCTTTCGCGGTGTCGTAATTCCCGGCGCTGACGAGCCTGCAATGACAGCAACATTCGATCTTTGCTGAGCTGACGGAACACCACAATAAACAGTGTAAAGCCAGTCACAACAACAAACAGAAAGCCTTTCCAGGTTTGTATCTCCGATAACGTGCGGGTATCCGGAAACCAGGCTTCCACAGCCTGGTCGGAAAAGCTAATCCAGGCCAGGCCTGCCACCAAATACACTAGAACAACCCACAACGATCTCCGCAGAGGGCCATGATGTTTACGCAACCGATTAAACCCCCCGTCTTCGGGTGGGAGATGTTCCATGAATTATTCCTTTCTAATGTATTGCACTCCTATAGCAAAAATAGCCAGTGACCAGCGTGGCGTCGAGTCAGACTTGCATTTTTTGAGCACTTAACCAAAACTAAACGTGACACTCAATTACGTTTAACAATAATTATGTTCTCAAAATTCTTCTCCAAACAGTGCCTGTCCGCGCTCTTCGCGCTGGCTACCGCCTGCGCCACCAGCGCATGCACCGACACATCTCAGCCTTCACAAACCATCGTTAATTATGCGCAATCTGCCGTTCCGGATGACGCTCAGGTAGCGGAGGTCTATCAACGCTCCTGCATGGCCTGCCACAGCCGTGGCGCCTCCGACGCACCACTCACCGGTCACAGTGCTGCCTGGCAGCCCCGGTTGGCGCAGGGCATGGAGACCCTGGTAAACAATGTAGTTTCTGGCAAGGGCGGTATGCCGCCTTATGGCCTGTGCATGGACTGCAACGCCAGCGAATTTCAAACGTTGATCACCTTCATGGCAACACCCGCTAAACCTTAGGAGCAGCTTTCATGGAACGACGGCATTTTCTGAACTTATTGGTGGGTACCGCCATTGCCAGCCAAACAGGCTGGCCCAGCCTTAGCCATGCTCAAACAGCTTCTGGCACCAACAATCCGGCTACGACACCCGCCCAGCTGACCTGGAGAAACTGGTCCGGCTGTCAAAGCTCTACTCCAAGCCACCGGTTAGCCCCATCGAGTATCAGCGAACTGCAGGAAATAGTGGCGAACCCAGGCCATAAAAATTCCAGACTCCGCCCGGTTGGCTCTGGGCATTCATTCTCTCCGCTGGTTCCGACCAACGACATTCTGGTCTCATTGGCCCGGCTCAACGGCATCCTCAGCCACGATGACTCTCGGTGCCGCGCGCGAATAGCAACCGGCACGCTACTCGGCCAGCTGGGCCGACCGCTTGAGAGTGTTAATCAAGCGTTGTTCAACATGCCGGATATTGACCAGCAATCACTGGGCGGGCTACTCGCCACCGCCACCCACGGTACCGGAGCAACGCTGATGAGCTTATCAGGCTACATTGAAGGGCTGACGCTGGTGACCGCCCAAGGAGAGGTCATTCAATGCAGCCGTGACCATAATCCGGATATTTTCCAGGCAGCAAGGGTGAGCCTTGGCAGCCTGGGCTTCGTAACCGATGTAATACTGCAGAACAGCAGGCCTTACCGGCTGAGAAAGACGACCGAATGGCTCGCCATCGATGACATTCTTACGACCGCCGACACGATGGCCGGTAAACACCGGAATTACGAATTCTATTACATTCCCTTTTCAGGAATGGGCTTCACCAGCATTCACGACATCACGAATGAACCGGCTTCTGAAACCCCGGCGATAGACCAGAACGATGGCGCGCGGGATCTTCAACAAGCACGGGATTACCTGTCATGGTCACCACGCTTGCGCCGCCTGATTCTGGGCAGCTACATGCGAACCCTCAGCACCGAGGTGAAGGTTGCGTCATCCTGGCAGAACTACACCAGCGACCGGAATGTACGCTTCAATGAAATGGAGTACCACCTGCCACGAGAGAACTGGCAGGTCGCTTTCCGGAAAGTCATGGAACTCATCGAAACAAAATTCCCAGAGGTGTTCTTCCCCGTTGAAGTCCGGTTTGTGAAAGGCGATGACGCCTGGCTCAGCCCTTTCTATCGGCGGGATTCTGTCTCTATTGCCGTACACCGTTTCTTCGAGGACGACTACACCGCTTTATTTACTGCAGTGGAACCCATTCTGCGACACTACGGCGGTCGGCCGCACTGGGGCAAGCTGAATACGCTCACGGCAAATGACTTTCAGGCGTTATACCCGAAATGGCAAGAATTCTGTGAAGTGCGAGAGCATCTGGACCCGAATGGCCGTTTTCTTAACCCATATCTGGCCCAGTTATTCACCCGTTCGAAAGCAACGGTATAGGCGCTACCATGACTCACAGTACTGCGTTTCTGAAACAACGACGCCGGTTACTTCTGACCGGTGTGGCTGCAGGCGGTCTGGGCGTTGCTGGCTGGCTTAAACCCGAAGCGGAACAAGCGGGACACTCCAGCTATTTTCTGAACCTGCAGCGGGCTCTGGATAAGAGGGGGCTGGCCAAGCCCACCCTGGTGATAGACCGGAAAAGGCTGGACCACAATATTCAGGTGCTAACGAAGCATATCAACGGCGAGTATTCCTATCGGGTTGTGGTGAAATCACTGCCGTCTTTATCTCTGCTGCAGCGAGTAATGGCGGGTACCGGCACACAAAAACTGATGCTGTTCCATCAACCACATCTCAACCTCATTGCCCACACCATGCCAGAATCCGACATTCTTCTCGGCAAACCCTTTCCCGTTGCGGCCGCTGCCCACTTCTATCGGGAACACGGAGCTGGCCTTACAGGTTTCAGGCCCGAACGCCAACTTCAGTGGCTGGTTGACTCCGAGGCTCGACTGTCTAAATACGACAATCTGGCCGCACAACTGAAGCAACCGATGCGGGTAAATCTTGAAATTGATATTGGCCTCCATCGCGGTGGCTTTGCCAGCAACGAAGGAGTTGCTCGCGCCCTGACCGCAATTGAACAATCGCCGTGGCTAAGCTTCAGTGGATTTATGGGTTACGAGCCCCACATTATGAAGGCACCAGGCCCATCTGGATGGCTACGTGACCAGGCCATGGCCCGCTATCAGCAACTTGTCGATACAGCAGAAAGGACACTGGGGCGCAACATTTCGGATTTAACACTGAACACCGGCGGTTCCACGACTTACCAACTCTATCGAGGTATGAGCGCAAGTGTTCCTGCTAATGAGCTGTCCGCAGGGTCGGGGCTGGTTATGCCCTCAGATTTTGACCTGCCCACTCTTTCGGATCACCAGCAAGCAACCTTCATTGCCGCCCCCGTGCTGAAACTTCTGAACAATACTCAAATTCCCGGCGCACCCGGACTGGGTAAGCTGCAATCCCTCTGGAACCCGAACCACAGTCGCACGGCTTTTATTTATGGCGGCTATTGGAAAGCTAGCCTGGTCTCCCCTCCGGGGCTGGTGAATAACCGCATATACGGACGATCCAGCAATCAGGAGATGCTGAACCTTGCCCGCGATGTTGCTCTTAATCCCGGTGACTGGGTGTTCCTTCGCCCGCATCAAAGCGAGTCGGTGTTATTGCAATTCGGCGACCTTGCGGTCTTTGACAGCAGTCTGGGAGAGATTTCAGCACTCTGGCCGGTATTCCGTCAGGGATGAACTGAGACTCCAGGCATGCTTTAATTCGGCCACCCCGTTAAGGCAACAGGAACTCTAATGACGCCCGGAATTCTCGCCGCAAAAAAAGCAAAAGTCAGCTACACCGTCCATGAATACGAGCACGACCCCTCTGCTGAAAGCTATGGTAACGAGGCTGCGGAAAAAATGGGGGTAAATCCAAACCAGGTATTTAAAACCCTGGTAGTCGCCATTGACGGCAAAGAACTCGCGGTTGCCGTGGTACCCGTCACGGCGATGCTCAGCCTCAAGCTGCTTGCCAAAGCCGCAGGTGCAAAGAAAGCTGCCATGGCAGACAAGCAGGAGGTTCAGCGGAGCACCGGCTATGTACTGGGTGGTGTCAGTCCTTTAGGCCAGAAGAAACGCTTGAAAACCTTTATCGATGCTTCAGCCGGACAGTTCGATACCGTTTTTGTCAGTGCTGGCAAACGTGGCCTTGAGATCGAACTTGCGCCCGCAGATCTGGCACGCTTGACTGGTGCCCGTTTCACATCACTACAACTCAGCAACTCCGGCTGATACAAGCAACGGAAACCAGGCAAATACTTAAAAATAAAAACCCCGGAAAGTCAAAGACTTGCCGGGGTTTTGGTGCAGAGCCGGGGGTTAGCCCGGCCTGCAACCAAGCTTCAGTTCACCGATGCCTGAGCTTCGCTCAGAATCCGGTTGAAGGTAGCACTCGGCCGCATGACCGCAGATACCTTCTCGGCAGGCGCAAAATAATAACCGCCAATATCCACTGGATGGCCTTGAACCTGAGTCATCTCATCCAGAATTTTCTCTTTATTGTCTTCCAGTTGCTTCGACAATTTAGAGAAGAATTCTTTCAGTTCTTTATCACTGTCTTGCTTAGCCAGCTCTTCTGCCCAGTAACAAGCCAGGTGGAAGTGAGAACCACGGTTATCCAGCTCTCCGGTAACACGGGAAGGAGACTGATTGTTCTCCAGCAGACGCTCAGTCGCTTTGTCCAGAGTCTGGCCCAGCAAACGAGCGCGAGCGTTATTATGCTTCTCGCCCAATTCGTCCAGGGAGACCGCCGTCGCCAGGAATTCACCCAGTGAATCCCAGCGCAGATGGTTTTCCTGAACCAGCTGCTGAACGTGCTTCGGTGCAGAACCGCCAGCGCCGGTCTCGTAAAGACCACCACCGTTAAGCAGAGGTACGATAGACAGCATCTTGGCACTGGTGCCCAGCTCCAGAATCGGGAACAGGTCAGTCAGGTAGTCACGCAGTACGTTGCCGGTTACAGAAATGGTATCCAGGCCACGAATCAGGCGTTCCATGGTCCAGCGAATAGCGCGAACCGGAGACATGATACGGATATCCAGACCTTCAGTGTCGTGGTCTTTCAGGTATGTGTTTACCTTCTTGATAAGCTGAGCATCGTGAGCACGCTCATCATCCAGCCAGAAAACAGCAGGCATGCCACTGGCACGGGCACGTTTAACCGCCAGCTTGACCCAGTCGCGAATGGGGAGATCTTTGGTCTGACAAGCCCGCCAGATATCGCCTTCTTCCACATTGTGCTCGGTCAGTACGGTGCCGTCTTCAGCAACGATACGCACGATGCCATCTTCTTTGATTTCAAACGTTTTATCGTGGGAGCCGTACTCTTCGGCTTTCTGTGCCATCAGACCAACGTTCGGCACCGTACCCATGGTTGTGGGATCAAATGCACCGTGGGTTTTGCAGAAGTTGATCACTTCCTGATAGATGGTGGCGTAGGTGGACTCAGGCATAACCGCCTTGGTGTCCTTCAGCTTACCATCACGGGCCCACATTTTGCCGGAGTTACGAATCATGGCCGGCATAGAGGCGTCAACGATCACGTCACTTGGTACGTGCAGGTTGGTGATACCTTTAACGGAATCAACCATGGCGATTTCCGGGCGGTGCTCGTATGTTTTATGCAGAGCTTCCTGGATTTCTTCCTGCTTGGACTCCGGCAACTGCTTGATTTTTTCCGTAACGGACGACAGGCCATTGTTCGGATTTACACCAATCTCGTCAAACAGGTCGCCATACTGATCAAACAGTTCTTTATAGAAAATCTTCACCGCGTGACCAAACACGATCGGGTGGGAGATTTTCATCATGGTCGCTTTGACGTGCAGAGAGAACATCACGCCGGTCTTTTCACAATCGGCGATAGTATCTTCAAAGAATTTGCAGAGCGCTTTTTTGCTCATGAACATGCCGTCGACTACTTCGCCTTCCAGCAGTGGCAGATCGGCTTTCAGTACGGTTTGCTCACCCTTTTTATTCTCGAACACGATGCGGGCATTAGTGGCCTTGTCCAGGGTAACGGACTGCTCGCTGGAATAGAAATCGCCGCCATGCATATGGGCAACGTGGGTGCGGGAAGCCGGGCTCCATTCCCCCATGCTATGGGGGAATTTTCGAGCAAACGCTTTAACCGCAGCCGGTGCACGACGATCAGAGTTACCTTCCCGAAGCACAGGGTTTACGGCACTACCCAGCACTTTGGAATAACGTGCATGAGCATCTTTTTCTTCGTCAGTCTCAGGGCTTTCTTTGTATTCCGGAACCTTGTAGCCCTTCTCGTTCAGCTCTTTGATGGCGGCTCGCAACTGAGGGATGGACGCAGAGACGTTCGGGAGCTTAATGATGTTGGCGTCAGGATCTTTGGTGTATTCACCCAGTTCGGCCAGAGCATCCGGTACTCGTTGGTTTTCTTCCAGGTAATCCGGAAAGGTCGCCAGAATACGCGCCGCCAGGGAGATATCACTGGTTTCGAACTCGATTCCAGCCGGCTTGGCAAAGGTTTCCAGGATAGGAAGCAGTGACCGGGTTGCGAGGGCGGGAGCCTCGTCGGTCAGCGTGTAGACAATCTTGGATTTAGATGTTGTCATTTTCGTCCTCAGGCTAAAGGGTGGGTTCAGGACGGTCATGGCTGGGTCGGGCGTCTTGTGAACGTCCGATCGGAGCAATGACTGATTCGGAACTTTTGATAGACCTACTAAGATAGCATTTTTTGGCCTTTTTGGATTACGATCTTAGTATAAGAACGTACGAATAATGCGTGATCTTCAATTACAGGCCCATGAAACATCGGGAATTTACGAAACTTTCTAACATTTCATTTGGTTTCGAAAAATCCCGGTGAAGACTCCGTGCGAGCAGATCCCCTGCAAATCATTATCCGGGCAACAAATCTTCTGCTATCAACCGCTCCCGAATCTGGTCTAATGCCTCCGGGTTGCCTAAAGCATCCCGGTTGTCTGCTTTCGTCGACCCGTTGATCAGCCTGGCCACAGCCAGCTCTACTTTTTTTCCACTCCGGGTGTAGGGGATGTCAGGCACTTCGACGATGTGTTTTGGCACATGCCGGGGGCTGGCACCTTGCCGGATTCTGGTTTTCATTGTGTTGATCAGGTCGCGGGTAACCGTTTGGCCGGCTGCCGGAACAATGAACAGTACAACTTCTACATCGCCATCGATCTGGCGGCCGACAACCAGACTGTCTTTGACTTCAGCAATGGTTTCCACCTGACGGTAGATTTCGGCGGTGCCGATTCTTACGCCGCCGGGGTTAAGCGTCGCGTCGGAGCGGCCGTAGATAATGGCGCCACCGTGTTCAGTGAATTCAATAAAATCGCCGTGAGCCCATACGCCGGGGAAGGTGTTGAAGTAGGCATCCTGATAGCGTTCATTGTCAGGATCTTGCCAGAAGCTGACGGGCATGGATGGCAGAGGTTGGCGGCAGACGAGTTCGCCCCGGCCCTGTTTGACCGGTTCGCCATCGTTGCCATAAGCCACGGCATCGACGCCGAGGAGACGGCACTGTATTTCACCCCGGCGTACTGGCAACAGGGGCGTGGAGCCAACGAAACAGCCACAGATGTCGGTACCGCCCGCAATGGAACCAAGCAGAGCCTTAGGTGCGCCCTCGGTGTACATCCAGTCGTAGTCTTCCGGCAGCAACGGGGAGCCCGTGGAAAACACCATTCTAAGATGGCTCTGATCCAGTGTTTTAGCAGGTATAAGTTCCGCTTTCCGACAACCGGCGATGAATCGGGCACTGGTGCCAAAATGGGTCACTTTTTCCCTGGCGACAGTGTCCCAGAGGAAATTGAGGTCAGGATATCCGGGAGAGCCGTCCACGGTAATCACGGCCGCGCCTGTCATCAACGCGGAGGCCTGCCAGTTCCACATCATCCAGCCGCAGGTAGTGAAGTAAAGGAAGCAATCTTCCGGACCTAAATCACCGTGTAATATGAGTTCCTTGGCATGGTTAACCAGGAGACCTGCAGTTCCATGGACAATGCATTTGGGTTTCCCGGTCGTACCAGAGGAATAGAGGATGTAAACCGGGTGATCCGGGTCAACCGGAGTATATGACGGAGCCTGGCCTTTGCCTGCTTCCAGCGCTTGCTCCCAGGTAGTCACGCGCTCGCCCGGAACCGGCGCTTCGCCGGGCAATTGCTGGACGCTGACAACCACTTTTAGTGACGGCAAACTTTCAATGAGCCCGGCAAAATCGTTCTGGCGCGGGAATACTTTGCCCCCGTACCCATAACCGTTCACCACAATCAGTGCTGAAGGCTCTATCTGGCCAAAACGGTCGTTGATGGCACCCATGCCAAAATCCGGGGAAGCGGAGCTCCAGATGGCTCCCATGCTGGTCGCCGCAAGCATACCGACAAGGGCTTCATAGCCATTGGTGACAACACCCGCTACGCGATCGCCTTTCTGAACACCTTGACTATGCAGGAAGACTTCAAGTGCGCCTGCATCAGCTTTCAGTTCGCCATAGGTTTTTCTTAACACCGGGCGGGTTTCGCAGTAAGCAACCACCGCTTCTTTATCCGCGTGATCACCTTCCGCCAGCCGAAGCAGGTTGGCAGCAAAGTTGAGTTTCATACCGGGAAACCACTCAGTACCGGGCATGCTCCGCTTACCCAATACCTTGTCTGCCGGAATGGCACTCACAAGGCCACAATAATCCCAGACTTTCTGCCAGAAGGTATCGAGCTCAGTGATCGACCACTGATGCAGTCCATGATAGTCCGCAAAAGGTCCGATCCCCTGTTGTTCAAGCCAGGTTTTAAACTGGCCCATTCGGGACTCTGTCAGATTGGACTCTGTCGGGGCCCAGACCACCGGCGACTGTTCTGTATTGCTCATCGGTTTCTCCGGTTTATCTTATTGTTAGTTATCAGCCCAGGCGTACAAAGGGCAACAGGGTGAAGCCTAAAATAACAGTGATAGCCACCACAGCTGCCAAAAAAGCCACCGGTCGGGAGCGAAACTGGTACCACCATCCCGTTTCACCACGCTCACAGCGGGCTTGATACTCCAACCGCTGGCTTTCACGGCGGCGAGCCTGATAGTCGTTCAGCAAAGATCTTGCCCGGGCAGCTTCATCATCAGCATGGACCCAAAAGCCTCCCATACTGATCCCCCAGCGGCTGGGCGGAGTCTCGTAATAGTGCACGTCATGCTCTTCGAACAGAGCGCGGATATCATCCGCTTCATCATCCGGCACATTACGCAGGTTCATCAAGTGGTGGGGCATAAGGCTTCCCGGCTGGCTTCATTAGCGTTATTGGCTATATCCTAGCAGGAAAGCAAATCCGATCGAATTCATCAGGACACTGCATGAGCCACAACCCCCTTTGTCTACTGCTGGACTTTGATGACCGCTGCCAGCGGGACAGGGATCAATCCCCTGCGTTTCTTCACCGCCGTGATCGACGCTTCGCTTTGGATTGTGAACGTCAGGGCATCAACCCGGAACCTGATCGCTGGCTGGATCACATGGAACGGCTTAGCGGCCCTGGAGGTGCATGCCAACGCGGCCGACGGGTTCAACACAAGTGGCGGCGCATCAATAGCGGCTTTGCTGCAGTCGGAGCAGTATCCGGCATTCTCACCATGGCCGGCCTGCTGTTCTACGATGGCGGCCAACGCATCAACATTACCGTTCTACTAGCCTTCGTACTGCTACAACTGTTACTAGCTCTGGTCACTACCGTTCAGTCAATAGCTGGATGGCAACCCTGGCGCTGGGTTTTACGACGCCTGAACAAACAAACACCGGGCGCGACTCTGGCCCAGCTACAACCCATTCTGATGGCCCGAGCAGCCCACACTGGCGGCACATTGTTTGCCACGACCGGCTTATTGACCCTGCTGGTGCTTCTGGTTATTCAGGACCTGGCTTTTGGCTGGAGCACGACCCTGGATACCGCAGCTCTAGGTTATCATCGCATGATTCAAGTCGTGGCTATCCCATGGGGCCAACTCTGGCCGACCGCGGTTCCATCACAAGAGCTGGTTGAAGCCACCCGTTTCTTCCGAACCTCGCCCGGCAGTGCAGGCACCGCACCTGAACAATGGGGCCTGTGGTGGCCTTTTGTCGTCATGCTTTGGGTAACCTGGGTACTGATTCCCCGAATATTGCTGCTTGCACTCAGCCAATGGCTGGTTGGCCGCAAAGCCCGCCAGCTTCTGCGGCGCCACCCGGGCATGCAAGCTTTGGCCTACCGCATGGAAACACCCACGCTGGATACCGGCAACCAACACAACGATGCGGATGACTTGCCAGACACAAGCATCCATACCAAACCCGGGGAACTTCCTGAGGCTCAGCATATTATCTGCTGGGCCGGGGCGGGCGAACCAGAATTACCACAGCAGCTACTTATGCAAAACAGCCAGATACTGAAAGCCGGAGGGCGCGCCTCGCTAGCCGATGACGATCAAGTCCTGGCCACTCTGGCCAAAAAACTGACTGGCGAAAACTCACCCTCCGTCGTTCTGGTTACCCGGAGCTGGGAGCCACCTACCGGTGAATTGCATGATTTTCTGGATCAGGCCCGGGAGCGCTGGCCGACAGGAACCCGTCTTATGATTTTGCCACTGGCGGCCGACGCCAATCAGGCTCCGGACCAGCGTTTGATTCAGCCCTGGCTGAGATTTACCGAAAGGCTTCCTGACGGCTTTGCCACCATTGCATTACTGCCCGCATCACCCGACAACCCCTATCAAAGCGGAGCCGCGATATCATGAGCCAGCCACCGGTATTCGCCGTTGTCGGCCATCCAAACAAGGGTAAATCCAGTGTTGTCGCGACGCTGTCCCAGAACGATGCCATCGCCATTGCTCTGGAGCCAGGCACCACCCGCGCGAGCCAGTCATACCCGCTGACCGTCGACGGCCGACAACTCTATACGCTGGTGGACACACCAGGATTCCAACGGCCCAGACGGGTGCTACAATGGCTGGAAGCCCACAGTCTGTCTGCCTCAGACCACCCTGACACCGTGCGCGCCTTTGTGTTGCAACATAAAGGGGATGACCGATATGTTGATGAAACCGAGCTGCTCACCCCCATCATCGACGGTGCTGGTATCATTTACGTCGTTGACGGTTCCGTGCCTTACAGTACAGAGCATGAAGCGGAAATGACCATCCTGCGCTGGACCGGGCGCCCAAGTCTGGCACTGATCAACAGCATAGGCCCGGACGATTACAGCGATATCTGGCAATCAGCGCTAGGGCAGTTTTTCCAGGTTGTACGAAAATTTGACGCAGTTCGCGCACCATTTGAACAACATCTCAGCCTGTTACGAACATTTGGCCAACTTGAACCAGATTGGGAACAACCTCTGTATCAGGCCACCAAACTACTGCTGGAACAGCGCGTTCAACGTCAACGCCAAGCTGCTGCCGTCATTGCCCGGGCACTGGAAGACCTGATGAGCTATCAGGAAAGGCGCACCCTGACACTGGATCAGGTTGCCAGCACCAGTGAAGCCACACTGGCAGAAACCCTGCGAGATCGCTGGTACAAACGACAACGTCAGCGGGAACAAACTTTGCGGCTGGATATTGAGCACCTGTATCAACACCAACGCATAAAGCGTCAGGAAGCGGAGCTGGAATGGGCCAACCAACACGACCTGTTTTCTGAGGACACTCGAAAACACTGGGCCGTAAGCAAGAAATATCTGGCCACTGCAGGGTTCGGAGCCGGAGCCGTGGGCGGAGCCGGGGTTGATGCCCTCACTCTGGGTTCGTCACTGGGTGCCGGTGCACTTGTAGGGGGCTTGCTTGGTGCAGCAGGCAGCTATTTTTACGGTGATCGTCTGCTACTTCCCGCACTCAATATCGGGCCATTGAAAGATGGCCTGAAATCCGCCAGCTTTGGTCCGGTACAAGACAGTCAATTCGGCTATGTGATTCTCGGTCGGGCAGTGGATCATTGGTGGCACATCAGCCACCGAAACCACGCTGGCCGGGATTTGCTGGAACTGGAACCGGCCAGTCATCACTGGCTGGAGCAGTTGGACAAAGCCAGTCGGCGAGAGATACAACGGGCCTTCGAGCGCTGCCGAAAACAACGAACGCTAAGCCACGCCCAGAAGCTCAGTTTCGCAGTGGCCATCGAAAAAGCAATGTCAGCTTATGACGACTGGCGGTTGAATCGCGAGTGACGGGCATGTTTATACTGTATGGCTATTCCATCACGCAATGAGGAATGCCAATGAAAATCGTACGTGTACAAGACATTATCGGAACCGAGCGCGAAGTTACCGGCCCGGGCTGGACCAGCCGCCGCATGCTGCTGAAAAAAGACGGCATGGGCTTCTCCTTCCACGAAACCATTATTCCAGCCGGCGCCGAACTGAACCTGTGGTACAAGCACCACCTGGAAGCGGTTTACTGCGTAGCCGGTAATGGCACCATTACTGACAAAGCCACCGGTGAAACTCACGAAATCACTGACGGTACACTGTACGCACTCGATCAACATGACCAGCACACCCTGCGTGGTGGCACCGAAGACATGCGCCTGATCTGTGCTTTCAACCCACCAGTGACCGGTCAGGAAGTACACGACGAAGATGGCGCGTACCTGCCAGACACCAGCGAAGACTGATTCGTTAGCCGTGGCAACCCATTACGCCGCTAACACACCGCCACCGCCAGCCAGACTGCTGCCGGTGGCGGTG
Source organism: Marinobacter sp. (assembly GCF_041595835.1). GTDB lineage: Bacteria > Pseudomonadota > Gammaproteobacteria > Pseudomonadales > Oleiphilaceae > Marinobacter. The sequence continues at coordinate 1,185 of NZ_JBFHJO010000026.1, read as the reverse complement.
TTACTTTGGCTATCCGGGGTTTATCTGCGCATCCCGGTATTGGTTGCACCGCCCCTTGCGCCATACATCAGTGACGAACTCGGCCTGACTCAAGCTCTTACCGGCGCGCTCACAACGTTACCTATTCTGATGCTTGCTGTTGGTGCCATGCCCGGTTCTTTGGCCATTTCCCGCATCGGCCCTCGCAATACGCTGGTTCTGGCTATGCTGATCATGGTGATCGGCTCCGCTGGCCGTGGTTTGGTACCCGATACCCTGACACTGATGATCGCCAGTGCGGTGATGGGCTTTGGGGTCGCCATGATGCAGCCGGCCCTACCGGCGTTATTGCCTCGCTGGCTGGAGCCCCACCACCTGGCAATTGGCTCCGCGATCTACATGAACGGCATGCTGATGGGTGAATTTATCGGCGCAGGCATCACACTGCCGATCCTCATGCCGTTGCTGGAAAACAGCTGGCGGGCCACCTTATTGGCCTGGTCCCTACCGGCATTACTGGTAGCTGCAGCCCTGTTCCTTCCGAAACGGGATCTGGCCCGCCCCGTGCGCAGAACAGCCTGGCTACCAGACTGGAAAAATCCACTCACCGTGCAAATTGGTCTGCTTCTGGGGCTGTCCGGATCTACTTTCTTTGGCCTTAATGCCTACATGGGCAACCTGCTGGAGCAGCAGGGGCATTTCGATAAACTTTCCGATGCCTTATTCTGGTACAACATTGTGCAGGTCTTTGCCTCACTGCTCATGCTGAAAATGGCCCGCCCGTGGGTAGGCCGTCGAAGTGTGATTGTCGTTATGGCCATTCTGAGCATTCTTGGTCTCAGCGGTACCCTGATCTTTGCCGGCTGGCCGGCCATCATCAGCGCAACCATCACGAGTTTCTTTGCAGGTATTCTTCTGATCCTGCTGGTTGCGCTGCCGCCACTGCTGGTGCCTTCAGAAGAAACCGGCCGACTCTCCGCCAGCACCTTTTTGGTGGGCTACACATTGGCTTTTTCCGTGCCTATGTTAGGAGGCGTGCTGGCTGACTGGACCGGTGATATCCGCCATGCGGTTCTGGTGATGCTCGGCTACTGCCTACTGGTGCTCCCCATCGCCTTCCGGTTGAACCTAGAACGATCCTGACCCAGCTCCACGTCAGAGGTAATAATCTTTAAGCGGAGGAAACCCATTGAACTCAACAGCACT
>NZ_JBFHJO010000025.1:0-38852 GCF_041595835.1 Marinobacter sp. | reverse complement strand
TGGTCGATGGAGACGTTGTGTGTGTGGCAGAAATACTTACCGCTGAGAGAGAAGTTTGATGGCGACAAATGACTGGTCGGGTGTCCATCCTCAAGCGATTGTGGACCCATCAGCCAAACTGGCGGATAACGTGACAGTAGGCCCCTGGAGCTACATTGGTCCTGGCGTGGAGATCGGTGAAAACACCGAAATTCTCTCCCATGTTGTGGTTAAAGGGCCAACGGTTATTGGCAAAAATAACCGCATTTTCCAATTCTCCAGTATTGGAGAAGAGTGTCAGGACAAGAAGTACGCGGGTGAACCTACAACACTCGTGATAGGTGATAACAATGTTATCCGGGAGAACTGTACGATCCATCGGGGCACCACCCAAGACCGGGGGGAAACCTGTATCGGTAGTGATAATCTGCTGATGGCATACGTGCATGTTGCGCACGATTGCGTGGTTGGAAACCATACAATTCTTGCTAACTGTGCAACTTTGGCTGGCCATGTAACTGTGGGCGATTACGCCATTCTGGGTGGGGGAACTATGGTGCATCAGTTCTGCCATATTGGTCCTCATAGTATGGCTGCCGGTGGAAGTATTGTGCTTAAAGATATTCCCGCTTATGTCATGGCTAGCGGGCAGTCAGCACAGCCTCATGGGATGAACGTCGAAGGCTTGAAACGTCGCGGCTTCAGCTCAGACGATTTGTTAGCTTTGCGCCGTGCCTACAAGGTGATCTACCGTCAGGGTCTTACTAACGAACAGGCGTTGGTAGAGCTGGAGCAGAGCTTTGCTGGCACCCCTGTGGTTCAACCGCTGATTGCCTCGCTCCGGGGATCGGAACGCGGCATCATCCGCTAAGTCGGCAGGAGACTGTCGTTGGCAGACGTTCAGGCTGGCTCGGTCAGCTCTCGCAAAGTTACCATTGCAATCATTGCCGGAGAAGCATCGGGGGATATTCTCGGTGCCGGGCTGATTCGCTCGCTTCGCCTTCGTTACCCCAACGCCCGTTTTGTTGGTATTGGCGGTGATGAAATGGTCGCTGAAGGTTTTCATTCCCTGGTGCCCATGGAGCGGCTTTCGGTCATGGGGTTGGTTGAAGTATTAGGCCGTATTCGCGAGCTGTTCAGCATTCGCGCCCGGCTGCTGGATTACTTCTTCAATACGCCTCCCGATGTCGTTATAGGCATCGATTCTCCTGATTTTACTCTGGCCATAGAACGCCGCTGCCGAGAGGCGGGTATTCCTTCCGTTCACTATGTCAGTCCCTCCGTGTGGGCGTGGCGTCAGAAGCGTATTTTTAAAATCGCTAAATCCGTTGACCTGATGCTCACTCTGCTTCCTTTTGAGGCCAGGTTTTACGAAGAGCATGACGTTCCGGTTGCGTTTGTAGGGCATCCACTGGCAGATAGAGTGCCAATGGAGCCGAACACGCTTGCTGCCCGTGAAAGTCTTGGTCTTGATCCTGATAAGCCTGTTCTGGCTGTATTACCTGGAAGCCGGGGAGGGGAAGTTGAGCGCCTGGGTACCCTGTTTCTTGAGGCCTCTCGTTGGCTGCAAGAGCGCAGACCTGATGTTCAGCTGGTGATTCCTTGTGTAAATCGTGACCGGGAGAAGCAGGTACAGGGGCTGGTTGAATCCCTTGAGGTTAAATTGCCTGTAACCCTGGTTAGAGGTCGTTCCCGTGAAGTAATGGCCGCCAGTGATGTAGTCATGCTTGCATCGGGCACTGCGACGCTGGAAGCCATGCTGTTGAAAAAGCCCATGGTGGTGGGTTACCGGTTGAGTAACCTGAGCTTTAAAGTGCTGTCGCGTTTAGTCAAAGTGCCCTGGGTGGCTTTGCCAAACCTGTTAGCCCAAAAAGAGCTGGTGCCTGAACTGTTGCAAGATGATGCTACTCCGGAAGCGCTTGGCGCTGCGGTATTGGAGCGGTTGGAAGATGAAACGGGACGTGAGAGCCTGAAAGAAATCTTCATGGAGCTTCATTGTGCACTCAAACAGAATGCTGATGAACGCGCTGCAACTGCGATATCTGAACTGATGGAGCGAAAACATCGTGGCTAGCAGAGATCTGCCGCCTTTTGAGTGTTCCTATCAGGGGGGCTTGCTTGCGGGTGTTGATGAGGTTGGCCGGGGGCCACTGGTAGGCGCTGTTGTGACGGCTGCTGTAATCCTTGACCCTGAACGCCCGATTGATGGTTTGGCTGATTCGAAAAAGCTGACCGAAAAGAAACGATTGATGTTGTACGATGAAATCATCGAAAAGGCGCTGGCCTGGAGCCTTGGTCGCTGTGAGCCCGAAGAAATTGACCGCCTGAATATCTATCAGGCCACAATGCTGGCAATGAAGCGGGCGGTAGATGGCTTGGTGGTCGCGCCGGAGTATGTTCTGGTGGATGGTAACCGTTGCCCGGAGTGGGCCTGGCCTTCGGAGGCGGTAGTGAAGGGTGATAGCCGGGTCGAGGCGATCAGTGCGGCGTCGATTATTGCAAAAGTAACTCGAGATAAAGAAATGGAAGCGCTGGAGCTGAAATATCCAGGCTTTGGTTTTGCTAAACATAAAGGGTATCCCACACCGGTTCATCAGGAAGCGCTGATGCGCTTGGGTGCCACCCCGGAGCATCGTCGATCATTCCGGCCTGTGCGGGAAGCGATCGATACGGTTGGTGTTTATCAGGGCTCGGTTAGTATGGACGGTGCCATGACCTACCCATCCGATTTGTTTGAAGATATTGGTTGACGTGTTAAAGGGCAGTCTGTATTATTTGCGCCACGTTGATCAGGGTTCTCCCTGAAGTACAACGAAAAGTTTGATGCGGGGTGGAGCAGTCTGGTAGCTCGTCGGGCTCATAACCCGAAGGTCGTTGGTTCGAATCCAGCCCCCGCTACCATATAAAAGAAAGGCAGATCAGTAACATACTGGTCTGCCTTTTTTGCTATTGGGGGTTCTGAAACGGATGAGTTCGTACATTCTGGCCGCAATTTTTTCTGCCATTTTCATGGGCACAATCGGTGCGATTTCTATCTATGCAGGAGTGAGTGCTGAAACGGTTACTTTTTACCGTTTATTTATCGGTGCGATTCTTATGGGCATTTTCCTGTTGCTTACAGGGCAAAAGGAGAAAGTGTGCACCTGGCCCGGTATCAAGGTCCTGGTGACTGGAGTGTTTCTCGCCGGCTTTGTTGTTTTTTATGTGATGGCCATGACCTACACCAGCATGGCGAATGCAGTCATGCTTATGTATCTTGCCCCGGTCACGGCCTCTGTTGTGGCTCATTTTTTTATGGGGGAGCGGCTTTCGGGTTTGAGTGCGGCTTTGATCGTGCTGGCCCTGTTTGGCTTTGCCATGATGATGGAGTTCAACTTTAACCTCTCTGGGAGAGCAGAAGAGGCTGTTGGTCTGTTTTATGCGCTCTGTGCCATGCTGTGCTATGCCGCATTCATATTGATCAATCGCTTGATTCATGAACGGGTGCATGTGTTGACTCGAAGTGGATACCAAATGCTGGCTGGCGCGCTTTGCATGCTGCCTTTGATGGTTTTACAAGGAGACAGCATCAATGGGGCCCAGTGGGGCTGGTTGACTGCAGCGGGTATCGTTCCCGGATTTCTTGCAATTATGCTGGCGGTTGTAGCGCTCAGGGCACTTCCCGCGGCAACGTTTGGGACATTGGCCTATCTGGAACCTATCACCGTTGTTGCGCTGGCCTGGGTTCTCTTTGATCAAAGCCTGAGCACTATGCAAATGACCGGAAGTGCGTTAATTATCGTTTCGGGTGTAATTCAGGCTGTGGTGTCGGAAAGCGGTTCGCGCAGAGATTCGTTAGAGTCTGACGTGGTTGCTGGCCGCTAACTCTATCCAGAAGCTATATTTCTATGCGGTGTTAGCGCCATGCTGTCGGGGGTTGTGGTTTGATGAAGTTTACAGGTCGAATGATATGAGGGAGGTTTATAGTGCCAATAATGGCCGGTTTTGGGTGGTGACCTGATCGTTCATGGGCAATTTTGGCTGAATTTGTGTAATAATAGCTAGCTGTTTATTCAAGGCTAAAGTTTACAGGACTACAGAAGTAGTTCTGCTATCAAGTAGAACTCTCCTGAATACTATTTACTAGCCGCATTCAGTTTAACCAGCAGGCGATGAGCCCAAAGGCCAAATATAACGATGCCCTATCTTGAATTTCTTGAAACCTATAGCGGCCGATTTTTAGACGGTACGCTGATTACCTTAGGGCAGTTCGGGTTGGCCGTTGTGGTGGCGGTCATTGCGGCACTCGTCTCGGGTTTGATGAAGATGGCCCGCTTCAAAGCTGTGCGTGGTATAGCGGTTGTTTATATCGAGATCTTTCGTGGCACGTCCCTTCTGGTGCAGCTTTATTGGTTTTACTTTGTGCTTCCGTTGTTCGGCATCACCATGGATAAGTTTACGGTTGGTTTTCTTACTGTGGGGCTGTGCTATGGCGCTTATGGTGCCGAGTTGGTGCGTGGAGCTATCCAGTCCGTTCCGAGAGGTCAGTGGGAAGCGGCATTGGCACTCAACATGTCGACCGCGCAACGTATGAGGCGGGTCATCCTGCCTCAGGCTTTGGTTGCTATTTTGCCGCCATGGGGCAATCTGATGATTGAGATTTTGAAAGGAACGGCGCTGGTCGCTCTGATCTCTGTTGCTGATCTTATGTTTGAAACGCGCCAGATTAACAACAACACCTACCTGTCAGCACAGGCCTTTGGCACTGCACTTATCATTTACTATATCTTTGCTCGATTTATGGTCACGCCCATCATGCGTTGGCTCGAACGGGTTATGGCGCGCAAAATCGGACGGGCTTAAATCATGCTTGACTGGAAACTGGACTTTACCTGGGAAATCCTGCCCCGCTTGCTTGCAGCAGCAGGCAATACCATGCTGGCCGCTGGTGGTGGTTATGTTGTGGCTGTGGTTCTTGGGCTGGTGTTTGCGCTTGCTCAGCGCACACCGTCGCGCCTCCTGACGTTCGTGGTTCGTGAGTTGGTGGAATTTATTCGCTCAACGCCGCTGCTGTTGCAAATCTTTTTTATCTATTATGTGGGCCCTCAGTTTGGCTTGCGTCTGTCACCCTGGAGCGCCGGATTGATCGCTATTGGTTTGCATTACGCTGCCTACCTGTCGGAAGTGTATCGAGGCGGCATTGAAAGTGTTCCTAAGGGGCAGTGGGAGGCAGCTCGGGCCATCAATCTGTCTACGGCCAAAACCTATCGCCGCATCATTATTCCACAGGCTCTTCCGCCTGCGTTGGCCGGGATGGGTAACTACCTGGTGGGTATTTTTAAAGATACGCCGATGCTGTCTGTTATTGGTGTGGCGGAATTGATGCATGCTGCCAACTCTATTGGCGCTGAAAACTTCCGTTATCTTGAACCTTACACTATCGTCGGTCTGATCTTTCTGGCGATTTCACTACCTACAGCCTGGCTCCTCCGCCGATTCGAGACAGCATTACGCCGCAATATGGGACTGACCAGATGACACACGACATGAGCCAATATCCGCTGAAACTTGAGGGCGACAATGTACCCATGGTTCGGTTTCAGAATGTGACAAAAAAATACGGCAACTTGACGGTGCTGGATGGTTTGAATCTTGATGTGACTGAAGGAGAAATGGTCACCATCATTGGTCCGTCAGGTTCAGGTAAAACAACTGTATTGCGTATGTTGATGACGTTGGAGACCATCGATAGTGGTGTCATCTATGTTGATGGCGAACCTCTGACCCACATGGAAAAGAACGGTCGCCTGGTGCGCGCAAACGCGGCTCATTTGCGTAAAATTCGTTCGAAGATTGGTATGTGCTTTCAGCACTTCAATCTGTTTCCACATATGACGGCTCTTGGTAACTGTATTGAAGGGCCGATGCAAGTGCTCGGGCTTTCAAGGAAAGAGGCTGAGGAGCGTGCACTGGAACTCCTTGACCTGGTAGGTATGGCGGACAAGCGCGACCAACATCCTTCGAGGCTTTCAGGTGGGCAGCAGCAGCGTGTTGCTATCGCGCGTGCTTTGGCCATGCGACCGAAGGTGATGCTGTTTGATGAAGTAACTTCAGCGCTGGACCCAGAGGTGATCAGTGAGGTGACGAGCGTTATTCGTGGACTGGTTGATCAGCACAACCTGACGATGTTGATGGTGACGCACCAGATTGGTTTTGCACGGGAGATTTCAGATCGGATTTGCTTTTTCTATAGCGGTCAGATTGAAGAGCAGGGATCGCCGGAAATGCTTCTGGACAATCCCCAGAAAGAACGCACCCAGCAGTTTCTGAGTGCGGTCCTGGAAGCAAACTGATCCAAGTGGATCAGTTTGCTTTGCAGGCATCTTCCATGGTCAGGTCGCCAGGCAAGAATGCTTCGATGTAATCGTCAGGTGTGACGGTTGCCATCATTTCTTCAGAGCCTATGTATTCTTTCAGGGCTTTATTGAAGGCAAGGCGGAACTCTTTGTCTTCTGGGCGAAAGCCAATTCCCACAACCTGCTTGTCACGACCTACAAAGTTTGCTGGGTCAGACATGTCTAAGTTCTCGTCTATGTCTGCTGCGTGCTTGGCTTCAAGTACGTTGGTGGCAAGTGCGTCAACGCGGCCTGTGCGCAAGGCTGCGAGTGCTTCGGTTGTGCCAGGGACTTCGGTGATGTTGCTCGCTGGAACACCTGCGTCTTTGGCATCTTTCAGAGTGTTGTAGCCTGAGGGTGCAACCATGGTCAGGTTCTGGTCAATCAGGTCCTGATAGGTCTCAATGTTTTTTGGATTGCCCTTGGGTACCACAAACGTATCACCGAAGGCACCAATTGGATCTGAGAAGTCCATGTTTTCGCAACGAGCTTTAACGATGTACATCCCGCCGGTAACCATATCTACCCGGCCGGCTTTCAGGCTGGGGATCAGGCTGGACCAGTCAGTCAGTACGGGTTCGATGTTGGTGTGACCCATGCGCTTGAGCACGTCTACAGCTATGCCATTTACAAAGCCCTTTGGGGAGCCGTCGTTACCTGCATAAGCCCATGGGGGCGCAGCGGCAAAGCCTAAGCGGATAGTTTCACCATCTGCAATGCGTTCTTCAAGCGTGCCGGCTTGAACGGAGCTGGCTGCAACCAGCGCGCTTAATGCCAGCGTTTTAATCCAATTCGTTTTTAATAACTTCATCGTTTGCCTCGTTTTATCATTTTTAAATGATTCCACTTATTATGGCATAATTTGGACACTAACTTTTACTGTTGTAAGGAATTTAGGGCGGACCTCTGAATTTGTGAGGGCGATTCTAGGGAAGGTTGTTGCGCCAATGCTTTACGTGAACCTGGGTTTTGATTGCTTCGATGATCTCAGAAATCAAGGCAATCAGTGCTTCCTTGTTGTCGTCTTGGTCTGCATTTGCTTTGGGCTCGGGTAAAAATACGTTAACGATGTCTTCGATAAATGCATGATTAGTGGACGAAGCAAGATCGTCCAGAATCTGGTGAATCACATTGGCGACAATATCGCCCACGGCATTTTCCAGGGTGTCCTGGATCGTGGGGCCGACCACGGGTAAGTATTTAAGACGCGAGAGCTCCAGGTTTTGTTTCAGAGCATTGTCGACCCGGTGCTCAAGGTAGGCGCGTAACGCGCCTCGATTTGGTATGTACCCTTGCTGTGCGGCTTCTGCGACCCGGGCTGATAGCCAGTTTGAGAGCATTTCTCGCCTGGGGTACAAAATGTCGTGCTGAATTCTATCGAACAGTGGCGATCCCGACTGTACTTCACGTTGAATGCCGCTGAGTACCTTGATAACAATACGATCCGACAACTCCTCCATAAATGCGTCGTAGTAGAACGCAACGAAGGTGTATAACCGGGTGCTGGTGAAATCGATAATTTTATATTGGTGGAGCCGGTAAATGATCGAAAAAATCCGTAGGACCCTCAGAAACCGTAAGCTGCCGACAGGAATACAACCAATCAGGTCGTACCAGTGTATAAACGGGTAGAAATACCAACGGTCGTATATTTTTGCCTTGATGGAATAACCCCACCGAATAACGAATTCCGTCAGAAATATCCACACAAAAGCCAGATCGTAGAAGATGAAACGTTCATGGATGGGGTGATACACAGCCTGTGCTGTCGGCAAATACTCTTTTAGGAGGTTTTGCACAGCAATGAAGCTGTAGATGGAGTCCCAGATAATGAATGTGAGGTTGATGATCAATAGGCCTAACATCAAAAAATCGATAAGGAACCAGGTCATCTGATGGCTGGCTTTCAGGTTTTCGCGATTGATCCTGAGCATTCTGGCTACCTGTAAATGAAGCAGGGACTAATCATAAGTCTCTGACAGGGTAGCCTATTTAGCCCCGCACAACGACTTGGCAGAGGGAAAGCCAGAGCCCAGCTTACCTGCCGTTTTTAAAAATCCCGGATTTGGAGCCGCTGCGTACCCGCTCAGTATCTGGGACACCCTTGCTGTGCATTTGTTATATCAGGCGTAGCACGGCTGACAGGGGACCGGTAAACTCACGTTTCTATAGCAGGGACTTATGAATCAACCTGGTTGGGATGCCGGTACACTGTATGATGCCACCCTTCTTTCGAAAACAAATCGTGTTCATGGCCTTCGGGCTGGTGGTGCTGGGCTATTCCTGTCTGGCTATGGGGAGCCAGGTTCAAGTGCAGGTGGAAGGTGATTATGGTGCGTTGGAGGATAATGCCCGCATATTTGTCGGAGAAGTCGAAGGCAGAACTGGCGATGGCTTGAGGCGTTACGCGCCAACAGCGATTGAGCAGGTTAAGGAAGCTCTCCGTGCTTTGGGGTATTACAGCCCGAAAATTAGCTGGGAGGTGAATGAAGGTGAAGAAGGGCTTGCCGAGTTGCTGTTGACGGTGGTTCCCGGAGAGCCCGTCAGAGTGAGGCAACGGAAAGTTGTTATTAGTGGGCCGGGAAAAGAAGACACGGAACTCTTGGGCCGGTTGCCTGAGCAGCCCAGGGTGGGCGATGTGCTTAATCATGGCGAGTATGACAACTTGCGTCAGAGCCTCCAAAACAGCGCCGGCCGATTGGGATACTTCGATGGAGAGTTTGAAGCTCGCGAGCTGAAGGTTGATCCGTTGAAAAAGGTCGCCGATATAGATTTGCGTTTTCGTTCCGGAAGCCGGTATCGCTTGGGCCCCGTTACGTTTCTCGAGGGACATGGATTCGATCAGAGTTTGCTGGATCAATTTGTAACATTTGAGCCAGGTGATCCGTTTCATGCAGGTGAGGTGGCTAAACTCAGCCGTGATCTGTCTAACAGCGGTTATTTTTCCGGAGTTGATCTTGATGCTTCGCCAAACAGTGCGGAAGACGGGGTGATACCGGTAACCATTGGCCTGACCCCCAGAGAACGCCGGTCTTTAGCTGCCGGTGTGGGGTTTTCAACGGATGTGGGGCCCCGTTTTCGCGGGAATTGGCGGGAGCATTATACGAATTCCATGGGGCATCGTCGTGGCTTGGACACAGAGTTATCGGAGCTGCGTCAGAATATTTCAGGTTGGTATGAGCTGCCTCTCGACCCTCCAATGACTGACTCTATTCGTCTGAGTACGGGTTATCAGCGAGAGCAGGTTGAAGATGTTGAGTCGGAACTGCTGACGTTGGGGCAGCAGTGGCGTCATCAGCTAGATAACGGTTGGATGCAGGTTTTGGCGATTCGCTGGGAAGGGGAGCGCTACACCATCGGTGAGGATGACGAGAATACCTCCAGCCTTATGTTGCCGAGTATCGGATACTCCAGGCTTGAGTCTAATTCCCCCTTAGATCCCTCAAAAGGTTTTCGCTTACAAGTTGATGTCACTGGTGCCCACAGGGCGGCTCTGTCAGATGCCGATATTTTGCATGTTAATTTTCTGGCTCGTGGCCTCTATACCCTGGCTGACAATCATCGTTTTTTAGCCAGGTTCAATGTGGGTGGCGTTGCTACCAATCAGTTTTCAGACGTACCTCCTTCGTTGCGATTCTTTGCGGGTGGCGATCAATCGGTGCGCGGCTATGCCTACGAAACACTGTCTCCTACGGATGAGGATGGCGCAGCAGTCGGTGGGCGCTATCTTGTGGTTGGCAGTGCTGAATATCAGTATGAGTTTGCAAAAAACTGGCGGGTTGCAGCGTTTATAGATGAAGGTAATGCCGTGGATGATATTTTTGACCCCTTGGCCACGGGTGTTGGAATGGGCATTCGCTGGGTGAGTCCTGTTGGGCCGCTAAGGCTCGACCTTGCCCAGGGCCTGAATGAATCTTTTGGCGGAGATTGGCGAGTCCACTTTTCTATGGGACCTGAATTGTGACACAGCAGTCTGTTAAGCCAGATAATCCTGACCAGCCAGAAGTCGTCAGGGGAGCACTGAGGCGGTCTTGTTGGTTTTGGTTATTCGTCGTTTTTGCGCTGACCGTTTTGTTGCCTTTAGTGCTCTTTAGTTTGGTGCTTCTCGCCTTGAATACTGACAAGGGGACAGCCTGGGCACTGGAAAAAATTCCGGGCTTTCAGGCTGAAGCCGGGAGTGGGTCCTTGTTGGGCCGATGGCAGGCGGATCGCCTGGAATGGCAGGGCTATGGCGTAGGTGTTCTGGTTCAGGCACCAGAGGTGGACTGGTCCCCGACTTGCCTGTTTGAGCTAAGGGTTTGTCTCGATACCCTCAAGGCAACTCGCATCGACGTAGCGGTTCAACCTTCTGGTGAAGAAGGCCAGGAGCGCGGCACTATCAACCTTCCCGATATCAATTTACCGCTGACCTTGAATGTTAATAATGTTGGTTTGGGCACACTGACGATTAATGGCCGCACAATATGGGATCGCGTTGAGCTAATGTCGAGTGCCTCTGGCGCCAGCCTGAATATTGACCATGCGTCTTATGTTCTGGGGGATCTTCGGGTGAGCGCCAGTGGCTGGGCTGAAATGCGCAGAGACTGGCCCCTTGATTTAAATGTGAGGGTCGAGCTTCCCCCACCTGCAGGCGACTCCTGGTTGCTGGATTTAAACCTTGCCGGCAGCGTTAGAGAATTGAGGGTCGCCGGGCAGAGCGAAGGGTACCTGGGGGCTAACCTGAAGGGGGCTGTCGAGCCTCTTGAAGCCGGTCTTCCGGCAAGGCTTGCTATTGAGTCGCCTGCATTTCTGGCTCACGATAGCCTGCCGCCAACGCTTATGTTGAATAATCTGGTTCTGGGCCTGGACGGTTCGTTGGCAGACGGTTTTTCGGCAAATTCCCATGCGGTACTGCCCGGGGCGAACGGGGATCTCCTTATTACTCTGGAAGGGCTGGTTACGACTACGGCTGTAACGAATCTGAATCTTTCGCTTTCCGGCCCGGCTGCGAATGAACGCAACGAACCGGGAACCTTCGAAGCTTCAGGTTATGTATCGTGGGAAGATGGGCTCAGCGCCAACGCCGATATTAACCTTGATCTATTTCCTTGGTTTGCGTTGGTGCCCGGCATGCAGGCTCCGCCTGTTGTTTTGGAAAAACTGCAGGGCCAGGCAAGTTATCGGGATGGCACTTATCTGGCTGACTTGGAAGCAAGGGTTGATGGGCCCCGTGGCATCGCAGATTTGATTGCGAGTGTGAGTGGTGATCTTGAATCTCTGAATATCGGTCAGTTGGACATGACAACCGGTGCAGGTTCCCTGAGCGGGCAAGCTGAACTGGGATTTTCCGGCCCTCTGTCCTGGCACGCAGAGCTGATGCTGGATAAGTTTAATCCTGGCTATTGGTTGCCGGTGCTGGAATCCAGTTTAAACGGCCGGGTTAATACTCAGGGCCAGCTTCAGAGTCGTGGGTTGCCCTTGATGTCCGCCAACTGGAATCTGGCGGGCAAATGGCAGCAGCAGATAGCCGAAGCCAAAGGCAATTTAGTGAGTGACGGAGCGGATTGGACGCTCAGAGATCTTCTGGTTTCTGTTGGTGATAATCGGGTAACTGGGAGTGGCTATTTAGGCACGGGTATTGGGGCAGACTTGGTGATGCAGTTGCCCCGCCCGGATCTGATTCTGCCCGGGCTTGGCGGTGCTTTAACCGCCAGGTTAACGGCTGCAGGGAGTGCGATGGACCCTGAAGCAAAACTCTTTGTGAGTGGCCGGAAACTGGCGTGGCAAGAGCTGATTCAGGTTGAAAGTCTCGATGTTGAAGCTGCCCTAGCGGCCGGAGAGGTATTGAATGCCAGTCTGGTGGCCAGAAATATTACAGCTTCGGAGCAGACACTTGACGCAGTGACATTTTCCGCCAAGGGAACACGACAAAGTCATACACTTTCACTGGCGGCAACCCATCCGGAAGTATCAATGCTGTTGGAGGTCGTCGGCAGCCTGGGAGACGACTTGCTCAGTTGGGGTGGGGCTCTGACCCGCGGCGAAATTGATGTCCCTGGCCCTGGGCAACTCTGGGTAATAGATCAGCAGACAAAGCTGACTTATAGCGCTGAAGGGCACGTTGCTGTCGGGGCCCACTGCTGGCGCTGGGAGGATAGCTCTGTTTGTGCTGAGGATCAGCAGCTTTGGCCTGACACGAGAATAGCCTACCAGATTGCCCGGTTCCCCACGCTCGCACTGGAGCCTCTGTTCCCCGAAACCTTCCGTTGGACTGCCTTGCTTGATGGCGATATCGAAGTGTCGTTCACTGACGCCGGCCCTGATGGCCGGATCAGCATGGATGCAGGGGAGGGGGCTTTCAAATTTTTAGTACTCGATGACTGGGAAATACTGAGCCATCAAACTTTCACTGTGGATGCGCTGCTGAAGCCTGCGTTAGCTGAATTGTCTATGGTTCTGAAGGGGCCGGAGTTAGGGGAGTTCGCGACTGAGTTGGCGATCGACCCATTATCGGCTGAACACACGGTGGATGGAGCGTTCAGTCTGAAAGGTCTGGATCTTGCGTTTGCTTCGGCATTTCTGGGGCTGGAGGAAGTTTCAGGTCAGGTTAATGGTGAAGGAAAACTGGTGGGCCCTTTGTTAAAGCCGCGAGTAACGGGAGAATTGGCACTGACCGGAGGGCGTTTTTATGATCCCAAATTGCCGTTGCCCATGCATGAGACGGTGCTGGCCCTAAAATTCCTTGGCTACTCAGCAGACATTAGTGGGCGCTGGCAGAGTAATGATCGCAGCAAAGGGCAGCTGTTGGGGACCCTGGACTGGCAACAAGAGCCGGATTTGATTCTGAACATTAAAGGTGACCGGATACCGGTAAATTTTGAGCCCTATGCTGCAGTGGAAGTGGATCCGGATCTGGATATCCGATTGCGTAGTGGCGAGTTATCGGTGTCTGGCCGCGTTGGGGTGCCCAGAGGGCGGATCGAGGTTAAAGCGCTTCCTGAATCCGCGGTGTCTGTATCCGAGGATGAAGTGATTGTGGGTATGGAGCGTGAAGAGCCAGCGATTCGAACGATTCTGATGGACATTGTGGTGGTGGTGGGTGCCGACGAGGTTACCCTGGACGCTTTTGGGCTGACGGGGGAGCTTCAGGGAACGCTTCGGATTGGCAATGACATGGATACCCGTGGTGCTTTACGGTTGATTAATGGCCGGTACGAAGCTTACGGTCAGGATCTCGACTTGCGCAGAGCAAGGGTGGTGTTTGTGGGAGCGCTCACTGAACCCTACCTTGATATCGAAGCCATTCGTGAGGTGGATGCGGTCGTAGCGGGGATCCGGCTGAGTGGGCCAATCAGCGCCCCGGAAACCGAAGTGTTTTCTGAGCCCTCAATGCCCCAGAGCGATGCGTTGTCTTATGTAATTCTGGGTCGGCCACCGCAGAGTCGTGGTGATGAGGGGCAAATGAGTGCGGCTGCCATTTCACTTGGCCTTACACAAACCAGCGAATTTACTCAGAGTGTTGGTGATGAACTGGGCATTAAAAACCTGATTCTTGAGGCTGAAGGTTCGGGAGATCAGGCGTCTGTCGTTGCCAGTGGCTATATTACAGATGAGCTAAGCCTGCGTTATGGTGTGGGGATCTTTGAACCCATCACCACAGTCGCTTTGCGTTATGATCTGGGCCGATACTTCTATTTGGAAGCTGCCAGTGGGCTGGCCGCTTCACTGGACATATTCTACACCCGGGATTTCTGAGCCCGCAGTTTTCCTGCCTCTTACCAGCCTCCTGGCGCGATCTTTTATACCGTCGTTCGGAGGCATTTTACCCTTCTCATATACGCTGATGACCCAGGCGGGTTGCTTCATAACCTCATGGTGCACCGGCTCCCGGAGCGTTTTCTTCCTTATTACCGGAGATAAATAACAGATTACAGGGTTTACACTGGATAAAACACTGTATATAGTCAAATCACTGTATAAACAACCAGTCATAATTATCCGGAGCGCCCTTCATGAAACTGACCGCCAGACAGTCCCAGGTACTGGATATTATCCGGCGTTACCTCGACGAAACAGGGTACCCGCCAACCAGAGCAGAAATAGCGGCAGAGCTGGGTTTTCGTTCCGCGAATGCTGCAGAAGAGCACTTGAGAGCACTGGCGAGAAAAGGTGCAATCGAGATGGTGCCTGGTGCAAGTCGCGGTATACGTTTGCCTGAAGCTGAGCCGGACCTGGGGCTACCGGTTATTGGGCAGGTAGCCGCTGGCAGCCCAATTCTGGCTCAGGAGCATATTGAAGACCATTGTGCATTGCAGCCTGATTTCTTTTCACCCAAAGCAGACTACCTGTTGCGGGTGCGTGGTATGAGTATGAAAGATATAGGTATTCTGGATGGTGACTTACTTGCGGTTCACAGGACTCAGGACGTTCACAATGGCCAGGTTGTCGTGGCTCGCGTTGGTGATGAAGTTACGGTAAAGCGGTTCCGTAAAGAGGGGCGAAAGGTTTGGTTACTGGCAGAGAATGAAGAGTTTCGTCCGATTGAAGTGGACCTTTCTGAACAGGAACTCTTTATTGAGGGGCTGGGTGTCGGTGTTATCCGGCGTTCCGAGCTGCATTGAGTACCCGAAAGTCAGTTTAGCGTTAATTGCAGGTAGGTGAGTGATGGAACAGTTGAGCTTCAATCATAATATGGCGTTTCAACCGGCGGCGGTTGCCTCGGCACATGCTGCCTCATATGACCACAGGCTGGCAGAACACCGTTGTTCATCGCCAAAGCCGGTTGATTTTCGGGGTAATGTCACCGAGATCATTTTGCCGGAAGGGCAGGTAGAGAATTTTCAGATGCTACTGCCGATGCTGACCCAGCTCAACCAGGAAAAGCGCTGGCTGGCTTGGATAGACCCGCCCCATTCGCTGGTCTGTAAGTGGCAGAAAATGCACGGTATCGTTACCGGTGAGATTCTGGTGCTGCGCTCAACCCCGGATATCCCTGCACAGCAGCTTGCTGAATTGGCACTCGGCGCTGGAACTTGCCATGCTGTTGTGCTGTGGACAAACAAGCTGGCGCGCTCCGCTTTTGAGTCTCTTCAAAAAGCATCTGCCCAGGGCAATAGTCACGGAGTTGTTCTGCGCCAGAGGTGAACGTGGTTAGTGCAGAGTATGGCGGGGCTGGGAATTGCCCATCTCGCCTTCCTCGTCATCCCAGTCGATATCATGGGCAACGGTGCCTACGGCCTCTATTCCTGCAGCAATCATAGCCTTGGCTATATTCATGTCTCTGCCTGCCATCATTTCCCTGGCCTCCTGCGAGAATGAAATGCGAACCAGGGGTGCAGTATCATCATCTATGCGACGCAACGCATAGTCGCCATTAGAAAGCTGAACAATCTCGAAAAACGATGGTGACATTCTTTGGGCCTTTATCTTGGTGCGGTTTGTTCGTGGGCTTGTTTCAGTTAACGGGGCGTTGTGGCTGTTACCACTCGCTCTGCCGCTCTTCCAGTGCACGGGTAAACTCGATCATGGCTGTCAGAGTTTTTTCAAGGCTTTCTGGTGACCGGTCTGTCACTTGCTCTGACGAAACAGCGATAATGTTTTCCGCTGAAACTGTCTTTTTTGGCACGGGCGGTTGCTTCATTGCTTTTTCAAGCTGTTCCAGGTGATACCACCAGCTATTCATGTCTGCAGCGAGAGCTTCAAGGTTGTCAATTTCCTGAGTATCGTAGGGAAGCAGAGCTTTAAGTTCTTCTAAGGAGCGGGGTTCTGCGTGTTTTTGCTGATGATAACGGGCGATCATGGTCAGCAGTGTAGCCCTGGCTCGTAGTAATAGTTCCGCGATTCCCTGGGTCAATGCTTCTCTCAGTGCCACGCTCTGGCCAGCTTTGGCTATCTGATTGGCCTGGCCGAGCTGAGCCAACAGTATTTGAGCCAGATATAGCTTCTGTGAAGCCAGAGAGTACCATTGTGACGCCATTATCCACCTGCACAGGAATAGAGCCTAGAAAAAATTAAGCGGAACACTCTATCATTTTTAGTTCTGCGTTTCTTCCTGCTTTAACTGGAATCTCGGTCACAAGAAACTACAAACATTCACTTGAAACGGTCGTTTGAATTTAGCCAAAATGTCATACTTTAGGTGCTTTTCAAGCACCTATGCGACACTTGTTGGAGGTTAAAGGGATGCGAAACCGTTTATTTACGGCCGTGATAGCCGTGGCTCTGGGCGTTTCTGGTTCGGTATGGGCTAATGTTACTCCCGCTGAAGCGGCCCGGTTGAAGGCCGACTTGACGCCTGTAGGTGCCGAGAGAGCGGGGAATGCAGCGGGTACCATTCCGGAATGGCAGGGAGGTCTGTCAACGCCACCAGAAAACTGGCGTGAAGGGACCATTGAAATTGATCCGTTTCCGGACGATAAAGCACTGTTTATCGTCACCCAGGATAACCTGGAGCTGTACCGCGACAAGTTGACCGATGGCCATATCAAAATGCTCAAACAGTATGGCCCTGAGTTTTTCATGCCGGTCTATCAAACCCGCCGGACAGCGGCCTTCCCAGAAGCTATATACGAAAAATTTTACGATAATGCCCTGACAGCAGAGCTGCTGGATAACGGAAATGGCGTGCGTAACACCATTACGACCAGCCCTTTCCCCATCCCGAAAAATGGTCTTGAAGCTATCTGGAACCATATTCTTCGTTACCGGGGTGAAGAAGTGTCTTTCCGCAGTGGATCTGCAACGCCACAACGGGATGGCAGTTTCAACTCGGTTGTTAATCAGTATGACTATTTCTTTTCATACAGCCGGCCAGATGCCGATCTTGAAGAAATTGATAACAAGATTTTTTACCTGAAGACCGATACATTGGAGCCGAGTACGCTGGCCGGCACCATTACACTGGTCCATGAAACGCTGGATCAGATTCGGTCACCTCGTATGGCCTGGCGTTACGATGCGGGTTCACGTCGCTTGCGTCGTTCACCTAACCTAGCCTATGAGACGGATCTTCCGAACTCGTCCTCTTTACGTTCTGTTGACCAGAAGGATATGTATAACGGTGCGCCGAATCAGTACGACTGGGAGCTTAAAGGGAAGCGTGAAGTTTTGGTTCCATACAATGCTTACCTGCTACATGATAGCGATGTGCGGCCGGGAGATGTCATTCGTGCGAACCACATCAACCAAGAACTGACACGTTATGAGCTGCACCGTGTATGGGTGGTAGAAGCTAAACGTCGCACGGGGATCAGCCATATTTATGATCGTCGGGTTTTCTATATCGACGAAGACAGTTGGCAGGTGGTTGTATCTGAGGAATACGATGAAGCGGGTGAGCTTTGGCGGGTTTCCGAAGCCCACAATATAAGCTACTACAGTGTGCCAGTGTTCTGGACTACCATGGAAATGACGTACGATCTAAAGGCTCAACGTTATTACATTGATGGTCTGGATGATGGCTATCCGGCTTATGATTTTGCACCCGGCTACCGTGGCAACGAGTTTACTGCATCTGCAGCCCGCCGGGCTGCTCGTCGGTAATTTCCATCAAGCCGCTGCATACTCGTGCAGCGGCTCCGTTAAAGGGGTTGCCAGGCCGCAGTTTTTATACACGTTACAGGAGACAGCTGGATGGTTAACCCCGATTTCCTTTTGGCAAACGTTGATCAGCTGCATGTTCAGTTGCAAGAGGCGTTGAACTCTAAAGACTGGGATGCTCTTGCGGAGCTGAGTCAGAAAGTAAAGCAGACGGTGAGCCCCTTGATGGATGCGATGGAGCGTGGAGATGTGTCGCCGAACCTGGTGAAGCAACGCCTTGAGTCCCTGAATCAATTTGTGCTGGCTGCAGAGCAGGGTGCTACGCGAGCGAGAGAGGAGGCCAGGGAGTCATTGCAAGGTGTCAATAAGAACCGCAATGCGGCCCAGGCTTACGCAAACATTTCCTCTAATCGATCGAAATAACGTCATGATGGTATATCTATCTCTTGAAAATGGCGTCATAAAATTGACTACCGGCCCCGGACAGTCTTAAATACCGCTCAAATCCCCGACAGAGATTTCTGTGCATGTCGAAAAATAACAAAGTGCTGGTGCTTAGTGAAGATGAAACACGGCGCCGTGATTTGGTTACTATTCTGGAGTTTGTCGGTGAAGATCAGGTGTTGGCGGGTGACGAAGCGCTGGCGCTTTTGGAACGTGGCGATGCAGACGAAATAGACAGTGCGTCGGTCGTGTTTGTGCACGGTGAAGATCCTGGAGCAAAGGCCGCCATCACCGCTGTTTGTGATTCGGCTCCTGGATTGCCCATCCTGTTGGTGGGCGACATGGACACCTCGAGTCTTGCTGACAGCCATGCCTCCCGGATCATCGCTCGCATGGAGTGGCCTCTTAACTATACGAAATTTGTCGATTCGCTGTATCGCGCCCAAATTTACCGTGACCAATTCAGTCGTACCCAGGAAAGAGGCCAGCAACGGGGGGTTCAGCTCTTCCGCAGCCTGGTAGGGACCAGTCGGAGAGTGCAGCAGGTTCGTCAATTGATGGAGCAGGTTGCAGATAAAGATGTCAGTGTTCTCATCACGGGTGAATCTGGTACAGGTAAAGAAGTTGTCGCCCGCAACCTGCACTATCACTCGACTCGTCGGGATAAACCATTTGTTCCGGTGAACTGTGGCGCGATCCCTGCGGAACTTTTGGAAAGTGAACTGTTTGGTCACGAAAAAGGCGCGTTTACCGGAGCGATTACAGCAAGGGTCGGCCGTTTCGAATTGGCTGAAGGTGGCACGCTGTTTCTGGATGAAATTGGTGACATGCCGCTGAATATGCAGGTTAAGATCCTGAGAGTTCTGCAAGAGCGAACATTTGAACGTGTAGGTAGCAATCGCACTCAATCCGCGGATGTCCGTATCATTGCGGCCACGCACAAAAATCTTGAAAGCATGATAGAAGCCGGAGATTTTCGGGAAGACCTTTACTATCGCCTGAACGTATTCCCCATTGAAATGCCTGCGTTGCGTGAGCGGGTGGAAGATCTTCCGCTGCTCATTAATGAGTTGATCTCCAGAATGGAAAAGGAGAAACGTGGCTCTCTGAGAATGAATTCGGCCGCAATCATGAGCTTGTGCCGACACGACTGGCCTGGCAACGTCAGGGAGTTGGCGAACCTGGTAGAGCGGCTGGCCATTATGCACCCTTATGGAGTGATTGGTGTGCAGGAGCTTCCGAAGAAGTTCCGATACGTGGATGATTATGATGAAAACCGGCCGGTTGAAGATACAGGTATGCCTTCGGCCATCCCGGGATTGGTCGGTCTGGACTCCCCAGCCTTGCTTCCGGTTAATGGGATTGATCTTAAGGATTACTTGTCTAATCTGGAGCGTCAGCTTATCCAGCAGGCTTTGGATGAGGCTTCCGGGGTGGTGGCCAGAGCTGCTGAGAAACTTCGTATTCGCCGGACTACCCTGGTGGAAAAAGTTCGCAAATACGGTCTTCGGGACGGCGCAGAAGAAACTTGATTCCTTCCTTAAAGCGGCGTCAAAGGATTGTAACCTGTTGGCGCCGCACTCATGAATATCTGACGGAAAGTCGTCATATTCTCTTTTTTGTTTTCCCTTCCTTGTTGAAATATAACGAAAAATCAAACCTGGCATAGTCTTGGCTTAACTGATTCCAAACGAAACATCCGAGTGGTCTGGTTCATGTGAACCGGTCTCAGGGGGAAGGTTATGAGTCAGGTACAATTTGTTCTGGAGCAGCAGCATGCCAACCATGCTGCCATAGGCGTTAATGCTGCCGCTGATGCTAATGACAAGGTAACGGCGCTGTTTCCACAGCAAGACGATGAAGCTGTCGACTCGGCGCTGGAGCTGTTCAACCGGATGTCGCGCCAGATTACCGACTCTTATCGAACGCTTGAGTCCAGAGTGAATCAGTTGTCTGGCGAGCTTTCCCATGAATCTCGTCAGCGGCAGCAAGAGCTGGAAGAAAAAGAACAGCTGGCAGACCGTTTGTCCACGCTCTTGAAGGCCTTGCCTGCGGGTGTTGTGGTTCTGGACGAGCGTGGCGTTGTAAGTCAGTGCAATCCGGCAGCACTTGCGCTATTGGGCGAGCCGCTGGAAGGTGAACGCTGGATTGATGTGATCAAACGCTGCTTCTCACCTCGTAGTGATGATGGCCACGAAGTTTCTCTGAAAGATGGTCGTCGGGTCAGCATTGAAATAAGGACCATGGAAAATCAGCCAGGCCAACTTATTCTGCTGACCGATCTTACCGAGACGCGCCAATTGCAGTCACAGCTTGCGCATGCTCAGCGCCTTTCTGCGATGGGTAAGATGGTTGCATCACTGGCTCACCAAATTCGCACACCACTTTCCGCAGCCATTTTGTATGGCGGCCATCTTAGCCAGTCTGACCTTGATGAAGAGTTGCGTCAGCGTTGTGCATCGCGCCTGATGTCCCGTTTGAGTCACCTTGAGCAGCAGGTTCGGGATATGCTGATTTTTGCCCGGGGCGAAACCCGGCTGGCGGAGGAGTTGTCTGTAGATAAGTTGGTTGTTGCTCTCGAATCTGCTGTTGATGATTTGAAGCTGGCTCCGGGCACAGCTGTTTCTGTGAACAACTCGGTCGCCGAACCTTGTGGTCTGATGTGTAACCGCGACGCGTTGGTTGGTGCCTGCACAAACCTGGTGAATAACAGTTTGGAGGCTGGCGCCACGGAGGTTAGCTTGAACATAGTCGCTTCCAGAAGTGGGCTCGAAATTCGCGTTCTGGATAATGGTCCTGGTTTCGAGTCGGGCCAGGCGGGCAAAATTATGGAGGCGTTCTACACCACCAAATCGCATGGAACCGGCTTGGGTTTGGCTGTGGTTCAAGCGGTGGTGAAGGCTCATCGGGGCGAGTTTTCGATTCAGTCTGCCGGGCAGTGTGGTGCCGAGGCCGTGATGCGGTTGCCCACTCTTGCCTGCCAGTCAGAAAAACAGGTGGAGGTATAAACCATGGCTAAGGCCCAGATTCTGATAGTAGAAGATGACCAGGACCTGAGGGAAGCTTTGGTCACAACGCTTGAGCTGGCAAGGTTTCGGGTTTGTGAAGCGGCAAATGCCGATGAAGCCTTGGCCAGTCTGGCGCGAAACCCTGTCGATATGGTGATCAGTGATGTCAATATGCCGGGCCTTTCTGGCCATGAGTTGCTGAGCGAAGTGCAGCGGATTTATCCGGGCCTTCCAATGATGCTGATCACCGCCTATGGGCAGATCAGTCATGCTGTCTCTGCCATGCAGTCTGGCGCCATTGATTATCTGGTTAAGCCGTTTGAGCCCCAGGTTCTGGTGGAAGCTGTCAGTAAAGTGGTTGGTGGGGCGCGTCAGGGCTCAGCAGATCAGCCTGTAGCGGAAGATCCCATCAGTAAACGTATGTTCCAGTTGGCTACAAAAGTAGCCGCCAGCGACTCTACCGTAATGATTTCCGGGGAGAGTGGGACTGGTAAAGAGGTTTTGGCACGCTTTATCCATGAGCAGTCTCCCAGGGCTGATAAACCGTTCGTGGCCATCAACTGCGCGGCCATTCCGGAAAATATGTTGGAAGCCATCTTGTTTGGTCATGAGAAGGGGGCATTTACCGGAGCGGTTGCCACGTCACCGGGTAAGTTCGAGCAGGCTAATGGCGGTACTATCTTACTGGATGAGATTTCAGAAATGGATCTCGGGCTGCAGTCTAAGTTGCTTCGGGTTTTGCAGGAGCGTGAGGTGGAGCGAGTGGGTGGCCGTAAGACCATTGCACTTGATGTCAGGGTGTTGGCTACAACGAACCGTGATCTTGCCGATTACGTACGTGAAGGTAAGTTCCGGGAAGATCTGTATTACCGCTTGACGGTGTTCCCCATGCGCTGGCAGCCGCTGCGTGAGCGCCCACTGGACATTATGCCGCTAGCGAAATCGTTGCTGAAAAAACATTGTAGGAAGATGAAGCTCACGGGCATCAGTCTGGCTGAAGATGCGCGTAAAGCCCTGACAAGCTATAGCTGGCCCGGTAACGTGCGTGAGCTGGACAATGCGCTTCAGAGAGCTTTAGTGCTGCATCAGGGTAATGTGATTCATGCTGGTGATCTGTGTCTGGAGATGGGGATCACTGGTGCTGGCGAGTTCGCTCAACCGGTTGCGCCAGCCCCCGAATTGGGCGTGCACTCCGATTTCTCAGGGGAGTCAGTGGTTGAAGAGGTTTTGTCTGAGGCTGAAGAGCCGTCCAGCGATGTTGCTGGTTCTTTAGGTGATGATCTGCGCCAGCAGGAATTCCGTATAATTATTCAAACTCTGAAAAAGGAGGGCGGGCGTCGTAATCGCGCTGCGGAACAACTGGGTATTAGCCCGCGAACATTGCGTTATAAATTGGCACAAATGCGCGATGCCGGTATTGATCTGGATGCTGAGCTGGCCGTCGCCTGAGTGCTTTTCTCGTTTCCTCTGCGTTAACTCCTTCAGGCACCCTTAATGGGTGCCGATTTTTTGTCCGCTTCAGCGAACCTCTTTAAATTCCTGGTTTATATCCGTCAAAAGTTTGTCTTCGTTGTCTTTCAATAGTGCTAACACATTGAAATATAAGGTAAAAGTGGTTTTGGCCTGAGGTTTGCTTTATCTGTTCTATAGAGCGAACAACTGATACCCCCTTTATGGGGTAGCCGGGAGAGTAAAATGGTTCAGCGTGCCGACATCAATAGTGTTCTGTCCGAGATTCGGAATCTGCGATCCCAGATGATGCAGAATCAGCGTATCGAGCAGGATCAGTCTGTGCGTGGTCGCATGGATGGCCCGCGCCCTGTTCAGGAAACCAAGGATGTACCCAGTTTTAACGATATGCTGGGTAAGGCCGTCAACAGCGTGAATGAAGTGCAGAGCCAGGCCAATGAGCTGCGCACGGCCTACGAAATGGGAGACCCCAATGTGGATATCACGCGGGTGATGATTGCAGCCCAGAAATCGACTGTGTCGTTTGAGGCGTTGACCCAGGTGCGTAACCGTGTGGTCAGAGCTTACGAAGACATTATGAATATGCCGATCTGATAACGGAGCAGTAGCATGGCAAGCTTACCCGCAGAAAGTACAGCGCCTGACCTGCCGGCAACCCAGGATTCGGGCGCATCCGAAAGCAGTAGTAATCTGATGCTGGGGTTCAATCGTCTAAACCTGCTGCGTCAGGTAGGGCTGATGGTGGGTCTGGCGGCCAGTGTGGCGCTTGGCGTAGCCGTGGTTCTTTGGGCGCAGGAACCAAACTACCAACCGGTAGTGGGGGATCTGTCGGCTTACAATCCGCAAGACGTTACCACCATTCTTGAAAGCAACGGTATCGATTATAAGATGGACCCCCGCACCGGTGCACTGCTGGTGCCCTCTGAACAGGTATACAATGCACGCCTGAAACTGGCGGCTGAAGGTGTCACGGACCGTAAAACTATCGGCTATGAACTTCTCGATCAGGATCGTGGTCTGGGCACTTCCCAGTTCATGGAAACCATTAGCTATCGCCGTGGTCTGGAAGGTGAGCTGGCTCGTACGATTGCAAGCATGCGAGGTGTCAGAAATGCTCGTGTCCATTTGGCGATCCCGGAGCGTTCCGTCTTTATCCGGGATGCCCGTGAACCAACCGCGTCTATTTTTCTTGAAGTCTTCGCCGGTCGACGGCCTGAACAGGAGCAGATTCGCGCTATTGTGAACCTGGTTGCCGGTAGTATTCCGATGATGAATCGTGATCAGGTAACGGTTGTTGATCAAAATGGCAATCTGCTAACCGGCGATGAAGTCAAGGCAGACACTGATCGTATGAAAGATCAGTATGAATATACCAGTCGGGTTGAAGAGCGTTTGACCCGCCGTGTGGCTTCTTTGATATCCCCGATCGTCGGTGACGGCCGCTATCGTGCAGAAGTTTCTGCAGATCTGGATTTTTCGGCGGTTGAACGTGCTGAAGAATTGTACAACCCCGAACAGCAAGCTATCCGTAGCGAGCGAGAGTTTTCTGAGCAGCGGGGTGCAGGTAACGCGATGTCCGGTGTACCTGGTGCGCTGTCTAATCAGCCTCCAGGGCAGGTGACAGTACCAGAGGTTGTGAATGCAGGCGAAGGTGAAGATGGCGCGCCCGCTGCACCACCGGTGAATGTACGCACGGAATCCACCCGTAATTATGAGATTGACCGAACGGTTAGCTATACCCGTCAGGAGTTGGGTGCTATTAAGCGTGTCACCGTGGCTCTGGCGGTGGATGATATGAAAGTTATAAACCCTGAAACAGGCGAAGTTACTTATCAGCCTTGGCCGGAAGCGGAATTGCAGCGTCTTGGTATGCTTGTGCGGGATGCCGTAGGCTACTCGGCGGCCCGGGGTGATAGTGTGACAGTAATGAATACAGCTTTTGCACCAGAAGAAGTTGTCACATTTGAAGAACCTGGATTCTGGGAGCAACCTTGGTTCTGGGACTTGATGAAACAGGTGTTAGCCGGGTTGGTCATTCTTATTCTGGTCTTGGGGCTGCTGCGCCCAACCTTGAAAACTTTGTCTGGTGGTGGTCGCCGGGAGCGTGGTGAAGGCTCGGACGGCGATGGCTACGGCTCGCTTGATGGCATCGACAGTGACAATGCCTTACGTGATGCCATGGCATCTCAGGATGAATTGCTTTTGCCGGGCGCGCCTGACAGCTATGATAGACAATTGAATGCACTCAAAGGCCTGATTGCAGAAGATCCGAGCAGGGTTGCACAGGTTATGCGCCAGTGGGTGAACGTCGATGACTGAACAGAGTGTCCAGCAGGGGCAGGTTGGCCCTAAAGCACCGCAACGCAAAATTTCCCGGGTAGAGCAGGCCGCCATCTTATTGATGTCGTTAGGTGAGGCCGATGCCGCAGAAGTGCTCAAGCATATGGGGCCGAAAGAGGTTCAGCGTGTCGGCGTTGCTATGGCCCAGATGCAGGACGTCAGCAAAGAAGAAGTAACCTATGTATTGAATCAGTTTGTTGAGGCGGTAGGAGGCCAGACAGGCCTGGGCGTGGGTAATGATGATTATATCCGCGCGATGCTGACTCAGGCATTGGGTGATGACAAAGCTGCCAGCCTTATTGACCGCATTCTGGTCGGAGGCAACACCACCGGATTAGACACCCTGAAGTGGATGGAGCCTCGGGCTGTTGGTGACATTATCCGGTATGAACATCCTCAGATTCAGGCTATCGTTATTTCATACCTGGACCCGGATCAGGCTGCCGAAATTCTGGCAACTCTGGACTCAAGGGTTCGCCTTGATGTGATGATGCGGGTTGCCTCGCTGGAAAGCATTCAGCCTCAAGCTTTGCAGGAACTTAACGATATTCTCGAGAAGCAGTTTTCGGGCGGATCAGCTGCACAATCCAGCCGCATTGGTGGTGTGAAACGGGCCGCGGATATCATGAACTTTATGGACCGGTCGATTGAAGGTTCTTTGATGGATTCCATTAAGGATATGGACCCGGATCTGGCAACGACTATCGAAGATCTTATGTTTGTTTTCGATAACCTCAAAGATATCGACGATCGGGGTATTCAGGCCCTGCTCAGAGAAGTTTCTTCTGAGGTGTTGGTTGTTGCTCTGAAGGGCTCTGATGAAGCAGTGAAAGAGAAAATCTTCAAAAATATGTCCAAACGGGCCGCAGAACTGCTTCAGGATGATCTGGAGGCCAAGGGGCCGGTCAAAGTCAGTGAAGTTGAGTCAGCCCAGAAAGATATCATCACTGTGGCTCGCCGAATGGCGGAAGCTGGCGAAATTTCGCTGGGTGGTGCCGGTGAAGAAATGATGTGATGAAAGACTCTGATCAGGACGCCAAGCCTATCCCGAAAAAAGACATGACCGCCTGGGAGCGATGGGAACTTCCCTTGCTTGATGAGCGGGGAAATCCGGTGGTTGAGGAAGAAGAAGTTAAACCTCTGACTGCCGCTAATCTGGAAGAGATCCGCGAAGCTGCCCGGGAAGATGGGTATCGGGAAGGGCGTGAAGCCGGGTATCAGGAAGGGTTCAGTGAGGGCCGTGATGACGGTCATAAAGAAGGTTTTGTTGCTGGTGAAGCGGAAGGGCGGGAGTTTGGCCGCCAGCAGGCTGCGGAAGAAACCCGCAGCGATATCACCACTAGAATGGCACGACTAGATCAGGTTCTTGGTGAACTGTTATTACCGATAGAACGTCATGAAGAAGAGCTGGAGTCGGCCTTGGTTAATCTGACCACTGTACTGGCCAGAGCCGTGGTTTTCCGTGAGCTCAGCATCGATTCTTCTCAGATCCGAGATGTTGTGCGCAAAGCGCTTAAGGCTTTGCCCTCAACGGCGGAAAATGTGCGCATACATATTCACCCTGATGACCTGGAGCCGGTCAGGGAAGTTGCAGAACGTTTGGAGGTAGCTCCATCCATTATCGAAGACGACAGCCTTATGCCTGGTGGCTGCAAGGTGGAAAATCGGCACAGCCTTGTGGACTACACGGTTGAAAAACGATTCCAACGAGTCGTTCAGGGTATGCTCGAAGAGCAGCTGGCTGGCGCTGACGATGCGGAAAGTGATGGTGGAGACCCTCGAATGGGTGAGTTGACCGACTTTCACCGTGAAGTACTCAGCGATTCCGGCCCAACCCCTGATTTAGCGTCTGAACCTGACCACAGTAAACAGGATGAAGGCGATGACCTCTCGACTGGCTGATCGACTTCGCCAACTCCAGAATGCTATCCATTCCGAGCCAGAGCCAGAGCTTTCTGGTCGGCTCACCCGTATGGTCGGTCTGACTCTTGAATGCGTGGGGTGCCCGATGATTATGGGTGACCGCTGTGTGATTCAGGGGGAGGGCGGCAGTAGTGTCGAGGCTGAGGTGGTGGGCTTCGAAGAAGACAAGGTTTACCTCATGCCGCTCACCGCCATTGAAGGCTTAAAGCCTGGGGCCAGAGTTATCCCCTTATCGGCTGCCAGCCGTGTGCCCGTGGGTCCACAAATGCTTGGCCGAGTACTTAATGGTGCAGGTGAGGCGTTAGACGATAAGGGGCCATTGCAGGCTGAGGCCCGGGTTCAGTTGACTGGCGATATTATTAACCCGCTTCATCGTGCTCCGGTCCGAGAACCAATGGACGTAGGTATTCGGGCAATCAATGCACTCTTTACGGTTGGTCAGGGCCAGCGTTTAGGGTTGTTCGCGGGGAGTGGTGTGGGTAAAAGTATGCTGTTGGGCATGATGACCCGGTTTACTAATGCAGACATTACCATTGTAGGGTTGATTGGTGAGCGGGGGCGTGAAGTCAAAGAGTTCATTGAGGACATCCTGGGTGAAGAGGGCCTGGCTCGCTCGGTTGTTGTTGCGTCCCCCGCGGATGATTCGCCGTTAATGCGGTTGCGTGCCGCCATGCTGACCACGCGAATTGCTGAGTATTACCGAGATCAGGGTAAACGAGTTCTCTTGCTGATGGATTCGCTTACCCGTTACGCACAGGCGCAGCGGGAAATAGCCTTGGCCGTGGGTGAGCCTCCAGCGACCAAAGGTTACCCGCCTTCGGTGTTTGCAAAACTACCTCAACTGGTGGAGCGAACCGGTAATGGCCGGCCGGGAGGCGGTTCGATTACAGCTTTCTACACGGTGTTGACTGAGGGTGATGACCAGCAGGATCCCATAGCCGATGCGGCCAGGGCGATTCTTGACGGCCACATTGTGTTGTCTCGCCGACTGGCGGAAGAAGGGCACTACCCGGCAATTGATGTGGAAGCTTCCATCAGTCGGGTTATGCCTCAGGTAACTCAGTCAGAGCATTTTTCAAGAGCTCAGCGTTTCAAACAGGTATATTCTCGCTACCAGCAAGCCCGGGACCTGATCAGTGTTGGTGCTTATGTGAAAGGGTCAGACCCTGAAACAGACTTTGCCATCCAGCACATCGGTAATATGCGTCAATTCCTCCAGCAGGAGCTCAAAGAGAGTGCGCCTCTGAATGAATGTATAGAACAGTTGCTGGCAGTGGTACCGGAACGTCGATCGCCCGATCGTGTGAAAACCGCTGTACCTGGATCCAACGCTGACCGGAGAGAAGGCTGATGCTGCGGTCAAAACGCCTGGAAGTCGTGTTGACTCTGGAAGAGCGTAAAGAACAAGAAGCACTTGAGCGTTTGGGGGAAGCGCGCAAGCAGGTGGATGCTCATAAAGAGCAAGTAGAGAATCTGGAACGCTACCAGCAAGAGTACCGGGATCAGATTCGGGCCAACCAGCAGGGTGTGGTGGAGGTTACTCGTTTACAGGCCTGGCAAGCGTTTATTGGTCAGCTTGATCAGGTTATTGCCCAGCAGCAGCGTCAGTTGCAGCAGGCAGAACAGGTGTTTGAGAGTCGTCGTCTGGAGTGGATGCAGGCGTGGGAGCGTAAGCGGGGCATGGAAAAATATATAGAAACTTGCCGGCAACAAGAAGTTCGGGAGCGTGATTCAGTGGAGCAGAAACTCGCCGACGAAGCCGCAGGCAGAGCGTTTGCTCGCCGACAGCGCTGAAACCACAATTCAGAGCAAGAGCCTTACGGTGTTTTAAGCGACAGGTGTTTTTTTCAAGAATTTGTCTATCCTTAACCATATAAGGCAATGGCTGGTAAAGGAGTCGTGATGATCGTTATTCAAAAGTGCAGAGAGGTTCGCGTATGCCGATAGAAACGCGACTAAGTGAAGACGGTCAGACACTCGTTATTCAGGTTCAGGGGCGCTTTGATTTCAGTACTCACCAAGCCTTCAGAGATGCCTACGAACATTGTGATCCTTCAGTAAAAAGTTACGTTATTGACCTTTCCGGCACGACCTACCTCGACAGCTCCGCGCTGGGTATGTTGCTCTTGTTAAGGGATCATGCTGGCGGTGACAGCGCCAGTGTGGTCATTGAAAATTGCAATGCCGATGTTCGGCGCATTCTCTCCATCTCCAATTTTGAGCAGCTTTTTAGTATCTGCTGAGGT
Source organism: Marinobacter sp. (assembly GCF_041595835.1). Taxonomy (GTDB): domain Bacteria; phylum Pseudomonadota; class Gammaproteobacteria; order Pseudomonadales; family Oleiphilaceae; genus Marinobacter. The sequence goes on along the minus strand of NZ_JBFHJO010000025.1, from coordinate 9,551 downwards.
GCGCCCGTTGAACATTCTGATCGCCGAAGACAATGATAGCGATCGAATGATACTCGCCACTTTGATCCGTCGTTTAGGGCATCATGTTCAGGAGGCCTCTGACGGTCTCGAGGCGGTGTCGAGTTTTGTGAAGTTTCAGCCTGACCTTGTGCTATTGGATGCTTTGATGCCGCGGATGGACGGAATGGAAGCCGCTCGCAGAATTAAGGCCTTGGGAGGTGTCCGGTTTATTCCTCTGATCTTTCTCACCTCACTATCTAATGCTACCGAACAGGCGCGTTGCCTGGACGCCGGTGGTGATGACTTCTTGGTCAAGCCATACAATCGGGTCATTCTCGAAGCCAAAATCAACGCTTTCAATCGAATGCGCTCACTTCATCAGGCAGTGTCGGAGCAGCGGGATCATATTCGCCGACAAAACGAACGTATGCTCGAAGAGCAGAGGGCTGCCCGGCGCGTTTTTGACAACGTGGCACATACTGGTTGCCTGAATGCACCAAACATTCGTTATCACGCATCACCGCTCTCAGTTTTTAATGGTGATGTGCTGTTTGCCTCCCGGCGGCCTGGTGGTGGCACACTCCTTTTTATGGGGGATTTTACCGGGCACGGTTTGCCCGCCGCGATTGGCGCCATGCCGATCGCGGAGGTGTTCTATGGGATGGCTGCCAAGGGGTTTGGTGCGGCCGATATCCTTCGTGAAATCAATCGAAAACTGTGCAGCATTTTACCAACTGGTATGTTTTGCTGCGGCGTACTGCTGGAGGCTGACAGTAAACAAAGTGCGATCCGTGTATGGAATGGTGGCCTGCCTGACGGCTGGCTGGTCCGGAAAAACGGGGATCGGGTCGCTATTCCCTCAAGGCATTTGCCGCTGGGTGTGCTGCCGCCTGATCGGTTTGTCGCCTCCATGGATATCCTTGATGCACTTTCAGGAGACCGGGTGGTTGTGATGACTGACGGGTTTCCGGAGTCTCGCGATGATCAGGGGGCGCCCTTTGGCGAGACCGGTGTGCGTCGGGTTTTGGCAGGCTTACAGCCTGAAGAGCATCCCTTTGATGCACTAATGGAACACCTTCAGCGATTTACTGGCCAGCCGGCCCCCGCAGACGACATTACACTTTGCAGCCTGGAAGTGGTGACAGGTAGTGTGGCACCTGAAATCTTTGAGAAAACCCCGGCTTCCTCCTTGTCTGGCCCGGGCAACTGGCATTGTGTGTATGAAATTCGAGAGCGCACGTTGGCGGACTTTAATCCGCTTCCCTTGTTGCTGCACATCTGTATGGAGGTTCCCGGGTTGCGGCGAAAAAGTGGAGAAATATACACACTGTTGTCGGAGTTATATAACAACGCTCTTGAGCATGGCGTGCTGGCGTTATCGTCTGAATGGAAAAGCTCGGCTAAAGGCTTTAGCCTTTATTATCAAGAGCGCAAACGGCGACTTTCCGAAACGGAAGGGCACTATATCCGTTTTACCCTGGACCATGAGTCCCGGCCGGATGCAGGCAGATTGAGAATACGATGCGAAGACAGCGGGCAGGGTTTTGATGCCGAAAGTCAGGGAGCCAGGGCACCGGCAGGAACCGGGCCGGGTAATGGCTACGCTGGCCGCGGGTTGGAAATACTTAAACGCATGACACAGGAACTGAACATCTATGGAGCGGGTAACTGTGTGGAAATAGTCTATGATTGGGAGTTTCCGAATCATGGACTGCAGAGCTCATGAGATGGAAAGGAAAGCAACCGCGAGGATATGTGATGAATGAGAAACCCCACCTGGATGAAGAAGCCTTGGCGGAGCTGCAAGATGTTATGGAAGATGAGTTCAGTGTGTTGATACAGACTTATCTTGCCGATTCGAGAACACGCATTCATGGGCTGCATGATGCCCTTGCGGCGGCAGATTCTGATCAGTTGGCCAAAGCAGCTCACAGTTTCAAGGGGAGCTGTTTCAACATCGGGGCACCGCGATTGGGTGCGTTTTGTTTTGAGTTGGAAAAACTGGGTAAAAATGAACAGTTGGAAAAGGCTCCGGAGGTTCTGGAGGCTATTGAGGAAGAGTTCCAGGACGTAGCCCGGCGCCTGGAGAACTTTAACGAGTAACGGGTTGCTTGGCATCGCTTTTGCTACATCAGAGTATGCCTCCCCGTATGGGAGACTCCAGTAAATAAAGCGGCAAGAGGTTGCCATGCAACAGACAATTCTTTCCCAGGCTTCGGCCTCCGGTGCGCAACAGGATGTCCCAGGGGCAAAAGCTGGCAGTAGCAGCCGTAGTTCAGAGAAAGGCGAAAGTCGCTTTGATCAGGTGTCCCGTTCAGAACAGAATCGCCTGGAGCAGCGGCGCTTAGAACAGAAACGTGTAGATCGCCAGGATCAGGCAGAGTCAATCCGTGATAAGCGAGATACCCGAGACGCTCAACAGCCAGAGGAAACAGCGGCCAGCAATACAGCATCTCAGGAAACCAACAACCACGAGGCAAACAGTACTCAACCGGATGAAGAGGTGCAAACTACGTCGGGCGATGAGCATGTTCCGCTTACGTTTGCCAACCTTCAGACCCTGCTGCCATCCACCGGCTCAGCTCCTGATGGTGCTCTTAATCTGGGGGTGGTAAATGGCGGTTTATCAGGTAAGTCTCTGCTTGCCGGCAGTATCAATGGCCAGACGGGTAATACCGTAACCTTAAATCCAGCCAGTCAGTTTTCGGATTTGCTGGCCGCTAACGTCACTGCGGAAACGACAAGGCCAGCGGATCCTGCGAGCCTGATCTCATCTTCTCGATTCCAGGCGACTCTGGATGTTGCTGCTCAGCAGGGCAAGCTGGCCGGTGAGTCTGCTCTGCCACTGCGAGGATACTCCACCACAGTTGATGTTCCTGTCGGTCAGGCAGAGTGGGGCGATAAGGTGATGGGGAAGCTGAGTTGGCTTACAGCAAGGAATATGCAGGTTGCTGAGATACATCTCACACCCCCTGATATGGGACCTATGGAAGTCAAAGTGCGAGTTCACAATGATCAGGCCACGGTGACCGTACATGCTGCCAACCCGGTTGTCCGGGAACAGCTTGAACTGCACTCGAACCGTTTGCGGGATATGCTCGGAGAACAGGGCTTGTTGCTGAGCCAGTTTGATGTATCTGACCAGTCGGGCCAGCACACGGGTGCTCAGGGGGGGGATTCAGAGGAAGGTTCTGGCTTCGGAAGCCCGACTGACGGACTTTCCACAGATGAGCTGGAAGAGCCGGGAATTCAATCTGGCCAGCTTGATCTTGCCTGGAAAGGCGAGGTCGATATTTTTGCGTGACGCCCCTTGATCAGGGGTAGATTGTCTCATCATCCAGAAACGTCTTTGCCCATCCCTCCGAGCGACGCTAAACTGCTTGTTTGAACAGGAGGGATGGTGCTTATGGCCCATCCTTTGCATTATCCTTGTTAAACGTCCTCTGAACCCATCAGAGTGACGAAAATCTGACAAAGCGGACATCATGGCAGAAAACAAGACAGCACAAGCGCCTGAGAAAAAGGGCAAGCTGAAATTCATTATCACGATGGTAGTGATCATCCTGTTAGCGATAGGTCTCTCGGTTGCGGGCACCCTGTGGTTCCTGGGTAGCGGCTTGCCTGAAACTGCCGGTGAACCGCAGGCAGAATCATCTGAACCAGCGTTTGTGGCAAGCACCTATATTGATCTTGAAAAACCTCTGGTGACGACAGTGCAGGCCCAGGGGCGGCAAAGGTATGCCCAGATTTATGTGTCGTTCGAGGCAAAAGAGCCGGCGGCTCTGGCCGCAGCGGAGGTGCACATGCCATTGATTCGTAGCCAGCTCGTTATGCTTCTTGGGCATAGTGATTTTGTCGAGTTACAGACACCGGAAGGGCGTGTTGCACTGTCCGAAAAAATGCTGGAGTCGGTCAATCGGGTGCTTGAGCAGGAAAGAGAGCCGGCTATTGCTCGGGTATTGTTCCGGAACTTTGTAGTGCAATAGGCCATATTCAGGGCGGGATCAGGTATGCAGGATTTATTATCACAGGAAGAAATAGATGCGCTTCTCCACGGAGTGGATGATGGCGATATCGATACCTATGATGAAACCGATGACTCTGGTGTAAAAAACTACGACCTTGCAAGCCAGGATCGCATTGTCCGCGGCCGGATGCCAACGCTCGAGATGGTTAACGAGCGGTTTGCCCGCTACACCCGTATTAGCCTTTTTAATTTGCTGCGCCGTAATGCTGACGTCTCAACGGGTGGCGTGCAGATCATGAAATTTGGCGAGTACATTCATACTTTGTACGTCCCTACCAGTCTAAACCTTTGCAAGGTAAGGCCTTTGCGCGGTACCTCGTTGTTTGTCCTGGACGCAAAGCTGGTGTTCAAACTCGTTGATAACTTTTTTGGGGGTGAGGGGCGCCACGCGAAAATCGAAGGACGGGAATTTACACCGACAGAAACCCGGATTGTTCAGATGGTTCTGAATCAGGTGTTTCATGATATGAAAGAAGCCTGGCAGGCCGTCCTGAATATTGACTTTGAATACATGAACTCTGAAGTCAACCCGTCTATGGCCAACATTGTCAGCCCAAGCGAAGTGGTTGTGGTCAGTACCTTCCATATTGAATTGGATGGTGGTGGCGGCGAGCTCCATTTTGCCTTGCCATACGCCATGATTGAACCCATCCGTGATGTGCTGGATGCTGGCGTACAGAGCGACATTGATGACATTGATGAACGTTGGGTTAATGCACTTCAGGAAGACATCAAGGAAGTGAGCGTGCCGGTCAACACGACGGTTTGCCAGCGTAGAATTTCTCTGCGGGATCTCGCCAAGCTCAAAGCAGGTGATGTGATACCGGTTGAACTCTCGGATTATCTGACGGTAACCGCCAATGGCATTCCCATTTATAAGGCAACAATGGGAACCCGTGACGGTAAACTGGCGCTGCGAATTCATGAAAAGGCTTCATTGCCCAAGGTGAAGAAACAACTGAAGGTGGGACGTAATGGCTGACGACGACAAGAAAAGTGAGCAGGAGCTCAGTGAAGACGAAAAACTCGCAGCTGAGTGGGAAGCCGCGATGGACGAATCCGGTGATGCGAAAGGTGAAGAATCCGTAGAGGATGAATGGGCCGCTGCCATGGCCGAGGCTGAAGCTGAAGGCAGTCAAGGTGCTGAAACTCCGACACAGACGGTGCGTACGGCACCGATGGAGGAGTTTTCAGAAGATGATGGCTATTCAGGCGCCGATGGTGCACCGGATATTGATGTTATTCTGGATATCCCTGTGACCATCTCTATGGAAGTGGGCAACACTCAAATCCCTATTCGTAATCTATTACAGCTTAATCAGGGGTCAGTAATCGAGCTGGATCGTCTGGCAGGTGAGCCTCTGGATGTCCTGGTTAACGGCACCCTGATTGCTCATGGGGAAGTGGTCATGGTGAACGAAAAGTTCGGCATTCGGCTGACCGACGTGATCAGCCCGGGCGAACGTATCAAACGGTTGCAAAAGTAGCGTGGGTTACTTGTTGCGCTGGCTTGTGCCAGCCTTGGTAACCGTGCCAGCCTTTGCCGAAATGGCCGCAGAACCAGTCGGGGAAACCTCACAGAGTGCGCCGGACACTCTGGGTATGGTTGTCAGCCTTGGATTGGGACTGGTAGCGGTGATTGCTGTTATCTATGGGTGTGCCTGGCTGATTCGGCGCATGACAGGCATGGCGGGTATGAACAATAATGCCATTCGTGTGGTTTCTGTGCTGGCCATTGGTACCCGGGAGCGCATAGCGTTGGTCGAGGTAGGAGGTCAACAGATATTGCTTGGCATCACTCCCGGCAGTATACGAACGCTTCAGGTTTATGATGAGCCCGTGGTTGATGTCAGGAATACCGCCTCGAGTGACTTTGCTCGTAAGCTGCAAAGCCTGATGGGTAAATCGTCGTCAGTTTCCGAACACAAAGAGTAGCGTTATGGTGAGTGCCGTTCTGAAACCTTGTCTCCCGTCTCTGGCTTTGGTCGCAGGATTGCTGACTCCCGCTCTTGCCATGGCCGATCTGCCCGGTATTCCCGCGTTTTCGGTTCAGCCAGGAGAAAACGGAACAGAAGAATACTCAGTAACCCTGCAGATATTGGCGCTGATGACGGCGCTTACCTTCTTGCCGGCGATGCTGATGATGATGACGTCATTCACCCGCATTATCGTGGTGTTTGCTATCTTGCGGCAGGCTCTTGGGCTTCAGGCTACACCTTCTAACCAGATTTTGCTCGGCCTGGCATTGTTCCTCAGTATTTTCATCATGAAGCCAGTGCTGGAAGAGGCTAACGAAGTCGGGTTGCAGCCATACCTGCAGGAGGAGGTGACCTCCCTGGAAGCGGTTAAGTTGGCCAGCGAGCCTTTCCGAAAGTTTATGCTGGAGCAGACCCGGGAATCGGATCTGGCCTTGTTCATGAGGTTGGCTGAAGTCGAGTATGCAACGCCAGAGGAAGTCTCGTTCTGGGTGCTGATGCCGGCCTTCGTAACCAGTGAGCTGAAAACCGCATTCCAGATAGGGTTTATTCTGTTTATTCCGTTTTTAATCCTCGATATGGTGGTGGCCAGTGTCTTGATGGCGATGGGTATGATGATGCTTTCGCCGATTATCATATCTCTGCCGTTCAAAATCATGCTCTTCGTGCTGGTCGATGGCTGGGCTCTGATTATGGGTACCCTTGCCGCCAGTTACGGCATATAGGAGGCCGGATATGACCCCTCAAACTGCCATAGATATAATCCGTGAAGCACTTTGGATGATTGTTTTGTTCGCTGGCGTGATCATCGGGCCGGGGCTGGTGATTGGTTTAGTGGTGAGTACCTTTCAGGCCGCCACTCAGATAAACGAGCAAACTCTGAGCTTTCTTCCCCGGCTTATGGTCACCTTGATTGTCATTATTACTGCTGGTCCGTGGATGCTCACCAAGTTGCTGGACCACGCGCATGCTCTCATTTCCAGCATTCCTTACCTGATTGGTTAGCGGATGTTCCCTGCTGAGTTCAGCACAGACCTGATTGGTCAATGGGTCGGACAGCATCTTTGGCCGCTGTTCCGGCTGGCCAGTTTTCTGATGGTTATCCCCATCTTCGGTACTCAGTTGGTGCCTGCCCGTGTCCGTTTGGGATTGGCCCTGTTAATGACTATTCTGATCGTCCCCATGATTCCTGACGTCCCTAAAGTGGAAGCGCTCAGCGCAGATGCCGTGGTGATCACGCTGCAACAGATACTCATTGGTGTGGGACTGGGTTTTGCTCTTACGGCTTTGTGGCAACTATTTGTTATAGCTGGCCAGATGATTGCGATGCAGATGGGTTTGGGGTTTGCCTCGATGGTAGACCCGGCTAATGGTGTTAATGTGCCGGTACTGGCACAGATCTACACGATTACAATTACATTGCTGTTTTTGCTTATGAATGGTCACCTGGTGGCATTTGAGATCTTTATTGAGAGCTTTCGGACTATGCCAATAGGTATGGAGGGCTTAGGGCAGCGTGGTGTATGGGATCTGGCGCATCGTATAAGCTGGATGTTTGCTTCTGCCATGCTGTTAGCTCTGCCAGCGGTGACGGCGGTACTGATTGTAAACATCTCGTTTGGCGTGATGACCCGAGCAGCTCCCCAGATGAACATCTTTGCGCTGGGTTTTCCTATTGGTCTTATTTTTGGTTTGTTTGCCATTTGGGTGCTGCACGGTAATTTCCTTCCACACTTTGACCAGTACACTCGTGAGACGTTTGATTTCATGCGTCAATTGCAGAGCCGCTGACGATGGCTGAAGAAAACGATAACAGTCAGGAAAAAACAGAAGAGCCCACCCCCCGAAGGCTTGAGAAGGCCAGGGAGGACGGCCAGACAGCCCGGTCTAAAGAGTTGGCGACCATGGCCGTGCTGCTGGCCGGTGCTGGGGGGCTGCTGATGTTTGGAACCTCGCTGGCATCGGCTTTTGAGGGGATTATGCATGATTCCTTTGTGATTGAACGTGCTGCTATCTTCGATACTCGCCACATGAGTGTTCAGTTGATTGTTTCCGCCAAGGAAGCTGCAATGGCTCTGTCTCCTATTTTGATTCTTATATTGATTGCGGCGATTGCGGGCTCTATTGGTATTGGCGGTTTATTGTTCAGCGCGAAAGCGATTGCCCCTAAAGGTAATCGGATGAACCCGATTAAGGGGCTGGGGCGGATGTTTTCAATGCGCTCGCTGATTGAGTTGGTGAAGGCTATTGCCAAGGTGGGGTTGGTGATGGCCATTGCTATTATGATTTTGAATATGCGCACGGACGATTTGTTGAGTATCGCGGAAGAACCCACTGTGCCGGCAATGGAACATGTGCTGTGGACTCTGGGCTGGAGTTTTTTCTTGTTGTCTTGTGCCACGATCATTATTGCGATAATCGATGTGCCGTTCCAGATTTATGATCACCAGAAAAAGCTTCGGATGACGAAGCAAGAGGTGAAGGATGAGTACAAGGATTCTGAGGGTAAGCCGGAGGTTAAGGGCAAGATCCGCCAGTTGCAACGGGAAATGGCGCAGCGTCGCATGATGCAGGACGTACCCACTGCCGATGTGGTTATCACTAACCCCACTCACTTTGCGGTAGCCCTGAAATATGATCAGACCTCCATGGCGGCACCGGTGGTGGTGGCCAAAGGGGCGGATGAAGTGGCCTTCAAGATTATGGAAATTGCCCGGGAGCACAAGGTGGAAGTGCTGCGGACACCGCCCCTGGCCCGGGCGGTGTACCATAATGCCGATGTGGGGGATGAGATCCCCGACGGTCTTTATATGGCCATAGCCCAGGTACTGGCCTATGTGTTCCAGCTCCGCCAGTTCCGCAAGGGCCGTGGCCCCAAACCGGGAATGCCTGACTTCCCCATACCCAGGGACTTGCGCCGCTGAGTGCCTGTTCCGGGCCTGGGCGCTGATAATATTTTTCTTATCCTCACGAATCGTTTGCTCTGGCAGAGTACTGGTGCGTACCATGGCGGGCTTATTAATGGCGGCGCCGTCGCCATGCTCCGCGGGGGAAACCTGTCCATGGATTTTGCGTTTTTTAAAGATATACAATTCGGCTTTGATATTGCCACCAGCATCTCGATCATTTTTGCCGGATTAGCGGTTACCTTTTCATCCATTTATCGTGTCATCTCCTCGAAGCGGCAGGGCATCAATGAACGGGTGAAGGCCACCTCCCTGGAAAAAGTCATCAGTATCAAGGCCGAGTTTGAAGATGCCTTCAGCGCCATGGTGGATGTGTCCACCAAGCTGGAAAATCCCATTGATCGCTGGGCCGGTCGGTCTGAAGGTTATACCGCACTGGCGGACAAGGTGGGCCGTGATCCGGCGTTCCTTGAGCGCCTGGTGGAAAAGACCGATGAGTTCAAAGAGGCGGTCGGTAATTATTATGAGTCCATCGAGAAGCGCCGCTACACACTGATTCCGGTTCTGGATTCCATTCCCGGGCAGCAGCAGTTCCTGAAGGTGTTCCTGGCGGATATGGCGGACATCAGCCGTATGTATAAC
>NZ_JBFHJO010000024.1:0-38997 GCF_041595835.1 Marinobacter sp. | reverse complement strand
TGACGCAGTTGCTGGGGGATATACGTACCCTGTTGCTGTAGCTCTGAATTGGGCGCCGCTTTGTAGCTTTCTGGCTGCAGAGCGGCTTCCTCATTTTGATCTTGGATCTGGCCAAGCCTTTACGATTTAACGGTTTGGCATCTTCTGTGCTGAGACATTCCGTTGTCGGCGTGTTCGTGGCGAGCAGGTCCAACTATTCCGCATGATATCCAGCCGCCCCGGGGTGTTCAGCCGCAGGACCTGCAGCGCCATCTCGTCGTTCTTTTGTTTCCAGGTATCGTTATCCATGTCCCGCCAGTAACGGGGTGGTCGGTTTGTTCTCCGGTCGTGTTCGGCGGTGACCGGGTCATTGGCGCGGTGTTCTTCCCAGAGGGGAATGTCCGGCAGAGGCCGGCTGGTGTCCATGAAGTTCTGGAACATATCCCACAGGGCATAGCATTCTTCGGGGTTGGTTTTGCCGATCAGGGTGCCGATGGGGATGAGGAGGTTGCGGTACCGGTGGGCCAGATACAGGGTGTGCACCACCCCGCCGCCGTGGATCAGTTCGTTGGAGGTGTAGGCATCGAACTCGTAAAACGGCGCGGTGTCTTCCTCCGGCTGGCCGGTTTTGCCCCAGACTCCTTTTTTATCGTAGTGAAACACCGTCACCAGGCCCGTGCGGCGATTAAGTTCCCACAGCGGGCCCTTGTCCGGTTTGATGAGCTGCCGGGGGAAGAGTTTGAACAGGGCGGTGGGGATGAGGTTGCAGGCGATAAGGGGGCCAAATACCCATGCCGCGAAATAGGCCCAGTCCGCTAGATAATCAAGATGGCCCACACTTGCGGGCTTATCGTAGTAATAAACTCCCAAAGTGAAGAGCATGGGTATGGCTACGAAACCAATGATTATTGGGTTACCGAAACCACTCAAAAACAAAAGAATCTGAGTCCGTAAAGCTGCTTTCGCATGGCGATAGCGCTCGTGGTCAATACGCTGGTGGAAATCAACGTTAGCGAAATTGTTCGGTTCCTTCTCGAAGCGTCTGAGCGTCGCTGGGGAATAATCCGTCCGATAAGACTGAGGGGCCACATCCTCGGTGTGCCCCCAGGGCAGCTTCCGGTCGGCTTTTCGGTTAAACCAGGGCAGCGCCGGGTTGGCACTAGGTGTCGGGCGCTTTTGTTGGGGGAGGTGTTCGGAGTTATAGGTTTTTGGGCCGAAGTATCCAGAAGGACGATTATGAGTTGTCATCCGATGGCTCCCGGCGCGCTGAATTCATTGATCCAGAAAAGTTGCTTTTTGTCGCTGAAATCCGGTTCTGTATGCTCGTTGTTTTTGGCGTCGAAAAGGGTTGAATCCTTGGGTGGTGGTGCCGGAAACGCGAGTTCGCGGGTGCCAGTTTCTACGCGGATTTGGGCCTTTGGCAGCCAGGAGTAGCTCACATTGTGAATGCTGAAAGGGATGCCAAGGAATTTAGTCGCTTCCGTATGGCGAGCGGGTTCTTCTGACGACCAATTCGGCCCGACAGGATGAGTTGGTTTACCAGGAGGGCATTTTCCAGTTGTGGATGTCTACGGGCTTTTTCGGCACACAGGGCCAGCAGATGGCGGGCCGTATTGATGCGTGCCTGTTGGTGCCGCATCTCGTAAAAATGGTCTTCAATGCGCAGGCCGCACACGCCCCGGCTTCTTAAATCTTCAAGGGCATCGGGCTGGCAATCACTGGTTCGCCACTCATCGCAGCTGAATGGCCGCTTCGCAGGGGGTTCGCTGGATCGATCCAGGTCCTTTTGAATTGCAATGCCGAGTGCGGCCGGATCGGGGTGTTCGATAGGGCCAGGGCCAGATGTGCAGGGAGGGCCGTCTGAAAGGCGGCTATGGGCCAGATTGCTCATGGTGACATTCCTTATCATTGACCGAGAGAAGCTTCTTGCTTCAATGGTCCGGAATTTTATATGGCGAGGATGGTGATGTCACATTGCTGTGCTTGTTTGTTCTGAAATTGGAAATGTGCCACGGCCTGATTGCCCGAGGCGTGGAGCGGCATTGGCCGGAGTGCAGGCTTTCTTCTGAAGGTTGGGGGGGAAGTTAAACGGGCTGTCCCGCTATGGGGATAGCCCGTTTTTATGGCCAGAATTTAGTCTGACAGAAGCAGCCATCAGGCTGAATGTGTTTCAGTTTGCGAAGAACATCCAGTCAAAATAGTTGTGAAGATCTTGCATAGCGCAGGTTTCAGCTGGACGAGTCAGTTCAAACAACAGACTTGTATCTTTAGCTAATTTCATGATGACACCTCGTGACGTTGCAACAGATCGAGCCGGGCAGAGGGCGCTGCCGACTGCCTACATAAAAGCCATTGCATCAGCTATGCCAGTTTTTTTCGGTCACAACTGATTGAAATTTAAGGCTGAGAAAAGAGTCTTGAGAGTGGGGCGTTTAATTTCTGGGTCAATTCAGGGCAGGCTGCACTAAAATAGAACGAAAAAACCCCGACCGAAGCCGGGGTCTGAATAGAGTTAACTTTATAAAGGATTGGTTAGAAGTTGTACTGGGCTGCAAGCATCAGCCGGTTAGCATCTTCGCTGTTGCCGCCTTTGGTTTCTGTTTTCCAGTACTGGTATTCAACACCCATCATGACGTTTTTAACTGGCGTCCACATGTAGTTCGCCAGGATGTTGGACCGGGTTTCTTCGTCAGTGGCGTTATCCACGTCCATTTGAGTCATACCGTAAACCAGGTTTACGCTGCGGCCTCCGCCAAGGGCAAAGCTGGTGCCAAGGGACGCGCCAAGGCCGGAAATGGTCTCAAGATCGTTGTTAGCATCGACATAACCATCCGGGGCTCCAGACAGGTATAAATACCCGTTTGCTCCGTCAGTGTAGACAACGTTACCTTGAATAGAGAATGACTCAGATACTTTGAAATTTGCCGCCCCAAATACGCCAAAGCCCAAGGTGGAATCATCTTCTCCGCCGGTATCTGAGTTGTCATAAGCGGTTTGCTTCACGAGTGCTGCAGCAGAGAATGCCATGGCATCGGAAGACCCTTCGTATCGAGCAGTAAACGCGGGGGACGCGTCTTTCTTGGTGCCGGCAGAAACGGATCCCTTCGGATCTTCTACAGAGACAGATAAACCGCCCGTGGTATAGCGCAATTGAGCCGTACGAGCCTGGTAGCCGGCCCAGCCTGCGGCACCGTTAAAGTCGAGTGTCGGCGTGTTGCCGGTAAAGCTGCTGAAGTTAGACCAGGTTTGCCCGGCCAGAATGCCTTTGTATTCACCGAACGCGTGGCGTAGTCGGAAGTTGCCGCCACTTGCAAAGTCGCCTTCGATAACTACTTTCACATCTTGTGGCAGCATGGTGCTGACACCGATGCGGCTCTGGGTTGCGGATGCATCGAAATGACCTTCATTGTCTGAGTCGCTGATCATTCCAAAGTCACCCGCAAGGGTGCTGTCATCACCAGTAATCTTTTCGTTAATGTCGTAAGTGGCGGTAAGGCGTGCGTAGCCGTATATGTCGGCTTTAACATCGCCCGCCTGTACTTCAAAAGCCTGAGCTTGAGATGCCAGCCCCAGAACTGTCATAGCTGCCGTTGCACGAATGGCCATTCTCAATTTGTTTGTAGGCATTGCTGTTTTCTCCACCATAGTTGTTTTTGTTTAGCCACCGACAAACTAGTGACGAGCTCCTCAAAATTCAAATAGAATTTGCTCGTTGTAGACGAACGTCTATGTCGAACCCTGAGGAAGTGCCGTTATTAATGAGCGGGTATATCCATAAGAAATATTCATGATAGTGGGGTCTGAAAACCGGCTGTTCTTATGCTCTGAGTGGCGTATTATGAGTGGATTCACCCTGTCACTTAGCAATGAGTCACTGAGAGAAATCCATGAACAGAGAACCTGTCTCCCGCGAATTGTTTGATGAAGTAATGGTGCCCAACTACGCCCCTTGCAATATTATTCCGGTGCGAGGCGAGGGCTCCCGAGTGTGGGATCAGGAAGGGCGAGAGTTTCTGGATCTTCAGGGCGGCATTGCGGTAACCAGCCTTGGCCATGCCCACCCGGGGCTGGTGAGTGCGTTGCAGGAACAATCAGAGAAAATCTGGCACCTGTCCAATGTGATGACCAACGAGCCGGCATTGCGTTTGGCGAAAACTTTATGTGACCTCACGTTTGCGGAGCGTGTTTTCTTCGCTAACTCCGGCGCTGAGGCCAACGAGGCCGCCTTCAAACTGGCGCGTCGTTATGCCTGGGATCATTTCGGCCCGGAAAAGCACGAAATCATTTCATTTAAAAATGCCTTTCATGGTCGTACCTTGTTTACTGTCAGCGTTGGCGGGCAGCATAAGTATTTGGAAGGGTTTGAGCCTGCCCCCGGTGGAATCAAGCACGCAGACTTCAATGACCTGGATTCGGTCAAAGCCCTCATCTCCAAAGAAAAGACCTGCGCAGTTGTGGTCGAGCCTATTCAGGGCGAGAGTGGTGTGCTGCCGGCAACGCAGGAATTCCTGGAAGGTTTGCGCCAGCTATGCGATGAAAACGACGCGCTGTTGGTTTTTGACGAAGTGCAAACCGGCGTTGGTCGAACCGGCTACTTATATGCCTACCAAATGTATGGAGTGACTCCGGATATTCTGTCCAGTGCGAAAGGGCTGGGTGGTGGTTTCCCGGTTTCCGCTATGCTCACCACCGCAAAGGTGGCAGCCAGCCTGACGGTGGGAACTCACGGGAGTACCTATGGCGGTAACGCTTTGGCTTGTGCAGTAGCACAGAAGGTAATCGATACTGTCAGTCAGCCTGACATTCTGAAAACCGTACAGGCTCGTTCAGAAAGGCTGCGCCATGGCATGATGGATATCGGTGAGCGTCATGGCATATTTTCCGAGGTTCGGGGTGCGGGTCTTCTGCTGGGTTGCGTGCTGACTGAGAAGTGGCAGGGTCGGGCAAAAGATTTCCTTGCGGCCGGCCTGGAAGAGGGTGTTATGGTGTTAGTGGCGGGGGCGAACGTTGTTCGTTTGGCGCCGTCGCTGATAATTTCTGAAGCAGACATTGACGAAGCGCTTGAGCGTTTTGAAGCTGCCGTGAAGAAACTGCTGGCATAGGCTGAAGCCTGGCGTCAGGTGCTGGCTGCTGATTCTCTTCAGTAACACTGGGAGGGGCATAATGCTGGTTGTTCGCCCGTTACACACGACAGATCTCGATGATCTGTACACTATGACCCGGTCAGCCGGCAAAGGATTGACAACTTTGCCAGCTGACCGGGAGTTGCTTCAACGAAAAATTGATCGGGCTGCAGATTCCTTTAGTGAGCGCTGTAAGCCAGAAGCTGCTTTGTATCTGTTCGCTCTGGAAGATACCGATGCCCGCAAGATGGTCGGCATCAGCGGCATTGAAGCCCGGGTTGGGCTTGATGAGGTGTTCTACAACTATCGCCTGAGCCTTATCGTTAATGCCTCCCGAGAGCTCGGTGTGCATGTTCGGACCCCCACTCTTCATCTTTCAAACGACATGACGGGTACCAGTGAAATCTGCTCGTTGTTGCTGGCAGATGACTATAAAGGTGGTGGTAATGGATTGCTGCTGTCCCGTAGTCGTTTCATGTTTCTGGATGATTTTCGCGATCTGTTTTCTGAAAAGGTGTTTGCTGAAATGCGTGGGGTGTCTGATCCAGATGGGCAAAGCCCCCTCTGGAATGCGCTGGGCAGTAAATTTTTCGATATGGAATATGCTGAGGCCGACAGGTTGTCAGGGCTCGGTAACAAGTCGTTTATTGCGGAACTGATGCCGCAATACCCTATTTATCTTTCGTTGTTACCCGATTCCGCAAGATCGGTTATCGGCAAGGTACACGAAAATACCCGCCCTGCGCTAAAGATGCTGAAAGCTGAAGGTTTTAACTTTAACGGGCTGGTCGATATCTTCGATGGTGGCCCGGTTGTAGAGGCCTTTGTAAACACGATTCGGACGGTACGAGACTCGTTAAACCGGCAAGTTGTTGTGAGCTCTAAGCCGGTCAATCTTGATGTGCCGGCCGAGCAAAGGGTGATGATCTCCAACCGTTCGTTCAGTGATTTCCGGTTAACCACCATTCCTATGAGCTGTGTCGGGCTGAATACCGTCAGTATCCCTCGCGAGGTGGCCGATGAACTGCGCCTGGAGTCTGGGGAAATGGTTCGTCTTGCGCCCTTGAAAGATGGCGGTCTTTCACCCATTCACTATGATGAAGCAGGAACGTCAAGCGATGGTAATGCACGCGGTTGAAGCCAACTTTGATGGACTGGTAGGTCCTACCCACAATTACGCAGGCTTGTCTTGGGGGAATGTGGCGTCTAAATCCAACGTGAATGCCGTTGCTAACCCAAAGCAGGCCGCGTTGCAGGGCCTGGCGAAGATGAAAATGCTGGCTGACCGGGGCTACGTGCAGGGTATCTTGCCCCCCCATGAGCGGCCCCACCTCTGGACACTCCGACAGCTCGGTTTTGAGGGGAGTGACGCGCAGGTTCTGGCGTCGGCGGCAAAACAGGCCCCGGTTATCCTGGCGGCGGTGTCTTCGGCTTCCGCCATGTGGACAGCCAACGCAGCGACTGTCTCGCCCAGTGCAGACACGGCCGATCACCGTGTGCACTTTACACCGGCCAATCTCAGCGCCAAATTCCATCGCTCAATTGAGCATGTTGTCACTGGCCGGGTGTTGAAGGCAATTTTTTGCGATGAAAAGCATTTTGCTCACCATCCAGCACTGCCTTCTGTCAGCCATTTTGGTGATGAGGGGGCGGCCAACCATACTCGGCTTTGCCACCGCTATGGTGAGCCCGGGGTCGAGCTGTTTGTATATGGGCAGGAGATATTTCATGAACAGGCGCCAGCCCCGATAAAGTATCCCGCTCGTCAGACTCTTGAAGCCTCTCAGGCTGTGGCCCGGTTGCACGGACTGTCAGGCAGGCACGCTGTTTTTGCACAGCAGAATCCGGTTGCGATTGATGCTGGCGTGTTTCATAACGATGTGATCTCTGTCGGTAATGGCAACTGCTTGTTTTACCACGAACTTGCGTTTCTGGACGAGCTACAGGTATTAGCCGACATTCGGGAGCGCCTGGTGGGCGCTGAGCTGGAAGCGGTGCGGGTATCCGCTCAGCAGGTTCCCCTTGAAGATGCCGTAGCCTCTTATCTGTTTAACAGCCAGCTATTGAACAGCTCGGACGGGATGTTGTTGGCAGTGCCTGGAGAATGTCGGGAAATTGCATCGGTCAGCCGATATCTGGATGAGTTGGTTGCATCTAACGGCCCGATTACTGCAGTGGAAATGATGGATGTGCAGCAGTCAATGCGTAATGGCGGCGGCCCCGCGTGCCTGCGACTGCGCGTGGTGCTTAATGATGAAGAGCGCCAAGCCATTAATCAGGGTGTCATTTTAACCCCCGACCTTTATCAGCGTTTGACGGGCTGGGTTGAAACCCATTACAGGGATGAGCTCAGGCAGCAGGATCTGGCAGATCCAAAGCTGTTGGATGAAGTGCGGCAAGCGCTGGATGAGCTAACGGGAATTCTGAATCTGGGCCCGATTTACGACTTCCAGCTGTGAGTGACGGATTTTACTGGTTGGCAATGGAGTGCGTCAGCATGTCCATGGTGTGACGAATTAACGTGTCGGAAGGGACGCTCTCGCCCTCGCACAGCATGATCACCCCATGCAGGGCTCCCCGCAAATAGAGGGCCGTTTGGGCTGGTTCTGTTATTTTTTTACTGCTCATCGTTCCGTCTTCCAATCCGTTGTGTATGGCCTCTTCGATCAGCTCGATGAGTTCGGTTTTGGAACACAACATTTCCATCGCTTGAGCCTTGTCTGCTTCGGCCATGGCGGTGGTTGCTTTTGTCAGTGCTGAAAAGTAATCCGGCTCGGCCTGGTAGAACTGATAATAGGCGTCACCCATCGCCCGAATCTGAGCCAGCCCGGTGTCGGCAGAGCTCAGTGCCTTCTTGAAACGATTTACCAGACTTTGCCCCGCCCGAAGCATTATTCCCATCTGAATGGCTGCTTTATCTTTGAAGTACACGTATAACAGCGCCCTGCTCAGGCTGGCAGTGCGGGCTATGTCGTCCATGGAAGTGCGGTCATAACCTTTCTCGGAGAAAGCCTTTTCAGCAGCATCCAGGATGGCGTCGTATCGTGCCTGTTTTTCCCGCTCACGACGTGACATCAATGGCTCATTCATGGCTGTTCCGGTTTCCTTTGGGCTGAGCTGTGAAATGTATATGTACGGATGAAAGCCGATTATTGACAATTTGTCAAAGAGTGACATTATGTCGTGAAAAATAAGAGCTGCTTTTTGAAGGATCAGGGAGCTTACCATCAACCATTCAGGGAAAGGGGCTGTTTTATTATGTCTCCCATCAAACATTCTCTACCATATACCGTCATAGGCCTGCTGCTGGTTTCTTTATCATTGTCGGGTTGCCGCGGAGGTGACACCGAGCCTGTAGACACTGGAGCGGTGTCTGTGCGAGTTGCGGAAGTGAGCGGAGGGAAAGTGGAAGAAATCCCTCTACGTTTCTCTGGCATTGTTCGTGCGGCCCAGCGTGCAACGTTGACGTTCCAGGTTAGTGGCACCCTGAAAGAGCGGCCGGTAGAGCTGGGACAAATGGTGCAGCCAGGAGATACCCTGGCCAGGTTATATAACCCGGCTCTTGAGCCTGCGCGGGATTCCGCCGCAGCTAAGCTTCAGGAACTGAGAACTCAGTTTGATCAAGCCCAGCGAGAGTGGGAGCGTTCGGCCCGGTTGCACCAGCGTGGCGTGGTTTCTGAACAGAATCTGGAGCAAATTGCGGCTCGCCGCGATTCGCTCCGGGCCAGCATGGCTACAGCTGAGGCGTCGCTGTCTGAAGCAACGCATTTGTTGGAAGAGAGCGTCCTGAAAGCCCCGTTTGCCGGACAGTTGGAAGCCTTGCTGGTTGAGCGTGATGAGTTTGTCTCTGCCGGCCAGCCAGTAATGCGCTTGTCGTCCCCTCTGGGGCGCGAAGTTGAAATACGAGTGCCTGCGCATTTGCTGAGTCACGTTCGGGTTGGTATGGAATTGCCGGTTTGGCAGATTCAGGATCGTAATCGTGCACCTGAAACCGGGACGGTCATCGAAATAGCGCAGGGTAGTGCTATTCGGGGCGAACTTCATCCGGTGTTGGTTAGTTTGCCGCCAAATTCTTTAGCTTCGGGTGAGCCGGTTGAGGTGGGTATTACGCCCGTGCGAGAGTCTGCCGTTACAGTGCCTTTGCTAGCGGTTGTGCGTGATGCAGCCAGCACCAGTGTGTTCAGGGTTACCGATAACATTGCACATCGGGTGCCGGTCAAAATAGACCGGGTTATTGGTGAGCGGGTCATGGTTCACCCTGGTGAACTGGCCCCTGGTGATCAGGTGGTTTATGCGGGGATGACCAGGCTGGTGGATGGCGACACCGTGGAGGTGCGCTGATGACTCGGAGTCTTCTTAACTACCAGCGTTTGCTGGGTATGGTTGTGACCATGCTTTGCCTGTTGGGAATAGCTGCATATAGCACCATGCCCCGCCAGGAAGACCCTTCATTTCCGTATCGCGCAGGAATGATAACCGTCAACTACCCGGGCGCTAGCGCAGAAGCCGTTGAACGGCTGGTGTTGCGACCGCTGACGGATGAATTGCGACAGGTTGAAGAGCTGGATTATAGCCAGGGAACAGCCCGCACCGGTGTTGCATTGGCTCGCATCAGGTTGCGTGATCATATCTATGACACGGATCCAGCGTGGGACAGAGTTCGGCAGGCTATGGAGCGTGCTCGACAGGATTTCCCTGATGATGTGGGGCAGATGAGTCTGGATGACCGGTTGATTGATATTCCAGCTGTTGTTCTGGCCGTAAGCGGGTCGGCTTCAGTCACTGAGCTGTCTGCTGTGGCTGAGCGCCTAAAACAAAACCTGTCTGATATTCCGGGGATCTCCCGAATCGAGCTTGAAGGTGATGCTGATGAGCAGATCACCCTGGCTTTGGATGATGCAGCACTATTCAGGCTTGGTATCTCTCCACAACGAGTTCTGCAGACTCTTGCTCAGCGTAACCAGACCACACCCGGTGGTTTTGTGGTTGTGGATGGCAAGCGGCTTTCAGTGTTGCCTAACTCTGAGTTTAGCGATATCGATGCCATTCGGGCGACCCCCATAGAATTGCCCGACGGCTCACAGGTTCCGTTGGCTGCCGCAGCTGAAGTGTGGCGAGGCCCCGTCGAACCGAGGCAACCTGAAACCTGGTTTGATGGTGAACGTGTGGTCTTGCTTTCGGTGATTATGGAGGAGGGTAAAACTGATGCCATTCGCTTTGGTGAGAGAATCAGAGAACGGCTGGATGAGGTCAGGCCTGATTTTGAACCCTATGAACTCAGAGAAATGTTTTTCCAGCCTGACAAAGTTTCCGATCGCTTGGACGACCTGGCCTGGAGCTTGGTGTTTTCGGTACTAATTATTGTTGCCGTCGTCTTCACGGGCATGGGCATCCGAATGGGACTGTTGGTGGCTTCTATCCTGCCGATGGTCGCCTTGATCAGCGTTGGACTGTACGACCTGGGTGGAGGCGTACTGCACCAGATTGCCATTATCGGTATGGTGATTTCATTAGGCATTTTGATTGATAACGCCATTGTGATCGTGGAAAGCATTCAGGGGCACCTGGATGACGGCATGCGGCGGCTGGATGCGTTGCGCCAGGCAGTAAGTGAGCTGGCGGGTCCTCTTGGAGCTTCCACGGGCACGACTCTGGCAGCCTTTGCTCCATTGTTGATGGCAAAAGGTGGTGCGGCAGACTTCACTCGCGGTGTTCCTGTGATGATCATGCTTACGCTGTCGGTCAGTTATTTGCTGGCTATCTCTGCCGTCCCGCTTCTGGCGGCTCGGTTTCTTAAAGCGCGGAAAAATATCAGCGGAGATCGGTTGGTCGGCTTTTCCCGGTTTCTGGGGCGATTGGTGTATCGCAGCCCGGGCAAGCTGATTACTTTTGGCGTTGTGTTGGTGGTGATAAGTTTGGGGCTGACTCCCTTCATGGCTCAACAGTTTTTCCCGAATGCTGATCGTCCTCGGGTTGTCGTTGAAATGTATATGCCCGAAGGTACTGACCAGGCACGTACTGCTGAAGTTGCTGAAAAGCTTGAGCGAGCGATTCGGACACAGCCTGAAGCTCTGGAGGTACACCGGTTTGTTGGTTACACCGGGCCCAGTTTTTATTATAACTTGCAGCGCGCCCCACAATCACCAAGCCGGGCGCGCCTGGTTATTCGAACACCTACCCTGGAAGACACCACAGATCTGGTGAAGTGGATTCGAGAGGAGGTTGGCCGGAATTTACCCGAGCTGGATATCTCCGCGGGAATACTCGGCCAGGGGCCCCCACGAAGTGCTCCGGTAGAAGTGCGTGTTTATCATGCTGACGATGACGCCCGCGCCCGGGCCACAGAACAGGTCTATTCAATTCTGCGAAATGTTGGCGGCACTGTAGACGTGCGTCATGATCTGGATATTGGAGTGCCTAGCATTGCCATCAACGTTGATGATGCTACGGCAGCCCGGTACGGATTGACTCGGGCAGACGTTGCCCAGGGTCTGTACGGCCAGAGCTTTGGTGCTGTAGCGGAGCGTTACCGCCAGGAAGCGGATCCAATTCCTATTGTACTCCGGTCCAGAGAAGGTACATCTTTGTCACTGTCACGCCTGTTGTCTGTGAATATCTATAACAGCAACGGAGATGCGATTCCTCTCTCTGCGGTTGCGACGGTTGAAACCACCTGGGAGCCCGCTGCACGATATCTGCGCAACGGAGTGAGAGTGAATACCGTTAGTGCCAACCTGGAAGATGGTTACAGCTTCAGTCAGGCCTTAAGTGGCATGCGTGCAGCACTTCAAAACAATCCCCTGCCAGCCGGGGCACGCCTGGAAATGGGGGGGGATGCAGAAGGTTCCAATAATGCCAACACTGCCTTGCTGACGGCAGCTCCTATTGGCATGTTGCTGTTATTGTTCTTCCTGCTGCTCCAGTTCAACTCGTTCCGGCGAGTGGGCATTATCTTACTGACCGTACCTTTGGCGACTGTTGGGATATTCCCTGGGCTGGTTCTTTCGGGATCTCCCTTTGGTTTTCAGTCGTTACTGGGTGTGATTGCACTGGTGGGTATTGTGGTAAACAACGCCATCGTTCTGCTGGATGTGATGGACCGGGAGCTTGAAAAGGGCAGAGAGATCAAAGAAGCCGTCAAGATGGCTGTAGAGCGTCGAACCCGGCCTATCCTGTTGACCACCGCGACGACTGTGGCCGGGCTGCTGCCGCTGGCGTTCTCCAGTTCGACTCTGTGGCCACCCATGGCGTGGGCTATCATTTCTGGTCTGATGGCATCAACAGTACTGACGCTGCTGGTTATCCCGTCTGTTTGTACGAAGTTGATCAGACTACCGGTAGCGGAACCGGAAAACGCCCCGGCATAAATGATCAAGGCCGGGTTATCATTAGCCGGCCTTGATCTCGTTTGTTGCCCGTACCATCAGCCCTGCGCGCTGCCCCACCGGCACATTCCGGTTAGGGAACACGATTGCCTCAGGCGCAGCGCCAACCCGGTAGCAGTTATTTCGATCCTCCCAGATCACGGTCCCCGGCGCGTATTCCGTAAAATTCGGGACATCATCCGGTATATGGAACTGAAAATCAGGGCCGGTATTCAAAACTTCATGAACCACCTCAAATACTGTAAGACGATCACTGCGTGGTTGTACTGAAGGCGTCGGTAAGCCACATAAACGCCGGCGCAATGCCCGCTCAATTCCCTCGAACCGCCGCAAATCATTCTTGCCAAAAGGCTCAGCCTTACCCAGCTCAATAGTAAAACTCTGTGCTTTCAAACGACTGGACGTAAATGAAGAAAATACAGTGGATTCCTGATGCTGTAGCAACAAAGTCTCAATTTCGGCCTCAAGCAGGAATCGACATTGCTCATCAGGTACCGACCGGCCTGGCACGAAAGGGTACAATGCAAACCGCTCTCGCCTTGAAGGCCGGATAGCCGTGTGCAAATCATAGTGACTCAGGGCCAGCCCGTGGTGCGTTCTGGCAAACTGCTCGCAGCTATCTTCGATAAACTTCGCCCGCCTGGCCTCTGGTAATTCTTTATATTCTGCCTTAGCGTGAGCGCCGCTAAACAATCGGTTCATGTTTACATCGATGAAGCGGCTTCCGGCTGCTATAGCTGCCGGATTGCCAAGAATCAATAAAGCCGGGGCGGTCAGAGCCCACTTTCCGGCGAACAACTCGGACACCAGCCCGTTTAACACCTCGATCGGTGCCGTTTCATTGCCGTGAACGCCGGCAGAAACAACTAGCGCTTCCTGGTAAGGGTTGCCAGGGCCTGCAGGAGGTGTTAGCGAAAGCACTCCCGTGGCGATCCGGGAAACTGCTGTGCCGTCGGCCAGGATGGCTTTGGTTTCAGGTAGCAGGGGCGAGGACGCATTCGCGAGAGTGTGCCCAAGCCAGTCGGAATGAGATCCAAAGAGATGCTTTTGAGTGTTCATGAGCCGAGCCCCCCCCTGCCTGTCAGCCTTTCGCCAACGTCAAAAGGTTTAAGAATTGGCTGGTCGTTGGTGCCGCAACAAATGATTTTCCAATTTACGAAAAGCGAAAACCAGAATGAATGTTAAAGCGAGATAAATCAGTGCCACAAAAATAAACGCATCAAATGGGGCATAAAACCGAGAGTAAATATTACGCGCAGCTCCTGTCAGGTCAACGATCGTAACAAGACTGGCAATAGCGCTCGCATGAAGCATGAAGATAACCTCATTCGAATAAGCCTGAACCGCTCTCCGTGCGGCACTTGGTAGAATAATTCTGCGCATCCGCAAGAACCAATTCATACCGTAAGCTTTTGCCGCTTCAATCTCACCGTTAGGTGTCGATAAAATCGAACCACGGATAATTTCCGTTGTGTAGGCTGCGGTATTCAGAGTAAATGCTAACAGGGCCGGGTAGAGCGGTTCTTTGAAGATTTCCCACCAGATGGACTCCTGAATGCCCGGTATCTGCGCCACACCGTAGTAGATGATATACAGCTGAATCAGTAGAGGCGTGCCCCGGAACAAATAGGTGTAGAGCCAGATCGGGCCGGAAACAAAAGGGTTTTTCACCGTGCGAAGAATCGCCAGAGGGACAGCCACAATCAGGCCAAGCACCAGCGATAGAAATACTAAGTGAACCGTTGTAACCAAACCATCCCAGTATTCCATGATGGTCATGGCTGTAAAAATGTCGTTAGTGTTCAGCCAATCGGCAATAAAGTCAGGCATCGTTTAGTTCCCCTGAACCACGCCGACGTTGGCCCGTTTATCAAGCCAACGGATGAAGAGCTCGGAACCTGCCGTTAAAATGAGATAAACCGCTGCAACAGGAATAAAGAAGTGGAACGGCATGCGCTCTGCCTTGGCCGCTTCCTCTGCCACGCGCACCATGTCGGTAAGGCCAATAATAGAAACCAGTGCTGTTGTCTTCAGGAGCACTTGCCAGTTATTGCCAACCCCCGGCAAAGCGTGACGTAGCATTTGCGGTATCATCACCCTGCGGAACGTGTGCCAGTTTGAAAAGCCATAAGCTCTGGCCGCTTCTATTTGGCCAACATCTACAGCCAGAAACGCACCTCTGAAGGTTTCCGTCATATAGGCACCAAAAATCAGGCCAATGGTCACAACGCCAGAAATGAACGGGTCGAACTGAAAGAAAAAGTCGATCTCGCGGGTTTCCCACAAATAATCTGAAAGGGCATTGACCGCCACCTGGCCACCATAATAGAACAGCAGCATCATCACCAGATCAGGCACACCGCGGATCAGCGTTGTGTAAGTGGTAGCAATGCCGGTTAGCACGCGGTTGCCAGAAAGCTTAGCGGATGCGCCAAGCAAGCCAAGGATAATGGCAAGTGCCAGCGACAAAAATGCTAGTTCAATGGTAACCACTGCACCTTCAGCGAGGGCCGGGCCATAGCCTTTCAGGTCAAACATGAGAGTGTCCGAAAAGTTAGGGGCAGCCCGCTGGCCGCCCCCGGAGTGGTGTTAAATCTTGATGTCGTAGTTGAAGTACTTGGCCATGATGGCGTCGTAGGTGCCGTCTTCTTTCAGTGTTTTCAGAGCGGCGTTGATTTCTTTAGCCAGTTTGGTATCGCGCTTACGCATGGCAACGCCAACGCCTTCTCCCAGTTTCACAGATTCGCCAACCTCTTTGTAACCGTCACGGTTCAGAATGGTTTGCTCGCCTACCGGGTAGTCTACGAAAACGGCATCAAGGCGCTGGCCTTCAAGATCCAGGACCATGTCTTCAGCGGTGGTGTAACGCTTGATGGTTACAACGCCTGTCATATTTTCGGTGACGAAGGTGTCCATGGTGGTACCGCGCTGAACCCCAACGGTTTTGCCCTTCATGGCATTCATGTCGGTTACGTCAGCATTGAATGACTCAGGGCCGAACCAGCCGCCAGGTGTGATGTAGTACGGATCGGAGAAGAGAACGCGCTCAGCACGCTCAGCGGTGATCGACATGGAAGACATGATCAGATCAAACTTACGGGCAATCAGGCCGGGAATCATGCCGTCCCAAGCCTGAATGACGAAGTCGCACTTCGCTTCCATTTCTTTACACATGGCACTGGCCAGCTCTACTTCAAAACCGGTCAGTTCGCCGTTTTCGTCTTTATACTCAAACGGTTCATAGGGGACATCAAAGGCGATGCGCAGGTTCTGGTCCTGGGCTTGTACGCCGCCTGCAAACATTGCCATGGCGCAACTTGCTGCAATAAACAGTTTCTTCATGTGTCACTTCTCCGTTCGTTAGCCGTATGGGCTTTATTCTTAATAGAAGTATTAACTCCAGTACCGTTTCAAGATAGCACTGGTGCTCAGAACTTGGGAGCAAGAAATTGCTTCATTCGCTCGGATTCCGGGTGATCGAACACTTTCTCCGGCGAACCCTGCTCCTCGATTACGCCCTGATGTAAAAACAGGACCTGCGTAGACACATCCCTTGCAAAGGCCATCTCGTGAGTTACCACGATCATGGTTCGGCCTTCCTCGGCCAGACTCTGCATGACTTTCAATACTTCACCCACCAGTTCCGGGTCCAGCGCGGAAGTGGGTTCATCAAACAACATAACTTCCGGCTCCATGGCCAGAGCGCGAGCAATGGCCGCACGTTGCTGCTGCCCTCCAGACATTTGGGCCGGGTAGTAATCCTTGCGTTCGTAGATGCCGACTTTATTGAGGTAAGCCTCAGCCCGCTCTATCGCTTCCTTCTTCGGAACTTTGAGAACGTTCACCGGGGCTTCAATAATATTTTCCAGCACGGTCATGTGTGACCATAGATTGAATCCCTGGAAAACCATGGAAAGCCGTGCCCGGATCAGTTCTACCTGGCGGTTGTTGGCCGGTATGCGTTCACCTTTACGGTTTTGCTTGAACTGAATGGGGTCGCCGTGGACGATGATGTCGCCGGAAGTTGGGGTTTCCAGTAAGTTGATGCAGCGCAGAAAGGTACTTTTACCCGAACCGGAACTGCCGATCAGGGACACGACATCGCCTTTGCGGGTATCAAGGGATATGCCCTTGAGCACTTCGAGGTCGTTAAATGTTTTGTGGATGTCCCTGCAAATCAGAGGCGCTGGATCCGCCATAGGGTGACTCCTGGGGCTGTCGTTCAAAGGCGCATGTTTTACGGACTGTAGCCGTGGAAATCAACACCGTTTTGTTGAAAATTCGTGAAAATCGAAGCAGCTGCCTGCTGATTGTTTCATTCTGGCGAATTCAGTCATCAATGCAAGTGTTTTACTGCGCTATCCGTCGGGATCTGACCGGAATGAAGCGTGTGGCTGGTGTATAGTTATATATCGAGTGCAATAGGGACCCCCGATTGCTTCAGAAACTGCGTTCACAGGATGTGAAACGATGCAAAGGATTGCCACAGCTCTGTTTTATGTTGTCATGGCGGTGCCAGCACACGCCGAAATATACCGTTGGACTGATGATCGCGGTGCTACTCATTTTTCCGATACGCCTCCACATGCTCAAGAGCACTCACGAGTAACCCTGCAAGAACCGGTAACTGTGCCGTTGCACGTCAATTTGCGACAGTCTGAAAAGGTTAGCCAGAGCCGGAGGTCAGTTGAACGCATGCTTGAGCCAGAGAATAAGCAACGGTTTGCTGAGGCAAATAAAATAAACGAGCTTAAGGAGGCACAATGTGAACAATACCGGCTGCAACTCGAGCAGGTGCGGGCGCAGCTCAAGGCCGGATATGGCAATGAACAGGGGAATCACCTGAGGCAAAAGCGTAGAAAGTTCCAAACGCTATTCAGTAACAATTGCATACTGGATTAAACGGCCCCCCCGGTTAGCACGCATTGCACTTTATGGGTATTTGTAATTAGCTGTCTACCTAGTTTAAGGAGGTAGATCTTGTCTCATTTTCAACTCGCTTTATTGCTCGGTATGACGGTTGCTTTGGGGCCTTTAGCCCTGGACGCGTATCTGCCGGCATTTCCAAATATTGCCCGTGCTTTTTCTGTGCCTCATGTGGATATAGGTCTGACTCTCAGTGCTTATGTTGCAACGATGGGCCTGGCGCAGTTGATTGGTGGCCCTTTATCGGATCGCTATGGGCGCCGCCATGTCCTGATGTTCGGCTTGGTGGTGTTTGCGGTTGCTTCGGTGATGGTGGCCCAAACCGGTGAGTTGGGAGACATGGTATTTTGGCGTGTTGTTCAGGCTTTTGGCGGAGCATTCTGCGCGGTTTCAGTGCCAGCGATTGTGCGGGATCAGGTGGGTGGTCAGGATGCCGCTCGGTTGTTCGGGCTGATTGGTTTGATCATGTTTATCGCCCCTGCGGCGGCTCCGGCTCTGGGGGCCACAATGCTGGCATTTGGGCACTGGAACTGGATCTTCCTGCTATTGGCTGGATACAGTGCATTCCTTGCGTTGGTATTGACGCTGGCGCTGTTTCCAAGGCTCAAACCAAGATTGAAGTCTGTCACGCCAGTGAAGACGTTAGTGACCAATTATATGTTGGTGCTGCGTCATAAAACCACGATGCGGTTTGTCGGTATTCAGGTGCTGTGTTTCAGTACCATGATGCTGTTTATTACCCATTCCTCTTTTATTTATCAGGAGTGGTTTGGGCAACCCAACCACATCTTCTCTATGTTATTCGCGGCCAATATTGTATTGATGGCGGTGATGAACCTTGCTAACCGGCCATTGTTGCGCAGGTTTTCCTCTGTCGTGTTGCTCAGGGCTCAGGTTACTCTTCAGTGTGTGGCCCTGATCGTGTTAGTCAGCGTGGTGATGTTGGGTGGCCCCTTCTGGGCAGTGGCTGCCTGCTTTGTCACTGCAATTGGTTTTCAGGGGGGGATTGTGCCGAACAATATGGCCAATGCGCTGGAGTTCTTTCCTCACCTTGGTGGGACGGCTTCAGCTATGCTGGGAGCTTCCCAGTTCACGATTGCCGGAATCATCAGTGCACTGTCGTCCTCTTTTGGTGGGGATGCCTTGTTGCCGATCGTGGTGAGTATGTTGGCGTGCTCTGTGGGTGGGGTGTTGCTGGCCTTGGGAGCGCCGCGGGCTGTGGCGGAGGAAATGTCAGCAAGCACAGCTTGAGGGCCGCTCAGGCTAGGTTGAAGCCAGCCAGTGAGTGACATTGCTTATAAGCTTGATGCTCGGAAAGTGAGCAAAGATGGTAGAGTGAGAAATTCGGAGCTGCGCATAGGCTCCTGATGATACGCCAAATTGGAGAACGCATCATGGCTAAAAAACGAGCCAGACCCACTCAGGAAAGCGCTGTTAAACGCGACCTGAAAACACCTAAGTATCAGATGAGGGTGGTTGAAAGTAAAACCCGTTATAAGCGCCAGCGAGACAAGGTTGCGCGGATGGAGGATTTTCGCAAGGCTGCGTAAATGTGGTTTTACGAAAGTCCTCGGTTCGTCTGTTTTAGGGTGTAGAAAGCTATCGAGGCTGTATGATGCCGGTAATGTCTAACCGAACTACCGGAGAGTCCATGGCTGAACTGAATGTCCTGCAAATTGATACCGGCCCCGAGCCGACACACACTCTCATCTGGCTGCATGGCCTCGGTGCAAGCGGTCATGATTTTGAACCGCTTGTTCCGGAGTTTCCCTTCGCTAAAAAAGCCGCTGTACGTTTTATCTTTCCTCACGCCCCGGAACTGCCCGTTACTATTAACGGTGGAATGATGATGCCTGCTTGGTACGATATTCTGGCGATGAATATCGATCGAAAAGTAGATTCGGAGCAGCTAAGAGCGTCCGCGGGACAGGTTGCAAAACTGATCGATAAGGAAATGGCCAGAGGTGTGCCTGGTGAAAACATCATCATCGGCGGCTTTTCTCAGGGCGGGGCTGTGGCCTATGAGTTGGCGCTGAGTTATCCGAAGCGTTTAGGCGGGCTGTTTGCGCTGTCTACCTATTTCGCCACTGCAGACACCGTATCACTAAGCGTGGCTAACCGGAACCTGCCGGTGTTTATTGCTCACGGTAGCTATGACCCCGTAGTGCCAGAAGCTCTGGGGCAAGTTGCATTGCGGCGGTTACAGGGAATGGGGTATGAGCCGGAATATCATCATTACGGGATGGAGCATAGTCTCTGTCTGGAAGAGGTGAGGGATATGGACCGGTTTTTTGCAAGGGTAGTGGCTGAAAAAAAGTAACCATTCAGCTATCTCCCGAACAGGTACCTCCAATAAGAACAACCCCCATCATGTGACGGGGGTTGTTTGCGCTAAGCTGCTGTTTCGGCATGTAGTGACGTGACGAAACGAGTCAGTAGGTTAGGCGCGCTTTCTGCGGGACAATCCCAGGCCGGCAAGCCCCAATCCGAGCAGGGCAAGTGTGCCAGGCTCAGGAACGGATGCAGGCGGCGTGATCTGATCACCAAATCCAAATCGCAGGTTGTCGATGGCAAAGCCGGCAGGCTCAGAACCTACCAGGCTGAACTGAAGCCCGGCGATGCTGTTGACGTTGCCTTCAGTGACCAGGCCCAGGAACTCAATGCCCAGAGCTTCGTTTTCGACAGAGCCGATGACGTTGCCTGCGCGGTCGAAGGCTGTGATAGCTGTTCCGCCAATGGCGTTGAAGTAGCCGCCTTCAAGGCCGACACCGGCCAGATCGGTATCAAAAAATATTGAAATAGCGCCGTTAAACCTCGGGCTTCCTGAGAGTACCGGGCTACTGGGATTGGCTGCATCATTGGTGATGAATGTATCGGGCGAATTCGCGTCCAGGGTCAGTGTTCCGGTTGGCGTGCCGATAACGCAACCTGACAGTGCTGCTCCTGCAGGGCAGTCACCAGGCCCTCCCAGACTTTGGCCTTCGAAAAAACCACCAAAGGTTACGACTGGCGAACCAGCGCCCGCACCATAGTCGGCAGGGTTGTAGGTGGGGTTGACGGTTCCACCTGAGAATTCGCTGAATGTAATCAAGCCAGCGGTTGGGTTAAAGGCGGTTTCATCTATTTTGATAATTCCCGCGTTTACTGCGCCAGACGTAAGGAGGGCAGTGGCTGCGCCTAGGGATAAAAGACTTGTTTTGAGGTTGCTCATGGTCATGCTCCGTTGATAGCTATCAATTTCCTTTGTTACCCGAAACAAGAAGAAGCCAGATTTGGCTAACTATCAGGTTCTGGCTACCGTTTCGATGTCGAAAGCGTTATCCGGCCAGATCACTTCCTCCAGCGGGTATGGTATTTCAATCATGAATTGGGCCAGTTTTTTTATGATGTTGATTTTAAATAAGTTTCAGGTTTTTTTCTGTCGGTGTTGATGTGTAGTTGTAAATTATTCTGACGCACCTGGGGCTTGATCTTTATTGCCGGAGAGCGCTAAGGCCCCGGAGCTGTGGAGGCTCTGGGGCAAGTTGTGATGTGACGAATAAACGAAGCCGACTAGTGACCTGAGATCAAAATGGCGTCCCTGACTGGATGGCTTTAGCTGCCGCCCGGCCCGCTAAAGCCCCCATGACAACAGCACTGAGCAAGCCATTGCCGGACAGGTAACCGCTGTCACCTGAGCCTGACACTCCTCGGGCAGCTCCACCCGCTGCGAACAGATTGGGGAGTGGCTGGCCCTGAGTGTCCAGAACTCTTCCTTCGGTTGTTATTTCCAGACCACCCTGAGTGTGGAATAACGCACCGGTAACGCGAATGACATAATACGGTGGTACCAGCTGAGGCTGTGTGGAGAACTGGCGTCCAAATGCATCTTTGCCACCTTTTTCCTGCAGCGTTTGTATCTCTTTAAAGGTGTTGAGTACTGAGTCGTGCGGCATATTCAGGCCGTCCGCTAAGTCTTCCAGTGTGTCGAAAATTTTCACGGCACCGGTGTTGTGGGCGTTGCGATAGTCTTCAAACTGGAGGCATTCTTCGTGAATACGGGCATCAAACACGTTGAAGGCTATGCTTTCTTTCTGCGCAATGACCTTGGCTGCTTGCTCTGAATAGCCCGCGTGTTCGTTGGAAAAGCGTTGTCCATTGAGGTTCAGCTGGATGCCGCCTTGCATCATAACAGCCCAGGATATCAGCGTTTGGTGAGGCCAGGCCAGGGAGCCGTGGCCCTGGTATGAGCCCATGTCTTTAAGGCTGGCGTTCAGCGACTGCCCCCAGAGAACAGCATCCCCCTGATTGCCTTCGTGGCCATAATATAGGGCACCTTTCATTTGAGGGATATGCTGTTCTATCAGTTCCGGATTGCCCCCATAACCATTGCAGGCCAGCAGCAGGGCTTTGCATCCTATTTGCTCAACGGTGCCATCTCTCCGTTGATACGATAGTCCTTGTACCCGCCGTTTTTCGTCAATATGCAGGGTGGTCACCCGGGCTTCAGTCAGAACGGGAAGCCCTGTTTGCTCTGCTGCATTCAATAGGCAGGACATGAGTTCTTCTCCGGTGCGCCGAGGCGTGCAATGCATACGCATACGGCTGTGACCGGGATAGAGGAACCCTTCCACTAACTCAAATGGTATCTTGTGTTCATCGGCCAGCCATTCGATAACTTCACCGGAAGCGTGAGCGAGTGCTTCAACAATGGCTGGGTCCGATTGGTTGCCGTTTTTCTTTTTAATGTCCGCTGCCATTTGCTCCGGCGTGTCGTTAACACCAGCGGCCTTCTGAAACCGGGTTCCTGCTGCAGGGACAAAGCCTGATGACATGAAGGTGCTGCCCCGAGGAACGCTGTCTCGTTCGAGAACCACCACGTCGATTCCCCGGGACATTGCCGCCAGACCCGCCACCAGGCCGCAAGCGCCGCCGCCCACAATGACCAGAGGCATCTCCAGCTCAAAATTGATGTTTCCGCCATCTGTTCGGACGTCGGTCATGACTCACTCCTCTTTGGCTGTTTGCGTGGCAAAGGTGTCTAGAATCTCGCTGGCTGTTGCTTGCCAGACATCGCTATGTCCGCTGACATACTCCAGAACAGCTTCCAGGCTACTGATACGGTGTGGCTGGCCGATAAGCCAGGGGTGAATGTTCAGGGCGAGCATTCTGCCTCCCTGGCGGGCGGATTCCGCTAACAGGTAATCGAACGCGTCCTTGACCTGCTCCACCCATGAGTCTTCGGAGTGCAGGTTTTGGCCTATGACAAACTGATCTTCGATTTCCGTGCTAAGAGGCATCATGGTTAGTGGGCCACTCTCGGTACGGAAGCGATAGGGCATGTCATCGTTGACCCAGTCACAGCAATACTCAACACCGTTGGCTGCCAACAGGTCGGGAGTATGCCAGCTCTGATTTTTCGCCGGGCTTAACCAGCCTCGAACGGGGGTGTCTACTATGCTGCGCAGGGTCTCCAGGGAGCGTTTGACCAGTTCGGCTTCCTCGTTTTTGTCCTGCCCGCCATAGTGGAGATGGTCCATGTTCCAGCCGTGGCAGATGAATTCACCACCGGTGGCTGTGAGTTGCTCCATCAGGTACGGGGTGTCTTTTGCCAGCTGGCTGTTGATGGCAAATGTAGGCTTGATGTTGTACTGGTCAAATGCTTTCAGGCAGCGGTAAATGCCGACCCGGTTTCCATAATCCCTTAAGGTGAAATGGCGCAAGTCCGGGTAAGGCATGGTCATGCCATTCGGCACCTTGAAAGGTTTTCCTCGTTGATTCAAGGGGTAGAACTGAAGGGATGTGTTGATCCAGACTGCCAGTCGTTTTCCATTTGGCCAGGTGACCGGAGCGCGGTCGGCGAGCATGGACCAGTCAAAACGGTCATGATCATGTCCGTAGCCGCGCATGGGGTATTCCAGATATTCTTTGTCGAGGCTCATTGCGTACCTCCTCTCTTGTTCTCAATGTCCGCAAGCGCTGCATCGTAAGAATGGGTAAGGTAGTGCTCGGCGATTTCGCGGCCGGTTGCCACCCAGACATCGCTGTGACCTGTGATGTATTCCAAAGCCTCTTCAAAGGCTTTCATCCGGTGAGGGCAGCTCACCTGATAGTTGTGAGTGGGAATACACATGACCGTTCCGGACTCTTTGCCTTCTTCGTACAGGCGATCGAAGTGACGTTTGAGCATGGTGGCGTAATGGCGGGGTTCCACTTTATTCACAGCAAAAACAATGGTGTCGTTCATCTCTAATGAATACGGCATAGAGATGAAACGCTTACCGTTGCGGACTCGTACAGGAGTTGGCTGGTCGTCATGGAACAGGTCGCATGTGTAGAAACCAGCATCGTTGCCAAACAGTTCGCTACCTACCTCTGCAAACAGATCCAGTGTGTGCTCAGAATGTGACAGGGCGGGGGCCAGGTAGCCTGCGCATTTCTGGCCACTGTGGCGGTAAATGGTCTCCATGGAATCGCGGATCATGTCGCGTTCCTGCTCTTCGCTCAGACCATAGGTGTAACGGGTGTTATAGATGCCGTGGCTGAACAGTTCCCAGTTACGCTCACACACCATTTCGATAATTTCGGGGTGGTGTTCGCAAAGAGCGACGGATAAAGACACTGAACCCCGAATGCCGTACTTATCCAGAAGATCCATCTGGCGGCGATGACCTACCCGGTTACCATAGTCACGGATAGTGTAACCTGGCAGAGCCGGGCTCGGTTGGGGCCAGGCTTTGCGAAAAGGGTTGCTGGGCGGGTTTAGTTCATAAAACTCAATGTTTGGAGCTACCCAGAAAGCAACCCGGGCACCGTTGGGCCATTGAATCTTTGGTCTGTTTTGATACGGCCAGTAGTCGTAAACGCCAAGACTTTCTTTCATGTCTTTACTCCCCCTCCCGATGTCAGTCTTTCTTGGCGATCTGGCTGTCAAGCCAGTCCATAACGTTCTGCACTTTCATGACGTCGGCGTATTTCAGGTGCAGATCCGTCAGGTTGGCGAAGTGGTAGCTTTCGTGTTTGTCAGCTACACATTCCTCGGGAACTATGGTGCGGTAGCCGCGGGACAGGCTATCAACTGCGGTCGCGCGGATGCAGCCGGATGTGGATCCGCCGGTGACAATCACAGTGTCAACCTGATGCCATACCAGAAGGGATTGCAGCGGCGTTTCGAAGAAAGCGGAGGGCATTCGCTTGGTGTAGATAACGTCACGCGATTCATCAATATCCACCCGCTCATCAAACTCTGCGCGATCGGAGCCGTATTTGATGTTCTGCAGTGAGTCTGGGGTATCGGTACGGGTACCCCAGACTCCGGCATCTTCAGCAGATTCTAAAAAGGCCACATGAGTCCATACCACTGGCCAGCCTAAAGCGCGAAACCGCTTGGCCAGTTCATTTACGTATTCCAGCTGGCGCGGGTCCGTTTCATAGGCAGTTTTGTAGAGGTCAGTGCGAGTGTAGGCTTTTTGCGGGTCTACGTTCACCAGAACAGCTTTCTTGCCAAAACCAAACGGAACTCGCTGAGGGTTTTGCATGACCTCGTTGAAAATTTCTCTCGCAGTTTTATCTGAGGTGATCATGGTATGTCTCCTGAATTTTATGGTTTTAGGCTTAACGTGAGCGATCTTCGTATTGTTGCCCCAGCTCTAACATGCTCTGGGTGCCCAGATAATCGTTAAGCTGTTTGAAATCCAGCATTTGATTGCGAAAATTATTCGTAGTGCCATCTGTCTTTAGTGTGGAAAAAAACTTTGACGCCATATAGGTGAAGGCGCGCACCAGGGCTCCGGGAAAAATCACCATGGAGAACCCCATGGTTTGCAGTGTGGCGGCATCCTGAAGTGGGGTGTCGCCACCTTCCACCATGTTGGCCATGACAGGTATTTTCCCCTTGAACTGGCTCATCACCTGGTCGATTTGTTCGGAAGAGCGGATGCCTTCTACAAAAATAACATCGGCACCGGCTTCATAATAGGCTTGTGCCCGGGCCAGGGCTCCTTCAATGCCTTCGGTTGCAATGGCGTCGGTTCGGCCGATAATTAAGGTCTGATCACTGAGGCGGGCATCCAATGCTGCTTTTATTTTACCGACCATTTCTCCCTGGCTGACAAGCGTTTTGCCTCGTAAATGGCCACAGCGTTTGGGATAGGTCTGATCTTCCAGCTGGATGGCGTTGGCACCGGAGCGTTCCAGAAGTCTTACGCTGCGCATGACGTTCAAGGCATTGCCGAAGCCAGTGTCACAATCCACAACGATAGAAATGTCACTGCGTTCGCGGATATGTGCGAGGGTGTCATTGACTTCAGTCAGGCTCATCAATCCGATGTCGGGCCGGCCGAGTTTGGTGTATGCGAGGCTGGCACCCGACAGATAGACGGTATCAAAGCCTGCTTGTTCGGCAAGAGATGCGCTAAGTGCATCATAAACACCGGGTGCGACGATGATGCGGGAGCTTTGCAGTCGTTCTTTTAGTGTGACTGGGCCTGCATTGTTGAGAGTGTTTGTCATATTTGATGCTTATCCTGATATGGGTGGAGCAGCAGCCCCGGTGGGTGCTGCTGCTATTTGGCTATGCGTTAGACTGCGGCTGGGCGTTGGCCAGGTCGTTCCAGACGTCTTGACGTGTCAGGCGGTCATTGCGGATCTCGAAGCGGTCAATGAACCGCACGTCTTTGAATGCAGTGCCGTCTGGCCACTCGCCGTGTAACGTGCCATGAACAAACACCACGGCTGATTCCATCTCGTAGGCGACGTTAACGGCTGAGATCGTTTTCTGAACGAAACGGTAGCGTCCGCGAGACCACTCGACCAATTGTTCGAGCGATGTGAGATCACCACTACCGGGGAAGGTCATCACAAAGTCATCACTCAGGTATTGTCGGGCCTGGGTGAGCTCCCTGTTTTCCATGGCCGTTAAGTATTCACGAACCATGGTTTCCGGATTGTGTGATCCTTGGCCTGGCTGGCGGGACTCACCAGCGCGACAATAGTTTTCTGGGCTGACTTCGTTGACCCAGATGGAGATGGCCTCTGGCTTTGCTTGGATTGTGCTGGCAATGACGGAGGTTAGAGCGCGACAAAGCCGCCCTTTCAATTCGCTGCTGTAGCCCGACAGCAGGTTGACCTGTAACATTGGCATGATGAATCCTTGTTAGTTGCAAAGAACAATTAAGTGTCCTTGCTTGATAATCATATTGTTCTATCGATAATACATTTATATGTTTCATGCCTATGCGCTGTCAAGTGCCAGCGGTCGGGTTAATGAGAGGTAAGTTCCATGGCAGCACGCCTTAACTCTAATGGGCCGGGTGGTACCAAATCCCATCAGCTGTTTTTATTACTGAAAGACGCGATTAATAGCGGCCACATGGCGCCAGGGTCGAAGATTCCCGGCGAATTGAAGCTGGCTGAACAACACCGGGTATCCCGGGTGACGGTGCGCAGGGCTCTGGAGGCTTTGACTGCGGAAGGTTTGATTGTGCGTAAACCGGGCGTTGGTACTCTGGTAAGTGAGCGCCCGGTAGGGGCCACGGTAATGAGTGCCAGTGTTTCAGATTTACTTCCCAATATTATGAAAATGGGTGAAAGTTCGCGTGTGCACCTTCTGGAATTCGGCTACTGCCGCCCTCAGGAAGGCATTCGGGAGCGTCTTCGCCTCGACAGTAGCGAGCGAACTCAGCGCTCTATTCGTGTGCGCCTGGCTGAAGATAAGCCATTCTCCTACCTTACCACCCATGTTCCCGAGCGCATTGCGCTCTCTTATAACGAAGCTGATCTGGCGACGACGCCTCTGTATGCTTTGTTAGAGCGTAGTGGCGTGAATCTGGATCATGCGACTCAAACAATTTCAGCCACCCTTGCCACCAAAGAGGTTGCTGATGCTCTGGATGTGGCGGTTGGCTCTCCATTGATTTCTCTTACCCGAGTGGTCTATGACAAGGATGGTAGAGGGGTGGAGCACCTGCACGCCCTGTATCGGCCAGATCGCTACCTTCTTGAAATCGACCTGAGTCGCGCGGATGGTGCTGACGGCCGCTATTGGCAGCCGATGGTGTAGGGGCGTCGCTGATTCGCGCTTAACGTGGATTAGAGGTTCGGGTTTTACTAATAGTTGACATTGTCTAAAGTGGTGTTATACCTTCTCCTGTATCGAAAATAATACATTTATTGATCACAATAATAGACAGCCGGTTGTGTTGGACTTTGTGTAAGCATTCGTGGCCGTCGGATCAGTGTGATCGCAAAATGAGAGTCAGGCGATGGCAGGTAAAACACTATTTGACAAGGTTTGGCAGGCGCATGAAATTTGCCAGAATGACGAAGGCCAGAGTTTACTCTGGGTAGATCGGCATCTGGCACATGAAGGCTCATTTCACGCTTTTAATAAGCTTGCCGAACGGGGCCTTCCCGTTCGGCACCCTGAGTGCACGACCGGCGTTGCTGACCATTATGTTCCCACCAATAGTCGTAA
This sequence comes from Marinobacter sp., assembly GCF_041595835.1. Classification (GTDB taxonomy): domain Bacteria; phylum Pseudomonadota; class Gammaproteobacteria; order Pseudomonadales; family Oleiphilaceae; genus Marinobacter. The sequence continues at coordinate 11,131 of NZ_JBFHJO010000024.1, read as the reverse complement.
TCTGATTTCGGTTCAGCCGAAAGTTCGTAATGTCATTGAGCAGTTGATCGAGAATACCCGTCGCCATGGGGTTGAGTTGATCGGCCTGGATGATCCGCGACAGGGTATTGTGCATGTTGTCGGGCCTGAACAGGGCATCACTCAGCCGGGACTATTAATGGTCTGTGGCGACAGCCACACCTCGACTCACGGCGCCCTGGGAGCTCTGGCTTTTGGTATTGGTGCTTCAGAAGTGGCCCATGTGCTGGCAACGCAGACGCTTTGGCAGACCAAGCCTAAGCGTATGCGCATCACTGTTGATGGAAAGCTTTCTCCGGGAGTGACGGCTAAAGATATTGCGTTGGCCTGGATTGCTCAACTGGGGGCTGACGGCGCCAGGGGATATGCCATTGAATACGCAGGTAGTGTGATCCGGGATTTAAGTGTCGAGGCCCGGTTGACTCTGTGTAACCTCTCTATTGAAGGCGGTGGTCGGTGCGGAATGATCGCGCCCGATGACAAAACCATCGAGTACGTGCGTGGCCGGCCTTATGCACCTCAGGGTGAGGCTCTGGTGCAAGCTGAAGCATACTGGCGCACCCTGTTTAGTGATGATGACGCGAAGTTCGATTGCGAAGTCGTCCTTCGTGGCGAGGATATTGCTCCTATCGTGACCTGGGGCGTCTCGCCTGAGGAAGCTTTGCCCATTGATGGACGTGTGCCGCACCCTGATGGTGCACTCTCTGCCTCTAAAGCGCGCCAGATCCAGAATAGTCTTGACTATATGGGGCTACAGCCAGGGCAGAAACTGACCGATGTGAAAATTGACCGAGTGTTCATCGGTTCCTGTACCAACTCTCGTTTGGAGGATCTCCGAGCGGCCGCTGATGTCTTGCGAGGCAAAACGTGCAAGGTGCCTGGCATGGTGTCTCCGGGGTCAACTCTCGTCAAGGTCCAGGCGGAAGCAGAAGGGCTCGATAAGGTCTTTATCGACGCGGGTCTGGAATGGCGCGAGTCTGGATGCTCCATGTGCGTCGGCATGAACGGGGATCTGGTCGCCAGTGGTGAACGCTGTGCGTCTACGACTAACCGCAATTTCAAAGGACGTCAGGGGCCTGGTGCGCGCACCCATCTGATGTCTCCTGCCATGGCCGCAGCTGCTGCGCTGACTGGCCACCTGACTGATATTCGTGACCTTTGAGGGTAATTGGCCATGCAACCCATCAACCAATTGTTTGCCCTGGCGTGCCCGTTGCCGCTAGAGAATGTGGATACCGATCAGCTGATTCCGGCTCGTTTTATGAAGGAGTCCCGGGCCGCCGGTTATGGCGCGTTTCTGTTACACGACATGCGTTTTGATCGTGATGGTTCTCCTCGTGAATTTATTCTCAACCACCCTGACGCTGAGCATGCGCAGATCTTAGTCGCTCGTCGTAACTTTGGCGCCGGCTCTTCTCGGGAGGCTGCGGTTTACGCGCTGGTTGATTTTGGTTTCCGCTGTGTCATTGCTCCGAGTTTTGGCGACATTTTTGCATCTAACGCTGTTAATAATGGCTTATTGCCTGCACTTGTTTCTGAGCAGGACTGCGAACTTCTGCTCGGCGCTCTGGCAAATAATGTGGGCCAGATCCAGGTGGATCTCACCGCCCAGAAAATAACCTTAGGCGACATCTCGGTTGGTTTTGACATTAACCCAACCTGGAAGCTGAAGCTGCTCAATGGCTGGGACGATATAGATCTTACGAATGCAGAAGCGGCAACCATTGAACGCTTCAGAGAAAGCTATCGGAACCACTATCCCTGGCTGGGATAGTTCGGGCACGGGATGCCTTTACCCTAAAGAATCAAAATAAACAAAACGAGGTTTCCATGAAAAAACGAGCACTTGCAATTACTGCTGGTATGTCGATGTTATTCGCTATGGGTGCATCGGCGGAACAGGAAATTAAAGCTGTTCACGCTTTTCCAACGTCTCTGATTTACACGCAAAGTTTTCTGAAGTTTGTTGATAAAGTGAATGAAGAGGGAGAAGGCGTTATCCAGATTCGAGTACTGGGAGGGCCAGAGGTTATTGGTCTGGCTCAGCAGCCGGATGCCGTGCGCAACGGTGTTGTCGATATGGCCTATACCGCGGCCAGTTTCTACTCCGGCAAGGTGCCCGAACGGGATGTCATGATTTCTTCTAACACGAATGCCATCTATGCACGTGAGTCTGGCGGGCTTGACCTGCTCAACGAGATCCACCAGAAAAAAATGGGTGTGTACTATCTGGGGTGGTTCGATAGCGGTGTTAAATACAATCTTTACACCATCAATGAGCCGAAACTAAATGATGACGGTAGCCTGGACATGTCTGGCATTCGTCTGCGCAGTAACCCGGTTTACGATGCGTTTTTTACAGATTATCTGAAGGCTCAGCCTATTAGCCTGCCGACCACAGACGTTTACTCTGCCCTGGAGCGTGGCGTTGTGGATGCTACGGGTTGGACTCAGATCGGAATGAGTGATTTGAACTGGGATAAGTTCCTGAACTATCGGATCTCTCCGGCTTTTTACTCCACGGATATGGGGGTTATTGTTAACAAGGACAGCTGGGACGAGCTGACCGATGAGGCCAAGGATATCTTGCAGCGAGTAGCTATTGAGCACGAGCGCTCCAGTGCTGAAGCGTTTGCCACCCTTTCTGCCGAGCAACAGAAAGCTCTGGAAGAAAACGGCATGACTTCGGTTGTTCTGGAGGGGGATGCGGCCAGCAATTATCTTCGCGCGAGTAAAGAAGCTTCGCTTAACCGGATGCGCACTCGTATGGAGCAGCACCCAGATGGCCTGACTCACTATGACAGCCTCATTGAGAAGTTCAATAAACCGGCTGCGCAATAATAAACCGGAGCCCAGCTTCGGTTGGGCTCTTTTTCATCCTGATGACGAGTAGTCCTATGCCTCAGTTCATTCGTGCCTATGACAGGCTGGTTGATGCCTTGGCGGTAATTGCCGGGTTGATGCTGGTCTGGTTGATGGTTGCTGTAGTGTCGTCGGTGCTGATACGGAATTTCGGCGGACAACCTCCGGCTTGGTTGTTTACCTCAACTGAATATTCGATGTTTTATCTGACCCTGCTGGGGGCACCGTGGTTGGTGCGCGAGAAAGGGCACGTCTTCGTGGAAGTAGCCATTATACATTTGCCGCCATTAGTTTTGAGCTTTGTTTCCCGGTTCGTGATGCTGATGTGTGCGGTCATTGCGTTTGTATTGGCCTGGAAAGGGCTGGAGTTGGTGATCTCCAACATCCAGGGCGGCGATTACGACGTGCGAACCTACTTTATTCCAATGTGGATCTTCACCATTACCTACCCGATAAGTTTTGCGTTGATGGGCATTGAATTTACCCGCTTCATCTTCTCAAAGGCCCTTTTCCACCACGGCTCTGCAAGCGGGGACTTTTGATATGGCATGGTACGACGCATTAGTGTTCCTGCTCTCTGTTGTCTTGATTCTGATGTTGCTGGGGGCCCCGGTGGCCTTTGCATTTATTGGTGCCAACCTGGTGGGTGCCTGGTACTTCATGGGCGGAAATTCTGGCCTTACCCAAGTGCTGAATAACGGCTTTGGTGCACTGTCATCATTTGGTCTGGTGCCAATCCCACTCTTCCTGCTGATGGGGGAGTTGTTTTTCCGGACCGGCCTGGGCATGAGAATGTTCAACGCAATTGATCACTTGATGGGGCGGGTACCTGGACGTTTATCGTACGTGACCGTTGTTGGCGGCACGGCTTTTTCGACGCTGAGCGGGTCGTCCATGGGTTCCACTGCACTGCTTGGTTCTCTGTTGGTTCCTGAAATGGAGCGTCGAGGCTATAAAAAGCATATGTCCATTGGGCCGATTCTGGGTACGGGTGGCCTGGCGATTATCATTCCACCATCGGCTATCGCGGTATTGCTGGCAACGCTGGCTAAGCTGGATATCGGTGATGTGCTAATAGGCGGAATTATTCCGGGTCTGCTATTGGCTTCGTTGTATGTAGCAACGATCTGGCTTAAGACTAAACTTGATCCGGATGCTGCTCCGGCTTATGACGTTGACCCTGTTTCATTCGGGGAAAAGCTTAAGATCTTTGCCCGCGATATCATGCCAATGCTGAGCATTATTGTGATGATCGTTGTGATGATGCTGACGGGGTTTGCTACGCCTTCAGAGTCTGCCGCGTTTGGAGCATTAGGAATTATCGTGTTGGCTGCCATCTTCAAGAGCTTGTCGGTGGAAAGTTTCAGGCTGTCAGTGATTGGTGCCCTCAAAGTGACTCTGATGGCTTATCTGATCGTGTTTGGCTCGGCAACCTTTAGCCAGCTGTTGGCATTTTCCGGCGCGTCGAGTGGTCTGATTCAGTGGGCGATCGGCTTTGATCTGTCGCCGATGCTGATGCTGCTGGCGATGTTTCTGGTGCTCCTGGCACTTGGGACGTTTATGGAAGCGATCTCAATCATGATGATCACGGTGCCGTTCTTTTTTCCCTTGGCGGAGTCTCTGGGCTTTGATCTGGTGTGGTTCGCCATCATTACTCTCGTGGCGCTAGAGGTGGGATTTTCTACTCCACCGCTGGGTCTTAACCTGTTTGTGATGAAAGGTGTGGCACCGCCTGGAACCACCATGAGAGAGATATATATGGCCTCAATTCCCTACATTATCTGTTCGCTGATGTTGGTGGGCCTGATGGTGGCCTTCCCTGCGATCGTTACCTGGTTGCCGGGGTTGTCGCTGGAATAGGGGAGCAGGATTGATACCGGCTCTCGTGCCGTCCTTGGCGTGGGAGCTGGGGTCAATGATTGATTCCGAGAAAGTACTGGTTGAGCTGGCCTTCCAGTTCTCGGTTGAAGTGTTCTGCCGAGATCATGTGTTCATGCATGAGTCGGCGGGCCGCTGCAGCATCCTTTGCCCTGAACGCTTCAAGAAGCTTCTGGTGGTAGGTCAGGTTTGCACAAGAAAACTCCCGCTGTTCGGGTAGGGCCGATTTTTTGAATATCACGAGGTCACGGATCATGTCATTCACAAAGCGACCGATGAAGGCCAGCATGGCGTTACCACAACGCTGGGCCAAGAGTACGTGAAAGTCCAGCTCGGCAATTCGTTGTTCAATCCGTTCATCAAAGGTTTCCGGATCTGTTTCGCAGCGGGAAATCAGCTTCGCCAGGGTATCCAGGTCATCCTCGCTTAAGCGTGGTGTGGCCAAGGCAGCGATTTCCGGCTCGATCAGAGTCCGGAGTGCATAGATTTCTGGCCCGGAAGGTTGTTCGAAGTGCAGAAAGTTGCGTAGTAATTCGCTGGCTTTCTCATAGGGTACGGGCTCAAGAACTGCGCCACCATTTGGGCCAGTGCGAATCGAGACCAGCCCTTGCACCTCTAACGATTTTAAGGCTTCCCGGACCGTACCCTTGGAGCACTCAAACTGCTCCATTAATTCCCGCTCATTGGGCAGGCGGTCGCCGGGCTGCATTCGGTTGAGCGCCACCCAGCGTTTTACAGACTCGACAATCTGGTCTGAGCGTTTGATTCGTTTGGGAATCCTTAAATTCTGGCCATTCATCGGGTTTGGTTATCTCCTGTGAAAGGGCCATTTTGACACATTGTGATTTTTTTTACGACTCGGTTGAATTATTCTATTTATTAGCATAAATTGCCTGAACAGATTCTGGTCGGTTGCGAAACCTCGCAGCTGACATTGGTGAACACAAGCATCCGTTGGAGATTCGATATGTCATATTCATCAGGTTTTAGCTGGGAAGATCCGTTACTGCTGAGCCAACAGTTAAGTACCGAAGAACGTCAGATTAGTGAAGCTGCCCGGGCATATTGTCAGCAAGAGCTTCAGCCACGAGTGTTGAGTGCGTATCGAGAAGAGCGTTTTGATCGTGAAATCTTTTCGGAGATGGGCGAAATGGGGCTGCTTGGTGCCACTGTTGCGGAGGAGTACGGCGGGGCAGGTTTGAACCACGTAGCTTATGGCTTGATTGCTCGTGAAGTTGAACGGGTAGATTCCGGCTATCGCTCAGCCATGAGCGTCCAGTCATCATTGGTGATGTACCCCATTGAAGCTTACGGTTCTGAGGAGCAAAAGCATAAATTCCTGCCAAAACTGGCCAGTGGCGAAATGGTGGGTTGTTTCGGTCTGACTGAGCCGGATCATGGCTCTGACCCTGGTTCCATGATTACCCGCGCGAAAAAAGTGGATGGTGGCTATTTGCTGAGTGGCCAGAAAATGTGGATCACCAACAGTCCGATTGCTGACATCGCTGTAGTGTGGGCCAAGTCTGAAGCTCACGAAGGTAAGATTCGTGGCTTTATTGTAGAGCGCGGCACCAAAGGTTTCTCCACACCTAAGATTGAGGGCAAGCTGAGCCTGCGAGCTTCCATTACCGGTGAAATAGTACTGGATGAAGCATTTGTACCTGAAGAGAACCTGCTCCCCAATGTCAGCGGTCTTAAAGGCCCGTTTGGCTGTCTGAACAAAGCGCGTTTTGGTATCGCCTGGGGTTCTATGGGGGCTGCTGAATTCTGCTGGCATGCCGCACGTCAGTACACCCTGGACCGTAAACAGTTTGGTCGCCCGCTGGCGGCTAACCAGTTGGTTCAGCTGAAACTTGCCAATATGCAGACGGAAATAACGTTGGGGCTGCAGGCCGCCTTGCAGGTAGGCCGGTTGATGGATAGTGGTAACTGGGCTCCGGAAATGGTCTCGATGATCAAGCGTAACAACTGTGGTAAAGCGCTGGATGTGGCCCGTGTTGCCCGCGACATGCATGGTGGTAATGGTATCGCCGATGAATTCGGTGTGATGCGCCACATGGTGAACCTTGAAACGGTGAATACCTACGAAGGTACTCATGACGTGCACGCACTGATTTTGGGTCGTGCTCAGACCGGTATTCAAGCGTTCTGCTAACCACTGATATGCGACAGAGCGGGGCGATGCTCCGCTCAGGAGGATTATGATGGATAAACCTCTGGCAGGTATTCGCGTACTGGATTTGTCCAGAATTCTGGCTGGGCCGTGGTGTAGTCAGCACTTGGCAGATATGGGCGCGGAAGTGATTAAAGTTGAGCATCCGGAACGCGGAGATGACACTCGTGGCTGGGGGCCTCCCTATCTGAAAGGTACTCAGGAGGCGGCCTATTACCTGTGCGCGAACCGGGGTAAGCGCTCTATCGCTGTGGACATTGCCCGGTCCGAAGGCCAGGCCTTGATTCGGGAGCTGGTGGCTAGCTGTGATGTGGTTCTTGAGAACTTCAAGGTTGGAGGGCTCAAGCGCTACGGCCTGGATTACGAAAGTCTGAAACAGATTAAGCCAGATCTGATCTATTGCTCAATTACCGGATTTGGGCAGAACGGCCCCTACGCCAAGCGTGCAGGTTACGATTTCTTGCTTCAGGGTATGGGTGGCTTGATGGACATTACTGGTCGGCCAGATGATGAGCCCGGTGGCGAGCCGATGAAGGTTGGAGTGGCTGTGGTGGATCTTTTCACCGGTATGTATGCTGCTACATCTATCCTGTCTGCTTTGTTGGGTAGAAACCGGACAGGTGAAGGAACTTGGATTGATGTCGCACTGATGGATGTGCAGGTTAGCATGCTTGCTAATCAAGCCATGAACTACCTGACCTCAGGACAGTCCCCCGAGCGTATGGGAAATTCGCATCCCAATATCGTGCCCTATCAGGCCTTCGGTACAGCTGATGGTCACATCATTCTGGCGGTGGGTAATGATGGTCAGTTTCAGCGTTTCTGTGAAGTGGCTGGTGTACCCGATCTGGCCTCGGATGAGCGATTTGCCAGTAATCGAAGCCGGGTACAAAACCGTAAGCTGTTGGTGTCTCAGATTGAGGGGCTGATTCGGGATAAACCCAGTCGTTTCTGGCTTGAGGCTTTAGAACGTGAAGGTGTGCCCTGCGGGCCGATCAATACAATTGAACAGGTATTCGCGGACCCGCAGGTTCAGCATCGTGGCATAAAAATGGCGATGCCACACCAGGAAGCCGGAGAGGTGCATTTGGTGAGTAACCCTGTTCGCTTTGATGATCTGCCCATGAATGCTGATACGCCTCCGCCAAAGTTTGGTGAGCACACTCAAAGTGTGTTGTCGGAGCTGTTCCCCGGCCGTGGCGACTATCTTGAATCCCTGCGTAGTAAAGGGGTTATTCGCTAACTCTGCGAGCTTTTTTGTTCGAAGAATGCCCTGCCACTACGCGGCGGCAGGGCATTCTTGCCGCACCCTTTCCCCTTTTTCCATGTATGTGTCGTTTTTTCTGGTGGCCCGAACGTCTATTTGAGGTCGTTTGGAGTCGGTTGTAAAAAAACTGACAAAAAAACATTTTCCTGTATTGCAAAAAATACATCTAAGTGTATTCTCCTGTTTAGTACAAATAAAAAACAATTAACAGTCAGGAGGTATACGTACGAGACGGTAGTTTGTTAAGTGCCGGGTTTCCCGGCCGACTTCTTCAAGCTAATGCAATAAACGCTAAATAAGATCGAACTTGAGGTTTTTTTATGAACAAAAAAGTAGCAAAAACGCTATCTACCCTGTCCTTGGGTACCGCAACCTTGCTGATGGCCTCTACAGCCAGTGCATTCAATTTCAAAGCCAATGAAACCGATGTCGATATCTATGGTTATGCCAAGCTTGATGTCATCTATGATGTGGATGCTGACCTGGGCAATGCAGTCAGCCGTGGAAATATCAGGATGGATGGCACGCCGGGTGTAGATGGCCATACAACCATGAGCGCTAATCAAAGCCGGCTGGGTTTTACCACCAAGACCATGGTTGCTGGCCATGAATTGAAAACCAACATCGAAGGTGACTTCTATGGCAATGGCGGCGGCGGATTCAGGCTACGCCACGCTTATGGTGCCTGGAACGGTTTTCTGGCAGGCCAGACCTGGAGCAACTTTGGCAACACGCTGAGCCTGTTTCCAACGGTTGATTTCAACGGACCTCTTGGGCAGGGTGGCGGTCGTCAGCCGCAATTGCGCTATACCACCGGCGGTTTTTCAGTTTCTTTGGAAGATCCGAAGGCAGGCAGTGGCGTTGTGAACTCTGAAAGCACCACTCAATATCGTCTTCCAGATGTAACGGCACGTTACCAAAATAATGATGGCCCGGTTAAGTTTGCCGTTGCTGGCCTGGCCCGCTTTCTTGAGTACGATGCTGAAGGTGCCACTGTCATCAATCCTAACCTGTCAGATGACTCTGCCGCGGCCTGGGGTGTCATGCTTGAAGCAAGTACCAAGCTGACAGACGCAATTACCCTGCGTGGGTCGGTTACGCACGGTGATGGTATCGGCGGTTACCTCTACCTGAGTCCTTCACAAGCTGGCTTCGTTGACAGCAATGGCGACTTGGAAACAATTGAGGCTACTGGTGGTGGTGTCAGTGTCAGTGTTGCTGCCGGTTCCGGTTCTTTCAACCTGGGCTATGGTGTTGTTAAAGCGGATCTGGACGATGCTTTCTCGGAAGGCGGGGTTGCCGGTACAGCTGATGAAAGCTACGCAAGCACCTTTGTGAACTATATCTGGTCTCCATTGAAAGGTGTTACCTATGGCCTGGAAGCGGGTCACCACACTGCCGAACAAGTTAACGGCCAGGATGGTGATGCTCTGCGCCTGCAGGCAATGGTAATGGTCGGATTCTGATCCGCTTTACCGATTACGTTATGTTTTCCTGCTGAGTTATTTCTCCACACTTTGCCCCGGCCTTGTACCGGGGCTTTTTTTTGCAAATCGGACAATAAATGCCGATGACTATGATTGATCATGCATTACCGGATACTCCGAGTCAGTCCAGAGTCAACCTGATCTCCGTCTGTCTGGGTTTAACTGGTGCATTTGTCGTTCAGACAATGCTGCTCATAACTATTCCGCTTACAGCGTTGGAGTTGGGCGCGAGCTCTGCGATGGTTGGCGTTATTCTGTCTGCTCCTTACCTGCTTCCGTTGGTACTGGCCATTCCTCTTGGTGGTTTGATTACAAGTTGGGGTGCTAAAAGATCCATTGTCGCTGGTGGCCTTGGTCTGGTGCTCGGAGTGTTGTCGATTCTTGCTTTGCCAGGTTTTGTCGGGTTGGTTCTGGCGCAGTTGGTGGTCGGTGTTGCTCACATGGTGATGATTCTGGCGGGGCAGTCTGTTGTATCAGGCTTGGGGCAGGGGAAGGTTCTTGAGCGTTATTTTGGTTGGTACACCACGTGCCTGTCTGCCGGGCAGTTGATCGGCCCTTTATTGGCTGGTTGGCTGTTGGATACGAGGGGAAGCATGCTCACTTTCCTGGTGACTGGTGCTGTGGCCTTGCTTACTTTAGTGAGTGGCTGCGGGTTGACTGGCAGCGCCAGGCTGGGTCACCCTGCCCGTCGGGAGGCGGTCGGCTATCGAGCTCAGCTAAGGTTGATGCGCAAGAATCCTGGTGTTCAGGTTTCTATTGCCCTGACGGTCGCAGTGGTCTTTGCACTCAGTGCCCATGGCACCTTTCTGCCTGTTTATCTTGAAAATCTGGATGTATCGGCTACGACGATTGGTGCTCTGGTAAGTCTTCGTGCACTGAGTGCGATGGTTGTACGTCCATTTATGTCCACTGTAATTGACTGGTTGGGAGGTCGGGTTCGCGCGATGGTGATCTCGGCTTTGCTGGTGGCGGTAGGGTTGATGCTGACAGGGCTTGTGGAAGGGGTCGTCTTGCTGGGCCTTTTAGCGGTGCTGGTCGGGGTTGGCTCGGGTGTTTCTCAGCCGCTTTCTATGGTGGTGTTAGCTGAGTCTGTCCATCCGGATCAGCGTTCGGGTGCATGGGGTGTGCGTTTAATGGGGAATAGAGCGGTTCAGTTTTTGGCGCCTCTTAGCCTTGGCCTATTGGCAGAAATTCTGCCCTACAGTATGACGTTTTTAATTGGAGGCTGGGTGGTTTTGTTGCTGGTAGGCGTGATGCTGAGTCGATTGTCTGCGTTTTCAGGGTTGGACTCCGGCGAATAAGGCTTTTTCTGAGGTGCTGCCTGCACAATTTTGATCTGCTTGCGAACGCTTTGCTTATCCATCCCTCTGGGCACCTCAACCTTGAACTCATTCAACCGACCCAAAACTTAATCGTCACTGAGGGTGAGGCAACACTGTTCGGAGT
>NZ_JBFHJO010000023.1:0-39227 GCF_041595835.1 Marinobacter sp. | reverse complement strand
GTCAATCTGGACGTACGCTTTGCGACCAAACCTAAATAATGTCAGTCTAACGGATACCGTACTGCGCATAATGTATATTATGTTAAATACCGTATGTGTAAGCTATGGCTTGTAGCCTGAACCACCGTAAAGGTCTAAAATCCTGACCAACTTTCCTTAGGCTCCTAGCCTTACGTTTTTCATTGCCGTATCAGGATCTGCCCATGTCCGCCCTTGACGCTGTTCTGGTTTCCCTCGCTATTCTGGCGCTGCTTGGCGTTATCTTTGAAGAAGCTATTCAGGTAAACAAAGCCAAAACCACTTTGTTCTTTGGCACGCTGAGCTGGGTACTTCTCTTTCTGTTCAGTAATAGTCCCGATGAAACGGTTGCTATTGAGGCCGGATTATCCGAAAGCATTGCTGAAATTGCGGGCCTATGGCTGTTTCTTGTTGCAGCGATGACGTTCGTGGCCTATCTGAATAAGAAAGGGATGATAGAAAACATGATCTATCTGATCATGCCCCGTCAGGTTACTGAGCGTCGCTTGTTGTTTTTAACCGGCTTGTTCTGTTTCGTATTTTCGTCTCTGGCAGACAATATAACGGCAACGCTGGTGTCTTGTTCGCTGATTCTTTCCTTGAATCTTGACTTTAAGAAACGGCTGCAATTTATTGTTTTGGTTGTTTTTGCGGTGAACTCTGGTGGTGTTTCGCTTATTACTGGTGACGTGACCACTCTGATGATTTTCCTGGCAGAAAAGGTTGAGATTCTTACTTTGCTAACCCTGGCGATCCCAGCTTCAATCACTGTTTTTATTCTGGCGGTACTGCTTTCCCGGGGGCTTGATGGCACGGTGATACTCAAGGGAAATTCCAACGATGTACGCACGGTTGATGCCGTCATTGCCGCGTTGTTTTTAATCACGATTATCGGAACAATCACGGGTAACGCTCTTTTCAGCATTCCTCCCGTGCTTACCTTCCTGTTCGGTTTATCGATTATGTTCCTGGTATCCCGCTTTATGAGCGATGACAACGATCTGGACCCCATTCTCGAATACATCAGGGTTATCGAGTTTGAAACGCTTTTGTTCTTTTTGGGTATTTTGTTGCTGGTGGGAATGCTCAAGGAAATCCACGCACTGGATTCGCTGGTGGCTGTTTACGATGTACTACCGCCGGTTTATGCCAATTATCTGATGGGCATTTTCTCTGCAGTAATCGACAACGTGCCGCTAACAGCTGCCTTGCTTAAAGCGGGAATCGACATGACTCCGGCAGAATGGATGGGGCTAACCTATGCGGTTGGTGTGGGCGGTTCGCTACTGGTTATTGGTTCTGCTGCAGGTATTGTCGCTATGAGTAAAATCGAAGGCCTGACGTTTGCAGCTTACATGCGTTTCGCGCTGCATCTGTTGGTTGCGTATACGTTAGGCTATTGCGGCGTACTGGTGTTGGGTATGTTTATAAGCGGATAAGTTGCCGGACAGGTTCTGAGCCATTTTGACGTTTAAACCGGCGCCATAGAAGAATGAACAATAATGGGGGGATTTTTTGCCTCTTGTTAGTAACTTGCGGCAAGTAGATCCCGTTGGCTATAGCCGAAACCCGAATTTGCCCGGAATTTACATTCATTTAATTTCCCGGTAATCCTGCTATGAGCGCCCTACTTCCTTGCGGAAGCCCTGCGCCGGGGGTATCCTTCGCCTTCTCACTGTCAGCTGTTTTGGGCGCCTCTTGAGAAACCTTACTCCCGTCATTTTTATTGTTAGCATCATGTTTATACTTCTTAGTATATTCATGACGTTACCGGTTATTCTGCTTTACGCAACACCAACCGGTGCACCCAATGCTACGGCCTTTCTCGAATCGGCGGCCATTGTTTGCTGCCTTGGGCTTATCGGTGTACTTGCTACGCGCAGCAGATCGAAAGATCTGAAACCCCGGTACATGTTTGTGTTGACGGTTTCCAGCTGGTTTATTATTTCGATTCTCTCATCCCTCCCCTTCTACTTAAGCGACAATGGCATCTCCGCAGCGGATGCAATTTTTGAAGGCACCTCGGGCATTACGACCACTGGGGCAACGGTACTTAGCGGTCTCGATAATTTTGATAAGGACTTATTGTTGTGGCGCTCAATCCTTCAGTGGTTGGGAGGTATCGGGATTATCGGTATGTTCGTCGCGGTTCTTCCGTTTTTAAGAGTTGGTGGCATGAGATTGTTTGCTACGGAGTCTTCTGAGTGGACGGACAAAGCTCTCCCCAGGATGAAGACACTGAGTCGCGGGTTGTTGGTGGTTTACGGTTCATTCACCGCGCTTGCAGTGGCGACTTACTGGCTGTCCGGCATGTCTCTGTTTGATGCGTTCAACCACGGCCTGACGAGTATAGCGACGGGTGGTTTCTCTACCTCTGACCAGTCGATGGGTAAGTTCGACGATGTGATACTTCTTGAGGCATCGTTTTTTATGATGCTCGGCAGTTTGCCGTTTTTCTTATTTGTCAGGGAGCTTCATGGGCAACGTGGCGCGCTGTTCCGGGATCGTCAGGTGCGTCTGTTTCTGGCGATTCTCTTCACGGTGCCGGTTCTTCTTACGCTTTATCGCTGGTGGGTTTCACCCGTGCATTTCGACCCGCTCCACAACTACGTTTCTGCGCTCTTCAACGTTACGTCCGTCATCAGCACATCCGGGTATGCCTCTGAGGATTATTCTGCCTGGGGGCCACTGGCCTTTGTTGTTTTCTTCTTTTTAATGTTTGTGGGCGGTTGTTCCGGATCAACGGCCGGAGGTATGAAAATTTTTCGATTTCAGCTTTCGCTCATTGTTCTTCGCGAGCAGCTTATGCGTCTGCTGCACCCGCGGGCAGTGTTTACCCGGAACTACAACGGACGCGCAGTCAGTGATGAAATCATATCTTCGATGATTGCTTATACATTTATGTTCCTGCTGTGTCTGTTGGTGATAACAGTACTTCTGGCCTCGTTGCAGCTAGACTTCATCACGTCTTTATCAGGTGCCTTGACGTCATTGACTAACGTTGGTCCTGGCCTGGGTGACATTATTGGCCCTGCGGGCACATTCGGCCCCCTGCCGGATGCTGCAAAATGGATTCTATCGGTAGGAATGCTGATGGGACGTCTGGAAATACTGAGTGTGGTAATTGTACTTTCACCGGGCTTCTGGCGCGGTTGATTACCGGTACCAGAGTATGTGGCTGTCCTCCAGGGGCAGGTTCAGTCGTTCATCATTTACCCGGATTCTCGGTGTGAAGTGTTCAAACGGGCGATCAGGTACGCGAGCTTTAAACTGATAGGTGTGGTCTGCTCCTGCCATTTGATGGCTTATAACCATGGGCCGGACGATTCTTGGCCCCAGCTCAGAGGCTTCGGCCATGATCTCTACCGCCACTTGTTCTTTGCTCAGGCCATCCAGATAGACATCCAGAAAAAACAGTCTCTCGCCGTCGCATTCCTCGCTACGAAGTTCACCAAATCTCAGTTTTGGCCAATGTTGGCTGATATTGTCCTTTGTTTTCAGTAGCTCCTGTACATATTCGTAAGTCCGCTGAGAGCCTGAGTTGATCATTGGAAGGTAAAAGTCGGTTACATACTCCCGAACCATCCGGTTAGCTGAATACCGGGACGTCAGCTGATTCATACTGGCCCGAATTCGCTGCAACCATCTGGTGGGTAATCCTTCTGAATCACGATTATAGAATTCGGGAATTACCTGCTGCTCAAGAATTTTATATAGCTCCTCGGCATCGGCTTCGTCGTGCCTGTCTGTCTGGCTCAGCTCTTCAAATGTTGCGTTTGAACGTATGGCCCAGCCGACGTCGGGGGTCCAGGCTTCAGCCCACCAGCCATCGTATTGGGAAAGGTTCAGGCCGCCGTTGACCAGCACTTTCATACCGCTGGTGCCACAGGCCTCCCAGGGGTGGCGTGGCGTGTTTAGCCATACGTCCACACCCTGGATCAACTGGTTAGCTACAGCAAGGTCATAATCCTCTATAAAAACGATCCTGCCTTCAATTTCGGGCAGCATAGAGAATGATTTCCAGTGTTTGATTATCGATTTCCCCACTTGATCATGAGGGTGTGCTTTACCCGCCAGAACTATTTGCAGTGGACGATCTCGGTTGGTCAGCAGCTTAATGAGCCGCTTGGGGTCGCTTAGAAGTAAGTCTGGTCGCTTGTATTCAGTAAAGCGTCGTGCAAAACCCAGTGTCAGGGTTTCAGAGTCCAGCAGTAAACCGCAGGCTGCATCTCTGCTTTTACTATAGCTATGCTCACAATGCTGGCTGTGTAAGCGCTTGCGCAGGTAACTGATCAGCCGCTTGCGTTGCTCCCTGCGCATTTTCCAAAGCGCGGTATCGGGTATTGATTTTAATGGGCAGGGCTCATCCATGACTTGTCGCCAACGGTTCTGGCCACAAGCTGTCGTCCATATTTCATCAGATTCCGGGGAATCCCAGCTAGGCGTATGCACCCCATTGGTAACGTATTCCGCCGGAATATCAGCTTTGGGCCAGCGGGTAAACCATGGTTGAAAAATACTTTGAGTAACTTGTTGGTGAATTTTGCTGACCCCGTTAAAACGGCCGCTCATTCCCAGCGCTAAGCCCGCCATGTTCAGCAGGCCGTCGTCACCTGCCCTGGCAACCTCCATCAATGTGTCCAGGTTGTTGCTGTTCTCGGCAAGCCAGGGACCAAGATAAAGCTCGGCAAGGTTAGCCGGAAACCGGTCAAATCCAGCGGTTACCGAAGTGTGGGTCGTAAAAAGGTTGGAAGCTCTGGTAGCCATTCGGGCAACGGTGAACTCCGAGCCGTTCTCTCGTTGCCACTGATGGGCGCGTTCAACCAGAGCCAGGGCACTGTGTCCTTCGTTTATGTGGCACAACGTTGGTGCTCGTTTCAGTAATTCAAGCAGACGCCAGCCGCCAATACCCAGTACCATTTCCTGTTGGAGCCGTTTTTCCGGATTACCGCTATAAAGCTCGCTGGTGATACCCCGGTCACCCGGCTCGTTTCGTGGATCATTACTGTCCAGAAGCAGCAGTTCACACCGTCCTACTTGCCCTTTCCAGGCACGTAAATGTACTTCCCTGCCGGGAAATGGAACCGTCACTCTGGCCCATTCTCCGTTACTGTCCTGCAAGGGAGACAGCGGGAGCATGGTCGGATCGTTGTAGGGGTGGAATTCTATTTGGTCGCCGTCTGTAGTCAGAGCTTGTCGAAAATACCCTTGCTGGTACAGCAACCCGACAGCCATGACGGGAACACCAAGATCACTAGCCGTTTTCAGGAAATCGCCAGCCAGTACGCCAAGTCCTCCGCTGTATATGGGCAATGATTCTGAAAGTCCGTATTCCATGCAGAACCAGGCCACGCCCTCACCCAACGTCTGATTACAGTGTTCAGAATACCAAGTGTCAGCGTGAGCAAATGCTTTCTGACGAGTAACCTGTTGTTGGTATACCGCCAGGAATTCAGGGTCTTTGGATAGCGCCAGTAGGTGTTCATCTGAAACACCGTTCAGGACCAGCCAAGCGTTGTGAGTGGCCTCCCAGGTGTTTTCATCAAGTGATCGCCAAAGCTGATCGCTGCCATGATGCCAGCTCCACCTGAGATCCAGAGCTAAAGAACTGAGCCCTGCGAGCTTTTCAGGCAGCGTACGCATGGTGTATGCGGCTAGTGGCATGGTGGTGCGCCAGTTGGAGTTGCCGCATCTCTGGTCACGTGGGCATGCAACCAGGTTAGAAGTTCGGAAATCACCCGGGCATCGTTGTCTGCACCATCAAAATCAAGGCCCAGACCATCCTCAGCTCTGCGAACAACATGAGCAGTAAGGGTATGGTGAGTCTGTTGTTCTTCGGGTAGCCGGAATGCCAGTTGAATCGTCTGGTTCAGGCGGACACCTGTAAATTCAGTGGCCAGGAAGACTCCTCGACTTGAGGCATCCTGGATCTTTCCCGTAGCGACAGGCAGGCCTCGTTTGTAGACCAGTATCGGCAACTCTCCTTCGATTCGCTGACTTAACCGGTGTTCCATCTGGCACCCCTCGTCGTTGTATAGCGTTCTCATTACTTATAGCCCGTTATCAAATTGCCAACTTGATTCCGGTCAAAAAATAACCAACCGCTATTTTAGCGCCCATTAGAAGTGACTATTTCCCGGATACCTGACGCACTTACACGCTCCCAATAATGACTAGGGAGCTGCCAGATCCAGTTATTTTCGGTGGTGCCAGGGGTGTTGAACCGGGCTTCGGAGCCAAGGCCAAGGAGATCCTGCATAGGAACAATCACCAGACGCGATACAGAACTCATTGCCGCCTTAATGATGGGCAGCGGTTGGCTGGCGATATCCGCTTCAGAGATATTAAACTCTTGATTTACCAGGTTTCGGGTGGGCTCATCCAGACTTTGATACCACCCAAGTGTGGTGTCGTTATCATGGGTGCCGGTGTAAACGAGATCATGCTCCTGGTGATTGCGAAGCAAGTGCGGATTGGCTGGGCTGCCATCGAAACCAAACTGGATAACAGTCATGCCTGGTAACCGGAAGCGGTAACGCAGCTGCTCAACATCCTCACCAATCAGGCCCAGGTTCTCAGCAACCAGCGGCAGGTCTGGCAATTTTTCAAAACAGACCTTTAAAAAGGCTTCACCCGGGCCAGGTACCCAGTATCCGTTTACAGCCTTTGGTTTGTCTGCCGGGATTTCCCAGTATGCCTGCAGGCCCCGAAAATGATCGATGCGAAGCAGGTCAAACAGCTCCCGCTGGCATTTTAAACGGCTTATCCACCATTGGTATCCATCAGCAGCCATAGCTGTCCAGTCATAAACCGGGTTTCCCCAATACTGGCCATCGGGTGAAAAATAGTCCGGGGGGACTCCGGCAACGACGGTGGGCTGCCCCTCGCCATCCAGCTTAAAAAGTTCAGGATTCGCCCATACGTCGGCACTGTCGTGAGCTACGAAAATCGGGATGTCGCCAAAAAGGAGTACTTCCCGATCGCGGGCATATTGGCGGAGCACCTGCCACTGTATATGAAACAGAAACTGCTCAACCCGAAATCGTTCAAGTGCGTTTTTGTTTTGCGTGGCAAATTCCGTAAGGGCTGACGGTGAGCGCAGACGAAGATCTCTTGGCCATTCGGTCCAAACGGAACCGGGGAACGATTCCCTGATTGCCATAAACAGCGCGTAATTCTCAAGCCAGTTGGCGTGGTCAGAAACGAATTGCTTCCAGGTGCCTGGATTCAGTTGTGGTGTAGCCGTATATTGCCCGTTGATCAGTCGCTCGGCAGCTTTTGCCAGTAACAGACTACGGGGTTCTCCTGGTGATTCCTGCGTCACCAGACCTGATTCGATCAGCTCTGATAGGTCAATCAATGCCGGGTTACCGGCGTGTGCCGACAACGACTGATAGGGAGAAAGATCCTGGTGGGTCGGCCCGGTTGGAAGTACCTGCCAGACTGTCATTCCCGCGTCTGCCAGAAAATCTACAAATTGGCGGGCAGAAAGGCCTAGTTTACCGTTAGTACCAGGCAGAGCCGTTGGGTGTAGCAGAACCCCCGCCCGGCGGCGGTTAAACACCTCGATGGCGGGAAATCGCTCAGTCATGAAGGCTTTCCAGGTTCATGTCCGGTGCGCATTGCACCACCGCGGGCAGGCTCCCCTCCTCCCTGGCTCAGAGGCTGGAATAAACTGGACGGTGCAGGATAACCAATGTTGTCATACAGATTCACCAGATGCCGGCGATATAAGTGCTCGAACCCTTTTACGACAGCGGCCGGGTTGTAATCACCAAACCACCAGAACCAGTCAGAACCTTCGCATAAACCCAGTTGCCTGCTGGCCCGGGCTTTTTCCTCGTGAGACAAGGCTCCATTGTCCATCGCTTTGTCGTAGTGATGCTTTGCTTCGCACAATAAATCCCAGGCCCGGTTTTTGTCGGGATCACCAATCCAGGTCGAAAAGGTTCCATAAATCCAGCTTCCTGCGACCAGATAAGGTAATTGCTCAGGCTCGGTCACGGATTTCTGTATCAGTTCAGTATAGGTGGTCAACCGCAGCGCAGGGTGATCACCAAGAACACGGTAAAGCTCATCGAGGAAGTAATAACCGTTTTCCGGATAATGCTCCCAGGCATTCTCCCCATCCATAATAATGGAGATAACGACGTTGTCCTTGTGTTTGTTATCGTTGGCGATGTTTTCCATATGATGGACAAGATCAGCTACTGCATCTCTCGCGTGCCAGTCCGCATAGGTAAAGCCTATGAGGTCAGACAAACCATCATCGCGAAAGAAGACGGTTAACGGTGCATCGCCAAACCTGAATGGACAATGACGTCGCGTATTGCTTTTGATGATCCCCTGCTCCTGAGCCAGATTCAGACTGTTCTGAAGGACCGAATCTCCACTGGCACTCCACTGGAAACCAGAGTCCTGTAGTAGTGAGAGCGTCTCCTGGCTTAAAGCACCCTCAGAAGCCCAGCACCCGCAAGGGTCAGCGCCGAAGACACGGCGAAATACCCGTTTTCCTTCTTCAAGGTGCCACGCGGCTCGTTCGGCTCCCCCGGGGTATTGGCTGCACTCTGGTAAATTTATGTCTGGCATTGCTTCCCTGGCTGAATTGAAATCCAGCAGTAATGGCAAAATAGGATGCGCCCATGGGCTAATGGCTAGTTCCACCTGGCCGGTTTGTGACAGTCGCCGGTAGCGGGGTGTCAGGCTAGCCATCTGTTCAGAAACTATATCAAGAAGCGCACGGCGATCTTCCAACGTGTATTGATGCCCTTTTTCCTGAAGGCTTTGGATAACCGGGTGACTGCGCCGGACGGTTTCTCCCATCCAGCCCAGGTGGTACCAGACCAATAAATCAGCAAGAAACTGAACGGATATATATCGCTGAATTTCTGGCCGGGTGCGGTATAAAACAGCAAGTTCAGACAACCTGAGGTAGGGGGCGAAACGCTTGATTATCCGTTCAGTATTTGCCTGCAGGCAGCTTTCCATCAGCTTCAGGAACTTCGGTGAGCCCGGCTCCGGCAGTGTGTCGGCCACCAATGCAGCCAATACCGGGTCGGTCATGACGGAACCACTATTTCGCCACAGCTCAATCTGGTTCAGATACTCTTCTATCTGCTCAATCAGAACAGGTGCAAAGTTTATGATTGCGCGTGCCTCAGGGTGGGCCTCAAGGTGGGCCGCCATATCGGCATAATCTTTAATGCTATGCAGGTACACCCAGGGAAACAGGAACTCCCCAGTGCTCTGGTCCTGATAATCCGGTTGGTGCATATGCCAGCAAAGTACGACGGGGGTTCGGCTGTCAGAGGCCATGAGGGTAATCCTGGCCAAGCATTTCCGGCGTAATCAGCACGACGCCTTTCGGGGAAACGTGAAAGCGACGGCGGTCAGACTCATGATCAAAGCCGATACGGGTGCCTGCCGGTATTTTGCAGCCCCGGTCAATGACCGCTTTTTTGATATGGCAGTTACGCCCGATATCAACATCGGGATAAATAACGGAGTCTTCAATGGTTGAGTAGGAATGCACTCTGACTTGCGAAAACAGCAATGAGTGACGAACCAGAGCACCGGAGACGATACAGCCACCGGCCACCATGGAATCAACGGCGGTACCGCGCCGATTTTCATCGTCGAATACAAACTTTGCCGGAGGCAATTGTTCCTGGTAAGTCCAGATTGGCCAGCGGGAATCGTACAGATTCAGCTCTGGGCTGATATCAATAAGTTCGAGGTTGGCCAGCCATAACGAATCAATGGTACCTACATCCCGCCAGTAAGCAGGCTTGTGTTTCACCGGATCTCTGAATGGAAAAGCACAGACTCTTAATCGCTCGATCACCGTCGGGATAATGTCCTTGCCGAAATCATGGGACGAAGCGCTGTCCCGAAGCTGATCTCGCAGCAATTCATCAAACAGTACCCGGGTACTGAAAACGTAGATCCCCATGGAAGCCAGAGCTTTGTCGGGTTGGCCAGGCATGGCTTGCGGATTATCCGGCTTTTCTTTGAATTCGGTAATCCGGAGGTTTTTATCTACCGCCATTACCCCAAACGCTGAAGCCTCATCCAGAGGGACCTCAATACAGCCAACGGTTATATCTGCTTCCCGCTCTACGTGTGCTGCCAGCATGGTACCGTAGTCCATTTTGTAAACATGGTCACCGGCAAGAATCAGTACGTATTCAGGGTTGTGACTTTTAATAATATCCAGGTTCTGAAGTACCGCGTTGGCGGTGCCTTCATACCACGATGTTTCTATTCTTTGCTGGGCCGGGAGTAGTTCGACAAACTCCCCCATTTCACCCCGAAGGAAGCCCCACCCCCGTTGAATGTGACGGATCAGTGAGTGAGACTTATACTGAGTGATCACTCCTACCTGCCCGATACCGGAATTGATGCAATTAGATAGGGGGAAATCGATAATTCGGAACTTACCCCCAAATGGCACGGCGGGTTTGGCTCGCCATTTTGTCAGGTCGTGTAATCGACTACCTCGGCCGCCGGCCAAGACCAGGGCCAGAGTGTGCCGCGTGAGACGGCTGACAAAACGCTGGGAGGTTTGCATAACAGCTTCCCTGATATCAGAATAATTGCCGACAAAAACTTGACGTAATCCATATACACGCAACACTAGCATTGTAGTGTGACGCACTTTTGTCAAAGTTCATTTATTGAACGCGGGCTAAAATGCCCCATGGTATAAGTGACATTGATACCCACCTGTTCGGGAATCTAAGGTCTATGGAAAGCCCTGCTCTCAACGACTTCGACCTGCACCTGTTTTCGGAGGGCCGCCACGGGCATATCTACAATGTGTTGGGGGCTCATCCAATGAGTCACCAAGGTGTTGAAGGTGTCAGGTTTGCAGTCTGGGCGCCAAATGCCCAATCTGTGAGTGTGATCGGCAGCTTTAACAGCTGGAACGCTGATCAGACACCGCTACAGCCAACAGAAGGCTATGGTGTTTGGTTTGCATTCGTTCCCGGGGTCTGTCCCGGTGCGTTGTATAAATTTGCCATCACGACCCGTGATGGCACGCAGATCATCAAAACGGACCCGTATGGCCAGGCTTTTGAACAGAGGCCTGCCAATGCCGCGATAGTTATCGAGCGCACCCCGTTTCCCTGGAATGATGGTGACTGGTTGTCTGAGCGCTCCCGATTTGACTGGCAGCACAGCCCTGTTTCCATTTACGAGGTGCATCCGGGTTCCTGGCGGCATCATGGATCAGGCCGGTGGCTCACCTATCGTGAGTTAGCAGATCAACTGGTCCCCTACGTACTCGAAACCGGTTTCACCCACATTGAGTTATTACCGATAACCGAACATCCACTGGATGAATCCTGGGGCTATCAGACAACGGGCTATTACGCACCTACCAGCCGCTATGGCAGCCCTGATGACCTCAGATATCTGGTTGACCAGTGCCACGCGAACAATATCGGCGTTATCCTCGACTGGGTGCCAGGACATTTTCCGGATGATTCCTTTGCTCTGGCTCAATTCGACGGCACGGCACTTTATGAGCATGAAGACCCACGGCGAGGGCGACATCAGGACTGGGGCACTCTGATCTACAACTACGGGCGCCATGAGGTGCGGAATTTTTTAATTGGAAGCGCTCTGTTCTGGCTCGACACCTTCCACTTAGATGGCCTCCGCGTAGATGCCGTGGCTTCCATGCTTTACCTCAACTATTCCCGTAAAGCTGGTGAATGGGTGCCCAACGAACAAGGGGGGCATGAAAACCTTGAAGCCATCGATTTCCTGAGAAAGCTTAACCAGGTATGCCAGACCCGTTTTCCTGGTACGTTGATGATAGCCGAAGAGTCAACCTCCTGGCCCAGAGTGACCCGACCGCCGGAGATTGGTGGGCTGGGGTTCAACCTGAAATGGAACATGGGATGGATGCACGACACCCTGGACTATCTCAGGCAAGACTCAGTGTACCGTCAATACCACCATGAGAAGCTGACCTTTGGTTTACTCTACGCCTACACCGAGAACTTCCTCTTACCCTTGTCCCATGATGAAGTTGTTCATGGCAAGTCGAGCCTGATTCAGAAAATGCCTGGGGATGACTGGCAGCAGAGGGCCTCTTTGCGGTTGCTGTTCAGCTACATGTTCACCTACCCCGGTGCGAAATTATTGTTTATGGGAGGGGAGTTTGGCCAACGCCGGGAGTGGAGTGAAAAACGTGAGCTGGATTGGGAGCTTCTGCAATACCCGGAGCATAGGGGAATCCAGAAATTGGTGCAGGATCTGAATAACCTCTATCGTAAACAACCGGCACTGTACCAGTGCAACTTCAGCTCAGAAGGGTTTGAATGGATTGACTGCCACGACTCGACTCAATCGGTTATCAGTTACCTGCGGAAAGAATCCAGAGACGGGCAGGCACTTGTCGTGGTGCTGAACTTTACCCCTGTTCCCCGGCACAACTATCGGATTGGCGTGCCTGCTGGCGGTAACTGGCAGGAGATCTTCAACTCTGATTCCAGCTATTACGGCGGCAGCAATGTGGGCAATCCCCTACCCGTGTGGGCATCACCGGAGAGCTGGATGGGGCGGCCCCACTCCCTCGCACTGACGTTGCCGCCTCTGGGTTTGATTGTACTGAGGCTCGAACCATGACCCGCATTCTGTTTGCCACCAGTGAAGTCTTTCCTCTGGTAAAAACCGGTGGTCTTGCCGACGTCTCGGCCAGTTTGCCTGAGGCTTTATGCAAACTTGGCTATGACTGCCAGATTCTGCTACCAGGCTATCCCGCTGCCTTGAAAGCGGCCAGAGAGGCAGGCTCACGAAGGAAAACCCGGTTTCGGCATGGCCAATATGACGTATCGCTTTGGCAAACCCGCTTGCCCGGAACCGCCGTTACACTCTGGCTGGTAGACAGCCCTGCTCTGTTTGACCGGGCAGGAGATAGCCCTTACCAGAATAAAGAAGGTGAAGACTGGTGGGATAACGCTCACCGGTTTCATCTGTTTGCCCAGATTGGAGCAATGATGGCATCAGGCCAACTCGATCTGGGATGGCAACCGGATATTGTGCACTGTAACGATTGGCAAACAGGATTGATCCCGGTATTTCTTAATGGCAATCAACACCCACCCAAGACGGTCTTCACAATTCACAACCTGGCTTACCAGGGGCTGTTCTCCCAAGAAACCTTCAGAGCACTGGGACTTCCCGATTACCTTTGGCACTACAGCTTCCTCGAGTTTCATGACCAGCTATCCTTTATCAAAGGCGGGCTTGTTTTCAGTGATGCGATCACAACCGTCAGCCCAAGCTATGCCGATGAAATTCAGACACCCTGGTTTGGTTACGGCCTGGATGGGTTGCTCCGGCACCGATCTGCCCATCTGAAAGGAATTCTCAACGGAATTGATACTCGCACATGGAATCCGGAAGACGACCCTTGGCTGGACTTCCACTTTGGCGCTGACAACCTGAAAAACAAAGAGAAGTGCAAAGAACGGCTCCAGAAAGATCTGGCGCTTTCGGTAACGAACGCGCCCCTGCTCGGCTTTGTTGGCCGACTGGTTGAGCAGAAAGGGTTGGACTGGATACTGGCCGTGCTTCGGCCGTTACTGGAGATGGGGTGTCAGTTTGCGATGCTAGGTTCGGGCCAGGCTCACTATCAGGAGCGTCTGCAGGAACTTGCCAGAGAATGGCCGCACCAGTTTTCGCTGACCTTGGGATACAACGAAGGCCTGGCTCATCAGATTACCGCAGGCAGCGATATGTTTCTGATGCCATCCCGCTTCGAGCCGTGCGGGCTGAACCAGATGTACAGCCTACGATACGGAACGATACCGATCGTGCATGGTGTTGGCGGTTTGAATGATACGGTTTTTGACCCGGGCGAAGAACCTGCTGAAAAAGCCAACGGATTAGTATTCCGTGAACCCACTGCCGATGCATTCTTCGACACAGTACGCCGTGCCTTGCGCCTCTTATCCGAGAAAAAAATCTGGCGCCAGTTACAGAGAAATGGCATGGCTGAGGATTATTCATGGAAACAAAGGGCGCGGGAATATGCAGACCTGTACCAGAGTCTGATAACCGGTGTTAACGGCAACCATGAGGACTAAGCCCTTTCTCGTGGCCGCAAGGAGGTCATGTTCATGCAAAAGGCAACCGAATTCAGGCTTGAAGCTCGCCCGAAAATTCCCGAAGCCATAGCGCGACTGGACGTTCTGGCCAATGATTTGCTGTATAGCTGGGACCACGGTGTGCGGGGGCTGTTTGCACGGCTTGACCTGCCGTTATGGCAGAAAGTAGAACACAATCCAAAGCTGTTTTTACGCCGTGTCTCTCAGCAACGATTGAACGAAGCGGCGAGCGACCGGGTTTTTCTGGCTGAGTATCGGCGAGTGCTTTCAAGCTATGACGTATACCTGGAAGCCGAGCCCGGCCCTGAAATTCAGCAAGCGCTCGATCCAGGTAACAGCCTTGTGGCCTACTTTTGCGCGGAATTCGGATTTCACGAAAGTTTCCCGATTTATTCTGGCGGACTGGGCATACTCGCCGGAGATCATTGTAAGGCTGCAAGCGACTTGGGATTACCTTTTGTTGCAGTAGGCTTGCTGTACCAGCAGGGATACTTCATTCAATCCATCGATGCTCAGGGACATCAGATCGCCCGCTATCAGTGTCATGCCAGTAACGAATTGCCAATTACGCCTGTTGAAATTAATGGCAGACAGCTTTTGGTGTCTGTGCCCTTTCCTGGCCGTGATGTGTACGCCAGGGTTTGGTTAGCACAGGTTGGCCACATAAGGCTGTACCTGCTTGATACAAATACGCCGGAGAACAACCGTGAAGACAGTCAGTTAACACTGCAACTCTATGGTGGCGATTCAGTTACCCGAATCAGCCAGGAAATGTTGCTGGGCATCGGGGGCACCCGTGCATTGTCAGAACTGGGTATTCAACCGACCGTCTGGCACATCAATGAAGGCCACGCCGCATTCCAGATACTGGAGCGTTGCCGAATGACCATGGCAAACGGGTTATCTTTTGATGCCGCACTGGAAGCCGTTGCCGGTGCCACATTGTTTACCACTCACACGCCGGTCCCTGCGGGACATGACCGGTTCCCAAGAGACCTTCTTGCCCACAACCTTGGCCCATACCTTGAACAGTCGGGCCTCGATTTTGATCATATCTTCACTCTCGGCGCGAAAAACGGTGGTGATAGTTTCAACATGACCAGTCTTGGGTTGTGTGGTTCACGCTACCACAACGGTGTTAGCCGAATTCATGGTGGTGTGGCCTCCTATATGGAACGTGAAATCTGGCCGCAGATTCCTCCTGAGGAAAACCCGATCGGGTATATTACTAACGGTGTTCACGTACGGACTTTCCTTGCCCCGGAGTGGGCCAGCTTGTTTGATATTCAGGCGCCAAACTGGAAAAGCGAACTTCTGAACCCTTCGTTCTGGGAATTTGTCGACCAAATTCCTGACTTTCATTACTGGAGCGTTCATAAAGCACTGAAGCAGCAGATGGCAGAATTTACGCTACGCCGTTTGCAACGACAGCACAGCAGAAACGGCACCGGCCAATCGGTCACGCACAGAATGGCCCGACAACTTACGTCACCGGATAAAGACGTACTGGTTATTGGGTTTGCCCGCCGCTTTGCTACGTACAAACGGGCAACGCTTATTTTCTCGGATCTCGCCAGGCTCGAGCGTCTTTTGACAAATCCGAAGCAGCCTGTGGTGTTGGTGTTCGCCGGAAAAGCCCACCCTCAGGACAAGCCTGGCCAACAGCTGATCAAAGTCATCCATGATTTGTCTATGCAGCCTTTGTTAATGGGCCATATCATTCTTCTGGAAGACTACGATCAGGCCATGGCTCGCCGTTTGCTGAGCGGCGTTGATATATGGCTGAACACACCCGAATATCCCAAAGAAGCCAGCGGAACATCCGGAGAAAAGGCCGCACTCAATGGTGCACTGAATCTAAGTGTCCTGGATGGCTGGTGGGGGGAAGGCTACGACGGCACTAATGGCTGGGCAATCGCGCCAAGAGACACCGGGTTAGATGCGGAGTTTCGTAACCGGGAGGAAGCGCACGACCTGCTCGACCTGCTAGAACAGGAAATCGTTCCTCTTTACTACGAGCGAGGATCGCAAGGCTATTCGCAGGGCTGGGTCATCCGTTCAAAGGCTTCGATGAAAACCATTCTTCCAAGATTCAACGCCCAGAGAATGGTGATGGATTATGTGCGAAATTATTATCAGCCTGCGACAGCCCAAGGACTTCGGCTTAGTGCTGATAATGGTGCGCTAGCCCGGGAACTTGCAGAGTGGAAAGCCAGAGTGCGAAACGCCTGGACGGGCGTGTCAATCAAGGTTCAGGGTTGCATTGAAGAGCGCTGCGCCTGGGATGAGTCTGTCGCAATCACTGTATCCGTGGCTTTGAACGGACTCATGCCGGAGGATGTCAGAGTGGAATGCCTGGTGGAGCCGGAGTGCACAGGCACGCACAAATTACCAGGACCAGACCGGTTTATCCTTGATCCGGTCGGTGAAGAAAACGGAGAAACCCTATACACCACACGAATAGCACCACCCTATCCTGGGCTCCAGACCGTGCGTATAAGAATGTGCCCATACCATAAGGCTCAGACACACCCTCACGAATTAGGCGCAATGCTCTGGGCCTGAATCCGAGGCGACGGTCTCGATGCTGTGGGCTGCAAAAGCATTCACCACAGGGTTCGCATACATATCAATCAGATAGCGCTTGCTATCAGCATTGCAGGCTTGCAATCGCGATTCCATTTCAACTTTGGCGGCCTCAAGTTCTTCGGGCGTCAAGGTTTCTGCAATGGCTAAATGTTTGCGAATATTTTCCAGCGTAACCGGTTCACCGGATTGCTCCTCGCGCATGTTATAGGCAACCAGGTTGGACGCGTGAAGGTGGTAATTGGCGTGCATCTCATGGTCAATGCGTGCGGCTAAGGCTTTCGGGTTATTCGGCGCGTCCTTAATTGGTTCACCAAAGTGTACGTGTACATGCCCTTTGAAGCCTGTTAGCCCCTTCATGATCTGCTCTGTGTCTTCTCCCTCAGCTTTCTGGTACGCACCAGTACGCCCCCGAATTTCAAGCTCCCTGGCTTTATCGGTATCACACGGGTCGTATTCATAGGAGATAGAGACAGGAACAATGTGAAGCCGGCTTAGCGCCTCATCAAAACTAAGGCCAGACTTCTTCTTGCTCATGTAGAACATCTTAATAATGGCCGGATCGGTAACGTCGATACCGTCTTTGGCTCGTCCTTCGCGCTGGGCAATCCAGATACTGTGGTTAGTGTCGATACTGTGATTGATGAAACCGGATAGCGTCATGTAGGCATCCCGCATTTCTCGCGGGCTGGTCATATTTCTGCGCACGAGGAAGCTTTTATTCAGCTTCATCATTTCAGCGAACACTCGGTTAGCCAGCAGGTTATCGCCTATAGCGATGCGCGTGGTTTTGTGGCCGTTCTGGAACAGAAGATAGTTCACGACCATCGGGTCAAACACAATGTCGCGGTGATTTGAGATAAACAGGTGGGCACTGGTTTTGCTCAGGTTTTCGAGGCCACTGTGGGTTACTTTCAAAGTGGTGCTTTCAACCAACTCTCCAACGTACTGCGACAACTGTGCCTGTAAATCATCCACCCGTTTAATCTGGCCGAAATGAGCAGTTAACCAGCGTCTGGTGAAAAAGCGCAGTAACGCCGGAGCCCACTTCGCCAACCGGGGCGACTTGAACCGGCCAATCATATTCAGGAATTCCGGATCGTTTACCAGCCGATGAATAGCGGGGGCTGTTTCTTCGTCCGAATAAGGTCGGATTGAGTCAAATTCCTGCATGCGGGCCCTGTTGGTGTTCGAGGTTGTTAATCGAAGTCTCAGAAGGAGCAATATTGTAGCGGTTCTGATATCAGTTTGCCTCTATCCGAAAGCCTGAAATCTCATTCAGTTGGCTGAATCTGATATCATTCCGGGCCTGAAGTGAACTCCCCCCAAAGGCCAGACGCGATCATGTACCAGGAACAGGACTTCGAGCAACTCGCCAAAGAGCGCCCATCGGCTTCAGGCAAGAGCCCTGAACAGGTTCTGCACGAAGTGTTTGGTTATGAATCCTTCCGCCCTCTGCAGGGGGACATCGTCCGGGAAGTCATTGAGGGTGGTGATGCCCTGGTTCTGATGCCCACTGGTGGCGGTAAATCCTTGTGTTACCAGGTGCCAGCCCTTGTGCGCACAGGCACTGCCATTGTTATCTCGCCGTTAATTGCTCTGATGCAAGATCAGGTGAATGCACTTCGGGAACTGGGGGTGAAAGCAGCCTTCCTCAATTCAACAATGGATTTTGAACAAGCCCGGGCAACTGAGTACGCTCTGATGACCGGCGAACTGGATCTTCTTTACTGCGCACCTGAACGCTTAATTCAACCTCGTATTATCGAACTCCTGCACAATTCATCACTGTCACTGTTTGCAATAGATGAAGCACACTGTGTTTCCCAGTGGGGCCACGATTTCCGGTCAGACTATCTTCAGCTCAGCATGCTGGCCGAAGAGTTTCCTGGCATCCCCCGTATCGCACTAACAGCAACCGCTGACGCACGTACACGCAAAGAAATTGCAGAGCGTCTGTCGCTGACAGAAGCCCGGCATTTCATCAGCGGTTTTGATCGGCCGAATATTCAATACAGAATCACGCCAAAAACAAATGCTAACAAGCAGTTGCTGGATTTTATTAAAGCAGAGCATGAGAATGACTGTGGCATTGTTTACTGCCTGTCCCGCAACAAAGTTGATGCCACCGCAAAGCTGCTGGCGGATAAAGGCTACACAGCCCTGCCCTACCATGCCGGACTGACAAGCGAGCAACGGGCGCAAAATCAGGATCGATTTCTGCGTGAAGATGGCGTGATCATCGTCGCAACCATTGCCTTCGGTATGGGGATTGATAAACCCGATGTGCGCTTCGTGGCACACCTGGATCTTCCTAAAAGCCTGGAGGCCTATTATCAGGAAACCGGCCGGGCTGGCCGGGACGGCAAACCTTCAACCGCATGGATGGTTTACGGCCTTCAGGATGTCATTAAGTTACGACAGATGCTCGAAGGCTCACAGGGCAATGATCACTTTAAACGGGTTGAGCGCCAGAAACTGGATGCCATGCTAGGCTTGTGTGAAATCACCCAATGTCGCCGCCAGGTATTGTTGCGTTACTTTGGCGACACCCTCGATACACCGTGTGGGAATTGCGATACCTGCCTTAATCCACCGGAAACATGGGATGGCTCCGTTGCTGTTCAGAAGGCATTGTCTTGTGTTTTTCGTACCGGTCAGCGGTATGGTGTGACTTACCTTATTGATGTACTTCGTGGCTCCGCAAACGAACGCATCCTGCAGGCTGGGCATCAGTCCATATCCACCTTCGGAATTGGTACAGAACTTTCAGCGAATGAGTGGAAATCGGTGTTTCGCCAACTGGTTGCCAATGGCTACCTGAGAGCAGACCCGGAGGGATACGGCGCGTTGCAGCTCACTGAAGAGTGTCGCCCACTGCTAAAAGGTGAGCAGCGTATAGAGTTACGCAAAGACCCTGCCCCCAGGAAATCAAATTCCAGCAGGTCTTCAGGAAAGCGGAGCGGTTCAAACGTAAGGGAACAGATCACCGACCATGATGGCTGGGAAGCCCTTCGTGCTTGTCGCAAGGCTCTGGCAGAGAAACAAGGTGTGCCACCCTACGTCATTTTCCATGACACAACCTTGTTCGACATGCTGGAACGCAAACCAGCCTCTCTTGATGAGCTGGCAGAGGTTAGTGGTGTTGGCGCAGCGAAGCTGGAAAAATATGGTGATATCTTCCTGCAAGCGCTGCGTGAGATGGGTCAGCCCTGAGGCTTGAAGCCTTTCTTACGTACCCGGTATTGGGCGAAGGATGTTGCAACGTGATTGCCTTCTTCGTCCCTTAAAATGCCTTCCAGCGTGAATTTACCCCGGCCAGTTGCGTCTGCGTCAGCCAGTACCTCAGCAACGGTTTCCGGAGGTAGTGTAAATTCAACTTCAACATCCGAGTTGGCCGGCTGCAGGAACTCCAGTGTCATTCCTTTAAGAATCGGGGTATAGGCAGGGCCAAGATCGAACAGTGTCATCACGCCGCCAGGGATTTCTGCCACCAGAAAATAAGCGCCGGCATACAGGCTGCCAAAGTGGTTCTTATTGCCCTTCAGTTTTACTTTCGCCCGCACATACCCGGGGCGTAATTCCTCTACCGTGAAGCCATTACGGGTAGCAAACGGTATTGCCATGCCAATAATCCGATTGATGGCTGCATAGCCTCCTGTCTTTTTAAGCCATTCAACAGGTTCCAACAGAGTTGCCTTGGCATCTGTATTTACAACCCATTGGCCTGCAGAGCCAATAAGTGAATCGATAATCGTCATAATGGTGTTCCTTAATCAGAGTGACCGGATAATTGCAGCGCCGTTGCTTTGATTCAAGAATCTTTTAAGCATTTAACAGATATTTTATCTGTTAGTTTACGTTTTCTGAATTAATCTAACTGTTAATCTGTCACAGTAGAGTTATCTCGTCTTGTTGCCCGCAGTGGAAGGAGCAATAGATTGCTAAAAAAAATCACAATAATGGCAAAATATGTTCTGTATCTTCTGGGTTTAACCGGATTTTTACTGAGTGGTCCCGTCTTTGCTGATCCCCCCAAGACGCCTGAGACCCGAGATTACATTCTTTGGTACCGAAATTATGACAACCCGGCGATCTATGCCCTTGTCAGATTAGCGCTGGAAAAAACTCCGGAATATGGCGCATTCAATTTGCTTAGAAGCGTAGAGTTAAGCCAGGGCCGGGTTCTTCGGGAACTGGCCGGAGAAAACCACAAACTAGTCACCATCGCCAACGTCGCAACCACCCCCGAAAGAGAAGCCATACTAAGTGCTATCCCGATACCAATTGATGGAGGGCTTTTAGGGTTCAGGGTTTGCCTGGTACTACCGGAAGCTCTTCCCAGGTTTTCAGGTATCAAAAACATCGCTGACTTCGAAACTCACCAGATCCGTATCGGGCAAGGCACCCATTGGCCTGACACCCCAATTCTTGAAAATAACGGAATTCAGGTGGTCACTCACGCACGCTACGAAATACTGTTCGGCATGCTAAAAAACCATAGGTTTGAGTGCTTCGCCAGAGGGATCAGTGAGGTTATGTTCGACATGGAGCACAGTCACGCTGAAGGGCTGGTAATTGAACCCAATCTTTTGCTGGCATACGCGATGCCGTCTTATCTTTTTGTTGCCCGAACAGACCTGGACGCTGCCCATCGCCTTCAACTGGGCCTTGAACGAGCCATT
This sequence comes from Marinobacter sp., assembly GCF_041595835.1. Lineage (GTDB taxonomy): Bacteria > Pseudomonadota > Gammaproteobacteria > Pseudomonadales > Oleiphilaceae > Marinobacter. The sequence goes on along the minus strand of NZ_JBFHJO010000023.1, from coordinate 17,815 downwards.
ATTGATGGCAGTTTCGCCAAATACCTTAAACGTTCTTTTGGTAAAGCCATCTCGGAATTAGGTTTGGAAAGAAGGACAGTCATTGCGCTGGATAATCCGTATCTGACGGAAGACTCCGAATACGTGGCCAGGCATATTCTGGAAAACCTGCGTCGCAGGATTGAATACATGACCAGCAAGGAATAACGCCTTCAATGCCGAGTCCCCGCTACTCTGCTAAAATCGGCACACTGTCGCTCCAGTCCGACGCCCAAAGCTAACGGAGAGTGTTTGAATGGCTCACGAAGACCTGCACCTGAATCTGCGCAACCTCACCTTGGATGACTACAGCCAACTCCAGGCGTTGATGGACGATGTATACGACGATATCGGCGGTGCCTGGCCAAAAGAAACCATTAAAGCCCTGGTCGAGCAGTTTCCCGACGGGCAGGTCTGCATTGAAGAAAGTGGTCGCTTGGTTGCGGTTGCTCTAACGGTTTGCGTGAAATATGAACGGTTCAGCAACCCCCATACCTACGATGACCTGATCCTGCGTAATGAAAAGCTTTGGCATAATCCGAATGGCGACTCGCTGTATGGTCTGGATGTATTCATTCATCCTGAATACCGGGGCTATCGCCTGGGCCGCAGATTGTACGAGGCGCGAAAAGAACTGTGCCGTTCCATGAACCTGAGAGCGATCCTTGCTGGCGGCCGAATCCCCTATTACTTCAAATATGCCGAACAATATACGCCGGAAGAATACATTCAGCGGGTAAGCCGCAAAGATATCTACGACCCGATTTTAAGCTTCCAGCTGTCCAATGACTTCCAGGTCACCCGGCTGATGCATAAATACTTACCGGAAGACAAAAAGTCTCTGGGGTATGCAACCCTTCTGGAATGGCGGAACATTCTTTATCTGCCGCCATCTTCCGTTCTGGATGTAAAGAAAACCCAGGTACGAATGGGCGCAGTACAATGGCAGATGCGGGAGTTTGGTTCTGTAGAGGAAGTATTGAAGCAGGTAGAGTATTTCGTGGATGCGCTGTCTGATTATAAAAGTGATTTTGCGCTCTTCCCTGAGTTTTTTAATGCCCCGCTGATGGGCCTGACAGACCAGGTGGATCAGACCCGCGCTATTCGATTCCTGGCCGGATTCACTGAACAATTCCGTAACGAAATGTCGGATATGGCTGTGAGCTACAACATCAATATCATCACGGGTTCGATGCCGTTGATTGAAGATGACCGGGTATACAATGTTTCCTATCTGTGTCACCGGGATGGGCGGGTTGATGAGCAACGCAAGATTCATATCACTCCACACGAAAGGCGTGACTGGGTGATTGAAGGCGGACACGAGTTCAATGTGTTTGAAACAGATGCCGGCCGTGTCGCCATCCTTATTTGTTATGATATTGAGTTTCCGGAACTCGGCCGGATAGCCGCAACCCAGGAAGTGGATATTATTTGCGTCCCCTTCTGGACAGATACCAAAAACGGTTATCTTCGGGTTCGGCACTGTGCTCAGGCCAGGGCCATTGAAAACGAATGTTATGTTGTCATTACCGGAAGCGTAGGAAACCTGCCAAAGGTTGAAAACCTGGATGTTCAATATGCCCAGTCTTCCGTATTTTCACCTTCCGATTTTGCTTTTCCGCACGATGCCGTGATGGCAGAAACAACGCCTAATACGGAAATGATCATGTTTTCAGACATGGATTTAGAAAAACTAAAATTGGTAAGAAACGAAGGCTCGGTCACAAATCTAAAAGATCGGCGCGTAGATCTGTATCAAATCAAAACCTGACAATCAGATTGATGTAGTATCCGGGCTAAAAATTGAGGCTGTGCTTCTTAATATTATGAAAAGGTTATGGTCAATAACGAGTGCCATTGCCAAATTGTCAGACACCGTCTATGGTTTAATTTGCGTTCACATCATCTTGCTGCTTAGAGAAACCGAGAAAACGTTTCATGAATGAAGAGTTACCCGACCTTGTCGCCCATTTCCGCTTCCGGCATAGTTTTTTCCGGCGGGAAGCTGTGCAGGCTCGTCTATACGAGCTGGACAACTTCGGGTGCGTCATGAAAACGGATAAACCGTTTGAGCCTGGTGATACGGTAACTCTTGATCTGGTCATGCAAATGCCCCTGGATGATATTCGGGCAGAAGGCATTTCCGGCTTAGTCACTGAAAAAAGAAAGCACTGTAGTAACTTCTTCTACTCAGTTGATTTTATACATCTTGATGAGAGTGATAGTTCGCCGTTGTCTGAGAAGTTACAGCGTATTCGTGAAGTGCTTCTGAAAAAACAAAGCCTCAAATCCCGCAGGTCTGCCAACCCGACACCCAGGGCAAAGCAACTTGCCTGAGTTCGTTTTACCTAACCATGCCCCGTTCCGTAAGGAGACAGTCTGATGGCAAAGAAAGCCAAGCCGAGCATCGACAAAATCGTTAAAAAAGTAAACAAAGAGTTTGAAAAAGCATCGTCTCAGATTGAAAACCTGATTACCGATGGCCTCAAACAATTTGATCAATTGCAGAGCCAGGTTCAAGACCCTGTCCGCAAACTGCTAAAAGAGATTGAGGAATTGCGTGAGCGCGAAGTTGCACGCTTCAATGACGAATTTGAACGTCGTATGAACGAGTTTCACGAGCTTCAGGCCAGCCTGCTGGACAAATTAGGCATGGCCTCCAAAGACGCTGGTGAAGATGTTAAAAAGGCGGTTGATACGGCAACAGAAAAAGCCAGAAAGGCTGCCAAACCAACAACTCCAGCCAAGCCCGCAGCTAAAAAACCTGCTGCCAAGAAACCGGCCAAACCTAAGGCGCCAAAGTCTGTTGACAAGTCCGACCTCACCCGAGTGAAAGGTATTGGCCCTGCAACGGCTAAAAAAATGAAAGAGGCCGGTATTACGTCTATCGAACAGATTGCTAACCCAAGTGAAGCCGACAAGCAGAAACTTGAGGCCTTTAAAAGCGTAAAAGGCTTCAGCGAACTTTCCGCTGAAGCGAAAAAAGTACTTTAAGTGCTTTTCTGAACAGCAAGCGCCAGAGCTTTTTCAAGGTTCTGGCGCTCCTGTTCGGGCTTAAACGTATCTGCAAGCTCCATCACCCGTTGCCTGAGTTTCGCCAGAAATTCACCGTCAGTTTCTGTCCGGTACATCAATTCGGCAAGCCGCTTGTCATCCCTGACCGGGAAATACCCCGGGTAGTCCTTCCCCAGCAACCCCCTGTTGCCCGGAATATCAGAAGCCAGAATCGGTAGCCCAGCTCTGCACGCTTCAGAGATCACATTGGCCCCGCCTTCCATAACTGAACTGATCACCATTACATTGCTAACGGCTATCAGGTTGGCAATCTCTGCTTTGTTTAGTTCACCCAGCCACTGAAAACGAGGGTTATCCCTGCTTTCCTGAAGCGCTTTTTCACGCCACTCTTCTGTATAGGGCTTCCCTGCACAGGAAATAATAATTTCTGAATCATCGGGTAAGTGGCGGCTCGCGACACCCGCTCTCAGAGAGTCTTTTTCATCCCGAAGATGGCCAATCACACAAATATGGAACTGTCCTGGCTCTGACCGAGACCCCGCAAACGCTGTGGGTTGTTCTGAAGATTGGCGAAATGTTACCAGCTTGCTTCTATACAGCTCAGGGATATCCTGGCTAACCAGATCATGCAGGCCGATAAGCAGATCTGCAGTCTCCATAGAGGCATAAGTAACGTCCGGGAATTCATGCTGATAGTGATAGATATCTGTACCGGTAAGCACCACAATCAGCGGCTTTTCTGGCCAGGCTTCCCTGAACGCTTTAACCGCTTTGGCACTACGCCAGGCATGGAGCGCGATAAGCAGGTCGCATTGCTCACCCTGATACTCAGTCAATACGCTTACATGGTGTCCGGATTGTTCCAGTAAGTGGTGCCACCGCATGGCCGTTGCCCGATTTCCAGCTCTGGAGCCTTCCTCGGCGGGGGTAATAATGATGATATTCATGGCCACCACGTTTAAGATTTTCTGAAATTCTGCCCGGGACAGTGGCAAGGGTAAAGCGTTGAACAGTATTCCGGTATTTCAATTCGGCAAATCAGGGTATCCTAAGGCCGATTTTGGCGTCTCCCCGCCTTCACATAACTATTTACGACAAAGGAATGAACTTCATGGCGATGAAACACTTCCGCAAGTGGTTAGCCACTGGCCTGATCTCGATGTCTGCGTTTTCTGTGGCCCAAGCTGAGACCTTCGTTTTTACGGCCATCCCGGACGAAGACGAAACCAAACTGGTTGAGCGCTTTCAGGGAGTGGCAGACTATCTCTCGGAAGAGCTGGAGGCAGACGTCCGCTATATTCCTGTTAAATCTTATGCAGCCGCTGTGTCGGCCTTCCGCAACAACCAGGTTCAACTGGCCTGGTTTGGTGGTTTATCCGGTGTACAAGCCCGCCGCCTGGTTTCTGGCTCTGAAGCAATCGCACAAGGCGTGGAAGACGAAGCCTTCGTAACCTACTTCATCGCCAACACCGAAACAGGTATTGCGCCTTCTGAGTCTTTTGAAAGCCTGGAAGACAGTCTTCGCGGTAAAACATTTACGTTTGGTTCCAAAGGCTCTACCTCCGGTCGCCTGATGCCCGAATTTTACCTTCGTGATACCTTCGGCGAAGCGCCTGACTCACTTTTTTCCCGTGTAGGTTTCAGTGGCAACCACACTCGCACCCTACGATTGGTTGAGGCGGGCACTTATGAGGTTGGTGCGCTGAACTTCCAGGTCTGGGAAAAAGAAATGTCGGAAGGCAACATCGATACCGACGCAGTTCAAATCATCTGGAAGACCCCGGCTTACCCGGATTACCAGTGGACTATTCGTGGTGATGTAAATGAAACCTATGGTGACGGCTTCAAAGACCGTGTAACCAAAGCCTTGCTGGAACTTGACGACCCTGCCCTGCTGAAAAGTTTCCCGCGGTCGGGCTTTATTCCCGTATCTAACGATGATTACGAGCCGATTCGTAAAACCGCTGAAAACATCGGAATCCTGGATTGATGTCAGGGTTTGAATTTCATGGCCTGACAGCCAGTTTCAAGGGACAGCGGGTTATAGGCCCGCTATCCCTTCGTGTTAACAGCGGTGAACATGTCGCGCTGGTTGGCAAAAGCGGCGCGGGCAAGTCAACACTGATAAAAGTGCTGTATGAACGCCTTTTGCAACAGGCCTCCCTGGTGCCTCAGGGGTTAGGGCTGGTTAATGCACTGCCGGTTTTTCATAACGTGTTCATCGGGCAGCTTGACCAACACCCGACCTGGTATAACACGCTGACGCTGATCAGACCGTTCAAGAACGACAAGCGCACAGTAAAAGCCTTGTTGAGTGAGCTGGATATTGCGGAAAAACTCTGGGTTCCTGCCGCTGCCTTGTCAGGCGGCCAACGCCAACGGGTTGCGATTGCCCGGGCCCTGTATCGTCAGGCACCGGTTCTGCTGGCTGATGAGCCAATTTCAGCACTTGATGGCCCTATGGCACACCTGACGATGAAACTGCTGACTGAGCGATTCAGCACCAGCATTATTGCTTTGCACGATGTTGAAATGGCACTCACCTATTGTGACCGCATTATCGGCATTCAAGGTGGGCAGATTGCCTTAGACGAGCCAGCGAAGAATCTTGCAGCGTCAGACATCATGTCGCTTTACTGACAGGCCCATAAACGTCCATGTTTGCCTACCCAAGCGTCCGAATCAGCCTTATCTTCCTTGCTATTGCGCTGGGCGGACTTTTTGTGGCTGATATAGCCATCACCACAGCTAACCCCTGGCGAGATCTCGGGCGGCTGTTTATGGGCGTGATAACGCCGAATTTTTTCAGTACCGAGGGGTTGCTCACAGCTCTTCTGAGAACGGTAGCATTTGCCTTTGTGGGTGTAGCAGTCGGCAGTGTTTGTGGTTTTTTACTGGCCCTTGCATACCGTTTCTTAGCTGTACGAATGTTCTGTGCTTTCATTCGCTCCATTCATGAACTGTTCTGGGCCCTGATCTTTCTCCAATTTTTTGGTTTTCACCCGCTGACCGGCATGCTGGCGATTGCTATACCCTATGCCGGCATCTTCGCGAAGGTTTACTCTGAAATTTTTGAAGAGGCCGATCCGGAGCCCGGTCGTTTGCTTCCACCGGGTACAGGTGCAATTTCGTCATTTCTTTACGCCAGGATTCCGGATTGCTGGGTTCAAATGCGAACCTACACAGCTTACCGCCTTGAGTGCGGCATGAGGTCATCGGCCATCCTTGGGTTTGTAGGTTTGCCAACCCTTGGTTTTTATCTGGAATCCTCCTTCTCCCAGGGCCTGTATTCCGATGCTGGAGCCATGTTGGTGATGTTTTATATCCTGATCGCCACCATGCCGCTTTGGGTCCGCCCTAAACTGTTACCGGTTTACATTCTGGCGTCCCCCTTCTTTCTGGGGGACGGCATGCCGATAGTCTGGGGCAATGTGAAGCGGTTCTTTACCGAAGATATTATTCCGTCCCCCATTCGTAAAGGTGAAGGCCTTGCTGGGCTTTCTGACTGGCTTGGCGACCTGATGATAAATGAGGCACTGCCAGGTATCTGGAATACAGTTGTGCTTACTCAGATTGCCCTGGTGGCTACGGGCATTCTTTCACTACTGGCCTTTCCACTGATATCTAAACACTTTGGTGGGCCTGTGCGGCGCACATTTGGCCACATCTTTCTGGTGATTGCCCGCTCAACGCCGGAATACATCCTTGCCTACATATTGCTGCAGCTATGGGGGCCGTCCATGTTGCCTGCAGTGGTCGCACTTGCACTTCACAACGGCGGTATTATTGGCCACCTGATTGGCCGGCAAACCAACACGATTCAGCTCCGGCCTGACGCCCCGACCGGTTTTTCACGTTATAGCTGGGAGTTGGTGCCGCGTATTTACCGGTCATTTCTGGCATTTCTGTTCTATCGGTGGGAAATCATCATGCGGGAAACGGCCATTCTGGGCATTCTCGGGATCTACACTTTGGGCTTTTATGTGGATAGTGCCATCCAGAATATCCGCTTTGACCGCGCTATGATCCTTATTCTGATAACCGCCCTGCTTAATATTGGTGTTGATGCCTTAGGCCGGCACATTCGCCGCAAACTTGCTCTGAAAACCATGCCTACCTGCTAACAGCCTGCCTGGCTTGTCACCTCCGCTGGGATAAGCGTCACACTTCAACAATATCAGCGGGTGTCCTTAGTGAATTGAGGCATTCCGCACGGCATCCGCCTGTTACGCAATGTTACACTTCGTGTCGTATTGCTATGTCGCAGTCAGGATTTTCGGGAATTAATGATGATGGTCAACGGATTGGTCACACTTACTCAAATTGGACTTTTAGGGCTACTGGGGCTTTTAGGTTTGCGAATGTACGCCCTGGTGCGATCAGAAGCTCTGTCGCAGGCAATCGCCGGGTCGGGAGACTCCGGTTTTGTCACCGAGAATTTTATGTTTAAAGTGAATACTCATCCCCGGCAGGCACCCCGGAATGGATTTTATTCCAGCCTGGACCGAACAGAACTTCGTTCTCAACTGCATATCCTGATGGGGTTGCAAGAGAGAGATTGTCGCGTGAACGGGTTATTGCTGTCAGAAGCACCGGAAGCTGTTCGTGCTTATGCGACTGCATGGCTGTATGGAGCCGGTTGTGCGCTGAGCCATAAAACGGCCCGGCACTCAGAGACTATTGCAGGTATGGTGGCTGGTATCGCAAGCCGCAAAACTGGTATCAGGCAATCGGAAGCTGTACAGACGATTGCAACTCTGACATCCAGTAATATCTTGTTAGCCTGTTACCGTGCAGGGCTTGATGGAGCTGAATTCTGGCGGACGAACCACTTTGTGCCCACAAACTCCAGCCTTTACGAGGTTGTTACAAACAACGCATTTATTTGATGCTTTCCAGTTCCCAGGTAGTGCCGAGTAAAACAGTTTCGCAGCTGGTTTCATCGTTTGCCGGAATGCCAGCAACCACGGGCTTGGTATAACCGCCCTCTTCTGTATGAGTCATTGAGTTAACATCAACCGAGCGGACAAGCCAGGACTGGCCATTCGCGGTTACCCGGGAGCGATGGGAAAGCCCGAAAACAAACCGGCAATAATCCAGTTTGAGTTGCAGCAGATCTTGCTCAGCCTTCTGGATTTTTCGCACCAGAACCTTCTGTACACTTTCTCCGTAGTTCATCACTTCTTCCCTGTAAATACTGAAACTTCACGGAATTTAACTACTTTTGTGCCCTAAAGACTAGTGTTAAAGGCATACTTCCCAGTTTTTTCTGACCACTTTGCAGGTCAACCCGCCACACCATTTCGGTACCGGTGCTACAAAGTGGCGCAGTGAATTCCGCCGCATAAACGGAGGAGGCTTGCGGTCTCAAAGGAATGGGGTACTCTCCCATATACATTGATTGCCCCCGTAGTACAGCAAGAAAACGGTCAGGAGCGCTTGGGCTGCTGACCTCCAGGTGGTAAAGCTGACCCAGGGGTTCATCCTGGCCGGGCTCCAGGCTTACCGTCCACTCACCTTCGGATGTTGTCCAGGTACAGGGGCCCGCAAGGAGGTCACACTCCGGGTAGGATGCCTCGCTCTCAACATGGTTGCCAAAGTAACTTGGGCCAAAAACGATCAGGGCCGCGATAGCCACAAAAAAAACAAACACGCCAACTAAACGTAGCATCACATAAACCTCAATACATTTTCAGCCGCCATTATCGGGACATGTCCGGACATGGCAAAGGTTTCTAAACGACCGCCAGCATGAGAAAATATGCGGCTTTCTGGTTTGAATCACCCACAAGACAGGATACACCGCCGTGCAGCCGGACATTTCCGTTAAGCACCTGAACAAGATCTATGATGATGGATTCCAGGCTCTGGATGATATCAACTTAGAGATCTTCCCGGGGGAGATCTTTGCCTTGCTAGGCCCTAATGGTGCCGGCAAAACCACCCTGATTTCCATCATCTGCGGCATTGTTAATAAAACCAGCGGGGAAGTCACGGCCTCTGGCCACGATATCGTCAAAGACTACCGCAAAGCCCGCGGAGCCATTGGCCTGGTTCCCCAGGAGCTGAATACTGATTCTTTCGAAACGGTTTGGGATGCCGTGTCGTTCAGTCGGGGGCTTTTCGGCAAGCCCCCCAAACCGAAGCATATCGAAAAGGTGCTTAAGGATTTATCCCTGTGGAATAAACGAAACAACCGGATTATGTCGCTATCCGGTGGTATGAAACGCCGGGTAATGATTGCCAAAGCGCTTTCTCATGAACCCCGCATTTTGTTTCTCGATGAACCAACCGCAGGTGTTGATGTAGAGCTGCGCCGTGACATGTGGGAAATGGTGAGAAATCTGCGTGAGAACGGCACCACTGTCATTCTGACGACCCATTACATCGAAGAAGCCGAAGAAATGGCTGATCGAATCGGCGTGATTCGCCAGGGTAAGATCATCCTGATTGAAGATAAAGACCGGCTGATGACTAAATTGGGCAAAAAAGAACTGCGTTTACATTTACAAAACAAGCTGGATGCCATTCCGGGTGAACTGTCGTCAGAACCCCTCGAATTATCTGACGACGGTTTTGAGTTGGTTTACACCTTTGACTCTCAAAAACAGCAAGCCGGAGTTGCCAGACTGCTGCGCACCTTGGGTGATCTGGGCATCGAATATCGTGACCTGCAAACCCGGGAAAGTTCCCTGGAAGAGATTTTTGTTGGCCTGGTACATGAATAACCGAGCGCCCGAACGGAGTGAGCAATGAATCTTTATGGTGTGAAAGCAATCTACAAGTTCGAAATGGCACGCATGCGGCGCACGCTGATGCAGAGCGTGTTATCTCCGGTCATCTCGACTTGCCTGTATTTTGTGGTGTTCGGCTCTGCCATCGGCTCCCGCATGGGTGACATAAACAACATCAGCTATGGCGCATACATCATTCCCGGCCTGGTGATGCTGTCACTGCTCATGCAAAGCATCTCAAATGCCTCATTCGGGATCTATATGCCCAAGTTTTCCGGCACTATTTACGAGGTGCTGTCCGCCCCGGTTTCTTATTTCGAAATCGTGGTGGGGTATGTTGGAGCAGCGGCGACCAAATCGGTACTTCTGGGCCTGATTATCCTGGGAACCGCCCGGATGTTTGTTGATTACTCCGTACTTCATCCGCTTTGGATGCTGGCTTTTCTGGCACTTACCGCCGTCACCTTCAGCCTGTTCGGTTTTATTATCGGGATCTGGGCTGATGGTTTCGAAAAACTGCAAATAGTGCCCATGATGATTGTAACCCCGCTCGTGTTCCTGGGTGGCACCTTCTATTCCATCGATATGCTGCCTGAAATCTGGCAAACCATCAGCCTTTTCAATCCTGTGGTTTACTTGATCAGTGGTTTTCGGTGGGCGTTTTACGGAGTCTCTGATGTGCACATCGGGGTCAGCGTGGGCATGACCGTCATGTTCCTTGTGATGTGTCTGACGGCCATCTGGTGGATATTCAAAACCGGGTATCGCCTGCGCTCATGAGAACGCTTCCATTCCTCGCTGCAACCCTGGCCCTGGCCGGGTGCGGTGCGGTTGAAACCGGAACAACGGATAGCTTGCCAGCCGTGGAAGCCTGTTTCGTGACAGGAAGTACCGGCTACCCGGTACGGCTGGAGGTCGCCAGTGATACATCAGCACGCCAGAAAGGCTTGATGGGACGAGAAAAACTGGCCGAAAACGCCGGAATGGTGTTTGAGTATCAGGAGGAAAGAGGCGCTGGCTATGGGTTCTGGATGTTCAGGACGCTTATACCTCTGGACATTGCCTTCCTCGATGATCACGGAGTGATTGTCAGCCTGCGTAACATGGAGCCCTGCCAATCTTCACGAAGTACCCACTGCCCCAGCTACCCTGCCGGGGCACCCTTCTGGAATGCCGTAGAAATGAATTCGGGTTATTTCAAGGCACGAGGTATCAACGTGGGTGATCGACTGATATGGCCGTTGGAAGGCACCTGCCCGCCCTGATTATTGGTGGCGCCACTCCGGGCTGCGTTTCTCAAGAAATGCCGAAATTCCCTCTTGTGCATCCTGAGCTTTCACATTAGTGGCCATTACATTGGCGGTGTAGTCATAGGCCTGCTCAAGAGGCATTTCCAGTTGCTGATAGAACGCCGTTTTCCCAACCCTCAGCGTGTGCCTGGACTTTCCTGCAATCGTTGCCGCTATCCCGTACACAGTTTCATCCAGCAAGGCTGGCTCAACAACCCGATTAACCAGGCCTATCTGTTCAGCCCGTTCCGCATTAATCATCTCGCCAGTCAGCAACATCTCCATGGCATGCTTCCGGGACACATTACGGGAAAGCGCCACCATCGGCGTAGAGCAAAACAGCCCGATATTTACGCCCGGAGTTGCAAACCGAGCGCCCGCTTCCGCAACGGCAAGATCACAACTTGCTACCAGTTGGCACCCGGCTGCCGTAGCAACGCCCGCAACACGGGCAATCACCGGCTGAGGCAGGTTCACGATCTGCTGCATCACCTGGCTGCACAGATTAAACAACTGTAGCTGGAACTCGTGGCTATCAAATTGGCCACGTATTTCCTTCAGGTCGTGCCCCGCACAGAAAACGTTACCTTCCGCAGCAAGCACCACAGTACGTATGCTGTCATCAAGCGCAATCTGCCCGAACACTTTGGACAAAGCCGCAAGCATAGCGGTTGACAAGCTATTTCGGCCTTCAGGATGGCTCAATGTCACGGTGGCTACACCATTCTCGGTGTGCACACGCACCAAAGCTTCAGGTGCCGTCGTCATACAACACTCCTCGTTTGTTAAGTCAGTATCATGTCCGTTTTTTTTACACTCAGTCGATCAAAAAACGATCAAAACCAAAAAGAAAACCTCTTCTGCGTTGTTAATGTGACACATTTTGCGGTTAGGCACACCGGTTGCTCAATGTCTTTCATAGCTCAGAGATAACGCCTCCGAGCAATGGAAGATAATTAATGAAGAGCAAAAGGAATGTCACTCATGGTCAAAAAAACAATTATTGCCAGCGCAGTCGTCGCCCTGTTTGCCACTGGCTCTGCACAGGCCGCCGTAATCCAGATAACCAACGTTACTGGCACCTGGACTAACACAAACCCGGTAGCGCCTGCGGTTACTGGTGGTGGTACGAATGAAATCCGCTGGGGCACTCCCGCCAACAATCAAAACAATAGAAGTGGTTACCGTTTTGACGGCGCAGCGCCGCCCGCTGTGAACGTGAATGAAAACGTAGACTTCAATATGGGTACGTTCACCCACTTCAACTGGCCGATCGCAACTGGTACGGGCCTGAACAACGCTGAGTTAACAGTAAATACCACACTGACGATTGATGGCCAGGTTGAAATGGTGTCATCTGTTTTCGGCTTCAATCATTGGGAAACCCCCAATCAGGCAAACCCGTGTGCAAATGGCGGGCAAAATGGAGTTGGTCTTAACCGGAATGGCTGTGCCGACCGAGTGACTTTTGCTTTGAATGTAGGCGCATCTGACTCGTTCCTGATCGACGGCGTAAATTACTTCGTTGACATTTCCGGGTTCTTTTATGGCGGTGGACTCGCCAGTGAATTCTGGACCAAGGAATACAAAAACAACCGTGCCCTGCTGAAAGGTGTTATTACCTCACAGCCGGTTTCTGTGCCTGAGCCCTCTACCCTGGCCTTGTTAGGTCTGGGCCTTCTGGGTCTTGGCGTCAGGAGGCGGATGGCGAAAGCTGCCTGATCAGACCAGCCATATAAGTTAAAAAAGCCGCGCCTACCAGGGCGCGGCTTTTTTTATCTGCAACACTAGATGATTGGATAGTCCCCAATTTCAGCGATTTCCGTTACCCTCCCATATAGGCCAGGCACACTGGCAGGTTGCTTAATTTATAAGCCAAAGCAAAACGGGCGCAAGTTGTTGGAGGACACAGTGTGTTTTTACTAAAGCGCAAAGGCAATTCCCGCCTGCAGCTGACTCGCACACTGACAGATCCCGGGCGATATCAGGTGGATCTGTACCTGTTCACCCCACACGAAGACAGCTTGTCCTCCTGGACCCTGTCAGAACAGCAGTTTTTGTTCAGCTCACTGGAGCATCGCTTCAGTTTACTGGGCCTTCCTGAACACGACCGGATGGGCAAGATTGATAACTCCTTCGCCCTGCTCTCACCTCATTACGAGATCATGTACGGTTCATGGCTATTTCAGTACAGAGCGTCAATGGACCGATTACGCCAACAGATTGAGAACTCGGGCCTCACGGCAGAACCCGTGAAGCGTGCACTGCGCCTGAGTCAGAACTTTGCCCAACGCTTACGCAAATCGTCCCCCGGAAAAAGCAGCCAGCAGCGTTATTTCCGCCTGGCTGATATTTACTATTCCTGGCATGCAGAACAGTTCCTGCTGGAATGTATCACCCTGGACGGATATGACGACCTCGCCCCGGAGCTTAAAGAGAGCATTGCCGACTTCCTGAAGCAGGAATATAAACATCGTCATGAACGTGAATACCTGAGCAGTTTTCAAGGCGACCCAACGCGCGTATGGAACCGCATGGGGCTTTATCATCGGCTACTTGAATACCCGGTACTTCTCCGGCCAAAAGTGATCGAACTGGGGTCCGGAACCCGCAAAATGGTTAAAGCGGTTTCAACAACACTGATTATGTCGTTGTTTACATACATCCTGTTCAATACCAGAAACATCAGCGAGCAACTCTCCCTCAGCCTGCTTTTTGGTATTGCACTGATTTACGCTGTGCGGGACCTGCTTCGTGATGACATGATCAACGCCATTACTCGTTGGCTGCGCAAAGGTAAGCCCCGCTGGAAAATCCGGCTTCTAACCCCCTACACCAACAAACCCCTGGCTCAAAAACGAGTCTGGCTGGATTACCGAAAACGTTCTCAATTACCCAAACAGATCCAGGAACAATCCGGAAAATGGGCAAATAACGAGGAACAACAGATCATCAGTTATCGTTCTGTGTTGAACATCGATAAAACTGCCTTGGAGCAAAGCCAGATACAGGAACGTCTCAGCCTGAACTTTGAATCACTTTGCGAACTGATTCAGCCAACCACAAACAAACTGTATGCCTTAACAGACCCAGACGACTTGTCGTCTTCCATTCAGGCCCACCCCATAGAAAAACAGCACGATTACAACCTGCTTCTGGTGTATTCCAGCCCAGGGCAAACTAACACGACGGCCCAGCGCTGGAGCCTTCGGCTTAGTAGCCGAGGCATTGTTGACTGTGAGATGAAAAAAATGAACTGGCCCCATTGATTCGAGTGTTAAGGTGCAAACATGGTGGCTTGGGCTTAGTATTATTTAGATATATAAGATACTTTAAAATGGTTATGAATGAACTAGAGCAGGCTTTTTTTAAAAACATTACAAGCAAATTATCGGAAATCCGCCGTCACGCGCTTAAGCAGGCAATCGACACCTATGATTATGAAGAACACGAATCTTTCATAGATGCACTATTTGCCGCTTTGACTTCACTGGATCCCGAGGAGTACTGGCTGTTGATGCAGTTGGACTGGAAAGGCCTGGAGGAGCTGACCTGGCAGGCCAATGCCATGGCCCGCACGCACGGGCTGGCGCCGGAATTCGCCCTGGATGGTGAAGAAGGCGTTGAGGAGGGGGTACAGGCTTTTAACGACTGGTTGTCTTTAAAGGGGTTTGTCTTCCTGCAATATTCTGACGGAAGTGATTCTTTTCACGGCTTTATCTCTCGAAAAAATCAGTCTAAACGGATTGTGGAATCTGCTGCAAGCGCAGGCATTACGCTGACAGTCATGCCTGGCAGACCCAAGCCTGGTGGTGACTTCTTTTTTACTCGAGTGAAACCCCCGGCAGGAAATCGGGACGTCATTACCAGGGATGCCATGGTCAGAAAGGTGGTAGATCGGGCAAGGAAAAAAGGCTACCGGCCGATTATGTATATCGCCGACGCCTACTGTAAGTCTTGCCCTGCATTTGAGCAGTTTTTAGCTCATCCCCTGCTGAATAATGCATTGAAAAATACTGGAATCTTCAGGTTAGACTATATTAGCTGGATTCATTATTTAAAGCAGAAAGGCATTTTCACCGAGATTGCCCCCACTTTTGTCGCTTTCACAAAAGAAGGGGAGATATCTGAAAACATGTCACATCAAGGTCTGCTATGGGAAGAAGATACCGCCCGGCAGATGGCGATTTTTTTTAAAGAGTTTCTTGCGGATGAGCGCAATGATGTACCTCTGAGTCTATCCCCTGATGAACGCTGCAAAACCCTTGTATATGCAGTGATGAACCAAGACCTTTCCGCGGTTCGCCGTTTGATCGAGGAAGATCGGTGTGATTGCAATATTCAGAGCCATGGGTACACCTTGCTTCATTATGCCGCTGATCTGGAACCATCAGAGAACAATTTAAAGATACTGACGTTGCTGCTGGATCATTGCAGCCTGCTGGATGAGCAGAATAATACCTATGGGTACACCGCTCTCCATCGTGCCATAAGCAAACACAATCAACAGGCCGCTATTCAGTTGATTAATAGAGGCGCCAATGTGCAACTGCCAGACACGAGTGGAAAGACTCCGCTTCACAAGTCTGTTCGTTCTGCAAACCGATTTAGTGACGAGTTATTTGAGCTGCTGTTGTCCAAGGGAGCCGATGTGAACGCGCAGGATAAAGATGGTTACACACCTTTGCATGAGGCCTCTTCGTTCGCAGAACAGCTCACTCCCTTCCTGCTGGCCAATGGCGCAGATCCGAACTTGCAGGATAATGAGGGTGACAGCCCCTTACACCGGGCCGCCAGAGTTGTTAAACAAGATAAAGCACATGCAGTTATACGACACTGTCTTCAGTATGGCGGCGATCTGAGCCTGGAAAATGCCAAAGGCCAGAGTGTACGTCAATTGATTATAGACAAGGACGGCCCCGAAGGGCTGGAGAAGTTGCTCTCCGGGAATGCATAAGACTATACAGTGAACACTAGAGCCAGGCTCATTATTTGCACTCTGCGCTGAAATGATCTGGCATCCAGCTTTCCCTTCTCTGAGAGTCTTTGCTCGCGCCCAACTAGACCGAGACGAAATCCGTATCCATGGAATCCGTCAGTTTCGACAAATCGGCGGGCCACCTGTAACCGTCTGGCGTGAGTTGCGCCGCTTGGATCATGCCGATGACTCGGTTGTAGAGAAAGCCCGACAAGCAGCGGATAAAAGCGATTGGGCGGGCTTTATCGAGGCGATGAATGGCCCCTGTGCCAAACGAGCGGATCAGCCCATCAAAACGGCAAAATGGCTAGAGTTTGATCAAGAGACTGGCGAATACCTAGACAGCCCGGTTAATCAGTACGGCGAACCGGCTAAAGGCAAGCTGTTTGGTCTGTTTGCTCAAGGCCGATATTGGATCACGCGAACGCTGCGATGGGAGACCAAGCGACCGAAGAAGGCAGAGCCCGAGATTAATCCCGGTTCCTCCTGGCTGGATCGCCTTAAGCAACTAACCCAGGTCCGGGAACCGACAGAAGCGGAAATCGCCGCATTGCCCGACGACACCGCTTATGCTTGGGAGAAGCTGAGTGGTGAGGTTCACTCGCCACCTTGGAGTTCTGTCAATAACTGTACGTAAGGTTTGAAAGCCAATTACGTGTTAGCTTCAACGGATACTCGGGAAACACAATATTCAGATACGCTACGGCATTCAGATATTGTCGGGTTGAATAAAGCTATATTCATGCCCTCACCCACAGAACTACGATACACGACTCCGTCAAAGCCGCATTTTTTGGCAAACTCGCAGAGGAACTGACTCGGAATGTAGTCAATGGCAGCCGCTTTAGGCAGCACTGGCCGTGTTAACTCCTCACCAAGACGCTCCAAGAACATAATATCGCCTCTCAAAGTCGCCACATCGTTTTCATCATCAAGAATAAAAGGAGAGACTGTTTTCCTAGGCTGTCGAAGATCAACAAATTTCAAGCCTTCAGGTATAACGAATTCCCCTACGGATATCTTCTCACCCGTATGAGGTCTTATTTCGGATATTGCGGTTAATGGAGTTGACGCAAGATACAGATACGGTATTCCTGCAGGGTTTGCTCTTCCGTGAGTGGCTAAAAATTCTGGCGGAGCACCCATTTGTTTTTTATCGTATGGGCCATCTGAAGACTGGATTCTAGCTCTATAGAAGGGTTTTCCCGGTGGAAGTTCGTCAAGTATTAGGTGAGGAAACAATTCGTCCAGTCGAGCGAGATCCAAACCCATTTCAGGAAAGAAGCGATTTCTGTGCTTAAGCTCCTCTCTCAAGCCGGACCACTCTTCAAGGCTATTGGTGTGGCAGTTTCTACGTGGTGAAAATGACTTACGGACAATATCACCATCATCAAGTATTTCAGCTAACAATTCCTTCGCATGAGCTATTTGCATCTGAGGTAGATCAAATATGGCCCAGTCCTCACGCAGCCACTCAACAAGAACTTTTCCCTCTGGGTCAGGTGTGTAAATGCTTAGAAGTAACTCGAAACGTTCTCTAAGAGCAACAGGTTCAACTAGCTGCACGTTTGCTGAATTACAAAATGAGCACGTACCATCGTTCTGCGACATAGATGGTATTATCTCTCGCCTGATATACCGATCACCGATGCAATTTCCGCAACAATAACGCATTACTGCTCTCGCATTGCAAAAATAGCCATCGTCTCTAGATGATGAATCATAGAGAGCTTTTTAACCGTGCCAAGACCAGGGAAATGCTTTTTTTCGTGTAATCG
>NZ_JBFHJO010000022.1:0-41549 GCF_041595835.1 Marinobacter sp. | reverse complement strand
GTCCGGTGGTCTTCTGTCAGGGGCGTTACCACATGGGCGTCTCCTGAATACACCAGTAACGCGGTCAGGCCTCCTTGGCGCAGGTCGAGAATATCCCGGATTTTGCGTTTGGCAAGAGTCAGTCTGTCTGGCTCTACATCTGTTGCCAGCATGGAAAGGGATAGGTCCAGCGCGATAACCAGGCTGTCTTGTGGTTGTTTCAGCGGTGTCGGAGCCTGACGCCAGCTTGGGCCAGCCAGTGCGGTAGCCAGTACCACTATGGCAAGGCTAAGTGGGAGTAGCGACGATAATGTTTTGCCGTCTGAAGGTGCCCCTCGGCGGCGGATCAGTGGTTGTAAGAGTACGGGTGGAATATAGCGGTTCCAGCCGGCATCGCCTTGCCTTAAACGGTTTTGCGTAAAGTACAGCAGCGGAAGTGTGAGAAGCAGTAAAAGCCAAAGCGGGCGAAGGAAATGGAAATCAGCCACGGTCAGCCTCCGGATCAATAGGGTGATGGCGGCCTTGTAAGAGGCGGATGGTGATCAACAGCAGCCAGATAGCAATAGCAAAACCGGCGGGCCATACGTAGAGCTCAGTAACCGGGCGGAAGAATTGTCCTTCCTGCTCTATAGGCTCGAGTTGGTTGATGCTGTCGTAGATCATTTCAAGTTCAGGGAGGCTGCGGGCCCGGAAGTAATATCCGCCGGTTTGTTCGGCCATACGTTTGAGTAAGTCTTCGTCCAGATCGCGGGAGGGGTTCACCCTGCGAGTACCCAGTAAACCTCGCTGTAGGAGGGATTCTGCCCCAATACCGATGGTGTAAAGCCTGACGCCGGCCGCTGCAGCAATTTCGGTGGCTTTGTCGGGGCTTATTTCTCCGGCAGTGTTGGCGCCGTCGGTCAGCATAATGGCAACGCGCTGCTCCTGTGGGCGATCACGTAGTCGTTTCACCGCAAGGCCGATGGCATCTCCGATAGCCGTTGCTCTGCCTGCCATACCTAGCCCTGATTCGTTTAGCAGAGTTCGCACTGTTTCCCGGTCGAAAGTCAAAGGTGCCTGAACGTAGGGTTCGGTGCCAAACAGGATCAGCCCCAGCCGGTCACCTTCTCGCTGGTTAATGAAGTCATCGAGAACCCTTTTAACCGCCTGGAGTCGGTTGATGCTTCGGCCATGAAGCACCATATCTTGCTCTTCCATGCTGGGAGATATATCGACAACAAGCATCAGGTCTCGCCCTGTGATGGGCATTTGTATTTGTTCGCCGACATGCTGCGGTCTGCCTAGTGCGATAACAAGTAAGAGCCAGGCAAGCAGGATCAACAGCTTCCGCCACATCGGACTGGCTCGTCCGCTAGTGCTTACACCCGGCATGCCGGATAGCCAGTGCCCAATCGGGATAACCGGAGCATCCACCGGCTCGTTGTTTTGTTTGCGCGTGAGGAACAGAAGCGGCAGCAGTGCCAGTAGTAGTGCCCAGGGGTAAGTCAGGCTGATCATAGTTGAGCCTCCAGCCATACCCTGGCTAAGGCCAGAGCTTCCCGGGGCGCTAGCGTGGGCTTTGGCTGCCAGACAGCTGCCGCCAGAGCTTCCGCTGTGGGGCGTGAGGCAATGCGGTCTTTGGGCAGTGTTTCCAGAAGAAAACTGACCCACTGGGCACCGGTCATAGATTCCGGGTGTTGGTCGGGATGTGTTTGTCGGGCTACGCGTTTAAGTAAACTGTTGAGGCGGCTGTACCAGGCCGGTTCATTGCAGGCGTGTTGCTCCAGTATTGCCAGCTCAGTTCTGGCTTGTCGTTTCCATGCATTGCGTGTGTGATGACGACGCCAGAACCACGCAAGCGCTGCGCAAGTGATGAGTATTATTACGGCCAGCAACCACCATCCAGGGGCAGGTGGCCACCAACCACCTGTGGCAGGCAGGTGAATGTCTCGTAGCTGGGCTAATGGATCCTGGCTGTTCATCCGATTCGTCCTCCCGAACCAAGATGAAGGCGCAGGGCCTCCACTGGGTTGTCTTCCGTCATGATGGTGGCAGCTTGTACGCCTGAGGTACGGAAACACTCAGCAAGTTGTTGCTCATGGTCGGCAACCTTCGCTTGCCATGCGCGCTGGAAGCCTGGGTTCGAGGCATCAAACCAGACCGGGCCGTCGGGCCCGGCAACCGCAAACCGGCCACTGCGGGGCAGCTGTTTTTCGAGCGGGTCCATGATCCTGAAGGCGCTGACATTGTTGTGTCGTGCCAGAGCACCCATAAGGCTGGTGGTTTCGGGCGTCATTGTCATGAAATCACTGATTACAAAGATTCTACTGCCGGTATGGGCAACACGGCGAGCTTCGGCCAGCGCTGTATTGAGATCTGGCCCTCCGGTCAACGAAGAGGAAGGCGGCGAGTCTTGTTGATATTGTTGCTTGGCCAGGGTATCCAGAAGACGTAACAGGGATTTTTTGCGCCGGGCGGGGCGCATGACCTTCAGCTCCTGGTTATTGAAAATCAGCCCGCCGACCTGGTCGCCTGCCATTAAGGTAAGCCAGGCCAAGAGAGCTGTAATCTGTGCGCAGCGCACCTGTTTGTATGCGCCGGTACTGGCAAAAAACAGGGTAGGGCCCAAATCTGCAATCAGCAGCACGGGGCGCTCCCGCTCTTCTTCATACAGCTTGGTATGGGGTGATTGCCGCCGGGCGGTGACCCGCCAGTCAATACTGCGAATGTCGTCCCCCGGCTGGTATTGCCGCACTTCCGCGAAGGTCATGCCTCTGCCCCGCTGGCGTGACTGGCGCAGGCCAGTCTGTCGGCCACGGATCCGGCGGGCTGAGGGCAGTTTCAAGGCCCGGGCATCGGCCTGTAACCGAACAAGTTCCTGCAGTGTGCTGTGAACGGCTGCTTCTGTATTGGCCATGGGTGTATCTCTTTTAGCCGGTGCTCTGGTTGTGAGCACCTCAGGCTGTCACCGGAACCCGGTCAATCAGCCTTTGGAGTACTGCATCTGCGGTCATTCCTTCAGCTTCTGCTTCAAAGGTCAGAAGAATCCGGTGCCGCAGTACGTCAAATGCCATGTTGCGAATATCATCGGGGGTCACGTAATCACGGCCGTCCAGCCAGGCCAGGGCGCGAGCGCACCGGTCGAGGGCAATGGTGCCTCTGGGGCTGGCGCCAAAGGCTGTCCAGCGGGCCAATTCTGGGTCTAAAGCTGCGGCATCCCTGGTGGCAAGAATAAGTGCAAGCAGGTATTGCTCTACCGGTTCGGCCATGTGAATACCGGAAATGGCCTGTCGTGCTTCCATCACCTGGTCTTCTGTTAGACGAATGTCTACGTTCGGGATTCCCTGACGGTAGTCGTTTCGGGCGAGGTGCAGAATCTGCCTTTCAGCATCGGCGCTGGGGTAGTCGATGACCACGTGCATCAGGAAGCGGTCGAGTTGTGCTTCCGGAAGCGGGTAGGTCCCTTCTTGCTCGATGGGGTTCTGGGTGGCCATGACCATAAACAGTTTAGGCAACTGGAAGGTTTGCATGCCAACACTGATCTGACGCTCGCCCATGGCTTCTAATAAGGCTGACTGGACCTTGGCCGGAGCCCGGTTGATCTCATCTGCGAGCACAAGGTTATGGAAGATAGGCCCTCGCTGGAATTCGAACAGCCCGGTTTCGGCCCGATAAATTTCACTGCCCGTTACGTCTGATGGCAGTAAGTCAGGTGTGAACTGTATGCGGTGGAAATCGGCAACCAAGTGGTCGGCGAGCGCTTTAACTGCGGTGGTTTTGGCCAGCCCGGGCGCGCCTTCTACCAGGAGGTGGCCATCGGCCAATAAGGCAATCAAAAGGCGGTCTACCAGCTTGTCCTGGCCGATGATCCGTTTTGCCAGTTGTGCTCTGAGGGCACCGAATGTTTGCTGTAACGACATGAGTTCTACTGCTCTTGGTTTCTGAAGGTCTTGTGGCACCAAAGAAATTGCGCCTAAGTAGTTGCCGCAGTTTTGAGGTCAGACCGGCAAAAATCAAGGGCTTGACTATGCTTATGTGACGATAACCTGATTACGTTTCTTTCACACAATAAAACCGAGGTTGGATATGAATGCG
Organism: Marinobacter sp.; assembly: GCF_041595835.1. Taxonomy (GTDB): domain Bacteria; phylum Pseudomonadota; class Gammaproteobacteria; order Pseudomonadales; family Oleiphilaceae; genus Marinobacter. Next base: position 37,496 of record NZ_JBFHJO010000022.1, on the reverse strand, counting down.
CTGACAATCGCCAGCAAAGAGCAGTTTTTTGATCAACTGGCTGATGCTTTCGCAGAAAAAATTGCGAAGAGTGAGGCGAATAAAATTGTCGAGTTTGCCCGGTTGCATTACGCACACATCCCGTTGGAGGAGCTTATTAGTCGCCGTTTTACAGATACCTATGGCGCAGTTCTGGCAGCATGGCAGTTTTTGCAAAAGCGTAAAGCCGACGAAACACCTGTTTCTGTGTTTAATCCCGATCTCGAGAGTGATGGCTGGCAATCTACCCATACGGTTATCTTTATTCTGCACCCTAACATTCCATTCTTGATTGATTCTTTGCGTATGGCTGTTAATCAAAGGGAGATTGGCACCCATTCGATTCAGCATTCCGTCCTGCAGGTTGAGCGGGATAAGTCCGGTCAACTCAAGAAGCTTCACGGTGGAAAGAAATCCGCGTCAGCAGCCTATGAGGCATTTATTGTTATTGAAATTGACCGGCACAGTGCTCCAGAAGATATCAAGGACCTGGAGCAAGCCCTCCAGAATATGCTGAATGAGGTTCGTATTGCTGTTGATGATTTTCCGATCGTCCGGGAGAAAGTCAGCGGCATCATTAAAGAGCTGGATGCCACCAGGGCTGGCATCAGTGCAGAAGACAGAGAAGAAGCGAAGGCATTCCTGGGCTGGCTGACGGAAGACCATTTTACTTTTCTTGGTTATGACGAATACGATTTTGTCAAAGATAAAAAAGGCCTGGTGGTACAACGGGTCGAGAACTCCGAACTGGGTATTTTCCGGGTCAACAATGAGCGCCCGGATAAAGTTCGGCTGAACGAGCTGCCACCGCGTACCCGTCATGCAATGACCCGGGCTGATGACATCTTTATTTTTGCCAAATCAGCCCAGCGGTCCCGGGTCCACCGCCCAGCGTATCCGGATTACATCGCCGTCAAAAAATTTAATAACAAGGGTGAAGTGGTTGGTGAACGGCGTTTTCTGGGTCTTTATACCGCTCGGGTTTATAACGAACGACCGGACGAAATTCCGCTGTTACGCCAAAAATTCGAGGCCGTGATGAGCGCCTCGGGCTTTATGCGCAATGACTACGCCGGGAAGGAGCTTTTACAGATACTGACGCTGTATCCCCGGGATGAGCTGTTCCAGATAGAAACGAATGAATTGTTGCAGGTTGCGAAAAGTATTCTGTACATACAGGAGCGTCGTCGCATTGAGTTGTTCATGCGTGAAGATGTGTACGGCCAGTTTGTCACCTGTCTGGCTTTCTTCCCTCGGGATATCTACAACACGGAGCTGCGCTTGAAAGTGGAGCAGGTGTTGTTGGACCGGTTAGAAGCTGAAGATATCGAGTTTGTTACCCACTTCTCTGAGTCGCCTATGGCGCGGGTTCAGTTCACTATTCGCGCGCCACATGTCGGGAACCGGAAGCTGCCTTTGGCGGAAATCCGGGATCAGGTTATTGAACTTGCCCAGTCCTGGCGCGATGGCCTTAACGAAGCATTGAATGATGCGTTCGGTGAAGAGCCTGGTAATGAGCTGTTCCGGGTGTGGGCCGGAGGCTTCTCTGCCAGCTACACTGAGAGGTTCTCACCCCGGAGGGCGGCTATTGACTTGGAGCACATCGCTGCGGCGGCCCGCGATGATGACCTGGCGATGAGTTTCTACCGGGCGCTGGAAGAAACAGAAAGCACTTTACACTTCAAACTTTTCTATCCGGACGAGCCGCTTCCCCTGTCTGATGTCATGCCGATCTTCGACAATCTGGGTTTCCGGGTTATCGGTGAGCACCCCTTTGAGGTCACGGATCGTTCGGGCAAGTCCGTGTGGATTCATGATTTTACGTTGCAGGCGCACACGGGAGTTGTGGTAGACATCCACCGCATTCGCCCCATTTTTGAGGAACTGTTTCGTCGTGTTTGGCATGGTGAAGCAGAGAATGATGCCTTTAACCGATTGATGTTGACCTCATACATGGGGTGGCGTGAAATTGCGCTGCTACGTACCTACGCTCGATATATGCGGCAGATTCGGTTCTCCAACAGTCAGACATTCATTTCGAATACGTTGGTGAATCACGTCAACCTCACCAAAATTTTGTTGGAATACTTTGATGTACGCTTTAATCCTGACCGTTATAAGAGTGAGGCCAAGTGCGAAGCTGTACAGCAGAAACTTGAACTTGAGTTCAAGGCCGGCCTGGAGAATGTTGATAACCTGAGTGAAGACCGCGTACTCAGGCTCTACCTGGAACTCTTGCAAGCCACGCTGAGAACGAACTATTACCAGCTCGATAGCAATGGTCAGACCAAACCCTACATCAGCGTGAAATTCGATCCGACCCGGATTCCGGATATGCCGCTGCCTATGCCGATGTTTGAGATATTTGTCTACTCACCGCGAGTAGAAGGCGTGCATTTGCGCGGAGGCAAAGTGGCTCGTGGTGGCTTGCGCTGGTCGGACCGGTATGAGGATTATCGAACCGAGGTTCTGGGGCTGGTCAAAGCACAGCAGGTGAAAAACGCCGTGATTGTTCCCGTTGGCGCCAAGGGCGGTTTTGTGGCTAAGCAATTGCCATCCCCGGCTGACCGAGAGGCATTTCAGGCGGAAGGGGTTGCTGCCTACAAAACCTTTATTCGTGGCTTGCTGGATATCACTGATAACTTGGTAGACGCTGGCATCCAGCCGCCTGAGCGAGTTGTCCGGCACGATGACGATGATCATTATCTGGTTGTAGCTGCAGACAAAGGAACCGCTACGTTCTCCGATATTGCCAACGGTCTGGCGGCGGAATATGGCTTCTGGATGGGCGATGCGTTCGCGTCTGGGGGCAGTCATGGTTACGACCACAAAAAAATGGGAATCACGGCTCGCGGCGCCTGGGTCTCAGTTGAGCGACACTTCCGTGAAATGGGCATTAACCCGGCAGAGGATGAATTTACTGCAATTGGTATTGGCGACATGGCTGGTGATGTCTTCGGTAATGGCCTGCTGTGTTCTGAGAAAACCCGGTTAGTGGCTGCGTTTAATCACATCCATATCTTCATTGATCCGACCCCGGATGCGGCCAGCACTTATAAAGAACGCAAACGGTTGTTCGAGATGCCTCGTTCGGCCTGGACGGATTTTGACCCCAAACTGATCTCCAAGGGCGGCGGCGTTTTCAGTCGTAGTGCCAAATCGATTCCGGTCAGCCCGGAAATTAAGAAGTTGCTTGGCATTAATGCAGATCGTGTACCCCCGAACATGCTGATCAGTCACATTCTGAAGGCTGAGGTGGATCTGCTTTGGGTGGGGGGTATTGGCACCTACGTAAAAGGTGCGTCTGAGAGCCATTCTGACGTGGGCGATAAAGCCAATGACGGTGTGCGGATCAATGGCGATGAGTTGCGTTGTAAAGTGGTCGGTGAGGGTGGCAACCTGGGCTTTACTCAGCTGGGTCGTATTGACTATGCCCTTAAGGGGGGGCGCCTCAATACAGACTTCATCGATAACTCGGGTGGGGTGGATTGTTCAGACCACGAAGTGAACATGAAGATTTTGTTCAACCGTGCTGTGGCTATGGGGGACCTTACGAGCAAACAGCGGAATGCCATGCTGGAGGAAATGACAGATGATGTTTCTTCGCTGGTACTGAAAAACAATTACCGCCAGACCCAAGCCATTAGTATCGCTAACGAGGATACAGTGCTTCGGTTAGAAGAATACCGGCGGCTGATGAACTCTTTTGAAAGCGAGGGCAAACTTAACCGGAGCCTGGAATTTCTTCCGGATGATGAGGCCTTGTCTGAGCGTAAGCTTACCAAGAAGGGCCTGACCCGGCCTGAACTGGCGATACTGATCTCTTATGTGAAGGGCGACCTTAAGCAAACGCTGATGGCCAGCAGTTTGCCAGATAACCCGTTGCTTGAAGGTGAAATGTACAAGGTGTTCCCGAAGGAACTCACTCAAAAGTTCAAAAAGGAATTGGGCGAACACCAGTTGCGCCGGGAAATCATTGCCACCCAGATCGCAAACGATATGGTAAACCACATGGGGATTACCTTTGTTGAGCGCTTAAACCAGTCAACCGGTGCTGATGCGGCCTCGATTGCGTTAGCCTGGATTATTGCCCGGGACGTTTTCCGTATCGATAACTGGTGGGACAAAATCGAAGCCCTGGACTACCACATTCCCGCCAAACTGCAGCTTGAGCTTATGCAGGAATTTATGCGTATGATGCGGCGCTCTGTGCGTTGGTTACTGCGTAACCGTCGGGCAGAACTCAGCATCCAGAGTCACATGGAGCGGTTTGCTGATAGTGTATGGGCAATCACTTCTAACCTGCCAGAGTATCTGGGTGAGCAGGCGAAAGTAAATTGGGAAAAACGTAATCAGGAACTGGTGGATGCGGGAGTGCCGAAAGAACTGGCCTCTGTGCTGGCCGGAACGGGTTATCTGTATTCCTCTTTGGGGATTATCGAGGCTAGAGAGGCCACTGGAATGCCCCTGAAAACGGTTGCTAATCTCTATTATGATTTGGGCGACAGGCTTGACCTTGGCTGGTTCGCAAACTCCATTGCGGCTCTTACGCCCAACTCTCATTGGCAGGCTCTGGCGCGGGAAAGCTTCCGGGAAGATCTGGACTGGCAGCAACGAGCTTTGACCACGGGGGTACTGAAACTGGCGAGCAAACCAGAGCAAGTGGCTGAGTGCGTGGAAGCCTGGCAGGAGAAGAACGAACCAATGATAGAGCGGTGGAACGCCATGCTGACTGAACTGAAAGGTGTGAGAGAACCCGAATACGCCATGTTCTCTGTGGCATTGCGGGAGTTGCTGGACTTGGCTCAAAGCACCTTGCATCAGCATCCTGACGAGTAGAACGCCAGTGATACTCCGCTGAGTGTTGAGGCAGAACAAGCTTCCATGCCTGAAGAAAGCCCTGCTCGTGCCGTTAAGGCAGACGCAGGGCTTTTTTCCGGTTAGCATACGGCGTTTCAGCATCACCAGCAGGCCAGGCCCCTCATGTCTTCATTACCCAATACCCACGAAGTTTTACTCAGAAATTCTCAACTACTTGAAGGCCGTGTTGCCTTACTTGGTGTTTCTGCTCCTGAATTGTTGCAACGGTGTCCTTCAGCGGGTTTAGCGATGACTGAACACGCGGGAGTTTATCAGTCGCTGATGTCCTGTACAGACTGGCAGCTCTGCTTCGGTTATGAGTCTGAAGGCTTGCAGGCCGGCAGTTTTGATTCCGTGATTGTGTTTCTCCCCAAAGCCCGGGCGGAATTGGATTTGCGATTGGCCATGGCTCAGTTTCTTGGCCGACAGGGGGCTTGTCTTGTGGTGATTGGGGAAAAAAAGGAAGGTGTTGCCGGGGGGGCTAAACAGTTTGTTCAGGCGATTCCTGATGGTTTGAAGATTGACAGTGCTCGCCACTGCCAGGTTTGGGCAGGCACAAATCGTCAGCCGAAGGCAACATTTAGCCTTACGGAATATCTGGAGTGGACACCGGTGACCTGTGCCGGTGTGGAAGTTGCTGTTGCAGGCTTGCCAGGCGTGTTCAGCGAAGGTGAGTTGGACGACGGCACCCGATTGCTACTGGACAATCTGGCAGACAAACCGCTGTCGGGTGATAAGGTTCTGGATTTTGCCTGCGGTGCTGGTGTTATAGGAGCTTGGTTACAGGCGTATCGGCAATCAACTGGAAAAGAACCCGGAGTAGTCGATGGTCTGGATGTACAAGCCCAGGCCGTTGCTTGCGCCAAGGCAACTTATCAGCGAGCCGGTGCCCGGGGGCAAATCTATGCGCTGGACGGTCTGGCTGGCCTGGACGGGCATTGGCAGGCGGTAGTGACTAACCCTCCATTCCACACCGGAGTGAGAACCGACACCTCTATGACAGAGCATTTTATCCGGCAGGTGGCTCGTCATTTGGTTCCGGGTGGGGAGTTGCGTCTGGTCGCTAACAGTTTCTTGCCTTATGAAGCTTTGCTTCAGCAGTTTATTGGGCCTGTGCAAAAGCTGGTGCAAGATAAGCGGTTCACGGTATATCGCGCATTTCAACGACTGCCTCGCTGAATTTCAGGCATAAAAAAACCCCTGGGGAAGGGGTAAAAAGTAAGCATGTGCGGAAAACTGTTGATCAGCTGGCGGGAGCGCCGAACAAACTGATCCGAAGGTGTTTTCAGCGTGAACAGGGCTAATTTAGTGTTTATTTCTAGAATAAACAGCCTAAAAACGTAATTCATAGGAACGTTGTGACGACTGGATGCCCGAAATGACAAAAGAAGTACTCGAGTTCTCGGGCCGGCAATTACCCTTGGTGCGGCCTGGCTCAGAAACCACGCAATTACGGGCCTGGGACGCGGCCGATGAACTTCTGCTGGACGAAGCGTTAAAACGCCTGTCGCCAGAAGATCGTGTCCTGGTGGTCGACGATGTGTTTGGCGCATTGACCCTCGGGTTGGCTGAATTCTCCCCCGTGTCAGTTTCAGACAGTGCCGTCCTTGATAAGTCCTTACAGGCTAATTCTGAAACCAACCGGGATAGACCTGTGTCGCTTACCCCCTATAGCTGGATTAATCCACCGTCAGGGTTGTTCAATCTTGTTGTCATGCGAATCCCACGACAGGCGGAATATTTGGCGTGGTTGCTTCGCTGGGTTAATGGCGTGTTAGTGGACGATGGTTGGTTGTTAGCGGGTGGTATGATCAAGCACTTGCCTGACCGTAGTGTTGACGTGTTCTCCGCGGCGGTTGTTACCGAAACAGTGCTGCCAGCCAGAAAAAAAGCGCGGGTTGTGGTGTGTGCCAGGGGCTATGAGTGCTTGGAAAACTGGCCTGGTTACTGGAAAGGTTATAGCGTGCCTCAGGTGCCTACTCGGGTGGAAGCTATGCCGGCTGTATTCGCCAGAGATCGGCTGGATATCGGTACCCGGGAATTGTTGCCATTGGTGTATCCAGCCGTTAGAGCTTTGTCTGCAGGGGCCAAGGTGCTTGACCTGGCTTGCGGTAATGGGGTTCTCGGGCTGGCAGCTTTATCTGGCAGGCAAGACATTGAAGTTGATTTTAGTGATGTATCCAGCCAGGCAATTGCCAGTGTAAAGCATAACCTTGAGCTGAGCGGGCTCCTTAAACGGGGGCAACTGCATCACAGCGATGGTATTGCCAGTGACAGTGGGAAGTATCAGTTGATACTACTTAACCCGCCATTCCACGAAGGGGGGGTGGTGGGTGACCATATCGCTCTGCGGCTGTTCAAAGATGCGGCGGATCACCTTTCTTCAGACGGCAGCGTATTGATGGTAGGCAACCGTCACCTGGGTTATCACAGGACGCTAAAGCGATATTTCAGAAGGGTTGAGCAGCGGGTAGCGAGCCCGCGCTTTGTGGTTTTCGAAGCATCGCTTTGAGATCAGAGTCAAGCGCTTGGGGCTGGGTGGTCGTAGCCCATTCGTGCCAGGGTATCGACGATGGTTTGGGTCTGGCTGTCCACCTCAATGTTGACCCGCTCATTCCGTGCAATCGTACCAAAGGTTGTGGCTCTCAGAGTTTCAGGTATCAGGTGTACGTTGAACTGATTGCCTTCAACTTCACCAATGGTCAGGCTGGCACCATTGATGGCGATGAAGCCTTTCGGGAACACGTATTTGACCCAGGCTTGAGGGACTTCGAACCAGAGGGTAACGTTATTTTCTGGCCGAATGATGTCCACTAATCGTGCGGTGGTGTGTACATGCCCGCTGAGCAGATGTCCGCCAATTTCATCACCAATCCGGGCGGCCCGCTCAAAATTGACAGCATCTCCGGTACATAATGCCCCAAGTGTTGTTGACCGCAGTGTTTCTTGCATTGCGTCAAAATACAGGATATTGCCCTCTTGGCGGGTAACGGTCATGCAAGTGCCGTTAATGGCCACTGAGGCCCCAATTGTAACGCCGTGAGCGTTGTCTTCAGGGAGTTCGATTGCCAGGGTGTTCAGGCCTGGAGCTTTAATAATCCCGACGACTTTGGCGATGCCCTGAACTATACCGGTAAACATGGACCGTCTCCTGAAATGCAATGAATGTTGCAAGGATACCGGTGGCGGTATCCGTTGCCAAGAAACCCGGGTCTGACCGGTTCAAGTAATGATGAGTTCGGTCGATACTCTTACATAGTTATCAAAAAAGCAGGAATCCCATGGCTGAAGATGCCGTAACAGCAAAGGCCGCAGAGGCTGATGCGCCAGCAGCACAACTGCGCCCCGGAAGAGCCGCAGATCCTTTGCCGGGCACTCAGGTTCCCGGCACGGTTGCCGGGTCTGGGAGTGAGTCGTTGGAATCAGATAACCCGGATGAAGAGGTGGATCTGGCGTCTTCTGAATCTCAGAATGAAGAAATCGAAGAGGGGCAGGAGAGTGAAGCTGACGTTGATCAGGCTTTGGCTGAGTCTCAGCAGCGTAAACTCAGGCTGATGCTGCGTCAGTGTGACCGTGTGTTGCTGATGGATTTTGAGCTGTTGTCCATGTCCAACTGGCCAGACAATTACCGCATGGCTGAAGCGCGCCGTAGCCGTGATTTATGGGTGTTGTCCGCGTTGATTGCTGCATCAGTATTCCTGAGCGGGCTGACAGGTTTTGTGCCTGCGTGGCTTGCTGGTGGAGGTTTTGGTGCTTTTGTTATTATTTTGTTGCTTGGCGTGCCCTTTATTCGGAACACCTATACCTCTAAACCTTCCTACATGGAATTGGTTATGCAGCGACAACGAATGCTGCGGGATGCCAGAAAGCATGTGGAGCATCTGGAAGGTAAAGATGGGCTGATCTGGCAATGTGCCAGAATGGCATCATATAACCCCAGTTTGCGGCATAGTCGATTCACCGACTTGATACAGCTGTCTGAAAAGAGGGTGTTACCGCAATATATGACCAAGCGGGAGCACCTACGTTTGTATCTGATCTATTTGCTGGAGGCAGAGAAAGCTTATAATAGCGTTCAGCAAGCGTTTTTCGACGGTAATCAGGCTGCGATTGATAATGGATGGCAGGAAGTGGCGGCGCGGCCAGAGCCGCGTACTTGACATTATTAGTGCTCAAACGTATGTTTCAAACAGACGTTTGTTAGAGGCGCTGATAACCATATGGCACAGTCCGATACCGTAGACCGCATTCTTGATGCTGCTGAAGAGTTGTTTGCAGAGCGTGGTTTTGCAGAAACATCCCTTCGCATGATTACCAGTAAGGCTAACGTGAATTTGGCTGCGGTCAATTACCACTTTGGCTCAAAAAAAGCACTTATTCATGCGGTGTTTGCCCGATTTCTTACGCCATTTTCGGCAACGCTTGAAACCGCTTTTGATGAGCTGGAACATAAATGTCAGGGTAATCCGCCGACACTGAATCAGACTCTTTGGGTGCTTACCGAAAGTGCCATGCGTATGCCTCAGCGTAATGAAAAGGGCATTTCCATTTTTATGCGTCTGCTGGGCCTGGCTTATACGCAGTCTCAAGGTCATCTGCGCAAGTTTCTGGAGCAGGAATACGGCCAGCCTTTCGGTCGTTTTATGGGGCTCCTCAAAGAAGCCACGCCTGAGCTATCTGCGGTCGACCGATACTGGCGCATTCAGTTCATGCTGGGGGCCACGGCGTTCACTATGTCCAGTAGTGATGCGTTAATAGATATTCTCGATAATAAACTGGGTGTGCAGGCTTCTGTACAGGAAATTGCGGCACGATTGGTGCCATTTCTTGCAGAAGGCATGAAGGCACCGGATAAAATACAGCTTCCTCCGTCTGTTGCCGACACTACAGTTGCCTGACCTCCCCGCCCTCAGGTAGTCTTCTCTCTGGTTTTCGCCAGAGGGAATAACCCCTTGAATACCCCATGGCCCATAGGGGCATATATTACCATCGCTCTCGCCGATCAGGTGCTTGAAGTGCATGCCGCTGATGGTTCAACCCTGGCGAGTTACCCCGTGTCTACCGCGCTCAATGGGGCCGGTGAGCAGGATGGGAGTGGTTGTACGCCCAGAGGTGAGCATTTTATACGGGCCCGAATTGGTGATGGGCAGCCGTTGAATATGGTTTTTCGTGGACGGCGGCCAACGGGTGAAATTTATACCGATGAGTTAGCTCAGGCATACCCTGGTCGTGACTGGATTCTTAGCCGGATACTCTGGCTTTGTGGTCGGGAGTGGGGGCGGAACCGTGGCCCGGGTGTCGATACCTTCCGGCGTTTCATATACATTCACGGAACGCCGGATACGGAACCTATGGGCATCCCCATGTCCCATGGTTGCATACGCATGCGTAATAACGATGTGGCTGAGTTATTTGACCGTGTGCCGACAGGTATGCGTGTTGAAATACAGTGAACTGACGATTGCAGAGGAACCGGATGATCAGAAATTTCTTGCAAACCCTGAGTAGCTGGATCGATCACTTCGGGATGCTGTCAGACGGCTGGCGAGCTGGTGTTATGATTTTTCTGGTGGTGTTAGGTACCGCGATCATTGCATTTATCGCTAGTCGTGTTGTTCTGTTTCTCGAAAAGAGATTCAGTAACACCAAAAACCTCTGGGATGATGCTGTTCTGCATGCATCCCGCAGGCCCTTAGTGGCGTTTATCTGGTTGCAAGGGGTGTATTGGGCCGCCGAAATTGCCCATCGTTTTTCTGAGGCTGAAATTTTCGCTGCCAACGGAACTCTGTTGCAGATAGGCTTCATGTGGGTTGTTGTCTGGATGCTGTTTGGCCTGGTGAAAGAGATTGCGAAGGTGCTGGTCTCGCCAGTGAAAATGCGCAAGCCTATGGATTTCACCACGGTAGACGCGATCAGCAAACTGCTTCGGGCTGTGATTGTTATTACCGCGGTACTGACTGCACTGCAGACCTTGGGCTTTAGTATTTCGGGCGTCCTGGCTTTTGGTGGCGTGGGCGGTATTGCAGTGGGCTTTGCCGCCAAGGATCTGCTGGCAAACTTTTTTGGTGGTTTTATTATTCATCTTGATCGCCCGTTCAAAGTCGGGGACTGGATTCGTTCTCCAGATCGCAATATTGAGGGTACGGTTGAGCACATCGGTTGGCGTCTGACAACTATTCGTACGTTTGATAAGCGGCCTCTGTATGTTCCAAATGCGACCTTTACTGTTATTGCTGTAGAAAATCCTTCTCGGATGACGAATCGGCGGATTTCAGAAACGATTGGTATTCGCTATGCGGATGTGCAGTTGATGAAAACAATTGTTGATGAAATCAGGGACATGTTGAAAAACCACGAAGAGATCGACACGAGCCAGACGCTGATTGTGAATTTTCTGGCATTTAATGCTTCTTCTCTCGATATCATGCTGTATACCTTCACCAAAACCACGCAATGGGTGCGTTACCATGAGGTTAAAGAAGATGTGCTGTTGAAAATCAGCGATATTATTGAACGTCATGGTGCTGAAGTGGCTTTCCCGACACGTACTCTTCATTTGCCGGACGGTGTGAAAGTGAGTGGTCAGGAGGCTGATGAGTCTGCAGATGGCGGGGTACGGCCTTCTAACGGCGGCACAAACACGCTGTCTGGAGAAAAGGTATGACGCAAGTGGGGGGTAGTCTTCCTGTTGGAATTATTGGCGGAACCGGGCTTACCTGCTTGAGTGATCTCAAGCGTATGGGTGAAGAGGCTGTTTCTACACAATGGGGCGATCCGTCCGACAAGTTGGTGCATGGCCGTTTAGGTGATCAGGCGGTTGTATTTCTTGCGCGCCATGGTAATCCGCATCGAATTCCGCCTCACCGGGTGAACTATCGGGCAAACCTGCAAGCCCTCTATGACGCGGGTGTCAGAACAGTAGTCGGGGTAAATGCAGTAGGGGGAATTCACCAGAACATGGGGCCGGCCCATGTGGTGATCCCTCACCAGATCATCGACTATACATGGGGGCGTGCCAGCACTTTCTTTGAAGATGATCTGGAACAGGTTACTCATATCGATTTCACTCACCCCTATGATCAGGAGTGTCGGAACCTGTTGATCGACGCTGCCGAAGATCTGAAACTCGATTTCTCGGATTTTGGTGTGTATGCCGCAACTCAGGGGCCGAGGTTGGAAACTGCCGCAGAAATTCGTCGCCTGGAGCGAGACGGGTGTGATCTGGTCGGCATGACCGGTATGCCCGAAGCCGCGCTGGCAGCGGAGCTCGGTATGCGTTACGTGTGTCTGGGGTTGGTGGTGAACCGGGCGGCCGGCAAGTCAGATCATATCATCACGATGGATGAGATTGAGGCGGCCATTGAGCAGGGGATGGACGGAATCAGGCGTACTCTTGAGCGCTCAATGACCGGTTTGGGTATGCTGGCACCGTTGCCTACAGCTTCTTAAAGAATACCAGCACACCAATAGTGGGGGAGTCAATAAAGTGGATTTCCTCACTACGCATGCGGCGGGTTTCTCTTATCCAGGTGACCAATTCCGCCGGTGTGGGTTCGGGGTCGGCCATCACCATAACGGGCGGCGTATTTGTGGCCATCTCTGCAATAGAAGATGTCTCTGTTGTTTCTGATATGCCTGACACTGTGCCTGTTGTTTCAGTCTGCAGGTTTACTTCCTGCACTGGTCCTTCCTGCCAGTGGTTCAGGTGAACGCTGACATGGAGATAGCGTTTACGATCAATTTCGATATAACCTTCCACCGCTTTTTGCTGAGCACGGCTCAGCCAGTCACCAACGGCTATTCTCATTGGGGAACCGTCGTAGTTTTGTGGGAAGTTTTGGTACCAGCCAGCAGTTGCAAGTACCCGAAAGTTGCCGCTGTTTTCCAGTCGGCGCGCAGCGCTGCCGAGGTGCATTTCATTTTTGTTTGTGAGCTGAAGGTCTGAAATTCGGCGACCGCTAGCGTCTTCAACCCAGAGTGAGCTGGCCGTTTCAATCACCGGCTCAACCTGCTTGCCCGTCATCTGTTCTTCGATTGAGGCTGGGTCAACCAGTCGTTGCAGGATGACAATTTCGGCACGGTAGGAATCTTTAGGACTCTCTTGTGCCTGAACACCACCGGTAGGCAGGAGCGTGAATGCAACGGCCAGGGCGGCGCCCATCAACGTTGGTTTTGAACAGCGGTCAGTGGCTTGCAAGTGTGTCACTCCGGCTTAATCAGATTGGCTCAGGAGGCTTTGGCTTTTTTCTCTTTTGGCCCAAGTTCCGTAAGCATGGCTGCGATGGCGTCGAGTTTACCATTGGTTGAGTCATCATTCAGCCGGAAGCGGAAACTGTTGGCGCCTTCAAGCCGGTAGGTGTCCGGGGCAGATTGCACTTTTTTAACCAGTGTCAGTGGGTCAACCGGCGTGCTGGCTCCAAATTCCAGGCGCACCCATTCCTTGCCCGCGTCCACTTTGACAATGCCCAGAGCTTCCGCCATCAATCTTAACTGAGTTTGGCGTATCAGATTTTTGGCCGGTAGGGGTAATAATCCGAAGCGGTCAATCATCTCAACCTGAAGTTCTTTTAATGCGGCTTCGTTTTTTACGCTGGCAATGCGTTTGTAGAGCATCAGGCGGTTGTGAACGTCTGGCAGGTAGTCGTCAGGGATTAGAGCCGGAATGCGTAAATTGATGTCGGTGCCATGGCTCAGCGGAAGATCCGCGTTGGGTGTGCGGCCTTCTCGAATGGCTTTAACGGCTTCATCCAGCAACTGCATATATAGCGTGAAGCCGATACTTTCAATTTGGCCACTTTGTTCTTCACCCAAAAGCTCACCTGCACCACGAATTTCGAGATCGTGTGTGGCCAGCATGAAACCTGCGCCCAGGTCCTGGGCCTCCGAAATTGCATCAAGCCGTTTTCGGGCATCGGTTGAAATGCTTTTGGGTGGTGGCGTCAGAAGATAGGCGTAGGCCTGGTGATGCGAGCGGCCGACCCGACCTCTAAGTTGGTGCAGCTGTGCGAGGCCAAACTTATCAGCTCTTTCAATAACAATGGTATTGGCGCTGGGTATGTCGATGCCTGTTTCAATGATGGTTGTACAGACCAGTACATTGAATCGTTTATGGTAGAAATCCGACATAATCTGCTCTAGTTGCCGCTCACGCATTTGCCCATGGGCAACGCCCACCCGAGCTTCCGGGATCAGCAGGCGAAGGTCTTCGGCAGTTTTTTCAATGGTGGATACATCGTTGTGCAGGAAATACACCTGCCCACCCCGCAAGATCTCCCGCAGAATGGCTTCTTTGACCATGGCGTCATCCCTCTGCCGGACAAAGGTTTTCACCGAAAGTCGGCGTGCTGGTGGCGTTGCAATAATGGATAGGTCTCGTAAGTGGCCCATGGCCATGTTCAGGGTTCGGGGGATCGGCGTGGCTGTGAGGTTTAGCATGTCGACTTCCGCACGAAGAGATTTCAATGCTTCTTTTTGCTGAACACCAAACCGGTGTTCTTCGTCGATAATCACCAAGCCCAGATTTTTGAATTTCACGTTACCCTGAAGCAGTTTGTGGGTGCCAATGACAATGTCGGCCTGACCTTCTTCAATGGCGGCCATGGCTTTGCTGGTCTGGGTGCTGTTGCGGAAACGGCTGAGTAGTTCTATCGAGACGGGGGTCTCTGAGAACCGGTCCCTGAAGGACTCGTAGTGTTGTTGTGCTAACAAGGTCGTGGGGACTAGTACGGCTACCTGTTTTCCTGACCAGGTGGCCAGAAAGGCCGCACGCATGGCTACTTCAGTTTTGCCGAAGCCCACATCACCACAGACCAGACGATCCATAGGCTGTTCGCTTGTCATGTCCTCGAAGACAGACTGGATGGCCACCTGTTGGTCAGGGGTTTCTTCAAATGGGAAACCGGCTGCGAAGGCGCGATAGGCTTCTTTTGGGTCTTCGAACTGGAAGCCCTTTCTGGCTTCCCTGCGAGCGTAGACATCCAGCAGTTCGGCCGCTGTATCGCGGATTTTTTCCAGTGCTTTCTGTTTGGCATTGCTCCACCTGTCGGTGCCCAGTTTGTGCAATGGGGCGTGCTCTTCATCAGCACCGGCATAGCGAGAGATCAGGTGCAGGCTTGAAACTGGTACATATAGTTTGGAGCCACCCGCATATTCCAGTGTCAGGAATTCGTTGGACTCGCCCCCGGCACTAATGGTTTCAAGTCCTTTGTAGCGACCAACACCATGATCAATGTGCACAACTGGTGAGCCGATCCGAAGTTCTGAGAGGTCACGGTAACCGTGATCATCAACTTCTGTTGCTTGGTCCCGGCGCCGTCGTTGAAGAACCCGTTCGCCGAATAGAGCTGTTTCGGTGATCAGTGCCAGGTTTCGTTCAGGCAGCACCATGCCTTGTTCCATTGAGCCGATGGTGACTGCCAGGGGGCTCTCTGCCTGTTCCAAAAACTCCCGCCAGTTCGAGACGGTTCTCAGTTTAAGTTGGTGGTCACCCAGATTTTCAATCAATGCTTCCCTGCGCCCGGATGATTCTGCGCAGATCAATATGCGCCCCGGGAATTCTTTGATGAAGCGTTTCAGCCTGCCGGCGGGGTCGGCTGACCGGCCATCCATTGCGATGTCTGGCAGAGCGCTCGCCTTGCAGTCTGAACTGCCAGCACCGGATACTGGCTCGGATGTGCAGGTAATTCTGGGATAATGTTTGAGTTGCCCAAATACTTCGTCTTGCTGCAGAAAAAGTTCGGTTGGCGGAAGGATTGGGCGCAACCGGTCGTGTCGACGGTCTTCATGTCTTGCGCGGGTTTCTGCATCAAAAGCCTGAACTGCGTCATTCAGACCATCCGCTGTAAAAACGAGGGTAGACGCCGGCAGGTAGTCGAACAGGGTCGCGGTTTCGTCAAAGAATAGTGGTAAATAATACTCGATGCCTGGCGGCGTAATGCCATTGGATACGTCCTGGTAAACCGGTGAGTCTTTGTCTGAGTTTGGGAAGTATTCGAACCACCGGTTTCGGAAGCCTGAGCGTGCCTCTTTGTGCCAGGGAAATTCGTGAGCTGGCAGCAGCTCAATCTGTTCTGTGCGCTCTATGGAGCGCTGGGTTTCCGGGTCAAAGGTTCTCAGTGTCTCGATTTCATCGTCGAACAAATCAATCCGGTAGGGCAGGTTAGAGCCCATGGGGTATATATCCAGAATTGCGCCCCGGACAGCGTATTCGCCATGTTCGTAGACGTTCTCTGTATGATGATAACCGGCGGCCTCAAGCTGCATGCGCCAGTTTTCAATGTTCAGCGTCTGGCCGGTTTTCAGAAGCAGGGTGTTGCCTTGCAGGTAACTCGGTGGCGCCAGCCGGTGCATCAGAGTGCGTGCAGGGACAACCAGAATGCCGTGATTAGTGGAAGGCAAGCGGTGCAGGGTCCGGATGCGCCGGGAGGTAATGTCCTGATGTGGCGAAAACAGGTCGTAGGGCAGGGTTTCCCAATCCGGTAGTGATAAGAGCTCAATGCCGTCGTCATTCGTTGTGGCGCCATCTTCCTCTGGTGGAAGATTGAGGAAAAAGCGAATGGCCTGCTCCAGGCGGATCGCTTCGTCGGTGCTCTGGGTGACCACCAGCGTCAGCCCTTTGTGGGCCCGGGCGCTTTCGCAGATAGCCAGGGCCTCACTGCAGCCAGGAAGTTGCCCCCACTTTCTGTGGTCTGCGGGTTTTGCCGGTGCCTCTGGCGCGATCAGCATTTCGTTGCAGGTAAAGTGGGCTGAACCTTGAGGCATGGGCTGGGAGATCTCCTGAGTTGGCACTTCTGGGAATCGGAACGGCGATATTCTAGCGCCGGAGGGTTGTAGTGTCATGGCCGGAGCAAATAAAGCGGATACAGAAACCTATTTGCCGTAAGGCCAGTTAAGTTGGATAATGTGCGCCTTAAATTATTCCCCTGTGCTAAACGAGGTTTCTACCGTGAGTCACGACAAGATCAACCAGTGCCTGTCCAACTGGACTGAAAGAGAGTCCACCGCGGAAGCCATGATTCCGCTGATCGGCCGTCTTTACCGCAAGAACAACGTGGTTACGTCTGTTTACGGTCGGGCGATCATTAATCAGTCTGTGATTGATATTCTTCGCGCTCACCGTTTTGTTCGCCAGGTTGAAAACAGCGAGCTGTCTGTTCATGACACTATGCCGATTCTGCGGGAAATGGATAAGCTGAATCTGGGTCGTGCCCATGTGGATATCGGTAAACTCGCGGTTAAGTTCAAGGAAGAAGGTGGAGACCTTGTTGAATTTCTGAAGCGTGAGATTGGTCCGGTTGTTGGTCAGTACGAAGCTCAGTCTGAGCAAGACGCTAACAACGAAACCAAGGATGTGGTCCTGTATGGCTTTGGTCGTATTGGTCGTCTGCTTGCCCGTATTCTGATTGAGAAAGCCGGTGGCGGTAATAATTTGCGTCTGCGTGCCATTGTGGTTCGTCAGGGCGGTGCTGAAAACGATCTGGAAAAGCGTGCCAGCCTGCTTCGCCGCGATTCTGTGCACGGGCCATTTAACGGTTCTATCACCGTTGACGAAGAGAACTCTGCCCTGATCGCTAACGGTAACTTTATTAAAGTGATCTACTCTGGTGGCCCGGATCAGGTGGACTACACTGAGTACGGCATCGACAACGCTATTGTTGTGGATAATACCGGTATCTGGCGTGACGAGGCCGGTCTGGGGCTGCACCTTAAATCCAAAGGTGTTAGCCGGGTAATTCTGACTGCGCCGGGTAAGGGCGATATCAAGAATATTGTGTATGGTATCAACAACGACTGGATCACTGACGACGACAAGATCCTGTCTGCGGCTTCGTGTACTACTAATGCTATTACACCAGTGCTGAAGGCGATCAATGACGAGTACGGTATTGAAGACGGTCATGTTGAGACTGTTCATTCCTACACCAATGACCAGAACCTGATCGATAACTACCACAAAGGTAGTCGTCGTGGGCGTAGTGCTGCGCTGAATATGGTTATCACTGAGACTGGTGCTGCCAAGGCTGTCGCTAAGGCTCTCCCTGAACTGAAAGGCAAACTGAGCGGTAATGCGATTCGTGTTCCGACTCCGAACGTGTCCATGGCTATTCTGAACCTGAACCTGAAATCCGATGTGGATGTGGAAAAGGTTAATGATTATCTGCGCGATATGGCTCTGCATTCCGAACTGCAGAAACAGATCGACTTCGTGAACTCTCCGGAAGTGGTTTCTACCGACTTTGTGGGCTCCCGCCATGCCGGTGTTGTCGATGCTCAGGCTACCATTGCTAATGGCAAACGCCTGATCCTCTACGTATGGTATGACAATGAGTTTGGCTACAGTGCTCAGGTTATCCGTTGTGTTAACCAGATGGCTGGAGTTGATTACCCGATTTTCCCGAAGCGCACGCGCGACTAAAGTCGTAGGTCATCTCGGAAGAGAAGGTGAGAGAAACCCCGGTAACGTGAGTTGCCGGGGTTTTTTCGTACTTTTGAGTGACAAAAGCATTTTGGTTACCGGTGGAAATAGGTTTCCTTAATCTCTATAATTGGCGCGATTTTGGGTATGTCTTGCCCCTTGTTTCTCTTCTCTATCCCGAATTAAGTGTTGGGCGTAGCAATCGCGCCGGCATGTGGATCCAAAAAAGCGTTTTTTTGGATCGTTTGGGTAGAAAGTCTGGGCCAGGGGGGCGGGCGTTAAGAATCCACAGAATAGTTTCTGATGATTGGATGAGGCTAATGATCAAGATCAAGAAAGGCCTGGATCTTCCCATCAGCGGCGCTCCCGAACAGACCATTACGGAAGGCAAACCGATTCGCCATGTTGCGCTTATCGGTTTTGACTACCACGGCATGAAGCCGACAATGGCTGTGAAAGAGGGAGACCGTGTTAAGCGCGGTACGCTGCTGTTCACGGACAAGAAGACCGAGGGCGTTCGTTACACTTCACCGGCTGCCGGTATTGTGAAAGAAGTCAATCGCGGTGAGCGTCGAGTATTCCAGTCGGTTGTCATCGAAATCGATGGTGACGAGGCGGAAAGTTACGCTCGCTACAATGATTCGGATCTCGCCGGCCTGGAGCGCCAGCAGGTAGTCGATAACCTGGTTGAATCTGGCCTGTGGACAGCTTTCCGCACCCGGCCGTTCAGCAAGGTTCCTACAATTGACTCTACTCCGAATTCCATCTTCGTTTCCGTAATGGACACCAATCCGCTAGCGGCGGACCCTGCAGTGATCATTGGCGAGAACAGTAAGGCTTTTGAAAAGGGCCTGACTATCATCTCCCGTCTCACTAACGGCAAGGTGTTTGTTACCGGAAAGCCGGGCGCTAATGTGGCTGTGCCTAAGGCCGGTAATATCGAAGTGCACCAGTTTGACGGTGTGCATCCGGCAGGGAACGTGGGTACCCATATACATCACCTGGATCCTGTGTCAGCTACCAAGACCGTTTGGTCGATTAATTACCAGGACGTGATCGACATCGCGAAGCTGTTTGAGACCGGCGAGGTGCCGGCTGAACGCATTGTGGCGATTGGTGGCCCGAAAGCGTTAAAACCACGTCTCGTTCGTACCCGTCTGGGTGCCAGCCTGGTAGACCTGTTGGATGGTGAAGTGGCAACTGACTGTGAGGTTCGTGCTATTTCCGGTTCGGTATTTGGTGGACGTCGTGGTGATGGCCCCTGTGCTTACCTCGGTCGTTTTGCTAATCAGGTTTCGGTTCTGGAAGAGGGCCATAAGCGGCACTTCCTGGGCTGGCTGAGTCCGGGGCTGAACAAGTTCTCTGTGTTGAATATCTATTTGTCCAAGCTGACCGGAGGCAAACTGTTCGACTTCACGACCACAACTAACGGTAGTGAGCGGGCAATGGTTCCTGTTGGAGCCTATGAACAGGTTATGCCGCTGGATATTCTGCCTACTCAGCTACTGCGTTCGCTGATTGTTGGTGATACGGAAGCAGCTCAGAAGCTGGGCGCTCTGGAATTGGATGAAGAAGATCTCGCGCTGTGCACCTTCGTGTGCCCAGGTAAATATGAATACGGTCCGATTCTCCGTGAGAACCTGACCCGAATCGAGATCGAGGGCTAAACGATGTCTATCAGAAAGTATCTCGATGGAATCGAGCACCACTTTGAAAAAGGCGGTAAGTACGAGCGCTGGTACGCTCTGTACGAAGCTGCCGATACTATTTTCTATACGCCCAGTTCGGTAACTTCTACAACTTCACATGTGCGTGATGGCGTTGATCTGAAGCGCATCATGATTACAGTGTGGTTGTGTGCCTTCCCGGCGATGTTCTTTGGTATGTGGAATATTGGCTTTCAGGCTAATGGTTTCCTTGCCTCTAACCCGGACGCCATGGTTGGTGATGGTGGTCTGCGTACCGCATTTATTCAAGCTCTCGCTGATACAGGCGCAGGGGCTGGATTGTGGGACAACTTCGTATACGGTATGGCTTACTTCATCCCGGTGTACGCGGTGACCTTCATTGTGGGTGGTTTCTGGGAAGTGCTGTTTGCAACCGTGCGTCGTCACGAAGTGAACGAAGGCTTCTTTGTTACCTCTATCTTGTTTGCGTTGATTTGCCCTCCCACTATTCCTCTTTGGCAGGTGGCTCTGGGTATCACCTTTGGTGTCGTTATTGGTAAAGAGGTGTTTGGTGGTACAGGTAAAAACTTCCTGAACCCTGCGCTGACCGGTCGGGCATTCCTGTACTTCGCATACCCGGCCCAGATTTCCGGCGACACCGTGTGGACGGCTATTGATGGGTTCAGTGGCGCAACCGCTCTGAGTGTGGCTGCCAGCGACGGCATGGAAGTGCTGATCAATGATATTGGTTGGATGAATGCGTTCATCGGCACCATTCAAGGCTCCATGGGTGAAACCTCCACTCTTGCTATTCTGATTGGTGGTTTGATTCTTCTTGCCATGAAAATCGCCAGCTATCGTATTGTTGGCGGCGTGCTGATTGGCATGATTGCTATGTCCTTGCTGCTGAATCTGATTGGCTCTGAAACCAATAATATGTTCGCTGTACCACCGCATTGGCATCTGGTTATGGGTGGCTTTGCCTTCGGTATGATGTTCATGGCAACTGATCCGGTTTCTGCGGCGATGACCAATACAGGTCGTTGGTGCTTCGGTATTCTGGTCGGTGTGATGACGGTTCTTATCCGGGTCGTTAACCCGGCATTCCCGGAAGGCATCATGTTGGCGATTTTGTTTGCTAACCTTTTTGCTCCGCTGATGGACCACTACGTGGTTCAGGCCAACGTTAAACGGAGGCTCGCTCGTGGCTAAAGCTAAAGAAACTGTCTCCAGAACCATACTTGTTGCCCTGGTACTGAGCATCGTGTTCTCCGTGGTGGTTTCCACCGCCGCGGTGGTATTGCGCCCTGCGCAGGTAAAAAACCAGGACCTGGATATCAAATCCAACATTCTCGCCGCTGCTGGCATGCTGGAAGCTGGCTCAAGCGCTGACAAAATCGAGAAAGACTTCGAGTTGTTTGACGTTCGCCTGGTAGATCTTGATACCGGAGATTTTGTTGAGCCGTCTGTTGTTGGCGTTGAAGATCCCATGAAGTACGACATGTACAAGGCTGCCTCTGATCCAGCCATGGGCACGGTCATTCCGTCAGCCGAAGACCAAGCTGGAATCAAGCGTCGTCCGAACGTTGCAAAGGTTTATACCCTGAGCGAGAACGGCAAGCTGGTTCGTGTGGTACTGCCTGTTCACGGTTACGGCCTTTGGTCTACCTTGTATGGTTTCATGTCATTGGAAGGTGACCTGAACACGATAGAAGGTCTTGGCTTTTACGCTCATGCTGAAACACCAGGTTTGGGGGGTGAAGTGGATAACCCTCGCTGGAAACAGCAGTGGGTTGGCAAAGAACTGTACGGTGATGAACCAACAGAGCCTCTGATCCAGCTGGTCAAAGGCGGTGTGGGTGCCGATGCAAAGGATAAAGAACATAAGGTTGATGCGCTTTCCGGTGCAACGTTGACCAGCCGTGGGGTTGAGCGACTGGTCAACTACTGGATGGGTGACCGGGGTTATGCGCGGTTCCTCAAGAAACTTCGTGAAGGGGAGGTCTGATCATGGCTGAAACAACCGCCAAACAGGTTCTTTTCGAACCGATATTCAGTAATAACCCGATTGGGTTGCAGATCCTCGGTATTTGTTCTGCGCTTGCGGTAACCACAAGCATGAACGTCACCATTGTTATGTGCTTGTCGGTTACCGCGGTTACCGCGTTTTCCAACCTGGCTGTATCTTTGGTTCGTACTCAGATCCCGGGAAGCATCCGGATCATCGTTCAGATGACCATTATCGCCTCACTGGTAATCGTGGTTGATCAGATCCTCAAAGCCTATGCTTACGAAATCAGCAAGCAGTTGTCGGTATTCGTTGGTCTGATCATTACCAACTGTATTGTTATGGGGCGCGCCGAAGGTTTCGCTATGAAAAACGGCCCTTGGCTGAGTTTCCTGGATGGTATTGGTAACGGTATGGGCTACTCCGTTATGCTGCTGTTCGTGGCGTTCTTCCGCGAACTGCTGGGCGCTGGCTCTCTGTTCGGTGTCACTTTGCTGACTCCGGTTAACGAGGGTGGTTGGTATATCACTAACGGCCTGCTGCTGTTACCACCGAGTGCTTTCTTCATTATTGGTTTGGCAATCTGGGGACTGCGTACCTGGATGCCGGAGCAAGTCGAAGAGCCGGACTATAAAATGTCCCGCCACACTCATAAGGAGGCCTTCTGATGGAGCACTATATCAGCCTGCTTCTCAAGGCCATCTTCATTGAGAACATGGCGCTGGCGTTCTTCTTGGGTATGTGTACCTTCCTTGCCATTTCCAAGAAAATTGAAGCTGCGACGGGGCTTGGTATTGCGGTTATTGTTGTCCTGACGTTGACCGTTCCGGTTAACAATCTGATTTACAATAACATTCTTCGCGAAGGTGCGCTGGCTTGGGCTGGCCTGCCTGAAGTGGACCTCAGTTTCCTGGGTTTGATCACCTACATTGGCGTAATTGCAGCCATTGTTCAGATCATGGAAATGATTCTGGACAAATACATACCGTCACTTTACTCCGCACTTGGGGTATTTCTTCCGTTGATCACGGTGAACTGCGCCATTATGGGTGCGGCACTGTTCATGGTAGAGCGTGACTACACCTTTAGTGAAAGTGTGGTTTACGGCTTCGGTGCCGGTGTGGGCTGGGCTTTGGCCATTGTTGCTCTGGCTGGTATCCGTGAAAAGCTGAAGTACAGCGATGTTCCGGAAGGCCTGCGCGGCTTGGGAATCACCTTCATCACTGTTGGTTTGATGTCCCTTGGCTTCATGTCCTTTTCAGGGATTTCCCTGTAATTCACCCGGTGATTCGGTTTAACGAAAAGGCGAGACCATGTATACAGAAATAATACTCGGCGTGGTCATGTTCACCGTTATCGTTCTGGCGCTTGTTGCGGTCATCCTCGCGGCGAGATCCAAACTGGTAAGCACCGGTGATGTGACCATCGAAATCAATGACGACCCGGAACATACCGTGAAAACGGAAGCCGGTGGAAAGCTGTTGGGCACCTTGGCAAACAACGGTATTTTCCTGTCTTCAGCTTGCGGAGGCGGCGGTACCTGCGCCCAATGTAAGTGTAAAGTTCTGGAAGGCGGCGGCGCCATGCTGCCAACTGAAAAAACTCACTTCACCAACCGCGAAGAGAAAGAAGGCTGGCGCCTGTCGTGTCAGGTTCCTGTTAAGCAGGATATGAAGATCGAAGTGCCAGAAGAGTTCTTTGGCGTGAAGAAGTGGGAGTGCGAGGTGATATCTAACCACAACGTGGCTACCTTCATTAAAGAACTGGTTCTGAAGTTGCCAGAAGGTGAAGAAGTAGACTTCCGCGCCGGTGGTTATGTCCAGCTGGAGTGTCCTCCTTACGAAATCGATTACAAGAATTTCGATATCGAAGAAGAGTTTCACGAAGACTGGGATAAGCACGACATCTGGCGCTATAAGGCAATTAACAAAGAGGACACTATCCGGGCGTATTCCATGGCGAACTACCCGGAAGAAAAAGGTCTTCTGAAGTTTAATATTCGTATCGCTACGCCGCCTCCTGGAACAGATTATCCGCCAGGAATCATGTCGAGCTACGTGTTCAACCTGAAACCAGGTGACAAGGTCACCGTGATGGGGCCATTTGGTGAATTCTTCGCTAAGAAGACTGACGCTGAAATGGTATTCATTGGTGGCGGTGCGGGGATGGCGCCGATGCGCTCTCACATCTTCGATCAGCTCAAGCGTCTCAAAACCAAACGGAAGATCAGCTTCTGGTACGGTGCCCGTAGTGTTCGTGAAATGTTTTATGTGGAAGACTTTGACGGTCTGGCTGCAGAAAACGAAAACTTTGAGTGGCATGTGGCATTGTCTGATGCATTGCCTACGGACAATTGGGAAGGCCCAACGGGCTTTATTCACAACGTGTTGTACGAGAACTATCTGAAGGACCATCCGGCGCCGGAAGATTGTGAGTTCTACATGTGTGGGCCCCCAATCATGAACGCGTCTGTGATCAAGATGTTGAAAGATCTTGGTGTAGAAGACGAAAACATCATGCTGGATGACTTTGGGGGTTAATTAGCTCTGATGACATCCCGTATGTATAGACCCGTCAGGGTGGTTGTGGCCAGCGTCATTATGACGCTGGCTGTAGCTGCCCTGGCGGGTTGCTCGTTTCAGGAAGAAGAAAAAGTCTGGGAGATCTCAGGAGGGATCTTCGGCACGACCTATCACATCAACGTCGTTTTGCCACAAGACGATGCAAAGCTGAAGATCTTGGCCCATGGTATCAGGTCCGAGTTGGAGCGCGTCGATAATGCGATGTCAACCTGGAAGCAGGACTCTGAACTGTCCATGCTTAATCACAAGCAGGACCAGTCCAGCTGGACAGCGTTATCGGCACCGCTATTCGAAGTGATTAGCAGGGCACAGGATGTGTCTGCATTCACAGGCGGTGCATTTGATGTAACGGTTGGGCCGGTTGTGAATCTCTGGGGTTTTGGTCCTGATGCCCGGCCTAAAACTACTCCTCCAGAGGAGGCGTTGGCTGACTTGTTAGAAGTGACGGGCTGGGAGTTTCTGGAGCTTGATGCTGAAACACGCTCTATCCGGAGCAAGAAACCTCAGTATATTGACTTGTCGGGTATTGCTAAGGGGTATGGTGTTGATGTGGTCGCCCGGTACCTCGACACTGAGGGTATTCAGGCCTACCTTGTTGAAATAGGTGGTGAGGTTCGCACTCGTGGTCGGAAGCCTGACGGAGCTATTTGGCGGCTGGCAGTAGAAACTCCTTCTGAACAGGCTCGGCAAGTGAATAAAATTGTTGCCCTGGATAACCGGTCGATGGCCACGTCTGGTGACTATCGTAACTATTACGAATCGGAAGGGCAGCGATATTCACATACAATTGATCCAGATACAGGAAGGCCTATCAGTCATCAGTTAGCATCCGTTACGGTGATTTCAGACGACTGTATGACAGCCGATGCGCTGGCAACGGCCTTTAACGTTATGGGTTTTGACCGGGCTATGGGCCTGGCTACCCGGGAGAATATTCCTGCGTATTTTATTGTAAGGGGTGAAGCCGGTTTTGAGGTGCATAGCTCGCCGGCTTTTTCTTCTTATATTGTCCAGTAAAGGGGGCCGTTATGAGTACCTTTCTTTTGGTTTTATTTATTGTGGTATTGCTGATGGTCGGCATGTCGGTCGGCGTTATTTTTGGCCGTAAGCCAATCAGTGGTACTTGTGGTGGCATTGGTGCACTGGGCATCAGTTCTTCCTGTGAGATTTGTGGTGGTAATACCCAGAAGTGCGAAGAAAGCCGCGCTGATTCTACTGAGCCGGTTAAAGCCGAAGATCTGGCTTACGACGCCACGAAAACGGACAAATAGGTGCAAGTGATCGCACACATTCAATAACTAAAGCTACGCTCACGAGACGTAGATAAGGAGACACTGCGCGCATGGCAGAGCATCATTACGACGTTGTTGTTATCGGCGCCGGCCCCTCCGGTGAAGGGGCGGCAATGAACGCGGCGAAGCACAATCAGCGTGTTGCGATCATTGAAGATAAACCGACTGTTGGGGGCAACTGCACTCATTGGGGGACCATTCCGTCCAAAGCGTTGCGTCATTCTGTTAAGCAGATCATCACCTTCAATACCAATCAGATGTTCCGGGACATTGGTGAGCCTCGTTGGTTTTCCTTCCCGCGCGTTCTGCAAAATGCCCAGAAGGTTATTGGAAAGCAGGTTAAGCTGCGCACCCAGTTTTACTCTCGTAACCGGGTAGACTTGATCAATGGTCGCGCATCTTTTCTGGATCAGAACCGGCTTGTAATCCGTGGCAATAAATCTGTTGAAACCATCCATTTCAAGCAGGCGATTGTGGCGACCGGTTCCCGGCCTTACCTTCCGTCTGATGTGGATTTTCGCCACCATAGGATTTACAACTCAGACTCAATTCTGAATCTGTCCCATACGCCGCGGACGCTTATTATTTATGGCGCGGGTGTTATCGGTTCTGAATATGCGTCTATCTTTGCCGGCCTTGGAGTAAAAGTTGATTTGATCAACCCTGGCAACCGTTTGTTGTCGTTTCTTGATGACGAAATCTCCGATGCGCTTAGCTATCACCTGCGCAACAACGGGGTGCTGGTTCGTCACAACGAGCAGTACGAAACGGTAAAAGGTGATGATCATGGTGTGGTCCTTACGCTTCAATCCGGCAAGAAAATCCGTGCAGATGCCTTTTTGTGGTGTAATGGTCGTAGCGGCAATACTGAAAATCTGGGTCTGGATAAAATTGGTCTTGAGCCGAATAGTCGTGGCCAGCTGGCGGTAGACGACCACTACCGTACAGAACTTGGGCACATTTACGCAGTGGGCGATGTTATCGGTTGGCCAAGTCTGGCAAGTGCTGCTTACGATCAGGGACGCTCTGCGTCTGCCGATATCGTGCAGGATGAATACTTCCGGTTTGTGGATGATGTGCCAACGGGTATTTATACCATTCCTGAAATCAGTTCAGTTGGTAAAACTGAGCGTGAGCTGACGGAAGCCAAAGTACCTTATGATGTGGGGCAGGCGTTTTTTAAAGACCTGGCTCGTGCACAGATCACTGGTGAAGCCGTGGGTATGCTGAAGCTGCTGTTCCACAGGGAAACGCGGGAAATTCTGGGTATCCACTGCTTTGGTGACCAAGCGGCAGAAATCGTTCATATCGGCCAGGCTATTATGAATCAGAAAGGGGAGGCAAATTCCCTGAACTACTTTATTAACACAACCTTTAACTACCCAACGATGGCTGAAGCCTACCGGGTAGCCGCACTGAATGGCCTGAATCGGATCTTCTGATTCAGGCCTTGCACCAGACACTCAGAAATCACTCTGGTTGTCTGGTGTCTCTTGTTGGCAGGTTCAGCAGCGACATTGCACGGTTGTCAAAGTACATCCGGGTACTGGTCGGATAGTCTGTGATAATGCTGTCTACCCCCATTTCTTCCATTTTGAGCATGTCGTGAATGCGGTTTACCGTCCAGGTAGACACATGCATGTTGCGTTTGTGAGCCATGTCGACGGTGTGTTTGTTAAGTATTTTCCAGTTTGCGCAGAAATATTCGCAGCCTAGCGACGTTGCCAGGTTAAGTGGTTTCGGAAACTTGCGCTCAGCGACCAGTCCTATCCGAATATTTTTATCCCGGCGGCGGATTTCCCTCAGAAACCAGGGGTCGGTTGAGGTAATGGCGGCGGTCAGATACATATTGCGGCGCTGGATAATTTCAGTTATTCGATTGCATAGGATATTCAGTCGGGAACGAGTATCCTTTTTTACTTCCAGTTGTAAGTGTTCGAGGTCACTGAACTGATCAAGTAGTGTCTCAAGGGCAGGAATGCCGGTCGGTCTTGGCCATTCGCTGGTATTGCGTCTGGCGTCCATAGCATTGAGTTCGGCCGCGGTGTAGCTGCCGACATTGCCCCTTTGACTGGTTGTGCGGTCTACCGTCAGATCGTGTATCAGCACTGGCGTACCATCTTTCGATAGCACCAAATCAAGTTCGAAATGTCGCACACCCTGCCGGTAGGCATGTATAAATCCAGGCATCGTGTTTTCGGGAGCCTCACCTTTAGCTCCCCGGTGACCATAAATGATCATTCTGTAGTGTTATCCTTCAGGCGTTTATAAATGGCCTGGCGCTTTTTCCAGGTATCGTGGCATAGCTGGATGTCTTCAAGATATGCTGGCAGTTCGTCCATCAGCAAAGCCTGAGGCCCGTCTACCAAGGCTTTTTCTGGTTTTGGGTGGAAGTCCACCAGTACCATATTGGCCCCGGCAATTACACCTTGGGCTGTTGCATGCATGACATCGAGAATGCCGTCGGGTGCACCTTGGCGGGTGCCCACAGAGTGAGACGGGTCAACACACACCGGCATGCGGGTAAGGCGTTTTACCGCAGGCACGTGGGCGAAATCGACCATGTTTCGGTGCGGTTGGCCGGCTTCGGTTTTCATGCCGCGCAAGCAGAAAATGACGTTCGCGTTGCCTTCGCTGGCCAAATACTCGGCTGCATTCAGGGATTCATTCAGGGTGATACCAAAACCCCGTTTCAGCAATACCGGGTAGGTTTTTTGTCGACCGATGGCTTTCAGGAGTTCAAAGTTCTGGGTATTTCGGGTGCCCACCTGCAACATGACGCCGGTTGGCCGCCCAAGCTTCTCCAGGCAGGTATCGATTTCCTCGATATGGCTTTCATGAGTAATCTCCATGGCGACTACTTTTACGCCATGTTTGCCCGCTTTCTCAAATACCCAGGGCAGACAGCCTTTACCGTGGCCCTGGAATGAGTATGGGTTGGTGCGTGGCTTATAGGCACCCATTCGGGTGCACACCTGCCCATTGTCCTCCAGTGCTTTTAGCATGATTTCCACATGCTCGGGCACATCCACAGCGCACAGGCCGGCAAAGACATTCAGGTTGTTCTGGTTAAATTCAATGCCGTTGTAGCTGAAGCCACTTTGGCGGCTGTCGTCTTTGTGGCGGCCCAGAATCCGATAGTCATCAGAAATACGGATGGCCCGTTCTACAGCGGGTAAAGCCTCAATTTCTTCCTTGTCCAGAGGCTTGGTGTCACCCAGCAGGTAAATCTCCGTCAAACGCTGGCTTGCGCCCTGGACTTCGTGTACGCGTAAGCTGACACCCGGTAAGTTTTCGAGATAGTGCATGGTTTGGCGGTAGGCTTCGCTGTCCAGTGCTGTGTTGGCATGAAGAATGGCTAACATGATGTCTCCTCGAATTAACTGGCGGGTTCTTCCGCCCGGTGCCGCGCCTGCATGAATTCACGGTGATTGAGATGAAGCAAATCTGCGATACGACGAATCAGGTGTTCTTCGTACTTGTCGATACGCCCATCTGCAAAGGCTACACGCCACATGCTTTCGAGCAAGGCTTGTTTCTGAATCTGGTCGAAGTGATCATTGATCTGCCCGGTAAACTCATACAGTGACGTGGCGTCTTCGGCATGGGCCTGAGCATCTGCCAGAATGTCTTTGGCTTCTTCCCGGGTTATTTGGTGAGCCTGGATAGCGCAATCCAAGATGGTTTCCAGCTCGTTTTCATCTTGGTGGCTGTCAACACGGGACAGCTGAACCATCAGTGCCGTAGCCGCCACAGCCAACTGGTTCGGTGTGGCGTCTACCGGCTTTGCAGATCTGACTTCAAAGAGTTTTTTTAGGCGTTCGATCATATATTGACCACTGTGGGTTCAGGTAAACATTACGCAACGCTGGCAAGTTGTTTTACCCGGTTTTCCAGCTCTATCTGGTCTGCTGCAAATCGGCGAATACCCTCGGCCAGTTTTTCGGTTGCCATGGCATCTTCATTCGACTCCCAGCGGAACAGTTTTTCATCCACGGGGCCTATGATCTCGTCACTTGCGGCGTTTGTGGCACTCAGCCGACGGGGCAGTTGCCCATGATCGTTTTTCAGTTCTTGCAGCAGAACAGGACTGATGGTCAGGCGGTCACAGCCGGCCAGCATTTCAATTTCACCGGTATTTCGAAAGCTGGCGCCCATCACCACCGTATTGAAGTCATTGGCCTTATAGAAATTGTAGATGCGGGTAACGGACTGTACGCCAGGGTCTTCAGAGGCAGGGTAATTAGCGCGGCCCGTGTTGGCCAGGTGCCAATCAAGAATTCGACCGACAAAGGGTGAAATCAGATGTGTGCCGGCTTGGGCGCAGGCCACCGCCTGTATAAAAGAAAACAGCAGAGTGAGGTTGCAGCGAATACCTTCTTTTTCAAGTTGTTCGGCTGCAAGAATGCCTTCCCAGGTTGCTGCAATTTTGATCAATACACGGCTGGTATCTACACCTTGCTGGTCATAAAGTTCTACTAGTCGACGGGCACGCTTCAGAGTAGCGGCTGTATCGAAGGACAGGCGTGCATCCACTTCAGTTGAAACTACACCCGGAATGAGTTTCAGAATTTCCTTTCCTGCCAGCACTGCCAGTATGTCGGTGGCAAGTGTCAGTTGCTCTGCCGCCGAACCGCCTTGCCTGGTCGCCAGCAGGACAGCGTCATCCAGCATGGGGCGGTATGCATCTGAGGCCGCAGCTTTCAGAAGCAGGGATGGGTTTGTGGTCGCATCTTCCGGCCGCCATTGGGCAATAGCGTCCAGGTCACCGGTGTCGGCTACCACAGTGGTCATGGTTTTCAGTTGGTCCAGCTTACTTGTCATTCGTACTGTCGTCCCGGTTGTTAGTTATTATTGAGGTCTTCTGCTCCTGAACACCTTCGTAACCCATACAATAGCGGCAGCGTACGACAGGAACAATACAGCCAAAGGTCTGTGGTAATCAGTTTTCCTGTACGGCTTCCAGATTTTGCACTTTCGCCAGCGCTTGCTCTATCACTTCAAGGCCTGCTCCTGGCTTATTGGCGTTTTCGCTCAGGTGGCGGCGGAATTGTCTGCCTCCGGGCATGCCGAGGAACAGCCCCATGATGTGCCGGGTTATGTGTGTGAGGTAAACACCTCGGTCCAGCTCCTGCTGGATGAACGGGAACATCTGCTGCAACGCTTCATGGCGGCTGGTAACCGGCGCAGGTTCACCAAAAAATTCAGTGTCTACTTCAGTTAATAACCAAGGGTTATGGTAAGCCTCTCGTCCTAACATTACACCGTCAGTATGGCGCAGATGGTCGTGACACTCTGAAATGGTTTTGATTCCGCCGTTAATGATGATTTCCAGGTGAGGGTATGTCTGTTTCAGTCGGTATACCCAGTCATATTTTAATGGTGGAATGTCGCGGTTTTCTTTAGGGCTGAGCCCTTCAAGAATGGCAATGCGAGCATGAACAATGAACGTACGGCAGCCGGAGGCCGACACCTTCTCAATAAATTCGCACAGTTCTTCCCAGGATTCACGGCCATTGATACCAATCCGGTGCTTTACTGTAACCGGTATATCTGTGGCTTCAATCATCGCAGCCACGCCCTCAGCAACCTTGTCCGGGTGCTCCATCAGGCAGGCACCAATCAGGTTGTTCTGTACCCTGTCACTGGGGCAACCCACATTCAGGTTTACTTCATTGAAGCCGAACTGCTGAGCTAGCTTTGCGCATTCGGCGAGTTCGT
The DNA here is from genome assembly GCF_041595835.1 of Marinobacter sp. Classification (GTDB taxonomy): domain Bacteria; phylum Pseudomonadota; class Gammaproteobacteria; order Pseudomonadales; family Oleiphilaceae; genus Marinobacter. The sequence goes on along the minus strand of NZ_JBFHJO010000022.1, from coordinate 5,934 downwards.
TGGCATTGCTGCCTCCCAGTTGTAACGCTAACGGGTATTCGGAAGTGTCGTGGCGCAGAAAACGCTGGGTATCCCCGTGAATCAGGGCACCCGTAGTCACCATTTCTGTATAGAGTAGTGCGCGACGACTAAGGATGCGTGCCAGATACCGGAAGTGGGGGGTGGTCCAGTCCATCATGGGGGCAATGCAGAAACGACGGGAGGGTTTTCCTATGGTGTATTCTAAAGACTCAGCTATGTTCATCTATTGCTCAACCTGGCCCGTTTGAGCTGCTGATTCTATCAGGAAACTTGCTTTGGTGGCCTAGTGAATCTCCTTAAAAGATTGATGTGCCGTGTTTCAGAGCACGTCATAAACCGGTAAAATTACTATACTGATGTCTTGCGACAAACCGCCTCGTTAGCGGTTTTTCACCTGGCAACTTCCTTGCACCGAGGATAGTCTCAAATCAAAACGCGTTTCTTTCGGGCAGTAGAATGAACAGCATCCTTGCCGAACTGGCAAATCAACAGAAAATTCAGGACATGATTTCCAATCATGAGCCCTTTAGGGACATCCTGGCAGCCGTTATCCGCATAGTGGCCCAGCCGATGCCCGAAGCGCTGGTTACCTTTATGATGTATGACCAGGCTGACGATACCATCAGCCTGATCTCTGGCGATGGTCTGTCTGAGGACTATAAGGCCGCCATGCAGCGTGTGAAAATTGGTCCTGAGGTGGGCACATGCGGTGCTGCTGCATTCTGTCGTGACGTTGTCATTACCGAAAGTATTGCAGATGATCTGAGTTGGGCTGCATACCGTGATTATGCATTGAAAGAAGGCCTGGCTGCCTGCTGGTCTAGTCCGGTGCTGGATGCTGCCGGTGAATTGCTGGGAACCTTTGCCGTGTACCACCGCTCTCCCTGTAAGCCTGATGAACGTCAGTTGGTGCTGATACAGCGGGCAACAGGGCTGCTGGCGCTGGCGCTCATCCATCAGCGTGACAAACGTGCTCTGAGAATTCATCAGCAACGTTACCAGTCTCTGTTTACCCATCATCCTGATGCTGTTTATGAGTTGGATCTTGAGGGGCGTTTTGTTGCCGCAAATGAAAGCGTTGAGCGGCTCAGTGGTTTTTCTGAGAAAGACCTTCTCGGGCTTCATTACTCTCAATTTGTAAACCCGGAAGACCTGAGTTTGAGTCACCGTGCCTTTAGGAAGGCGTGTCAAGGCATACCTCAAAACTATGAAATCGGCGCTTATAATGCTTTTAACGAAAAGTACCGGGTAGGGGTCACCAATCTCCCTATCGTGGTTGATGACGAAATTGTCGGGGTGTACGGCATAGCAAGAGATATTACTCTCCAGAAAGAGAATGAACATAAACTGCATTTCCAGCGCACCCATGATCTCCTGACCGGCTTGCCCAACCGCACTGGTTTTGAAGCCCGCCTTGCTGAAGGCTACCGCTTATCTGCGCGGCGCGTTTCTGTTCTGCTGGTCAATCTCGATGGTTTTGCCTCGATCAACGATGGCCTTGGCCATGCCGTTGGTGACCAGCTGCTTCAAGCTGTAGCAAACCGGCTGGCTGATGGGCTGGAGCCCGGGAGCTTCCTTGCTCGTTTCGCAGGGGACGAATTTGGTGTACTGCTGATGGAGCAGGATAAAGAAGAGCACACGCTACAGGTCGCGGAAGGCTTATTGAGTATACTCTCCCGTCCATTCCTGATCGGTGAACATGTTTTGCATATCAGTGCCAGTATCGGCATAGCCTTTGGTAGCGGCACCTCCCAGAAAGCCGGGGAGCTGATTCAGCATGCGCACGTGGCTGTGCGTGAAGCCAAGGCTCAAGGGCGGAATACCTGGGAATGGTATGCAGGCGATGCCAGTTCCTCGGTACGTGAACACATTGCCCTGCGCCGCGAGTTGCTGGATGCGGTAGAAAACGATCAGTTGGTGCTTTATTACCAGCCCTTGGTGGACGCCCGTACTGGAGAAGTGAAAGCACTGGAAGCCTTGGTGCGTTGGCAACACCCTGAGCGAGGCCTGGTGCCGCCGGGCGTATTTATTCCGCTGGCAGAACAGACGGGCCAAATTATTGATATTGATCGCTGGGTATTGCGCCAAGCCTGTAAAGATCTGAATACCATAAACGAGGGCCGCTCTGAGCCCCTGACCGTTGCCGTCAACATCTCTCCGGTCCATTTTCGCCGAAATGGGTTCTTTGAAGAAGTCAGCCAGACGCTTGAGGAAGGCAATCTCAACCCCTGCCTCTTGGAGCTGGAGGTGACTGAAGGCCTGTTGATGGAGGGTACAGAAAAAGCCATCGAACTGTTACAGAACTTCCGGAATCTCGGTGTACGAGTTGCCATCGATGATTTTGGCACAGGTTTCTCAAGTCTGAGTTACTTACGCCAGCTGCCTATCAGCAAAGTAAAAATAGACCGCAGTTTCATCGGTGATATCGAAACCGGCCGCGAAAACGCTGCGATTGTAGAGGGTATTATCACCATGGCCCACCACCTGGGTTTGCAGGTTGTGGCTGAAGGTGTCGAAACTCAGGCGCAGCAAAAAGACCTGATCCAGCGCCGTTGCAATTTCTTGCAGGGCTTCTATTTCTCCAGGCCGGTCCCGCTGGTAGAGCTCGTTCACTTGCCTAATTGCTTGCCGGGCATCTGAATGCCGACGGGTGGGGCCAGCGTTTATGGCAGGCTCATCCCTTTGTCATGGAGCCGCTGGCCCTGGCTCGTTGTTCTGATTGTCGGTTTACTGTCCTCTGTGCCTGTTCAGGCTATCGACTGGTCGTTTTTTCTTCAACGGGGCCAGATCGTATTGGCGCTGCCAGATGTTCACTCCGAAGGCTGGCAAGTGACAGGGGCTCGGGCTGATGTGGTTCACTCGCTGGAAGCAAATCACCGGAACCTGATCGTTCATTTCAAATCTGGCTCCAGGTTATATGCAGAACGCATTGCTCAAGACTCTGCTGCAGCGGTGCAACTGAATCAGGTGCAAGTGGACCTGGGTGGTGTCACCCTCTCCCTAAACTTCTCTGGTACCGGTTCACTGGCGGAACGAAGCACTGTTACCGGCAAGGTTGGAATTCATGTTGCTGAGCTGCAACACCCGCAATTTAAATCTCAGGGGTGGGAATTCGCGGGTGCAGTCAAAGGCTCGCTGGCTGACCTTAATCTCGATGGCCAATTACGTTCGCACTCCGGCCTGGTCCTGGATGCCATCATTAGAAGTGTAGTAGGAGAGTTCCTCGCAGCGCACATTGCTATAACCCTGACCGGTGAGAACGTTCAAGAGGTCATGCCAGCTACGCTGGCAAATTGGCCGGAAATGCTGGAGTTCAGCGGAGGTAAAATACAAGCTGAAGCAAAACTGCGAATTGAACCAGATACGCCATTGGCGCTGGATAGCCAGTTCGGCTTTGAGAGTGTTGATGGTCTCATGAACAGTACGGCGGTGACCGAGCTGAATGGCCAGCTATGGGTCAGCTTGGAAAATAACGTGCTTACGGCCCGAGTCAGTGACCTGAGCATCGGCAAGATCAACTCCGGCATTGGCATTGGGCCGGTTAGTTTTTTGGCCGATTACCGGGCGTCCCAGAGCGGTTTGCTTGCTGGCGAGCTCAATATCCAACAGGCAACCGCTGAGTTTCTGGGAGGTCGTTTACGAATAGCGCCACGAACGATTGATCTGTCTGAACAGCCCTGGGGACTTCCGATTGACGCCTATGACGTATCCTTAGCTGAGTTGCTGCAGGTGTATCCCGCAGAAGGGGTGTCTGGAAGCGGCAAGCTTACGGCCCGCATTCCGGTTTCGCTGGGCGTGGCTGGTCTGGCAGTGGTGCAGGGCCAAATTGAGGCCGCTGTCCCTGGTGGAATTCTGCGATTACCCTCCGAACGCCTGCAAGCCATGCTGGGTAGTCGTCATGAGGTGGAGCCAGTCGTGAAAGCTTTGCAAAACTTTCAATACTCGGTACTCAAGAGCACGGTAGACTACGATAATGAGGGGCGGTTGGCGTTGGGCCTGAGGCTGGAAGGTAAAGAAGCCGGAGCCGAAAACGGGCAACCCATAGTCGTTAACCTCAATATTGAAGAAGATATCCCCGCCCTGTTAACCAGCCTCCAGTTGAGTGGCAGGGTCAACGAAGCCGTAACTGAACGAGTTCGACAGCGGCTGCAACAAACTGAACAGGAGGCAATGCCATGATCAAAGTGTCGCGGCTGCGTCGGCTGCTTGTGCCACGAATGCTGATGGTAACCATGCTGTCGTTCGCGCTCTTTGCCTGCACACCAACGGTGCAAATGGCAGCACCTAAAGAGCCGATAACCGTAAACCTGAACGTGAAAATCCAACATGAAATCTACGTAAAAGTGGATAAAGAAGTGGACGAACTGTTCAGCGAAAAAGGTTTGTTCTGAATGAGCTCAGACAATCCAAAGGCTGAATAAAGGGGTTAACAATGAAACGACTGAAACAACTAAGTGCGGTACTGTTAACGATAGCCATGGCTGTTCCAGCATTCGGCATGAGTTTGAGTGACGCCAAGCAGAAACTGGAAGCCGCAAAACAGCAGGGTTTAGTGGGTGAAACTCCAACCGGTTATCTGGGGGTTGTTCGGGCTGAAGGCGATACCCGAGAAGTGGTGGATGCTATCAATAGTGCCCGTCGGGATGAATATACTCGCATTGCAGAAAAGCACGCTATCCCGGTAACTCAGGTAGAAACCGTTGCTGGCAAGAAAGCGATCGAAATAACGCCTAGCGGACAGTTCGTATTGATTGATGGCCGGTGGGTAAAGAAATAGGACCAGCTCCTTATACTGAAGGCTGCATTAGAATGGGGAGCTATATGCACGGTGACTGGCTTATTGGTATTGACCTTGGTGGTACCAAAACCGAAGTCATTTTGATGGATCGGCAAAGTCGTGAGTATTTCAGGCGACGGGTGCCGACTCCGGCCGGAGACTACGGTGCCACCCTGGAAACCATCCATTCGCTGGTGCTAACTGCGGAATCCAAGGCAGGGGTCAGCGGTTTACCTGTGGGCATAGGCATACCAGGCAGTGTGTCCGGTATTACGTGCAGGGTGAAAAACGGCAACTCCACCTGGCTGAATGGCCAACCTATGCAAGACGATCTGAGCACTTTACTGCAAAGGCCCATTACCCTCACTAATGACGCCAACTGCCTGGCACTTTCCGAAGCGACAGACGGTGCCGGTAAAGGCCACAACGTCGTCTTTGCAGCCATACTGGGTACTGGCTGCGGAGCGGGAATCAGTGTCAATGGCCAGATCCTCACTGGCCCCAACGGCGTTGCCGGGGAGTGGGGCCACAACCCGCTAGCCTGGACCCCACAAATCGAACTGGAACGTCGCCCCTGCTTCTGTGGCAGCTTTGGTTGCAACGAAACGTTCTTGTCTGGCACTGGTCTGTCATTCACTCACTTACTTCTGAATGGCCAGAATTTGTCGGCTAAAGACATCACCGAAAACGCCCGCAAAGGCAACAAAGAAGCCACGGAAACTTTCAATCAATACGTTGATCACCTAGCCCGCGGGTTGGCGGTTGTTATCAACGTGCTGGATCCAGACATCATCGTGTTGGGTGGAGGCATGAGTAATGCTGAACAAATATACCGAGAACTGCCGCCAAGGTTGAAAACGTATGTATTCGGAGGCGAATTCGGAACGCCCATCGTTAAGGCTGCTCATGGTGATTCTAGCGGGGTGAGGGGGGCTGCCTGGTTGGGGCAGTCTACAGATTTAACGCAGCCCATATAAAAAATTAACAGGATCCATCTGCCTCGGCCGCAGGTTGCGGTTATGCTTGTAAATGAGTCTGCTGTTTTTTTAGTGGGCTGCGCTCTACGCTCCCCTCATTCGGCCTCCCACGAAAACTATCCAGAATCCGCTTCTTGGTGCCTTCTTCCTCTATCTGTC
>NZ_JBFHJO010000021.1:0-48561 GCF_041595835.1 Marinobacter sp. | reverse complement strand
GCAAGCGGGGCCACTGACTGCGCGGGGAAACTCGTGTTTGAGTTTTGGGATGTCGATCGTTGTTGGCGAGCCTCCTTTTGCTGTTTCTCGCGATACTCTGCATCAAACTGGCAGGCACCCAAGTGCCCTACACCCCCAATGCCTTGGGAGGCGAGTTGCTGCGGTGTAATGCCGTGTCGATTGAGTGCTTCCACGTTGCTGTGGATTTCGGAGTTAGCCACATCTTCACCTAAAACCCACTGGCCCTGCCCTTCGCCAGAGTTCTGCCAATACACCACCGGAGCTGAGGGCTCACCATCAACAACCTCATGGACTAACCAGAGTTCGCCATCATCAATTCGACGCACGGCCTCCTCAACTAACGCGGCACGGTAGTTTCTTGAGGCACGGCCACCACCGGGAGACGAATGGGATCGCCCAAGTAAGCGCTCAAGATCGCTGTTGTTGCCATTATGTGCGTGATCAAGGATCAGGCTTTTAGCTTTGGAGGCTGCAAAAAAAGGAGATTCCAGCTTGGGCAGGTCTGCGGCGCGCAAGTCCCAGGTGCTTACAATTTTCATGGCTCGTCATCCGTTGACTGAGGGCATTCATCCTTGTGAAATCGTATTCACAACGTTGCTATTGTAACGAACTGATCATCCCGATCAGTGAACTGCCTTCCAATGACACGCTGAAGGCTTGAGGGCGGCGAAGGTTTTTCAGTCAGTACCCGGAACTGTTTTCATCCAGTTCGAACTCAAACTGGGTCGCCCTTCGGACCTCTGTATAAATACTTCCTGAAGGATCTAATTCAATCCACCGATAGCCTGGCGCACGGGGCTCTACCGAGAAGTCGCTGGCCCCGGCGGTAAACTGGATGCACGTGGAGGGGGTGGCGAGCAATTGAACACCATTCCGCTCCTGCTGCAGTTCTTGATGAATATGCCCCCACAATACGACTTTTACCTGTGAATGCTTGTCAATAATCCGCCAAAACGCCTCTCGGGTTTTCAGACCAATTTTTTCCATCCATTCGGAGCCAATGTCCACGGGGTGATGATGCAGGCAAACCATGGTGGGCAGTTCAGGCTGTTCAGCAAGAGCGTTGTCAAGGTAAGCAAGCTCTTCGTCTGACAACTCACCGAACACTTTTCCATGAACGGAAGAGTCGAGCATTACGAAATGCCAGCCGCCCTGCAGCCACTGGCGATGTTTTGCCTGAAACTTCGCAGCAATCACATTCATCAGCGGGGTGTCGTCGTGGTTGCCTGCTATCCAGAGGGAGGGGCACTGGAAAACCTTTAACTGCTCGCCGAAATACCGATAAGCTTCGGCTGAGGCATCCTGAGAGAGATCCCCGGTCGCAAGCACCAGGTCTGGCTGGCCGTGCACTCGCAGCACTTCATCAATCACCGCGGCCAAGCTGTCTCGGGTATTAACGCCCAGCAAGGCGCCATCCGCCTGAGCGGTCAGGTGGGGGTCAGTCAACTGCAGTACCCGCAACGGGCGTTGATGAGATTCAGTGTTGGTCATGCAAGTCCTGTTGTTGTTCTTTGCAACCGGTTAAAACCGCCTCTAAGTGTACGATGCTCAGGCGCTATTCGATTAACGATGAATGGAAGGTAGGTCACACTCTCATCAGTCGCGCCAAAGATTTTTCAGTTTTTGACAACTATGACACAGGAAACCGTGCCTTCAAGAGGGGTTCTGATCAGCCTCTGCCCTGACCAATGGTCCAGGCAGCATGTTCCATGGGCAGGTGGCCGAAACGCAGACAATAGTCCAGCCAGTCGGCCAGAAAACCGTTCACCTGAACCTTTTCGTCCGGGTGGTGCATAAAGCGATTGGGGTAGTCATTCACCGGTGCAATTTGCCGATGGCGGTAACAACTGATCACTTCTGCCATGGTGGCATCGTGATAAACACGAACCGTCATGCGTGGGTTATTGAGCCACCGGCCACTATTGTGTATCTGTTCCAATAGCAGGGTTTCAGTAAACCTGGCCGTTTCCAGGCATTCTATCCGCACTCGGCCTAAGTACTGGTCTTCCCTGTGCAACTCAATTTCACACGCTGACTGGTCGTCTGACTCCAGCTTCCGCAGTTTACGAAGCCTGTGATAGTTGCCATCACACAATGCCCCAAGTTGTCGCAGGTCTGGCACGTAGCGCTTTGGGCGCTTTACCCACTCCGTCATGCCCGCCACTCCCGCCGCAGTCTGTCGCGGTTCAGTTGTAGCCACTGGATAGCGATAATGGCCGCAGCGTTATTGATACGGCCATCGCTGATCATGGCGAAGGTTTCTTCAGCAGAGACGACATGGGAAAGGATATCTTCATTCTCGTGCTCCACTCCGAACATTCCGCCAGCATCAACTGTGCTGATCTGGCCACAGTAAAGATGGATCATTTCTGTCGTGCCGCCCGGGGACACCAGGTAATCACAAATTTTATCAAGGCGACTGAAGGTCAGGCCGGCTTCCTCCTGACCTTCACGCTGAGCCACCTCTTCCGGGCTTTCTCCTTCTTCATTCATACCGGCAACCAGTTCAAGCAGCCAGGGTGACTGGTTGCGGCCAAGGGCCCCCAGGCGAAACTGTTCCAGCAAAACAACTTCGTCTCGCTCGGGGTCATAGGGAAGTACGCAGGTTGCGTCACCGCGAATGAAAAGTTCGCGGGTGAAGATGGGCATTTCACGGCCATCAAAGCGCGGGTGAGTCAGCCAAAGCTTATCCATGCGGAAGAAGCCCTGGAAAACGGTTTCGCGCTTTTCGATCTTGACGTCAGTTGCGTTGAACTGGAACAGTTTGGGCATGGGCGTTTCCGGTTGTGTGTTCGGTTTAGAACCAATCAGACCTTATCGTAAATTTTTCCGCCTGACTCCACAAACTCCCGTGATTTTTCCTGCATTCCGACATCAATCGCAGACACCTCGTCAATGCCATTTTCTGCTGCGTAATCCCGCACTTCCTGTGAGATTTTCATAGAGCAGAACTTAGGTCCACACATGGAGCAGAAGTGGGCAACTTTGGCGGAATCCTTGGGTAGTGTTTCGTCGTGGTACGCCCTCGCTGTATCCGGGTCCAACCCCAAATTAAACTGGTCCTCCCAACGGAACTCAAACCGCGCCTTCGACAAAGCATTATCGCGAATCTGGGCACCGGGATGGCCTTTTGCCAGATCGGCCGCATGGGCGGCGATTTTATAGGTAATGATGCCCGTTTTTACATCGTCTTTATTGGGTAAGCCAAGGTGTTCTTTCGGCGTAACGTAGCAAAGCATGGCACAGCCAAACCAACCAATCATTGCCGCACCAATGCCCGAGGTGATGTGGTCGTATCCCGGCGCAATATCGGTAGTTAGTGGCCCGAGCGTGTAGAACGGAGCTTCGTTACAGCACTCTAGCTGCTTATCCATATTTTCTTTGATCAAATGCATGGGCACGTGGCCAGGGCCTTCGATCATGCATTGTACGTCGTGTTTCCAGGCGATTTTGGTGAGTTCCCCCAGGGTTTCCAGCTCACCAAACTGAGCTTCATCATTGGCATCGGCGATGGAGCCAGGCCGCAGTCCGTCACCCAGGCTGAAGGAGACATCGTAGGCTTTCATAATCTCGCAGATGTCTTCGAAGTGCTCATACAAGAAACTTTCTTTGTGATGAGCCAGGCACCATTTAGCCATAATGGAACCACCTCGGGAGACAATGCCAGTGGTTCGTTTAGCGGTAAGTGGCACGTGGTGCAAACGCACGCCAGCGTGAATGGTGAAATAATCCACCCCCTGCTCAGCTTGTTCAATCAGGGTATCCCGGAAAATTTCCCAGGTCAGATCTTCAGCGACCCCTCCGACTTTTTCCAGTGCCTGGTAGATAGGAACTGTACCGATAGGAACCGGAGAATTACGGATGAGCCATTCACGGGTTTCATGAATGTTCTTGCCGGTGGACAAATCCATGATGGTGTCAGAGCCCCAGCGAATACCCCAGGTGAGCTTTTCGACCTCTTCCTCTATAGATGAGGTAACCGCAGAGTTACCGATGTTGCCGTTGATTTTCACCAAAAAATTGCGGCCGATAATCATCGGCTCAGATTCCGGGTGGTTAATGTTAGCGGGAATAATCGCCCGGCCCTTTGCCACTTCGCTACGTACGAACTCGGGCGTAATTTCTGGCGGGATACTGGCGCCGAAAGATTGGCCCGGGTGCTGCTGTTCTGCCAACCCCTGTTCACGGGCCTCCTGAAGCTTCATATTTTCCCGGATGGCAACGTATTCCATTTCCGGGGTAATAATCCCTTGGCGGGCATAGTGCATCTGGCTCACGTTCTTGCCCGGCTTTGCTTTCAGGGGCTTTCGTTCATCCATAAAACGAAGCGGATCCAACAAGGGATCTTTCATTCGGCGGCGAGTAAACTCTGAAGTGTAGTCGCTCAGCGGCTCTACATCACCGCGTTCGGCAATCCAGTTTGCTCGAACCGGTAGCAGGCCTTTACGCAGATCAATCTTAGCCTTCGGGTCCGTATATGGCCCCGAGGTGTCGTACACCACTACAGGAGGGTTCTTTTCCCCGCCCATTTCAGTAGGGGTATCCGCCACGGTAATTTCCCGCATTGGCACCTGAATGTCAGCTCGGCTACCCTGCACGTATATTTTTTGTGAGCTTGGTAATGGTTTGATTGCTGCGGAGTCCACTTTCGCGGAGTCACTGAGGTATGCTGGCATGTCCGTCATGTACGGCTCCCGGAGTATCGAAGTGTCGGGTCGCGCATGACGGAGCAGCACCAGAAAGCCATAAATTGCTTTCTGCGAGTGTTCGTATGGTCTCGATCCCTACGCCGGTATTATCCGGGTCAGGTCGCGGGTTCTGCGTTGCAATCTCAGCCTATCGCCAGTTTTGGCGAATCAGCACCCCGTCAAGACGCGATTCATTATCTCGTTTGTTGTTCACACACTATGTGAGCTTTTCAAGTGTAGAGACGGGGCTCATTATTGTCCATAATGAACCACCGATACTTTTGGGTCACTGCAGAGCCGTGCCTTTGCTCTCCAGAATGGCCTTTCGATTCCTGTATCCAGATCACGGATGCCCGGAGATAGTTTGTCAGGAGAAACAATGAAAAAACGCTTACTTCCAGGGCTGATCACCCTGCTTGCAGCTCAGCCTGCATTCTCTCTGGATTTGATAGAAACCTATGAAAAGGCTCTGTCTTACGACTCCGGTATTGCTTCGGCCATGGCGCAGTTTCAGGCACAGCAGGCGGCCAGTGATATCAGCAAGGGATCACTGCTGCCACAGGTCGGTGCTTTTGCAGATGCAAACCATATTGATTTTGATGCGAAAAACGGCGCGGGAGATAGTTACAAATCTCTGAACTACGGCATTCAGCTCACCCAACCTGTTTTTCGCGCTGACAACTGGTTCCGCTACGATGCCAGCCAGTTCCAGACAGAAGCAGCACAAGCCCAATACAACCTGGCACAGCAGCAGCTGATTCTGGATGTTGCCACAGCCTACTTCAACGTGCTGCGCGCTCAAGATACTGTCACCACCGCGCAAGCTACGGAAGCCGCTATCCAGCGCCAGTATGAGCAAGCCCAAGAGCGCTTCGATGTTGGCCTGATCGCGATCACAGAGGTCTATGAAGCACGTGCCAGCTATGATGACAGCAAGAGCCAGCGCATTGCGGCAGAAAACCAGACGAACGTGGCACTAGAGCAACTGGCCAGATTGACCGGGGAATATGCGGAAGACCTGGAAAACCTGAGAGAAAATTTCCCTCTGGGACGACCTGACCCAATGGACCCATCTTCTTGGGAAGCAACCGCGCTGAATCAGAACTGGTCAATTCAGGCTGCCATGTTTCAGTTAAACGCCACTGAAGCCAACCTTAAAGTGGCTAAATCCGGCCACATGCCAACGCTTGACCTGGTTGCGTCTTACGGAGAAACCGAACTTGACGGTTCCAAAACACCTCAGCAAGAAGGCACACAAGGCATCATTGGCCTGCAACTGAATGTTCCTCTGTATATGGGTGGAAGCATTCAAGCTGGCGTGCGCCAACAACGCTCACTTGTTACTGTGGCCGAACAGGACCTGAACACCATTCGCCGCGATGTACGGGTAAATACGAGAAGTCTGTATCTAACCGTTAACAACAACGTGGAAACCGCTTCTGCCCTTGAGCAGACAATCATATCCCGCCGCAGTGCACTGGATGCCACTCGCGCCGGCTACGATGTAGGTACACGGAACATTGTAGAAGTGCTGGATGCAGAACGGGCTTTCTATGTAGCTCTGCGTGATTACGCCAATGCCCGTTATGATTACGTGATCAATTCTCTGCAACTGAAGCAGACAGCCGGCACCCTAAGCCCGCAGGATCTGATTGACCTGAACAACTGGCTGAGCGAAAGCGCCCGGGGCATTGAAGCTCTGGCTGAAGAGGGAAAAACACTGGAAAACCAAGGCCAGTAATATCGGTCTGCCCCCATAAAATACCCGGGCAGCACCAAGCCCGGGTATTACACCCTTTCGATAATTCCGTCGACAACTTTATCCAACGCGCCCCGGTTCTTATTCACTACCGCCAAGGCCCGCTTTCCGTAGGCTTTGCATTCTTCAGGGTCTGCCATCAGGTGACTCACGGCTCTCGCCAGGTCAGCGCCTCCCTGCACTATCTGAACCCCCTGATCCGCCACCAGCCGATCGTATATGGTTTCAAAATTAAACACATGAGGCCCGGAAAATACCGGAATACCCCATGCCGCAGGCTCTAGTGGGTTATGACCACCCCGTTCTATCAGTGAACCGCCGACAAAGGCAATATCGCTGGCACCATAAAGCATCATCAATTCTCCCATGGTGTCCCCCAGATAAACCTGCACGTTCTCCGGGCTTTCGTTTTTCGAGCGCCGGGCAACACGAAACCCTTTGTCTTCGGCCATTGCTGCAACGGAATCAAAACGCTCCGGATGACGGGGGACGATGATCAGCAGAGCGTCATCGTGATGTTCAATAATACTCTGGTGAGCACCCAACAGCTGTTCGTCTTCACCGCTGTGGGTGCTACCTGCAATCCAGACTTTCCGGCCTTCAAGAATTTTCCGGACCGCTGTAGATGCTTTTCTCACATCGTCAGGAATATCCACATCAAACTTCACACTGCCGGTGACTTCAACGCGATCAGCAGCCACTCCGATACGACGAAACCGTTCCGCATCCGGTTCCGCCTGGGCAGCTACCCAACTGATGCTTTTCATCACCGGAGCAGCAAGGCCTTTCACCTTTTCATACCCCACCGCAGAGCGTTCAGACAAGCGCGCGTTTATCAAAAACACGGGTACCCGGCGCCGTCGGCACTGACGAATCATATTGGGCCAGATTTCAGTTTCAAGAATAACGAGAATGCCCGGGTTGACGTGATTCAGAAAACGACGAATGGAACCAGGCGTGTCGTAGGGAGCGTAAGCATAGGCAACCTTGTCACCAAACATTTTCCGGGCCTGAGCCAAGCCAGTGTCCGTCATAGCGGTTAGCAGGATGGTTGCACCAAGTTCCTTTGCCAACAGTCGCCGGACCAAGGGGCCTGCGGCAATGGTTTCACCCACAGAGACCGCATGCACCCAGATAACCGGCCCGGAGATGCCAGGGACCATACCCAGCCGATGCTGCCAGTCCCGGCGTAAATCCGGAGCCTTTCGGCCTTGCCACCAAAGCCGGATCAGGATAAAGGGCAGAGCCAGCCGGATAAGCTGGGAATAGATAAAATGAAACACGCAGGACTCCCGGCAAAACAGTGCGTTATGATAAGACTAAATTTGTCGAGGGGTTGCATCTTGCCCCCGAGCTAAACGTTTGTCGATGCAGGATTCACGATTTTGAAAAAGAAGTACCGAAAGCTACCCAGAAACACCGACTACTCAGCTTACCGCCATCCTCGCTGGTGGCCAACCTGGCTGGGCATGTCTCTTATGTGGCTCATCGCCCAGCTGCCTATTCGCTTTCAGTGGTGGCTGGGAAAGCTCGCTGGCCTGCTCGCCTGGAAACTGGCAAAAAGCCGCCGCCACATCACCGAAGTAAATATTCGCTTATGCTTCCCGGAACTCTCAGCGGACCAGCAGGCAGAACTGGTTCGAAAAGCATTTATCGCCAATGGCATCGGCCTGATGGAGCTGGGCATTGCCTGGTTCCGTGATCCCAAAAAACTCACCAGCATAACGAAAGTTCATGGCCTTGAGCATCTCGAGAAGGCTCTTGAAGATGGCCATGGTGTGTTGCTCCTTGGCGGCCACTACAGCACTTTAGATCTCGGCGGCAGCCTGGTCACCGAGTTCATAGAAGCTGATGTGATGCAACGTGATCACAACAACCCACTGACCAATGCGGTGATGACCCGGGCCCGGGGCCGTCGGTATGGAACCGTTTTAAGCTCGAAAGACCTGCGAGGGCTGTTTCGCTGCCTCAAGAAAAACAGGGCGGTCTGGTACGCCACCGATCAGGACTACGGCCGGAAAGACATCGTATTCGCACCCTTTTTTGGCATCCCCACTGGCACCATCACCGCCACGTCACGGATTGCTGACCGGAGCAAGTGCAGAGTTGTTCCATTCAGCCACTTCCGCCGCGAAGGCAAACCTGGCTACGACATATATTTCCATGCCCCATTGGACAACTTTCCAAGTGGCGATGACCTGAATGATGCAACTCGTATCAACGCCATCATTGAACAAGAAATCCGAAAGGCTCCAGACCAATACCTCTGGATGCACCGCCGTTTTAAAACCCGGCCAGACAAAAACGATCCCGGCTTTTACGGGCGCGCACGAAAGAAAAAGAGGTAACGAGTGAATCCTGAGATGAAGGCGCCATCTGTCTGGCTCATTACCGACAACAAACCAGGCCATAAAAACCAGCTTAAAGGACTGGGCAACCGCTTGCGGGTGCTCTCCGGCGCCAGCATTCACTGGATCAATTCAGAAGATTACCCGACACCACTCTGGCGAGCCTTGCTAAAAGTTGCGCCAGCCATGGCCCCATCACTCCCACCACCGGCTCTGATCATTGCCGCAGGCTCTGGCACTCACCGACTGCTGCTGGCACTGCGCCGCTATAGGAAAGCCCGCACCGTGGTTCTGATGAAGCCAGCATTTCCTCTTTTCTGGGTAGACGCCGCCATTATTCCAGCTCATGACAAGGCAAAACCTTCTCGCTCCACCTTGATCACTGAAGGCGTTGTCAACGCCATAACCCCAATGGCCAGGTTGACCAGCAAACCGGAAGCACTGGTTCTGACTGGCGGCCCATCCCCTCACTTTAACTGGGATGACGATGCCGTTTTTTCCCAAATCAGCGACCTGATCGCCCGCTATCCAGAGTGGCGATGGACCATCAGCGACTCTCGCCGCACTCCAGCAGCCTTTAGCGCCAGGCTTGATGAACTGCACAGCCCCAGGGTGACCGTTATCCACCATAAAAACACTCATGACAGCTGGCTAAACCACCAACTGGCGGCATCAAGAGCCGTCTGGGTAACGCCGGACAGTGTCTCAATGGTTTGCGAAGCGGCCACATCCGGTGTACCGACGGGCTTGCTGGATCTGCCACCACAGTCTGGCAGCCGGGTAGCAAATGGCGTCAACCGGCTCGCCAAACTTGGCATTATCGCCCACTGGAGCGCCCACAGCAGCATAATGAATGAACAGCTAGAGCGACACACACAGCTCTGGGAAGCAGACCGGGCAGCCCGCTGGTTAATAAGCAAGTTTCTGAAAAGTTCCGGAAGCGCCAAAAAGGAGAGCTCCCATTGAGAATACTTCAGGCACTTCCCGCCCTTTACAGTGGTGGAGTGGAACGAGGTACCGTGGAATTCGCCGCGGAACTGATTAAGCGTGGGCATGAGTCTTTTGTGGTTTCCAATGGCGGCCCAATGGCTGAACAAGTACGCGGCCAGGGTTCTACCCACATTCATATGCCGATTCACCGCAAGACTCCGGCCTCTTTTGGCCAGATCCTTCCCATGCGGAAACTGTTAATGGATCTCAGGCCAGACATTGTGCACGTCCGCTCCCGCATGCCCGCGTGGATTATTCATCTTGCATTGAAAACTCTACCGGAAGAACAAAGGCCTGCTGTTGTTTCGACCTTCCATGGCATGTATTCGGTGAACCCTTACAGCGCCATTATGGCCAAAGCAGATCACGTGATTGCAGTCTCCAACTGCGTAAAAAACTATGTGCTGAAGAACTTCCAGGTGCCGGAAAATAACCTGACTGTCATCCAACGGGGGGTGAATATTGAAGCCTTCCGTCAACGCTCGATTAACCAGCAGTGGCTTGAGATACTCCTTTCACGTTTCCCTCAGCTCGCTGGCAAAAAGATCATAATGATGCCAGGCCGTATTTCACGATGGAAAGGCCAGCTGGATTTTCTTAAAGCGATGAACATTATTATCCGCCAGCGCCCGGACTGCCACGGCATTATCGTAGGCGGAGCTGAGCCGGGAAAAGAGCGCTTTCTTCAGGAGCTGGAAACCGAGCGCAGCCGGCTTGACCTGACCGACAAGGTATCCTTTCTGGGCCAACGCAACGACATGACCAACCTGTACCTGCTTGCGGATGTGGTTTGTCATATGTCGACTAAGCCGGAACCCTTTGGCCGCACCGTCACCGAAGCCCTGGCTTCCGGCACGCCCGTGGTGGCGTACGACCGTGGTGGCGCCGCTGAAACATTGCAGGCTTGCTTTCAGGATGGCTTGGTGCCGCCTGACGATACTGAAGCCTTTGCCAAAGCAGTCTTAAACTTGCTCGACAGGCCGAAGCGTGAGGTTGAACTGCCAGAGCGGTTTTTATTACGGGCGCAGACGGAAGGCACACTGGCCATTTACGGCAAGGTACTGGCTAAGAAATGTCAGCAACCAAGATGAAGACCCTCATGCTGATGTTGTCGGATAATCCCGGAATCGGCGGTCTTGAGAAACATACGCGGGAACTGGCAAAAGAAATAACCGCACTCGGTCACGAGGTTGCTGTCGTGGCCGCACCACAGCACGTGGAAGATCTGAATGGCCCCACCGGCTTCCCAATAAACGCAAACCGTTCCCGGAACTCCCTCACCCTGCTCATATCGATCTTGCGCATTATCCGGGCTGGAAATTACGAAATCCTCCACGCACAAGGCACCAAAGCAGCGTTCGTTCTGCAAAGGCTAGCGCCTTTTATCAAGAGGCAGGTACGAATAGCAAGCATCCATGGCTTCAAGTCACGCTACCCTAAAGCCGGAGCCTTTCATCAACTCATTGCCGTCAGCAAAGCTCTCGCAAACGATATAGCCCAACCCGGAGTAACCGTTATCTATAACGGCGTATCCATCGCCGGGCAAGCTCCAGCCCAACGCCCTGACGGGCTAGATAGCCCGGTATGGCTGGCCGTTGGCAGGCTTGCCCCGGTAAAGGGCTTCGACTTCCTGATCAAAGCCTTCCAGTTTTGCCCGGGAACCTTGCTCATTGCGGGCGAGGGCCCCGAGCATCAACGGCTTCAGTCACTCATTAACGCTACAGGTCAGTCTGACAAAGTAAAACTTTTAGGCTTCAGAACTGACGTACCCGCATTAATGTCAGCCGCAGATGGCGTCGTTATCAGCTCTGAACGGGAAGGGTTCTCTTATGTATGCGCAGAAGCGCTTATACTCGGCAAACCCGTCATCTCCACCAACGTGCCTATTGCTAACGAAATCCTGCCAAAAGAGCATATATTCCAAGGTGGTGAACCCGCTCACTTTGCGGCTCTTCTACAACAGAACCCTGCTGTTTTAGCCGATAGCCAAGCCGGTGCCCGGGCCTTCGCCTTTAACAGGCTGTCTTTATCCGCTATGGCAAGCAACACACTCGAGGTTTATCAAAAAGCGTCAAAAGGCCTTGCGCTCAACTAGCGCTCGCCTGAAGCGCTCTTTTTACGGCATCAGCAACCAGTTCATGCCCTGCAGCCGTCAAGTGAGTCCCGTCGCTCATTAAAGCTTGATGGCGATGCGCCCATATATCCTCGTATGTGTCCACGTACAGCACCCGTTCGTGCTCATAAGCTATCCGGGCAAGAATCTGGTTATAGCTTTTTATTCTGCCATTCCGGCTCTCGTCAAGATTGGGTGCCGTTGCAACTAAAACAAACTGAGTATCTGGTGCAGAAGTAATCACTGCGTGGAGGTTGTTCATGTACTCTGTCGGCGGAACCTGCTCAACCACGCCAAAACGCTTTTGCAATTGCCAGGTTCTCGCAAACTTCTTCATTTTCTTTACGAGCTTCCGAGCCAACTTCCTAAGTGGATAGTCAGGGTAATAAAGCACATAGGGAGCGCCGCGAAATGTCAGCCAAGAATCCACTAAGCCATACTGGATAAAGGCGACATCATACTGTGCAGCAGGAAATGAACGATTATACTGAAGCAACTCGCGGGTAGTGCTCATCGTGTGGCCACAGTTGGTCAGTTCCAACTGCATCGACTCACTGACAATTTCAGGCCATAAGGGAAAGTGCTCCGTTTTTAGCCCTTCCGTATTGCAATCCCCGTATGCTATTGATCGACTCACACTTTCACCCTGAATCATAAAATCATGTTAGATCTATCCGAACAACGGCCATTCGCTCAAGGCTATAACCGCTTCTGCTACGAACACCCACGAGACGTTACCCGGTGCCTGAAAATTGTTCGCCCTGAAAACATGACCGCCCGGTTTCAACGGCAGTCCGCCGTAAAGCAGCTCCTTGGCAAAAACCGACTCAACGATAACACCCAGGAACTCATTGCTCATAACCAACGCGCGATAAAACAACTGATCGCACGTGGGCACGAGGACCTTGTATGGGCTCACCTCCCGAAATTCTATGGGCGCGTCAAAACCTCTCTGGGCGATGCCAATGAAAGCGAGCTGATTCGTTGTCGTGACGGGCGTATTGCCCCAACGCTTGAGCGCCTGATTAAAGAGCAGGGCCTTACCCCGGGCCTGAACAAAGGCATTGATGAGTTTCTGGGCTGGCTAAATCAGACAAAAATCCTGACCAGAAACCTGCTCCCTCATAATCTTGTGGTTTGTGACCGGTTCAGCACACCATGCCTGTTCCTGGTGGATGGCCTGGGAGCCCCTGCGGTACCTCAGGCGCTGGATACCATCCCCGGCTGGAGCTCTCGCTACATTAAACGAAAAATCGCAAGATTCAGGAAACGGCTTGCATGGGAACAAAACGACCAAGACTTAACCTGGGAAGATTTCCAAGGCTTAAGATAAACCCCGTAAGTTCTGCATGTTAATATACCGCCCAGTGATTTTTAGCCAACCAGGCAACCATTAAACAGCACGGAGTGCGCCCATGATTCATCCCGTCATTATGGCCGGAGGCACCGGCTCTCGCCTTTGGCCTCTGTCCAGGCAGCTGAACCCCAAGCAGTTCCTGAGGCTTACGGATGATCGCTTATCGATGCTGCAACTCACGGTTGCCCGGCTGGACGGCATGGAATCCGCAGACCCTCTCCTGATCTGCAACGAAGATCACCGCTTTCTGGCCGCAGAACAGATGCGTCAGGCTGGCTACAATGATGCGCAAATCATCCTTGAGCCATGTGGCCGCAATACGGCTCCTGCAATCGCACTGGCTGCCTTACAATTATCCAGGGCTCTTGGCGACAGTTCAGAAGACCCACTAATGCTCGTGCTTGCCGCTGACCATCTGATACAGGACGTTGCAGCCTTTCAGCAAGGCATACAACGAGCCATACCTCTGGCACGACAAGGCAAACTCGTCACCTTCGGGATTGTACCCAGTCATGCGGAAACCGGTTACGGCTACATCCGGCAAGGCAAGGAGCTCGAAGAAAGCAGCTATAATGTCGACAGTTTTGTTGAGAAACCCGATCTGGCAACAGCTCAAGAATACCTGTCGTCCGGAGATTATCTCTGGAACAGCGGCATGTTCATGTTTGGTGCCCGGCAGTACTTAGCTGAGCTTGAAAAATATCGCCCTGAAATTTTGTCTATCTGCCAGGCTGCGGTTGAAGACGCCAACGAGGATCTGCACTTTACCCGGGTTAACGAAACCATCTTTTCTGAATGCCCTGAAGATTCCATCGATTACGCCGTCATGGAGAACACCCAAAATGCCGCCGTGGTTGCCCTGGATGCCGGCTGGAGTGACATTGGCTCCTGGTCTGCACTTTGGGATGTATCTGAAAAAGACGCTAACGGAAACAGCTTCAGCGGTGACGTGATCGCCTACGATACAAAAAGCACCTTGGCCCGGTCGGAAAACCGTCTGATTACAACTGTTGGCGTGAGCGATCTGGTCATTATCGAAACCAAAGATGCCCTGTTGGTCGCCCATAAAGACAAAGTTCAGGATGTAAAAAAGATCGTCGAGCACATCAAGAGTGATGGCCGACACGAACATATGAACCACCGGGAAGTTTATCGCCCCTGGGGAGTTTATGACTCCATTGACAGCGGCGAGCGCTATCAGGTTAAACGCATTACCGTTAAACCGGGAGCAAAACTCTCCGTCCAAATGCACCACCACCGCGCAGAACACTGGATTGTCGTGAGTGGCACCGCCAAAGTGACGAATGGCGAGAAAACGTATCTGGTCACTGAGAACCAATCCACTTACATTCCTATTGGTCAGGTCCACTCTCTGGAGAATCCCGGCGTGATTGATCTTGAACTGATAGAAGTACAATCAGGCTCTTATCTTGGCGAAGACGATATTGTGCGCTACGAGGATCGGTACGGCAGGTCATGAGCAAGCTTAAGTATTTTCTGATTGCAGGCCTTCTGAGAATTATCAGCCTGTTACCTTTGGGCGCAGCACAGTTTATAGGCAAGTGGCTCGGCCTGCTTGCCTGGAGTCTGGGAGGTAAATCGCGCAAAGTAACAGACACCAATATCAGGTTGTGTTTGCCGGAGCTGTCGCCCGGGCAGCAGCGCCAACTCTCCAAAGAGTCCATGGCCCACACCGGCATGACTGCAGCCGAAATTCCGTTGATGTGGGAGTGGCCTGTTGAA
Organism: Marinobacter sp.; assembly: GCF_041595835.1. Classification (GTDB taxonomy): domain Bacteria; phylum Pseudomonadota; class Gammaproteobacteria; order Pseudomonadales; family Oleiphilaceae; genus Marinobacter. The sequence continues at coordinate 33,542 of NZ_JBFHJO010000021.1, read as the reverse complement.
AAGTGCCTCGGCTTAATCAAAGAGACACAGGGGTTAGAGTTGGTTGAAAAGGCTCTCGCCTCCGGCAACGGCCTGATACTGCTCGCTCCTCACTTGGGAAACTGGGAGTTGATCGGGCTGCTTTTCTCGTCACGCTATAAAATGGCAGCGCTATACAGCCCTCCCAACATTAAAGAATTCGAGGACTACATGATTCGGGTTCGAGGCCGTACCGGCTCGGAACTGGTTCGGGGAGACCGAAGAGGATTGGTTCGCCTGATAGAAATCCTCAAAGAGGGCGGCGTAGCGGGCATTCTGCCAGACCAGTCGCCTCGAGGAAAAACGAACGCCTACGCCCCCTTCTTCGGCATGGAAGTCCGAACCATGACACTGGTGAGCAAGCTTGCCCAGAAGACGGGAGCCAACATTCTCATCACCTACGCCGAACGCCTGCCCAACGCTGAAGGCTTTCGAATTCTAGTGACCGAAGCAGAGCCTGGAATTGAAAACAGTGACCCGGTAGTTGGCGCTACCGCCTTGAATCTGTCAGTTGAGAAAGTCGTACGAATGGCCCCGGAGCAGTATCAGTGGGAATACAAGCGTTTGCGACACAGGCCCCCAGGAAGCCAGAACCCTTATAAGCCTGATCGGGTTTGCGAGTAGTTCAGACAATCCCTTTATAGAGCTCCAAATAAGCCTGCCCCACAGCTTCGGGACTAAATCGCTCGAGATCAAGGCTAGCCTGCTCTGCGAACTTCCGGCGTAACGCCTCACTTTCCATCAATGACTGAATAGCATCAGCCAACGCCGCTGAATCTTCTCGGGGGACGAGAAGACCATTGCGCCCATTATTTATGATATCAGGAATGCCTCCGACGTCACTCCCAACAACCGGCGTACCATGCTGCATAGCCTCCAGAATAGTAGAGCCCAGGCCCTCCTGAAGCGATGGAAAAACCAGCAAATCCATTGCTTCAAGCCAATTACCTACATCGGCCTGATGCCCAACAAACTCTACAGATTCCAGCCCTTGGGCCTGGCGCTTCAGATTTTCAAGCTCAGGGCCCTTGCCGAGAAACACGATTTGCAGATTCGGGTGCCGGCTTTCAAGTATTCTCGCGGCCTCAATCGTCAGATGATACCCCTTGATTCGAAAGAGGCTACCAACCTGCCCCACGAGAAACTTACCCCGGTATCGAGAACGAATTCGCTCTACAGCATCAACCTCTGAGGGGAACGCCGAAAAACTAGAAGGGATGACCGGGCAGTGCGCATCGGGCAGCAACCGTTGCACTACAGCCCTAACCGCTTGGCTAAGACACACTACAGACTGGGCCCGACCATATGCCGCACGCGTAACCCATTTATTTTTTAACGGGTTTTCCACCCTCCGGGTAACGATATAGGGCGTTCGGCTCACCAAATTTTCAATCAACCCCCAATACACGGCCTTTCCATCATGGCAATGTATAAGGTCCCAGCTTCCGCGTGCGTGCCCTAAAAGAAAGTGTGGGGTTTCCCGCACCTCAACCGGCAAGCCTTTTACCTCGTCAAGCATCTGGTGGCCAGGCTTGACCAGGAGGGTCTGAGAGCAGCCGTGATCTGCCAAAAACCGAACCAGATTAACGGTCTGTCGTTCTCCTCCAGCAAACCCGCTGGCCAAGTTTACATGGCAGATATGCATACCAAATTCATTTCCCTAATGTTTTAATGAGCACAGTTTAACGCATTGGCACGGCAAGGAATAAAATCGTGAAATTATTGGTCATAAGCTCCTACCTGGACACTTGGAACTCTGTTCGCCCAGAAGCAGAAATGCTGATAGAGCTATCCAAATTGGGTGTTCAGGTAGAGCTGATCACACAGGCAGGCATTGAATACGGAAAACGCTTCGAAGAAGCAGGAATCAAGCTTCACCCCTGCCATCCCACAAAAAAATTCGAGCCAGCAGCCATCGCCCAGATCCGCAGAATTTTGAAAACCGGGCAATTCGACGCCGTTTACAGTTTCAACAACAAAGCCATTACCAATGCAAACTTTGCAGCAATAGGACTGCCCGTCAAAGTCCTTACATACAGAGGGCAAACCGGCAACATCAGCCGCTGGGATCCAAGCTGCTACCTGACACACCTGAGCCCAAGAGTCGACCGGATTATCTGTGTATCCCAAGCCACCCGGGATGACCTGAAGAGCCAGGTTTGGGGCAATAAAAATAAAGTTTGCACGGTTTACAAGGGGCATAATCTTGACTGGTATCAGGATACACCGGCCCCGCTTCGCGACTTTGGCATTCCTGGCGATGCTTTTGTTGTGGGCTCCGTAGCCAATGTTCGCCCTCGAAAGGGGCTTCCCATTCTGCTGAAAGCTACCCACTTTCTACCTGCAGACAGCAATATTCACCTGCTTCTTGTTGGCAAAGGCATGGACTCGGAAGAAATACAGAAACTAATCGCGTCTAGCCCGATGGCAGATCATATTCATATCACCGGGTTTCGGCGCGATGCACCCGCTATTATTGCCGCTTGCAATGCATCGGTACTGGCATCAACCAAACGGGAGGGGCTTCCTAAGACTGTGATCGAATCCATGGCCTACGGAGTTGCGCCAATCGTCAGTGATACCGGGGGCAGCGCAGAGCTCATTGAAGACGGCATTTCGGGCATTCGAGTAACGCCAGGAAGCGCTGAAGAAATCGCGGCGGCGATTCTGAAATTACACCAGTCAAAAGAGCAATGCTCATTGATGGGTCAAAAAGCAAAAGAGCGCATTCACTTACACTTCCATGTAAAGCAATCCGCCGAAGCTCTCTACAAAACGCTACAAGAAACAATCAGCGGCGCGTTTTAATCCAGAGCGCCGCATATTTGTTAAAAACATAATATCCAGACATGACAGCCAACAAAAAACCGTGTTTGCCATCGAGAATGCCTAACCGCAAAAAATATTTTTTCAGAAAGGCGCCACCACCGTGAGTACACGCAGAAAACAGTGAGGCTGTCTTGCCACGACGGGCCCGCCCCTCTGCCCAGTCTTCGGCATAACGAATCGACTTAGCCATGTAATCAGAAAAATCTGTGGCCGTATAATGTAAAAGATCCCCATCCAGGGTTTTCACTACAGCTCCAGGGCACTGCACTTTTTCATGCACCAAGGCATCATCGTAGCCATACTCTGAACGCCGGTACAGCCGAACGACCTTATCCGGATACCAGCCAGAATGACGGATAAACCGGCCAAAGAACCAAGAGAGACGCTTTACCTGAAACACCACATTCTTCGGCGCCTCCTCGACCACCCGCTGAATAGACTCCGCCAACTCTTCTGTTACCACTTCGTCAGTGTCAATCCAGAACAGCCATTCGCCTTGGGCATAACTCTGGGCTCTTTGGCGCTGCAGGCCGAATCCTGGCCAGTCTTCAGACTTAAAAATACGAGCGCCATACTGTTCAGCAATGTCCAGAGTTTCATCGGTTGAACCGGAGTCCAACAAAACAATTTCATCAGCAAAAGACAGGCTTTCCAGACAGTTAGAAAAATCAGGCCCCGCATTTTTTGCGATCAACACTGCACTAAGCTTCATTTGCAGGCCTCCAGGACTCGCTCAACAGAGATACCCGTCAAACAGTTATAATGCCCAAAGCGACACGTGCGTTCGAAGCAGGGGCTGCACGCCACGGGATGCCTCAAAATGGCGGCTTGCTTTGTCAGCGGAGGAGTGAAATCGGGGCTGGTGGAACCATAAATAGCCACCACCGCTGCTCCAGCTGCAGCAGCCACATGCATCAACCCGGAATCATGACTTACCACTTTCCGACATTGACTGAATAAATCGACGGTATCTTCGAGTCTGGTTTTTCCACAAAGGTTGAAAACACCATTCTGCCCCTTGGAAATCTGCTCGCCAGCCTCCGCATCTTTAGGGCCACCAACAACCCACACCTGAAAGCCCTGCTCTACAAGTTTTCCTGCCAAAGCCCGATGATTCTCTAGCGGCCATTGCTTTGCTGGCCCGAACTCTGCTCCAGGACAAATTGCTATGGCAGGCAGATCAGGGTCCAGCCCCAGCCTTGCCATTACGCTGGCAGCATTGGCGTCATCGATGCTCAAGGATGGCTCTGGCACATCAAACTTGTAGGTTTTATAGTCAGCCTTGCTAACCCCTAACCCGAGATAGCGCCACACCGTTTTATCGGTAATCTCCGATCCATTGCGAGTGGGATGTCGCCGGCGAGCATCCGTCAGAAGAATGGAACGGCCCTCGCCACTGAAGCCAACTCGAACAGGAATACCCGCAAAAAAAGGGATCAACGCAGACTTAAATGAGCGCGGCAGGATGATGGCCTTGCTGTACCCTTTGAGAGTTCGCGCTAAATTCCATTGCAACCTCAACGCCAGCTCTCCACTTTTCCATGGAGCGGCAATACCTTCGTTCACTTCCGGCATGCGAGCTATAATTGGCAGCGACCATCCTGGAGCCAGAACATCTATTTCTGCTTCTGGGTCTTGCTGTTTCAGAGACTTAAATAGCGCCTGCGCCATTACCATGTCACCGACCCAAGAGGGGCCAACCACCAAATACTTCATCGAGTTAACCAAGAAAGATAACTGGAAACGCCTCCAGCAACATCGGTAAACGGGGCCGTATAACCAGCATCACGCAGGGCAGTAATATCCGCCTGGGTAAAGCTTTGATAGCGGCCTTTTAACTCATCCGGGAAGGGAATAAATTCTACGCTACCTTTTCCATGATATTGGATGACGGCCTCGGCGACATCCAGAAAGGATTGAGCCCGCCCTGTGCCCAAATTAAAAATACCGGACTGGCCAGGGTTGTCATAAAACCACAGGTTCACCTTACAGACGTCATCCACATAGACAAAATCACGTTGCTGGCCACCATCAGAATAACCATCCCAACCTTCAAACAGCTTGGGATTCTGGCCCGCTTTGATCTGTTCGTGCAGATGATAGGCCACAGAGGCCATCTTACCCTTGTGCTGTTCTCTCGGGCCGTACACATTGAAATAGCGGAACCCCACAACCTGGCTTTGTGCGGTTGGCAGGACCTTCCTCACGTACTGATCAAACTGCCACTTAGAATATCCATAAACATTCAGCGGCCGTTCACACTCTCGCACCTCGCGAAATTCACTACTGGCACCATAGACCGCAGCACTAGACGCATACAGGAAAGGCACCTTGTGATCCAAACACCAGTGCAACAATACCTTAGAGTATGTGTAGTTATTTTCCATCATGAACCGGCCATCCCACTCGGTCGTGTCTGAGCAGGCCCCCTCATGAAAAATAGCTCTTATCCCGGAAGGAAGGTTATTTGCTTCAACCCGCTCCAGAAACTCGCGTTTGTCCATATAATCTGTGATGTCTAACTCCGCAAGGTTCCGGAAACGCACACCATCGGTCAGGTCGTCGACAACAAGAATATCTGTCTCTCCACGCTGATTCAGTGCATGGACAATATTCGCTCCAATGAAACCAGCTCCGCCAGTGACGACAATCATGGTAAGTAAGGCTCCTGAAAAGGCTATGCGGGCAGGCCCTGAAAACGGGCCCTAATGTAGAGACAATACTAACCTCTTTTATCAACACCTAAAACCCGGCATTACAGGGTAAACCCCGACAGAAAGCCGCAACAAACGCCTGATTCGCTGCGCCTGAGTTCGCAAAAAGCATATGGGACGCCCTTAGGCGCCATGTTACACTTCGCCCTTTCAGTTGGTGCACTTGCACCGACCCGACCTTGAGATTGTTCAATCCGGAGGCTCTCATGTCCACGCCCAGCAGCTACCTCGACGCTTTAGAACGGCACCGCAAAACTTTTGCTGTCCTGGAGCAACATCAGGAAGAGGCAAAGCAACTGCTTGAATCGACACGACAGTGCCTGAAACAAGGCGGCAAGGTCATCTTCATGGGTAATGGCGGCAGCGCTGCAGACTCACAGCATCTTGCTGCAGAATTCATGGTTCGATACAAAAAAGAACGTGGACCTTTAGCCTCCATTGCTCTGACAACCGACACCTCCATTCTGACGGCACACCCAAACGACTATGAGTTCGAAACGGTATTCGAGCGGCAGATTCTGGGGCTGGGCAAACCAGGCGACTTAGTGATTGGATTAACCACCTCCGGACAAAGTGAAAATATCAATCGTGCCCTCGCAGCGGCCAATGAGCTCGGGGCCAACACGGTTGCCCTCACCGGCAGGGACGGAGGTAAAGTCAAAGATATTGCCAAACAGGCAATCATTATCAAGTCCGACGAAACCGCGCGAATTCAAGAAGCTCACATGTTCATTGGGCACTGGTTATGTGAGGCCCTGGATGAAGTCGTGTTATCCGGAGGCCTTGACTGATGTTTGACTTAGCCCGGTTAGATCAGCTCCAGAACGCCTCAGTGCTGGTCATAGGCGATGTGATGCTTGATCGCTATTTCATTGGTGATACGAACCGGATTTCCCCCGAAGCACCGGTACCGGTAGTACGAGTTGCTCACACTGAAGATCGGGCTGGTGGGGCTGCAAACGTAGCGAGAAACATTGCTCACCTTGATGGCCGTGCAGCTATTCTTGGAATTATAGGCAACGATGCTGATGGCCGGCTGCTGGAAGATCTTCTGGTAAAGGAGAGAGTGCACTCCGAACTACTGGCGACAGATGATACCCGCACCATTTCTAAAACCCGTATTATCTCCCGCCACCAGCAAATGGTTCGGCTGGATATGGAAGACAGCTTCTCCGCAGCCCAGGCAGAAAGTGTGAAGCAGCGTTACATAAACCTTGTTGATCATTACAACACAGTGATCATCAGTGACTACGCCAAAGGAACACTCGCGTGTATTCGTGACCTCATTCATACCGCGCAGAGTGCAGGAAAACCGGTCCTGGTAGACCCTAAGAGCAAAGACTTCTCCATATACCGAGGTGCTTCCGTAATTACGCCAAACCTGGCAGAGTTCAAAGCTGCCGGTGGTGACGCATCCTCAGAAGAGCACATGCTAGCCTCTGCCCGGGCTTTACTGTCCGAAGCAGGCATCGAATCCATGCTGCTGACTCGTAGCGAACAAGGTATGAGCCTGATCACTCAGGATGAGCATCATCATTTTCCGGCGGAAGTTCTAGAGGTGAGTGACGTCACCGGTGCCGGTGACACAGTCATTGCCACCCTTGGCACCTTACTTAGCGCAGGTTTCGAGTTAAAAGATGCAGCCTGGCTCTCCAATCTTGCCGCAGGTATCGTCGTTGCAAAACTTGGCGCAGCCACCGTATCCCCAGAGGAGCTGGCAGCAAGGGCTAGCCAGCAATGGTCGTCCAAAACCAGCGGCTACCACCCCAGTGTGGAGCAGAGCCTGCTCCACATTGATTATGCTCGCAGGCAAGGTGAACGAATTGTTTTTACCAACGGCTGCTTCGACATCCTCCATGCTGGTCACGTTCGTTATCTGGCGCAGGCACGAGCGCTGGGTGACCGATTAGTTGTTGGCCTGAATTCCGACGATTCAGTGCGCCGGCTCAAAGGCGAAGAACGCCCGGTCAACTCATTAGAAGACAGGATGGATGTACTTTCTGCCCTTGCTTGCGTGGACTGGGTGCTACCTTTTGGCGACCGGCCAGAAGAGCAAGACACTCCAGAACAACTGATCAAGCGCGTCAGGCCACAGGTTCTGGCCAAGGGTGGCGATTACACCATCGAAACTATTATAGGTGCCGACTTTGTTCAGGAAAGCGGAGGCGAAGTTGCTATTTTGCCGACGCTTGAGGGGCGTTCCACTACCGGGCTGATCAAAAAAGTTCGAGGCTGATTTGTCATCACTCCGGTCTATATGCCTGCTCCGCCTCTCTGCTATCGGCGACACCTGCAACGCCGCTGCGGTGGTCTACGCTATCCGAAAACACTACCCTGACGCCGAGATTACTTGGGTGATCGGCAAAGCCGAAGCGGCTTTAATGGCAGGCATGAAGGGTGTAAATTTTGTGGTATTCGACAAAAAACAGGGGCTCGCGGCCTACCGCAATCTCCGGCACCAGCTCAAAGGCAAACGATTCGATGCCTTGCTGGTCATGCAAGTTGCCCTGAGAGCCAACCTTGCGAGCTTATGTATTTCAGCTGACCGGCGAATTGGCTATGACCGTTCGAAAAGTAAGGAGCTCCACAGCCTGTTCATTAACGAGCGTATCGAGCCAACAGACAAGCCTCATGTCCTGGATAATTTTCGACAGTTCCAGAAGGCGTTAGACATTCCTCTCGGCCCACCAGCCTGGCGCATTCCTGTCACTGCGGAAGACAACCTCTGGGCTAAAACTCAACTCGATCCCACAAAAAACAAACACCTGGTGATTACTCCTTCGGCATCAAACCTTGAAAGGAACTGGCTGGCTGACCGGTATGCAGCAGTAGCTGACTATGCCATTTCCCTTGGTTTCGCAGTTTACCTTTGCGGCGGCCCAAGTGAACATGAACAGGCGTTAGCTGAAAAAATTCAGGAGCACGCAGACCAACCCCTGAAAAATCTTGTTGGGCGATCAAACCTGAAGCAACTATTCGCTTTGCTCGGCGCAGCAGATCTTGTAATTGCGCCGGACACAGGCCCTGCACACATGGCTACAGCGGCAGGAACACCGGTGATCGGCCTCTATGCGCACAGCAACCCGAAACGAACAGGCCCCTATCTTTGGCAGCGCTATGTTGTCGACGCGTATACCCCAGCTCTACAAGAGCTCCGTGGAGAAACACCCGAGGAAAGCAGCTGGGGACAACGCCTTAAAGGACGGGAACTGATGCAGAACATAACGACGGAACAAGTAACCAGCATGCTGATCCGCTGCGTTCAGGAACAGAATCTATGACCCGAAAAGCCGTATTTCTGGATCGGGATGGCGTGATCAACGTAGATCATGGCTATGTATACCGAAAAGAAGATTTCGAATTTGTGGATGGCATATTCGAGGTTTGCCGACATTTTCAGGATCAGGGATATCTGCTGATTGTGGTTACCAATCAGTCCGGCATCGCCCGCGGCATGTATACCGAAGAGCAGTTCCAGGAGCTGACCGATTGGATGGTGGATTGTTTTAAGGAACAGGGTGTGACCATAACCAAGGTCTATCATTGTCCTCACCACCCAGACTTCGGCCCTGAGGACCAAAGGAACTGCGACTGCCGAAAGCCGAAGCCGGGGATGATCCTGATGGGGATTGAGGAGTTCGATCTCGATCCGGAAGAGTGCATTCTGATTGGAGATAAGGGGAGTGATATGGAGGCTGCAGGCGCGTCTAAACTCTTGCAGGCGGTCCTGATTGGGGGAAAATACAACGGTACTGCTGGTGGCGTAAATATTTCACGCATCAAATCTCTGAAAGAAATGTCATTATGAAAAAGCTGGTAGTTGATCTGGACGGAACAATCACCAAGGGTGATACCTCGGACTACCGAAATGTATCACCAGATCTGGACGTCATCGAAAAGCTACGCTTCTATAAAAATCTGGGTTACGAAATCATTATCCAGACAGCTCGAAATATGCGCACTTACGAAGGGAACGTGGGAAAAATCAACCAAAACAATACGCTTTGCACCGAATGACGTTTTTATCATCCTTGTCGGTTTTCTTGTTTGGTTGCCTGACACTGGTCGCGCCATCCGGATATTCCTGGGGGCCGGCACTTCTCTTGCTACTGGCATTAGTCAGTTACGCTTTGCCAGAAAAGCCCGGCATCCCCGGAAAGAGCTATCGCTCTCTTTCCATGGTATTCATATTATTTTTCACAGTGACTTTTGCCGGAGTTCTCATACACAACCTTGAATTCCGGGCGTTAGATCGCCCTAGCAGGTTCATATTTGCGCTGATGGCCCTGCCTTTTTTAGCCAAATATCCTCCTAAGCCAGTGTTCGCTTGGGTCGGCATAGCAACTGGTGCCTTTTTAGGTGGCTTATGGGCCGTCAAACAGGTCTTTTGGGATGGCCTGAGTAGAGCGCATGGCGATACCCTAGCGATCCAATACGGAAATATTGGAATGTTATTTGGGCTTATGAGCCTGGCCGGACTCTTTTGGGCTACCCAACAAAAAAAAGGGATCGCTTTTAAAGCTCTAATGGTTCTTGGTGTCGCAGGAGGCATTACAGCTTCATTATTGTCCAGCAGTCGAGGCGGATGGATAGCTCTACCCATCGTACTCACCATATATCTGTACACCATCCGAGCTTACTTCACCAAGAGGTCACTTATAGCCATCAGCTTAATTAGCTGCACGGCAATTGCCTCATTAGCACTTGCACCCGAAACCAGTGTCCACCAGCGGGTCAATAAAGCCATAACAGAAGTTAATAATTACTTCGAAACCGGCAAATCAACAACCTCTGTCGGCGCAAGGCTTGAGATGTGGAAAGCGGCAATCATTCTTGGGATGAAACGCCCGCTAATCGGCTGGGGAGAGATCGAAGTAGAAAAACAAAAGCGCCGACTCGTCAAAAAAAAGGGGTTTGATCCAGAGATTCAGAAGTACAGGCATGCACACAATGACTTTCTCGACAGTTGGCAAAAAAGAGGTGGGTTAGGGCTATTCTCTCTGATCTTGCTGTATGTTTTACCTCTCATAACTTTTATAAAGATTACCAATACAGGCTCGTTAAACCAGAAGCCACTTGCACTCGCAGGAACGATTCTCTGCACCTGTTATGTGATCTTCAGTCTGACCCAGGCTTTTTTTGAGCATAACAGTGGAGCAATGATATATGCGTTCATGTTGGTTATATTCTGGGTAATGACGACTGAAGCCAGTGACTAGCAAAGGCTCACTCGCGGTAAGCAGCCAACAATGTAGCCCAGAATTCTGAGAAGTGTTGCTGTATAGCGCCCTCCTTTTCTAAGAGCTTGACCGCTGACCGCTTCAAACGAGACAAGTTGCGTTCCTTCCAGCCCGTCCCTGCGACTATCGAGGACTGGCGAAATTCACCTCGATCAAAGTCGATCAGATACACTTTGTCCTTGCCGACCAGAATATTGAAGCAGTTCAGGTCTGCATGAAAAACTCCTGCATCGTGAAATTGCCGAAGCACGCGTCCAACCCGTGCCCAGATGTCAGAGCTATCCTCTCCCCCCCTCAATAATTCGCCTAAAGGAACAACGTCCGTTAAACGTTCAACAATAATTGATGCGCTATAGAACAATCCTTGGCGGCGGTATCCCGCAGCAATCGGCCGAGGCACAGGCAACCCCATCCCAGCCATGTCCTGTAATATCTGGAACTCTGAAAAAGATCTGACATTGCCTTCTCCAGAGTAAAAATAAGCTCGCTCGTTAAAGCGGGCCATCCGCCCGCCACGCCGATAATGTCTCAACACCCAGTCCCGTTCCGGGCGCAGAACAAACCACGCACTTCCGCGGCCACCAGCCGAGACAGGTTCGGCGCGATCTCCCCATGAGTCAGGACTAAACCAAGCGGGATCAAAGGCCTCGGCATATTCAGACGCGACGAAGGCAATAACGTCCTTAGTTTCTATGCGTACTTTTTCGGCTTCGCTCATAGAGGAAGGCTCCCACAAAATTTTCGCCGACAGCGCCAATAAAAAAGCCGCCCCTCTGAACACAAAAGGGCGGCCTCATATCTAACCGACAATATAAACCAGATTACTTCACCAGTGTCAGCCACTCAGAATGCTGAGCCAGCTTACCTTTAACCGCATCAAAATACATGCTCTGGAGCTTCTCAGTGATCGGGCCACGCTTGCCTTCACCAATGGTACGACCATCCAGCTCACGAATCGGCAGCACTTCAGCGGCAGTGCCAGTGAAGAAAGCTTCTTCCGAAACGTATACTTCATCACGAGTGATGCGGCGCTCTTTAACCTCCAGGCCAAGATCCTTAGCAAAATCGATGATGGTCGCGCGGGTGATGCCCTCCAGGCAAGAAGTCAGTTCAGGCGTGTGAAGTACACCATCACGAACGATGAAAATGTTCTCACCAGAGCCTTCAGCCACGTAGCCTTCGTTATCCAGCAGCAGGGCTTCTTCAGCGCCGCCAGAGATGGCTTCGTTCAGTGCCAGCATGGAGTTGATGTAGTTACCGTTAGCTTTCGCCTTACACATAGTGATGTTCACATGGTGGCGCGTGTAGGAAGACGTCCGCACCTTGATGCCCGCTTCTTTGGCCTCAGGCGACATGTATGACGGCCAGCTCCACGCTGCAACCATGACGTGCACTTTCAGGTTATCCGCTCGCAAGCCCATACCTTCAGAACCCAAAAACACCATAGGGCGCAGGTAGGCTTCATCCAGATTATTTTCACGGACGGCAGCGCGCTGAGCTTCGTTAATTTCATCTTTGCTGAACGGCATTTTCATGTTCAGAATATGAGCAGAACGGAACAAACGATCGGTATGCTCTTTCAGACGAAAAATCGCCGGGCCGTTCACGGTGTTGTAGGCTCGCACCCCTTCAAAGCAGCCGAGGCCATAATGCAGGGTGTGGGTAAGGACGTGGGTTTTGGCTTCACGCCAGGGAACCATTTCACCATCCAGCCAGATAACGCCATCACGGTCAGCCATCGACATCTCTATTCTGCTCCTAAAAAGCGGTTTTCGGGGAACCGACATTCTAGCAGGAAAGTCCGCCAGAAATAAATTTAGCTTGCTACATAAGCATGACTTTTTTCCACATACTTTGGATGTAGTCACGCTCTTCTGAGAATCTATTACCGTTTACCTGGCTATTCAGATTCTGTAACGCGCGGCGATGGATGGTGGAACGCAATGTGATATAGGCCTCGCGCAACTTCTCGGTATCGGCAACCTCAAGCACACCGGCCCGCCCAAGCTCTTCCAGTTGCCGGATATTGTCGCTCCACTGCGTCAGCTCCGGATACTCAGCACTCCAGGCCAGCATCAGGTATTGCACCATAAACTCAATATCCACAATACCACCGGTATCGTGTTTGATGTGGAATACCTCTGCACGCTCTGATTCTGGCGTTCCTAAAGTACTGCGCATTTTTTCTCGCATTTCCACGACTTCTTGGCGCAGTGCCATCTTATCTCGAGGTTTGCAAAGGATCTCATGGCGAATTTTTTCAAATGCTGCCAGGGTTTCCCGACACCCGGCAACCCCACGCGCCCGTGCAAGAGCTTGATGCTCCCATGTCCAGGCATCGTTTTGCTGATATTTTTCGAAAGACTGAAGGGTACTTACCAATAAACCCGAGCTACCGGAAGGCCGCAGGCGCATGTCTACTTCATAAAGCTGCCCCGATGGCGTTTGGGTACTGAGGATATGAACAATTCGCTGCCCAAGCCGTGTATAGAAAACGGCATTATCAATCGGCTTTTCTCCATCAGTAGATAGCTGAGGGTCAGCCTGATGCACGAAAACCAGGTCCAGGTCCGAGGTATACCCTAACTCAATACCACCCAGCTTACCGTAGCTGATAATGGCAAAATCGGTATCACACGTTGAACCGTCTGCCCCCTGAGGGTTGCCGTGCCGGCTTACCAGATTCGAATAGGCCACATCTACCACGTGATCCAGCACCACCTCGGCAATCCAGGTGAGATAATCACTCACCTTCATCAGTGGCAAAGTTCCCTTGAGCTCGGAAGCCGCTACCCGAAGAGTGTGTGCTTTTTTGAAGTGACGAAGAGATTCCATTTGATCTTCAAGGTCTTCGTAAGGAATCCGCAACATTTGCTGGCGCAGATCGTCCTGCAAGGCTTCTTTGGCGGGCGGACTGTATAAGCTTTCCGCGTTCAGCAGTTCATCCAGCAATAACGGCGTTTCCGCCAGCAATCGGGCAATCCAGGGACTTTCACTACACAGACGAACTAATTGAGTGAGCGCACCGGGGTTTTCTACCAGCAACACCATATATGCTGTGCGGCGTAGAATGGCCTCAACCAGCTGTAAAACCCGTTCCAGTGTTTCTGAGGCATTCTCTACTTCAGTAAGTGCGCTCAACAATAACGGCATGAATTGATTCAGCCGCTTACGTCCTTGGGTTTGCATTGTTTGTACGGTGCGGCCCTCGCGCAGGGCCGCCAGCAACTTGTAGCTGCCTTCCGGGCTCTCATAACCCTGCTCCGACAGCCATTCAATAGCTGCGGGCTCTTCCATTTCCGATAGCCAAAGCTCGAACCAGCCGTCATCTATTGCTGTATCACCACTCCGCTCATCGTCTTCGGTCGCTATGATATTGGCGAAATGCTTCGCCACACGTTCTCGGTGACTCGCCAGTGTGGCTTCACAGGCTGACCAGTCGTCAAACTCCATAATCCGGGCAATTCGCGCCTGGGAAAGTGCATCGTCAGGTAGTATTTGAGTTTGCTTATCTTCCATCCCTTGCAGGGCGTGTTCCAGATCCCGCAGGAATACATAGGCCTCCCGCAGCTCATTCACCACTGACGAAGGTAGCAGTTCCAGTTCCTCAAGCTCCCTGAGGATATTCAACAATTCCCGCTGCTGGAGCTCCCGGTCACGGCCGCCCCGAATCAACTGAAAGGCCTGCACCACAAACTCGATCTCACGGATTCCACCGCTGCCAAGCTTGATGTTGTTCTCCAACCCTTTTCGGCGCACTTCCCGACTAATCATCGCCTTCATATTACGAAGTGACTCAAAGGCACTGAAATCGATGTATTTCCGGTACACAAAGGGCCGCAAGCTCTCCATCAAAACCGCTCCGGCTTGTTGGTCACCCGCAACCACTCGGGATTTCACCATGGCATAGCGTTCCCAGTCGCGCCCCTGATCCTGATAGTAGGCCTCCAATGCCGCAAAGCTGAGAGCCAGTGCGCCGCTCTGTCCGTATGGGCGCAGCCGCATATCTACTCGGAATACAAAACCATCTGCCGTCATTTGATCCAGCGCCTGGATCAGCCGCTGGCCGAGGCGAATAAAGAACTGCTGATTATCCAAAGCGCGTCGCCCGCCTCGGGTTTCACCGTTCGCAGGAAACGCAAAGATCAGATCAATATCAGAGGAAACATTCAGCTCTCTCCCACCAAGCTTCCCCATACCAATGACAACCATCTTCTGGGGCGCATCTTCCCGGGTCACCGGGTCTTTGCCCCACGGCGTCCCGAATTCATCACAAGCCTTGGCATAGAGCCAGTTAAGCGCGCCATCAATGCAGACATCCGCAAAAGCACTGGTGGCCAGCATGGTTTCCTGGAGATTGGCCCACCGCATCAAGTCCCGCCAGATAATACGAAACTGAACTTCCCGGCGAAAATGTCGTAACGCTACATGCAAGGCCGGCTCTGAATCGACGGTTTCCAGATAACTGGCCCAGCGTTCAGCCAGCCAGGCTTCCGTCGTTGGCTCTGTGATAGGACGTGCAGCAAAAGCCTCGCGAATAGAGTCAGAATGGCGCTCAAGCGTTTGCCGGAGAAACAGGCTACGTGCAAGTGCTTCTGCAATGTCTGTCTCGGGCACACTCGCCAGCCAATCAGCCACTCCATCCGGAAACACCGATGACCAGCAGGCCGATACATCATCAGCAAGCACTGCGGGCAACGATCCCCAAGGCTCCGACATAACGCTCTCCCCTATCTCTCTGATATATTCCAAGTACTGTATAACGAACTCGCCAAGGACTAAACAGGCCACTACGCCAATGATGAGAAACAAGCGACCGCTAAATCCGGAGCATTCACAGTCGCACCTTCCAATGGGGGGATTGATACGTCAGCGCGTCAAACGTCTGTTCCTTGCCCTTGCAGCCCTGGTTTGCACTCAGATTCTGATTCTCTGGCTGGTTGAACCTCTGACTTTTTTTGAGGCGGCCTGGCTTACCATGACAACGTTGGTAACCGTGGGTTATGGCGACTATGCGCCAGTCACAGCGATTGGACGAATCAGCACAGTGTTGTTGATGTTCATAGCCGCCATCACCCTGCTGACATTAATTGTGAGCGACTATATCGAATACCGATTCTACCGCCGCGAACGAATCCTGACTGGACGCTGGATCTACAACATGAAAGACCACATTGTAATCATCAATACCCCCCGCAGCGGAGGCGAGCAGTATTTTATGCGTTTCGCCTCTCAAATTCGCTCTATACCAGAGTACCATACCGTCCCCATCATGCTGCTGACACGAAAGTTTCCCGGCGGCTTACCTGCAGAACTACGGGATTGCGGCATGGTGCACTTCCATGGTGCAGGCAATGACCCAGAAGCACTCAAAGCCGCACATGTAGGTGACGCTCAGCACATCATCGTACTGGCCTCTGATGAATCTGACCCCTTCTCTGACAGCCTGACGTTCGATATCGCCCACAGGTTAAGCGAATCCAACCTTGGCAACCGAACAACCGTTGAGTGTGTCAGCGACAACAACCGTGACCGCTTCAAAACCCTCGGGGTCAGGACCTTTATTCGCCCCGTTCGGACCTATCCGGAAATTATGGTGCGGGCAGTGGTAGCACCCGGCTCAGAGAAAGTTCTCGAAGACATGTTCAACTACGAGCAGGACCATCCCCACCGCTATGATCTGGAACTGGATGACCTGACCTGGGCTGATATCGTCAGCGCCCTTGTGCGCCATGGCATTGGCACCGCACTAGCCTATATCGACCATGATAATGAAGTGATCTGCCATCCAGCGTCCAACAAGGAAGTGGAAGGGAAAGGATTAATCGTACTGGTGAGTTCCAGCGAAACCCCCTCAGTGTCAGTGGTTGAAGAGGCGCTGGACAGGTATAGAGAGTTCCTCAAGAAGTGGCGAGAGCTGCAAGGCGACGACAAGACAAAGAACGCATAAACAGGCAAGGAAAAGACCGGTTTTTCTGAACGATCGGGTAACTGTTATCCTGAGCGTCACCTGACAGAAGCGATCGCTAGCTGCAGCTCGCCCATACCCGGAGCTCGTTGCAGCAGCGCCTCTACGGTTTCATTCCCGCCAAAGCCTGATACGAGCCGCTCCCAGACCGACTGCATGCCCACCGTCTGAGCTGCCTCCTCAATCTTCAGCAACGAATCAGATGAGAAGGTGACAGGCGCTCGCAAAAGCCAGGCCAGACTTAACTGGTACAGGAACTCAGTAACGGAAAGCACATTCGATCTTGCGCCGAGTTTCGGCTGATAAATACCTGCAAGGTGATAACCCTGCTCGGCCTTGCTCACCAGATTAAGAAATACAGGAACCTCATGCGCCAAAGACCTGGCCCATGTTATCAATAATTCCGGCTGACCAGATTTCAACTCAAATTCAACTTCGTGCAATGGCCGAGCCGCACCATCACCCACAATTTCACCAGTATCTACCGCAACTTCGATAACAGCGTCACCAATATTCAACATCACAACCTGACGAGTGAAGTTTGTCTCAAAGGCCAGCTTTAGTTCAGTCAAATCCAACTGACGGCTAAGCGAGGTTTGTTCAAGTAAGGACAAGTCCAGATCAGCACTCGGCAACTCCCATTCCCACTCTTCTCGGCGATGAGCGCCGTCCACAAACTCGCCTTGGGTTTTCAGGGTCTGGATGTACCGGCCTCCCGCTTCACGCACTCGAAGTGCAGCCTTGGCATCATTGAGCGCTGCATCCGCCGTGTCGTAGTAACGATTGATCAACACCTTGCACGGGCCATCAGAAGCTTCAGGTTGAGCCCGCAGCCACCTCAGCGCTTTAACCTGGGTCTGTTCTGTCAGTGTGAGTTTGATTTCAAGCTCTGTGGCCATTCGAAATTCCTGAAACCGGGGTTACTAAAAACAGAAAAACCGGTGACCTGAGTCACCGGTTTTTCATACTACTGAATTAGCTGGTTAGCTGATCAGAAGTAGTAAACAGCACCAACAGCTGCGATAGACTGCTCGTCACCTGAGGCGCCTTCCAGCGTATACTGAGCGGCGTTGTCGCCATTTGACAGATAACCTTCAACATAAACATACATGTTGTCTGACAAATTGTGCAGAGCTTGCAGAGTAACGGTATCGTTCTTATCGCCATTGTCCATATCTTGCAGCTGGTAAGCCAGTGCAAACTGGTTAGCGCCCAGAGTGTAAACACCCATCACACCGTAAATGTCCCGATCATCGGAACGAGTCTGATATTCACCAACCAGGCTCAGATCACCCATGTCGTAGGTAGCGGCCAAACCATAGGTGTTTTCGTTAGAACCAACCGCTGCTTCGTTGCTATCCATTGCAAATGCAACCGACAGGGCATCAACAGAATAAGTTGCAGACAACTGGTACGGATAGGACTTAGTTCCTTCACCGTCGCCATTAACCTGAACGCCAGCACCCAGAACCAGACCACCGAAAGACGGGGATTGATACTGGATTTGGTCGCCTTCGCTAGTCGTACCCGCTGAGAAGATGTCAGAGCCAACTTCGTGGAAGTTACCAATGATGACAACAGCACGCTCATATACACCATCGTCAGAGCCAACCCACACCTGACCAAAATCGCCTTTCACACCGATATAAGCCTCGTCCAGGCTGTCAATACCACTGCTTTTCGACTTATTGTCAGCGTTAATACCTTCAAGCTCCAGCTTGAAGAAACCGGTAAGGCCCGGAGCGATTTCGTGCTCGTGAGTTACACCCAGAGTA
Source organism: Marinobacter sp. (assembly GCF_041595835.1). GTDB lineage: Bacteria > Pseudomonadota > Gammaproteobacteria > Pseudomonadales > Oleiphilaceae > Marinobacter. Next base: position 14,998 of record NZ_JBFHJO010000021.1, on the reverse strand, counting down.
GAGCCATTGTCAGCATGTTCAACAGTAGAGCCAGCACCATCAACATTGGTGTGCTGCAGTACGTACTGAATGTTACCGTAAACGGTAGGCAGATTGCTTTCCTGGGCCAGAGCAGCGCCAGAGAAGGTTGCGGCTGCAATAGCAGTAGCAAGGATTGTCTTTTTCATTTTGCATTTTCCTTTGTGAGTTAACTCAGGTTCTTCGACGGGTCTTAAAGCCCGATCTTTTCTTTTTATCAACCAAGGCGAACATCAAGCCTTGATTCTCAGCCACTTACAGAACTCTATTAAAGCTCTACGTGATGATCCTGTTTTAATACAACAATTGCTTTTTTGCAAACATTTAACGGCTATTTTTTAACCTTCCCCGGACTTCAGCACAAAACCTTTTCGCCCACTTACACTTACACCGGTTTTCTATTTTTATTGGCAAGATCAAGGCCTAAACCAACAATTACCATTAAAGCCAAGAACTTACGAAAATCAAATCATCTGATCTACATCCAAAATCCGGACAACTAAACCCGTACTCTCAAATAACGCACCAATTCTGAGCGTTACTCCATCTATCTAATTGTTCATTTCACTTTACTGGTTTCCAGTAAAAAGGTTACCGGACCGTCATTCAACAATGCCACCTTCATATCCGCCCCGAACTTCCCGGTTTGCACGCGATCAGCACCAAACCATGTTTTCGCCCATGTCACAAATTCTTCAAAAAGATGGTTAGCAATCTCGGGGGAGGCAGCCAGAGAAAAACCAGGGCGAGTCCCAGACGAAGTATCGGCAGCTAAAGTAAACTGGGGGACAACCAGAAGTGAGCCTCCGGAGTCCTGAACATTAACGTTCATCCGGCCTTGCTCATCGGGGAATACCCGGTAAGAGAGAATTTTCCGGCACAGTTCCCTGGCCTCTTTTGATGTGTCATTCCTTTCCACACCCAATAGCAATAAAAGCCCACTGCCGATACTGGCAATTTGCCGACCCTCCACGGTCACGCTTGCTTCCGATACTCGCTGTATCAATCCTTTCATTTAGTCCCTTGGCAGTTCAGCTCGCAGGGTTAAAAAGCGGTAACGACCCAAAGTGTATAGAGGGGGTCTGCAGGTCGCAACCCCATCATCTCAACAAAAAGTCTAAGCACTAACCCGCTGACAGCTCACTTTTCGCAACAATCTGCTCAACACCCCGAATCAAAGCGTCCACTATCGCTGGCTCTGAGGCTGAATGGCCAGCATCCCGAATAATCTGCAACTCTGCCTCAGGCCACGCTTTACTGAGAGCAAAAGCGTTGTCCAAAGGGCAAACCATGTCGTAACGGCCATGGACGATAATGCCCGGTATCCCGGCAAGCGCGGGTGCACCTTGAATTATCTGATCCGGCTTCAGAAAAGATTGATTCATAAAGTAGTGGCATTCAATACGCGCCAACGCGATAGCCACATGAGGGTGGCCAAAGTGCTCCACCACTCTGGGGTTCGGCTGCAAGGTGGCACAACGGCCTTCCCACACAGACCAGGACTTGGCAGCCTGAATCTGCTCAAGCTCGTTACTGCTGGTTAACCGCCGGTAATAGGCCGAAACCATATCACTTCGCTCAGCTTCTGGAATCGGTGCGATAAAATCCTGCCAGTAATCAGGAAATACCCGGCTAGCCCCCTGCTGGTATAGCCACTGGATGTCCTGGGGCCGGCATAGAAAGATGCCCCGCAACACCAAACCTAACACCCGCTCCGGGTGAGCCTGAGCATAGACAAGACTTAAGGTTGAACCCCAGCTACCGCCGAATAATAGCCAACGATCCACACCCAAAAACTGCCGGACAGTTTCCATGTCGTCGACCAGCTTATCCGTGCTATTGCCCTCCAACTCCGCCAGCGGCGTCGACCGCCCAGCACCACGCTGATCCATCAGGATAATCCGGAAACGTTCGGCATCGAAAAATCGCCGATGATAATCCTCACACCCTCCTCCGGGGCCTCCATGCACAACCAGCACAGGAATGCCGTCCGGATTGCCAGACTCTTCCAGATACAATTCATGGATCTCATCAACTGCAAGACGGTGACGAGCATACGGCTGGATTTCGGGATAGAGGCTTAACATGACGGACTCCGTTTTGTGAATAACGGAAGTCTAGCTGAGATTGGCGGGGACATTCACTGATTTAAAGAGAGAGCTTTAGAAATAAAATCCTAAATACGGTTAACCACAGGCAACGAAGACAATCACGCAGGAAAAGACAGAGCTTTTCCTGAACTTACCGTGAATACCCGCGCTGCCCGCGGCCAATCAACCCTTACTTCTTACCTGCACGCTTACGCTCGTTTTCAGTCAGAAGTTTTTTACGCAGACGTATCGACTTAGGCGTTACTTCCACCAACTCGTCGTCATCAATAAACTCAAGGGCCTGCTCAAGGGTGAACTTGATGGGTGGCACCAGAGAAATAACTTCATCCTTACCGGATGCACGCATGTTATCCAGCTTTTTACCCTTGGTTGGGTTAACCACCAGATCGTTATCGCGGCTATGGATACCACACAACTGACCCTCATAAATTTCCTGGCCAGGCTCAAGGAATAACTTACCCCGGCTCTGCAAGGTTTCCAGAGAGTAGGTCAACGCAGTACCTGTTGCCATAGAAACGATTACTCCGTTCTGACGGCTGGTGACGTCACCAAGCTTAACCGGGCCATAATGGCTAAAGGTCGAGGTCAGGATACCAGTACCTGAGGTCATGGTCAGGAAAGTGTTCCGGAAACCAATCAGGCCACGGGCAGGAATCGTGTATTCCAGGCGCATACGCCCCTTACCATCCGGGATCATGTTGGTCATATCACCACGACGCAACCCCATCTGCTCCATAATCGGGCCTTGGTGCTGCTCTTCGATATCAACAATCACGTTCTCGTATGGCTCTTGCTTCTCGCCATCCACTTCTTTGATCACTACTACCGGGCGACCTACCGCCAGCTCGAAGTTTTCACGGCGCATGTTTTCGATCAACACAGACAGATGAAGCTCGCCACGACCCGAAACTTTGAATTTATCCGCCGAATCACCTTCTTCAACACGCAGAGCCACGTTGTGCAGCAACTCTTTTTCCAGGCGCTCTTTAATGTTGCGACTGGTCACGTATTTGCCCTCTTTACCGGCAAACGGAGAGTCGTTGACCTGGAAGGTCATAGAAACCGTCGGTTCATCGACCGTTAACGGTGGCAACGCCTCAACGTTGGACGAATCACACAAGGTATCAGAGATAAACAGCTGATCCAGACCACTTACACACACAATGTCGCCGGCCTGAGCTTCGTCAACTTCTACACGCTGCAAACCGGAGTGGCCCATAATTTTAAGAATACGGCCATTTCGTTTTTTACCATCGGCACCGATAGCAACAACATGGGTATTCGTTTTTACTTTACCGCGTGCGATACGGCCGATACCGATAACACCCAAAAAGCTGTTGTAATCCAGCTGGGAGATCTGCATCTGGAAGGGGCCGTCCAGATCTACGTCCGGCGCAGGCACATGATCAACAATGGCCTGAAAAACGGCATCCATGTCGTCTTGCAGGTTCTCATGATCCATACCCGAAATACCGTTCAGGGCACTCGCGTACACAATGGGGAAGTCGAGCTGTTCATCAGTAGCACCCAGGTTATCGAACAGATCAAACACCTGGTCTACTACCCAGTCCGGGCGAGCGCCAGGACGGTCAATTTTGTTTACTACCACAATCGGGCGAAGGCCTGCGGCAAAAGCTTTCTGAGTCACAAAACGGGTTTGCGGCATAGGGCCGTCAATAGAATCGACCACTAGCAGAACACTGTCTACCATGCTCATGACTCGCTCAACTTCGCCACCGAAATCAGCGTGCCCAGGGGTATCCACGATATTGATATCGTAGTCTTTCCATTTCAGGGCCGTATTCTTGGCCAGAATGGTAATGCCACGCTCTTTTTCCTGGTCATTAGAGTCCATAACTCGCTCGCTTTCGAGCTCTTTACGGTCCAAAGTACCGGACTTACGCAACAATTGGTCAACCAGGGTTGTTTTACCATGGTCAACGTGGGCAATAATGGCAACGTTTCTAAGCTTATCAATCACAACGGGTATCCTGCAGAATTTAGCGGGACGTAGTATATCGAAAAGTCCAGAGCGTTAATATGAAGATTGATGCGTAATATGTAACCAATCGCACGACGCACTGTTATCAGGCATCTACCAGGGCGGCGCACTACTTTAGTGCGGCAAGATTCGAAAAACGTGCACTGAAAGACAGCCATGCAACACGCTAAAAGTCTTGCCGAGAGCCTGTCTCGTGCAATTAAAGAAAAATTGGCAAGACCCTTGCTTAGATACAAACAGCCGCAATTGAAGGGTAAGGATAATCAGCTTCTGATAGACTTCCCTCAGCTGCAAGCAGATCGGGCCTCAGTACACTGAACGATCCGGCACAACGAATATGTATAACCTACGGAGCATGCACCATGTCCAAGACTATTGATTTGATCAAAGAACACGAAGTCAAATGGGTCGATCTGCGTTTTACCGATACCCGAGGTAAAGAACAGCACGTAACCATGCCAGCCACCGAAGTAAGCGAAGATTTTTTTGCCGACGGAAAAATGTTCGACGGCTCATCTATTTCTGGCTGGAAAGGCATCAACGAATCCGACATGATCCTGATGCCGGATGACACCAGCTCCGTACTGGATCCTTTCACCGAAGAAACCACTATCAACATTACCTGCGACATTGTGGAACCCACCACCATGCAAGGTTATGAGCGCGACCCACGCTCCGTAGCCAAGCGCGCAGAAGAGTACCTGAAATCTACCGGCATCGCTGATGGCGCGCTGTTCGGCCCGGAGCCTGAATTCTTCATCTTCGATTCGGTGAAGTGGAAGAGCGACATGCAAGGTTCCATGTACGAGCTTTATTCCGAAGAAGCCGCCTGGGTATCCGGCGACGACTTCGACCGCAACAACATTGGTCACCGTCCAGGCGTTAAAGGTGGTTACTTCCCCGTTCCGCCAGTAGACAGCCTACATGATCTTCGCGGCGCCATGTGTGCAGCGATGGAATCCATGGGCCTGACCATCGAAGTTCATCACCACGAAGTGGGGACAGCTGGCCAGTGTGAAATCGGTGTGGGCGCGAACTCCCTGACCAAAAAAGCCGATGAAGTTCAGATCCTCAAGTACTGCGTGCACAACGTAGCCCATGCCTACGGTAAAACGGCTACCTTCATGCCTAAGCCTGTAGTTGGCGACAACGGTTCTGGTATGCACGTTCACATGTCCTTGAGCAAAGATGGCAAAAACCTGTTCGCTGGTGACAGCTACGCAGGCCTGAGTGACGAAGCTCTGTACTACGTTGGCGGCATCATCAAACATGCGAAAGCCATCAACGCCTTCACCAACCCGGCCACCAACAGCTACAAGCGTCTGGTACCAGGCTACGAAGCACCGGTTATGCTGGCCTACTCTGCCCGTAACCGTTCTGCCTCTATCCGTATCCCATACGTAAACAGTGCCAAAGCCCGTCGTGTTGAAGTTCGCTTCCCGGACCCGGCTGCTAACCCGTACCTAGCCTTCTCAGCACTGATGATGGCCGGCCTGGACGGCATCCAGAACAAGATCCACCCTGGCGATGCCATGGACAAGGATCTGTACGACCTGCCGAAAGAAGAAGCTCTGAACATTCCGAAGGTTGCCGAGACTCTGCAAGAAGCTCTGGATGCCCTGAAAGAAGACCACGAGTTCCTGACCCGTGGCGGAGTCTTCACCGAAGACATGATTGCCGGCTATATCGACCTGAAGCGCGGAGAAGTTGAGCGCATCAACATGACCACGCACCCGGTTGAGTTCGAACTGTACTACTCCTGCTAAGTCTTCGCACCAATCCGGTGCAAGCTGGCAAGTAAAAAAACCCGCCTCGGCGGGTTTTTTTTGTGCTCAACCCCGCAAAACAAAAGCACGAACCACAGCTCTTAACGAGATGTAACCAAGGGACCGGCAAGTACCGTTGAAATGCCTCACCCCGCGACAGATAATCAACCCTATCAACCAGCACGGGCCAATATCATGAAAACACTTGTCGCACTCACATCTGGTATTTTTCTCCTGGCATCGTCAGCCAGCTGGGCAGAGGTTTATCGCCACGTGGATGCGCAAGGCAACGTCACCTTTTCAGATGAACCTATGGAAGGCGGCAAGGAAGTCAAAATAAAGCCCGTAACCACCATCACCCTGCCTAAACCTGAAGCAGTACGCGAGACAGGAAAACTTCGGGAAGAGGTAAAGCGAGAAGGTGCCGCCTATGAGAGCGTCGCCTTTTCACAACCACAAGATGAACAAGCGTTTCACAGCGGCGGAGGCCACGTCACTTTCGAGGTATATAGCACTCCAGGCCTGAAGCCAGGCCATAAATATGAAGTCACCCTTGACGGCCAACCCGTCGGTCAAAGCACCTCAGGCTCCGTGACGGTACAAAATATCGACCGAGGCACGCACAGCGCCGCAGCTCACATTGTGGACGAAGATGGCGTACAGATAAAAACCGGACAAACCATCCACTTCACGGTTCACCGCCCTTCTATCGCCCGATAAATTAACCGCACCAATTTAGTGCGCTCGCACCACAATAGAGCCATACTACAGGCAGCAACAGGGCAAGCCCCGGGCCGCCTGTAGGCTTTACTCGCATCCTGCATCACCCCAAAGCACTCGCAGCCCCGCCCGGCGCCATTTTCTTATCAGCCAACCGTCTTTTCAGTCACACAATAAAGCTGGTTCGTTTTTTGCAAAACCTAGAGTAATGACCATGAGCGATCAACGGGAACCTAGCATGTCGTTTCGACCATCCTCCACTCTGGAAACAGGGTATAAAAGTATTCTCGACAGTCTGACGACTGCCGTGCTGGTGCTTGGGGAAGACCTGACCATTCGCTACCTCAATCCAGCAGCAGAAAACCTGTTCGAAACCAGCCTGACCCGAACTCAAGGCATTCCTTTACACGAAGTTCTTATTGATTCCGGAAATGCCCTGAAAATTCTTCACGCGGCAGCAAGGAACGGTCAATCTTACACCCGCCGCGAAGCCGAGTTTGCCCTGCTCACAGGTTCCAGACTTATCGTAGACTATTCCGTAACCCCCATCTGCCTGGACCCTACCGAACTCTTGATTGAACTGCACCCCAGAGATCGCCAACTACGCATCAGCCGGGAAGAAGATATTATTTCGCAACAGGAAGCCTCCCGGATTCTTGTCCGCGGCATGGCCCATGAAATTAAAAACCCATTGGGGGGCATCAGAGGTGCTGCGCAGTTACTCGACCGGGAACTGGATAACGAGGGCCAGCGCGAATACACCCAAGTCATAATTGACGAAGCTGACCGCCTGCGCAGCCTGGTTGACCGGATGCTGGGCCCAAACAAAGCCCTGCAGATTGTCCCTACCAATATCCACGAAGTACTGGAACGGGTTCGCACCCTCATAGAAGCCGAAAGCCGGGGTAAGGTACAACTCAAACGTGACTACGACCCAAGCATTCCTGAATTTCCGGGCGACAAAGAACAACTGATACAGGCCGTTCTGAACATTGCCCGAAACGCGATGGAGGCGGCTTTCGAAAACAGCAACCCCCTTCTAACGCCGACGATTACTTTCCGCACTCGTACACTGCGGCAGTTCACCATTGGCCATAAACGACACCGCCTGGCTTGCCGGATCGACATCATCGACAACGGCCCCGGTATTCCCCCAGACCTCCTTCAAAACATTTTTTACCCCATGATCAGTGGTCGGGCTTCTGGAACCGGTTTGGGACTATCAATAACCCAAAGCATCATTGGCCAACACCACGGCCTGGTTGAATGCGAGAGCGAGCCAGGAAATACCAACTTCATAATATTCCTGCCCCTGGAGGACATTAAATGAACCCGTCGGGAAACGTCTGGATCATCGATGATGACAAAAGTATCCGCTGGGTCCTGGAGCGGGCTCTGAGCCAGGCCGGCCTACAACCCCGAGTATTTGAAAGTGGCGAAGGCATCATTGCCCGCCTGGATCAGGAACGGCCAGACGCTATCGTGAGCGACATACGTATGCCCGGCATCGACGGCATCACGCTGCTATCACGAATAGTCGCACTGCACCCAGACGTTCCGGTCATCATCATGACCGCCCACTCTGACCTTGATAGTGCAGTAACCAGCTACCAGACCGGCGCGTTTGAATATCTGCCCAAGCCTTTCGATGTGGATGAAGCCATTGCTTTAGTCAAACGAGCTATCGCCCACAGCCACGAACAGAGAGCTACGGCCGAACCCCAAATAGAAGCCGTACAAAAAAGCACGGAAATCATTGGCGAAGCACCGGCCATGCAAGAAGTGTTCAGGGCTATTGGCCGGCTATCAAATTCCAACATTACGGTACTGATCAACGGCGAAAGCGGCACAGGTAAAGAACTGGTTGCCCAGGCACTGCATAACCACAGTCCGCGGGCCCGCAATCCGTTCATTGCCCTGAACATGGCCGCCATCCCCAAAGACCTGATTGAATCCGAACTCTTTGGTCACGAAAAAGGCGCCTTTACAGGGGCAGGAAGCTCTCGCCAGGGACGCTTTGAACAGGCAAACGGTGGGACCCTTTTTCTGGATGAAATCGGCGATATGCCTGCAGACACCCAGACCAGACTGCTGCGCGTGCTGGCAGATGGCGAGTTCTATCGAGTAGGCGGCACCACGCCCATCAAAGTTGACGTACGCATCATTGCTGCAACGCACCAAGATCTAGAGAAACTGGTTAATGCTGGCAGCTTCCGGGAAGACCTATTCCACCGATTAAATGTTATTCGGATTCATTTACCAAAACTGGCAGAACGGCGAGCAGACATACCGCGCCTCGTTCAGCATTTTCTGAAGCAGGCCGCCAAAGAGTTGGCCGTAGAACCCAAACTGCTGCGCAAAGATGCCGAAGAATACCTGTCAACTCTGCCCTGGCCCGGAAATGTCCGTCAACTGGAAAACACGTGCCGCTGGCTAACCGTCATGGCCAGTGGCCGCGAAATCCACGTAGCCGATCTGCCTCCTGAGCTTCGGGACCAAGCTGAATCTGAAAATGACGCCATTGGCCAAACCTGGCAAGAAGGTCTGAGAAGCTGGGCCGAACAGGAACTAAAGCGGGGCAAGAAAAGTGTACTGGACAAGGCCGTCCCTGAATTTGAAAAAATTATGATCGAGACCGCCTTAAAACACACAGGCGGGCGCCGCCGGGACGCTTCAATCCTGCTGGGCTGGGGAAGAAATACGTTAACGCGAAAAATTAACGAGCTGGGTTTGGACCACCCGGATGGAGAGGAGGAATAACACACGTCCATCCCTGGTCATTGTTGACTTCCGCCCAAAAAAGAACCCGAGCTTTCGCTCGGGTTCTTTTTATCAACACTTTGATCTCAGGTGCTTTTTAAAACGGAATATCATCATCAAAGTCATCAATTGGCTCTGGCATAGCACCACTCTGCGGCTGAGCTGGCGGGTTGTTATAACCACCTTGCTGTGGCTGGGCCTGTTGCTGAGCCGGCGCATTATATTGCGGCTGTGGTGCCTGAGCTTGTGGCTGAGGCCGCCCCTGAGGAGCACCCGGATTCATGCCACCTTCAGCACCGCGACTATCCAGCATCTGCATCTGACCATTGATATCCACCACAATCTCCGTGGTATAACGGTCCTGGCCATCTTGCCCCTGCCATTTACGGGTTTGCAGACGACCTTCGATATAAACCTTTGAGCCTTTACGCAGATACTGGCCAGCTACTTCTGCAACCTTCCCGAAAAGAACAACCCGGTGCCACTCTGTTCTCGGTACCATCTGCCCGGTCTGGCGATCCTTGTAACTTTCATCAGTCGCCAACGTGAGGTTGACGACTGCATTTCCATTCGGGGTATATCGGGTATCCGGGTCCTGGCCCAGATTACCGATAAGAATTACCTTATTTATGCCTCGTGCCATGTTCTGCTCCTGGTATTTTTTCGCCGAACATCTGCGCTCCATGCAGACATTCAATGTTTAAGTATTGTCACCCTGCCGCACAAACTCCAGACGCGCAAGCTGATCTTCATTAAAGTACTGACGGTCCACCTTCAGATAGGCCGTAGCAGCTTCTTCTACAATAACCACGTCCGCAACTCCCGGGAGGTTACGCAAGCCTTGGTCAATCTCATCCAGCGTGGCCGCCACCGCATGCTGTAACTGCACAACAAAACTGGTGGTATAGCTTGGAGTGGGCATCGTAAGCGCTACCACTAACCAAATAACCAGCCCCCCGACCATCAACCAGAGCACACCTTCCAGGCCGGCAACCTGCAACAAATAACCGCCCAACGCACCACCGAGAAAGGCGCCAAAGAACTGAGAGGTTGAATAAACCCCCATAGCTGTCCCTTTACTGGCTGCCGGTGCCTCTTTACTGATCAGAGAAGGCAAGCTGGCTTCCAATAAATTAAACGCCATAAAGAAAAAGAACAGCACACCCCACGCCAGCCCAAGGCTGCCAGTCACACCGGTAAGCCCGGCTGTTGCCAGAGCCAGCAGGGCGATCGCGCCACACAGCACAGGCTTCATTTTACGCTTTTTCTCGCCAAGGATGATAAACGGCACCATAGCAAAAAAGGAGGTAATCATAACAGAGAGATAAAACCACCAATGAGAAGTAGCCGCCAGCCCCAATTGATCCTGTAGCATGGTCGGGAAGACCAGAAACAACGCCGTCAGCGTGAAATGCAGAGCAAAAATACCAAAATCGAGCCGTAACAGCCGACCATCAACCAACACTTTACCAACCATTTCGCGAGCCGGATGCGTGTCGGCACTGAGCTTGTGCTGGTGCGGCGTAGGCACGACCTTCGCAACGACAACCAAGGCCAACAATGCCAATACGGCTGTCGTGTAGAAAATTCCGGACAAGCCCCACAGAGAACCCAGTAGAGGCCCAATAACAAGCGAAACAGAAAACGACAATCCGATGGAGATCCCCACCGTAGCCATGGCCTTGGTGCGTTGCTCTTCCCGAGTCAGATCACTCAACATCGCCATCAGTACGCTGGCAATAGCACCCGCACCCTGAAGGAGCCGACCAATAATAATTACATAAATAGAATCCGTTGCGCCGGCCAGCACACTTCCCGCTGCGAACAACACCAGACCGATGTAGATCATGCGCTTGCGGCCAACGCGATCCGACATCAAACCGAACGGAATCTGTAGTAACGCCTGGCTCAGGCCATAAGCGCCAATTGCAAAACCGATCAGGGCCGGTGTTGCGCCTTGCAAATCACTACCGAGCAAAACAAAGACCGGCATGATCATAAACAACCCAAGCATACGCATGGCGTATACCGAAGCCAGAGCCACTACTGAGCGTTTTTCAAGCGCGTTCATGCTAACCCGTGCCGGACTGGATGAGTGTATTGACAGCCTAAAGCTGCGCGCCGCGCATTGTACCAGAAGCCGGAAGATGACGGGACTACTCACAATGGGATGCAATAACTGTTCAGGTCACAACTTAGCCGAGACCGCTGGAACGCGATATACTGGGCGCTTTTACCGACGCGAGGTGTTATGGACCATATCCAGATCAAGGGTGCTCGCACCCACAACCTTAAGAATATCGACCTGGATATACCGCGGGACAAACTGGTTGTAATAACCGGGCTTTCCGGTTCCGGCAAATCATCGTTAGCCTTTGATACGCTGTACGCAGAAGGCCAGCGGCGGTACGTGGAATCGCTGTCCACCTATGCCCGCCAGTTTCTTTCGATGATGGAAAAACCCGATATCGACCATATCGAAGGCTTGTCTCCGGCCATCTCCATTGAGCAAAAGTCCACCTCTCACAACCCCCGCTCAACCGTGGGCACCATCACCGAAATATACGATTACTTGCGACTGTTGTTTGCCCGCGCCGGTGAGCCCAGATGCCCGGAGCACCATCAACCTCTGGAAGCACAAACTGTCAGCCAGATGGTAGACCAGGTTCTGGCCATGCCCGAAGACAGCAAACTGATGATTCTGGCGCCAATCATACGTGACCGTAAAGGTGAACATCTCCAGGTTATTGACACCATGCGCAGCCAGGGTTTTATCCGCCTGCGAGTGGACGGTAAGGTTTACGACATTGATGATGTACCCAACTTAGAAAAAAACAAAAAACACCAGATCGACGTTGTTGTCGACCGTTTCAAAGTTAAAACAGGCTTAGAGCAAAGACTCGCTGAAAGTTTTGAGACAGCTTTAGAACTCTCGGACGGTATTGCACTGGTTGCCCCCATGACCGGCGAAGGAGATGAACACACATTTTCCGCCCGATACGCATGCACCCAATGCGGCTACTCCTTAAGCGAACTTGAGCCCCGCTTATTTTCCTTCAATAATCCAGCCGGGGCTTGCCCAACCTGCGACGGCCTGGGTGTTCGCCAATTTTTTGATCCTGAAAAAATCATTCAGCATCCGGAAGCCACCCTCGCTTCCGGTGCAATCAAAGGCTGGGACCGTCGTGCTGTCTATTATTTCCAAATGCTCTCGAGCGTTGCGGAGCACTATGACATCGACCTTGAAACTCCCTGGGAGCAACTTCCCGAACATTTCCGTGAAACGCTCCTTCACGGCTCCGGTACCGACGAAATCTCTTTCCGCTATGTAAATTCCCGCGGGCAGATCATGGAAAAATCCCACCCATTCGAAGGCATACTGCCAAACCTTGAACGACGGTACCGGGAAACCGAATCTCAAAGCATGCGGGAAGAGCTCGCACGAAACCTGAGCACCCAACCTTGCAAAGACTGCCACGGCTCCCGCTTACGTCAGAGCGCCCGACACGTCTTCATCAAGGAACAGAATCTTCCGGACATTACGCGCATGCCAGTTGGTGACGCCCATCGCTATTTTGGAGAACTTGCACTCCCTGGCCGGAAGGGTGAAATTGCAGACAAAATACTGAAAGAAGTGAGAGAGCGACTACAGTTCCTGGTTAATGTTGGCCTGGAATACCTGACGTTGGAACGCAGTGCCGACACCCTTTCCGGCGGTGAAGCACAGCGAATTCGCCTTGCAAGCCAGATCGGCGCGGGCCTGGTTGGTGTAATGTACATCCTCGACGAACCATCAATTGGCCTGCATCAGCGAGATAATGACCGATTACTCGCCACCCTCACCCACCTCCGAGACCTGGGCAACACCGTAATCGTCGTAGAGCACGACGAGGATGCGATCCGGTCAGCGGACTACGTCATCGATATTGGGCCTGGCGCTGGCGTCCACGGCGGGGAAATTGTTGCCCGAGGCACACCTGCAGACATCATTGCCAATAAAGGCTCATTGACCGGCCAATACCTCAGTGGCGCAAAAAGCATCGCAATACCCCGTGAACGTAATAAGGGCAATGGTAAGCAGCTGGTACTCACTGGTGTAACAGGAAACAACCTTCAAGACGTCACTCTCACGCTGCCACTCGGAGTGATGACCTGTATAACCGGCGTATCTGGCTCAGGCAAGTCAACGCTTATCAACAGCACGCTCTACCCTGTCGCGGCGGCCAAACTCAACAAAGCGACGAGCCTGAATCACGGCCCTTACAAGGGCTTGAAAGGACTGAATCACCTGGATAAGGTCATCGACATAGATCAAAGTCCGATAGGCCGGACACCACGATCTAACCCGGCTACCTATACTGGCCTTTTCACACCTATCAGGGAATTATTTGCCGGTACACAGGAAGCCCGATCAAGGGGCTATAAAGTCGGGCGTTTTTCATTCAACGTCAAAGGAGGCCGCTGTGAAGCCTGCCAAGGCGACGGCGTTATCAAGGTAGAAATGCACTTCCTGCCTGACGTGTACGTACCCTGTGATATCTGCAAAGGGAAACGCTACAACAGAGAGACCCTGGAAATCCGTTATAAAGGCAAGAACATCCACGAAGTGCTCGACATGACCGTTGAAGAAGGTCGTGAATTCTTCGATGCTGTACCATTCCTCGCCAGAAAGCTTCAGACCTTAATCGACGTGGGCCTTTCCTACGTCCGCTTAGGCCAAAGCGCCGTCACGCTATCGGGTGGCGAAGCCCAACGAGTAAAGCTCGCCAAGGAACTTTCAAAGCGCGATACCGGAAAAACGCTCTATATCCTTGATGAACCAACCACCGGCCTGCATTTTTACGACATACAGCAGCTGTTAAACGTCCTGCAACGGCTTCGGGACCACGGCAACACCATTGTGGTAATCGAGCACAACCTGGACGTTATAAAAACGGCCGACTGGATCGTCGACCTGGGCCCGGAAGGAGGATCGGGTGGAGGGATGATTATTGCGGAAGGGACACCCGAAGACGTCGCTGACAATCCCGCCTCCCATACCGGGAAATATCTGAAATCTATGCTGGAAAAGTAGTATATAAAACATAGGGCGCGGTCGGAGCCACGCAAGCCCCGAACCGATAACTCGTAACAAACCCAGATTCCAGATACAAAAAAACCGGGAACCTGACGGAACCCGGTTTTTTAAGAAGTGAACTAAACGATTTTACTCGTCATCGCCCACCTCTTCCGCTTCGATGTCCAGAGGACGACCGACCAGCTCAACAAATGCCATAGGGGCATTGTCACCAGCGCGGAAGCCACACTTCAGGACACGAAGATATCCACCCGGCCGCTCGTTGTAACGGGGACCCAGCTCGTTAAAAAGCTTGGCTACCGCTGCATCGCTACGCAGGCGTGCGAACGCCAGACGACGATTTGCAACCGAATCATTCTTTGCGAGCGTGATCAACGGCTCAGCTACCCGACGCAATTCTTTCGCTTTCGGGAGCGTCGTTTTGATCAGCTCGTGCTCAACCAGTGACGCAGTCATGTTACGGAACATGGCCTTGCGATGCGCACTGGTCCTGTTGAACTTACGACCACTCTTACGATGACGCATTGCTCTGATTCCTTACCTT